>NZ_JBITUW010000002.1:0-654478 GCF_044542635.1 Psychrobacter sp. NPDC077938
AACTAAACATTTATAGTCAAACAATAAAAATAACAGACTCATATCTAACCCCCTTTGCTGACGACAATAGCGCGATGGCCCCACCTGATCCCTTCTCGAACTCAGAAGTGAAACATCGTAGCGCCAATGGTAGTGTGGTTCGCCCATGTGAGAGTAGGTCATCGTCAGCTCTCTATTCTGAAAATCCCCCGACATTAGCTTGTCGGGGGATTTTCTTTGCGTGCGGTTTGTTATTCCTGGTGACCTACGTAGTAAGTTCTATTTAAAGATGAGCAAGGAGTAACGACTGTCTGGAAGACAGTCGTCCGTAGTGCAAGACGGAAGGATATGCCTGTAGATAGCTCTTGTGCTGCCTAGTAGAGCAATGCTTTGCCTTAACGGCGCTCTTCTCGTTCCTCAGCTCTCTATCCTTGATTAGCCCCTTGATACGTCAGTATCAGGGGCTTTTCTTTGTGCGCGGTTTGGTACTGGATTTTTTAAAGCTATCTAATAAAGAGATATTTTTTATTACGCAATTTTGTGCCACTGCGTATACTAAATACATTAGACTATGCTTAGACAACAGACTCTATGAGCGACAAATCACATAATAATATGCGCCATCATATTTTTGGTATGGTTGATAAAAATAATTGTAAAGTATTAGGAAGGAATATTGGAACAGGTATGTTCTTACTACGAGTGATACAGTGTCTTAATTATTGAGCGGAGTGATGTTGTCATCTTTTGAGTAACTTAGATAGAATAGAGGTCTATATCAATGAAGAATCTTATAACTTACTTAATCATATACTATCTAAAGAGTTTAAGTGGATCAAGGACTTAATCATTTTCTAATGAAGCTGAAATGGAAGAGCTATATTTGTAGTAGAGCTTTTAGCCATAGCAGTTTTTAGAATGAGCGTAAACCCACTCTAGAAACTACTTACTGACTGCTAACTATTAACTGTCTGTTGTACTACTTAAAATTTATCTTGGAGTTCTTTATTCTTTATTCTTTTTTGAATTTTGGCACACCTTTTTCCCAGACATCCCAGTTATCAACGATGTGATCGACAGTTTTTGATCCTACTAGTACTATATTTTCTACTGTTTCCGCAAAGCCACCAGCTGTTTCTCCTGGAGCTGGATCTAGATGTTGAAGCGTAGTCTCATTTGGATTACCTTGGTCAAAATTCACTGCGCCACGTAAGCTCATTATGCGTTCAATACCTACCGTTCTGTTAAGTACTTGTGCTATTGCGGCGGCTTCCATTTCAGTGATAACGTAATCATCTGCATTATATAACTCAGCTATATATTGAGCTTGTTTTGACAGCCCTGGCCCATGAAAAAAAGTATCTCCTGTCATATGAGTGCCTACGGTGATAGCTGGGCTCCGTCGTGCTGCTGCATCAGGATATTTCATTCGATAGGCGCTGGCTTCTTTTGAATCTTTTAAAGCAACTGACTGGCTGAGATGTAGATTCCATTTTAGCAGTTCAGAGTTAAGTTGATAGCGGCGAATATCTTCATAGCCTTTGCGGGGTGTAAACGTAGGTGCGCCTTTTTCACCTTCTTCAGCTTTCCAGCGGTGACCCAAGTCATAATCTACGAGCCAAGACGCCCAACTTACATCACCTATCGTGCCTTTGCTCGGTGGTGTTCCTGCGACACCGCTTAGAACGAAGTAGCTTTTGCTAAAGTCAAATTTAGGAGAAAGTGTGATTGCTTGCATGGACGCTGAAGACCCTACTTTACCCATACCTAATACTGAACCACAGACACCTTCTGAGTTACAATAAACTGGGCTATGGGCACCTGCTACTTTTATAGGCTTACTATCTGTAAAATATTGATTATACCAATGCTGAAATTCGCCTGCTTTATCTCCGCTATTTTCACCAATTTCAAACATCGCCGCGATAAATACCTTTACTTGGATTTTATCTTGATGAGTTTCAGCTTGTGCATTACTGCAAAACATAAGTATCATGGTAAAAATAGATAAATGAAAGGAATGTTTTTTTATAAACATATGGGACGCCTATTCAAAGTATTTAAGTCTGGATTTATAATTTAATTAGCAATAACTAAAAAATTTGCTAAAACTAAATAAATGCTTATATATATCCAATATAGAATAGCATAATCTGTAGATAGGCTGGAGCGTTTGGCCAGTGTAGAGGGTAGGTCAAAAGGTTTTAGGTGGAATAGAGTTTTCCTTTTTTACTGATTTTATTTAACTATTGATGCCTTGCAGTTGGTTTTTTCGATAAAAGATTTCTACTAGTGACTATTGGACTGGATCTTCACTATTATGTGGCACTTAATAGCGACTCATACTATTTATGCTTTTCGTTATTTTAGGGCTTACTGATACTACTTTTAGGTTATTAGACATATATCTTAGCGAGATTTAGTTAACAAATAGTCTGAAAAGGCTAGGTTGGGATGGTGGCTTAGAGTCAGTCTAGCCTGAACTTGCACTCGTATATTAATTTTTATGTATTTAGTTTGTTTAATCGATTACCATCGCTTTTCTCAGCTTTAGACCTCTTATTTTAATGTTCTTCATAACTTAATTTCTTTATCTGTTAGTAAGAAGCTACTAAAGTGGACTTTTTAATATATTTATATTGTTGATTTATGACATTAATGCTAACTTTAAAATTAATAAATTTTTTAGCAAAAAGTTATGGAATATTTATCATTATTCAAAATGCCTACTTCGATGAAGATTACAGGAAGATCATCTAGTATAACGAATGCATTCATTAATTCGATTATTCCCACTGTACTACCTACTAACGAACAAGTGAAAGAAGCTTTAGAAATTCTTGGAATGGATCATGATAAATTTGAGTGCTCTTATTGTGGTTCTACGGCTTCCGAATGGGACCACTTAAGGCCACTTGTTATAAATAAATTGCCTACTGGTTACATATCAGAAATTCATAACCTAGTACCAGCATGTGGTAAATGCAATCAGTCAAAAGGTAATAAGCCTTGGGCTTCTTGGATTATTAGTGATGCAAAGCTGTCACCTAAATCTAGAGGGATCATAGATTTAAAGCAACGAATAGAGAGGCTATCTATTTATGAACAGTGGCAAGATCCAACGGTAGTTAACTTTGAAGCCATTGTAGGTAAAGATAAATGGGAGCAACATTGGGAGAACTGGGAAACCGTTCAAGACACAATGCGAAAAGCTCAAATTCTAGCAACAGATATTAACCAACTAGTTGCCAAGTCGTACAAGAGTTATAGCAAAAAATAGTACTACTACTACGCTTGGGTCAGCATGCTGCTGAATATAAAATATTATTAGGAAAAGATTTGGAACTTATAATTTTATTTCTGCAAATACTTGTGCTTTTAGCCATTAGTTGTATTTTCTTTTTTCGAAAATATTTATTTAGTTATTCTTTCGAGAAGGGAAAGAATTTGGCTACTAAAGAGGATATAGGTGCAATAACCAGAAAAATTGAAGCAGTTAAGCTTGATCATGCTAGGCATCTTGAGACTGCCCGTGCTGAACTTTCTTCCCAGATAAATACCCATGGGTTCAGGTATGAAAAAGAATATCAAGTTTTATCAGAGCTTTCTGCTCTATTAGTTGATGTAAGAGATGCAAGCCTTAATTTAAGGCCTATGATGGATTTCGTAGACCCAAGCAAGTCAGATGAAGAAACAAAGACAGAAAGGCTTGATAAATATTATGAAGCTTTACGAGAACTCTATTTCGTGCGTGAAAAGAAAAGACCTTTTTATCCAGAGAATATATATAAGTCAATACAGATGATAGAAAAAGAGAGTCGATCAGAGTCTATACAATATCAGTTTAGAGATCCTGCTGATGGTGGAAAATATGCGGATTACTGGGAACAGGCCGAAAGAAATCAGGAAAAAATTACACAACTCGCTGAAATTGCAATGAGTCATATTAGAGAACGCGTAACAAAGTGGGAGTCTTTATCAGGCAGCTTAGAATAAATCCATCATTTATTCTTATAAGAATAACCCAGAAACTATATATTTTAGCCAATATTTTAAAATGAATAATTGTTCATCAGTGAGCTATATACATTTCTGATAGAGCAGTAATCTATTAAAAATAATTACCAAAGAGAAGCCCTATGACAACCTCAAAAGTAACCTATCAAGGCAATTTACGCACACAAGCTATCCATTTGCAGTCGAATAATCAAATAATTACCGATGCGCCGACGGACAATCACGGTAAAGGCGAAGCGTTTTCTCCTACTGATTTGCTAGCGACCAGTTTGGGTAGTTGTATCTTAACGATTATCGGTATCAAAGCCGAAGCGATGGATATCGATATCTCAGGTACGACCGCAGAGGTCACCAAAGTCATGGCTGCCAAACCAAGACGTGTAAGTGAAATACACGTTGTGGTCAATTTTTCGAAGGCACTGGATGAGAGTACCTTAAAACGGTTTTATAAAACCGCGTTGACTTGTCCAGTAGGCAATAGCTTGGATCCTGCCATTACTCAAAATCTAGTATTTAATAATGGCACAGAAGCCTAATATGTCCACTAAGACTTTACTTATCGTTGCTCATGCGCCATCGCCCAATACTCAGAAATTGGCGCAGGCAGCTTATGACGGTGCCAATCATCCTGATATAGATATCACTGTCATTTTGAAATCACCACAGGATACGCAGCCTGAGGATATATTGGCTGCTGATGCGCTACTGCTAGGTACGACTGAGAATCTGGCGTATATGGCAGGACTGACCAAGGACTTTTTTGATCGTTGCTATTATCCCGTGCTAGAAGAAAAGCAGGGGATGCCATTTGCGGTATATATACGGGCAGGGCATGATGGTACAGGTACCAAGCTTGCGCTCAAAACGATTACAACGGGGCTACGTTGGTCATGGATTCAAGAGGCGCTGATACTACAAGGCGATTGGCAAGATAGCTTTGCTGAGCAGGTAGAAGAGTTTGCTATGATGTTGGCTGCTGGGGTAGAGGCGGGTATTTACTAGTAGTCAGTTGTTTGGTAGTCAGGCAGTATTAGACAGTGCTTGTTAATCTATTGCTACCAACGCTTAGCATAACAAACGGTCTGGGAGGATGGTGATGCATGACGATAATCTAGATAGTGATAATCCAAATAGTAAAGTAGATATTTCTGTATTGCCATTTTCTCAAGCGTGTGAAAATAATAAGCAGCCTATTCTAAAAGTACTTCAAACAGAGTTGCAAGGCTTTAATCATGTGCTAGAGATTGGTTCTGGGACAGGTCAGCATAGTGTTTACTTTGCGCCTAATCTGCCTGAGATACAGTGGCAAACCAGCGATGTGATTAGTAATCACCGCCATATCATTGCTTGGTACAATGCTTATCCTGCACCCAATCTATATTCGCCATTAGCGTTTGATTTGGCGCATGACTCAGTACCTGTTAGTAGTCATTTAGATAGTGGTCATTTAAATAGCAGTTATGTAGACAAACCTTATGATGTAATATTTACAGCCAATACTTTGCATATCATTAGCTGGGCTTTGGTTGAGCGGTTATTTGCATTGGCTAGTGTTGCGCTACCTGTTGACGGTAAGTTGATTGTCTATGGACCATTTAACGAAAATGGCAAATATACCAGTGAAGGGAATCAGCGATTTGATGCGATGTTGAGAGCAGGTAATCCTGACAGCGGCATTCGTGATAAAGAAGATATTATCAGTCTAGCAAATGCTCATCATCTACAGCTTTCGAAAACATATGCGATGCCTGCTAATAACCAGCTATTGGTATTTCGTAAGAATTAAATGCTTAAGACTGTATAAAAAAAGACACCTCAATGGATCGTTATCGGATCTTATTAAGGTGTCTTTTTGTTTGGGCTTGCTTGTATTATTACTTATTCGACTTGTGCAGTTAGATTATTTATATTCTTCTGCTAAAAAATCCAAGTAGCGTTTCCAAGAGCGCTCATCGGCGCGGGCATCATATCTGTCGCTGCCAAATACGCTAAAGGCATGTGGTGCGCCACTATAAGTGACCATTTCGTGAGGGACTTTAGCTGCTTCTAACGTCTTGCCCAAAGTGGCAAAGCTCTCTAGCGAGACAGATTGGTCAGCAGAACCGTGAAATACTAGGATTTCTCCAGTGGTCTTGTCATAACTTTGACCAGTTGGAATGTCAAAGGCACCGTGGAAGGGTACAAAGGCTTTTTGCTCAAAACCTGAGCGTGCTAACTCTAACGCGACCGTACCGCCAAAACAATAACCCATGGTCGTGCCTTTGCGCACATCATTGCCTTGTAGCTGTCCTGCTGTCAGTGCCCCTGCCAATATGCGACGCATTTTATTACGATCATCATATAGCTCCCCAGTTAGGCGTTTGTTTTCTTCGATAGAAGTAGGACGAATGCCTTGTCCAAACATATCGGCTGCCAATACGTTGTAGCCTTCAGCCGCTAACATGTCAGCACGTTTGCGCTCATAGTCAGTTAGACCGTCCCAATCATGAATCAATAAGATAAAAGGTGCGTTTGGCTTATCTGCCTTGGCGTAATAGCCTTCATACGCTTTATCATCGACCGTATAAGTTACGTTTTTGGTCGTGATAGCAGCAGCCGTTTGACTGAACGTTAATGCCATTAGACCCATTGACGCGCCTACTAACAATGAGTGATAAGGTTTTTTAGTCGGGGAGTTTAGAGTTGGTAACATGGTAGGTAGCCTTATAGTTATATAAGAATAGTCGCATCATCAAATCCCTATAAACCCGCTACATTGTCATCCTCGCTAACTATACCAATGTATAGCTTGCGCTCGGTTTTCTTGTAACGAAATTATCTGAATCCAACGACATAAAAAAGATAAATATAAGGCTAAAACCATGCCAATTTATTTATCAATAGTCTCTGATACTTCATAAAAAGCATACCTTAAAGAATAACTACATTACAAGATTCTATTGTTAACGTTTATGCGCCTTTAAGACCAACTAAAGCAGCTGGCTTATAGCGTCTATAGACCTTAACCAAACATCAACAAGGTTTACTATATACGCAACTATATTTGACTTATTTTTTGGGTAGTATAAGTCCTAAGCCTATTATTCCTTTACGAATTTTAGTGCGGTATCAATTTAACGCTCGGCAATGCTGGAAACACAGATAAATAAATGACAGATGAAGTCACCACTATCTCAAAGGATATCAAACCTGTGTAGGCACTCTTTTAGTGGTTTAAAAGAGCACTCTCAATCTATTAGCTAGGATTTTTTATGAATAATAATATCGATCATACGGACCCCGCCAAAAACATGAATACGGAACGTGGCAATGGTGGTGAAACCCATCAGCGTGCAGGCGGTGACACCAAAGTATTAACCACTCAACAAGGTGTGGCAATCGCTGATAACCAAAACTCTCTAAAAGCAGGTTCACGTGGACCGACGCTATTAGAGGATTTTGTATTACGTGAAAAAATCAATCATTTTGACCATGAGCGTATCCCCGAGCGTATCGTCCATGCTCGAGGTAGTGCCGCACACGGTTATTTTGAACTGACAGAATCACTAGAAGAATATACGACTGCTAAAGTATTGACCGAAACAGGTAAGCAAACGCCATTATTTACGCGTTTCTCAACGGTAGCGGGTAACAAAGGTTCAAAAGATACGCCACGTGATGTACGTGGTTTCGCTGTGAAAATGTACACAGAAGAAGGTAACTGGGATATCGTTGGTAACAATATGCCAATCTTCTTTATCCAAGACGCGATGAAGTTTCCAGATTTGATTCACGCCGTAAAACCAGAACCAGATCGTGGTTTCCCGCAAGCAGCTTCTGCTCATGATACGTTTTGGGATTTTGTCTCGTTAAGCCCTGAAACGATGCACAATCTAATTTGGCTGATGAGTGATCGCGGTCTACCACGTAGCCTACGCATGATGGAAGGTTTTGGTATTCATAGCTATCGCTTAATCAATAAAGACGGTAAGAGTACCTTTGTACGTTTCCATTGGAAGCCAGTATTGGGCGTACAGTCAACCACATGGGATGAGGCAGTGAAAATCTCAGGTGCTGATCCTGACTATCATCGTCGCGACTTATTTGAGTCAATCAACAACGGTGACTATCCTGAGTGGGAGTTTGGCGTACAGTTATTTACTGAAGAAGAAGCCAATGAATTCCCATTTGATCATCTCGATGCGACAAAACTGATTCCAGAAGAGTTGGTGCCAGTTAAAGTCGTGGGTAAGATGGTATTGAACCGCTATCCAGATAATTTCTTTGCAGAGACTGAACAGGTAGCATTCTGCCCATCGCATTTGCCACCTGGCGTTGACTTTAGTAATGACCCATTATTACAAGGTCGTTTGTTCAGCTATCTAGACACCCAGCTATCACGTCTAGGCTCGCCAAACTTTGCCCAGATTCCTATCAATGCGCCAAAATGTCCGTTTGCCAACAATCAGCAAGATGGTCATATGCAAATGCAGGTGCCTAAGACGCGTGTACTCTATGAGCCGCAAAGTCTAGATCCAACTCGTCCTCGTGAAAGCGCTAAACGTGGTTTCAACTCATTTCATGAGCAACTAGATGATGGCGTAAAAGGCCGCGTACGTGACGAGAGCTTTGCAGATCATTATAGCCAGCCACGTATGTTCTACCGTAGTCAGACCGCAACTGAACAAGCACATATCGCAACCGCTTATGCGTTTGAATTAGGTAAAGTAGATACAGCTCATGTGCGTACGCGTATGCTTAGCCATTTGATTCATATCGATGAAGACTTGGCCAATCGCGTAGCAACGGCGTTGGGTATGGAGCTACCAGAGCCAGCAGATGCAGCTGCACCTGTCCAAGACTTAGGAACCTCTAAAGCGGTACAAACTATTGGCCTAACGCCTGATAGCCTAAAAGGCCGTATGATTGGTATCTTAGTCGCAGAAGGTTCTAATAGTAGTGAAGTCAAAAAGTTCGAAGATGCTGCCAAAGCGCAGGGTGCTAGCGTCAAGATTGTAGCGCCTAACAAAGAAGTCGTATTGGATGATGGTACACGCATACAAGCTGATGAGCGCCTTGCTGGTGGTCCGTCAGTGATGTTTGATGCCGTCGTTAGTATCATCATGCCTGACCAAGCTAAAAAGCTCGCAAAAGACAGTTCAGCATTAGATTGGTTCAACGACGCGTACAACCATTGCAAAGCCATCGCCTATTGCGGCGCGACTGATGAATTTATCCTAAGTAAACTTCCAGTTGAAAAAGATGAATTTGTGACGCCATTGGCTGAGCTAGATGCCTTTATCAGCAATGCTAAGTCTCGTCTATGGGAACGTGAGCCAAAGGTTCGTGACCTTGCATAGTCGATAAATAGGTAATTTACGAATTATCTAAATACTAAATGTTTTCTCAAACCCAGCCTAAGTGCTGGGTTTTTGCTTTTTATTGGTAAGGTGAGAATTGCCACGTATAAAACTATGTATACAGGTTCTAATCGTTCTTTATTAAGAATTATTAGTTGCACGGTCTTTGTGTGCCGCATCGCTTCTATATATAGTCACAAGCGTTCACCCAAAGTCGTTTTATTTGTGGTGACGGGCGCTATACTAAAGATTGGCTATAAAACTGAACAAAAGCCTCACAATAATAACGACGAATGAGGTAGGGAACACCAATGAGTCTATGTGAAATTGTACGTTTAGAAGGATATATCCAGAGTAGCTATCTGGCAGTATATCCAGATAAAATAATGCTGTTAGATGGCTGCTGCCGCGCTGATGTACCGATGGTGCTTGACTATATCAAGTCGACGTTAAAACGACCTATCACCGATCTAAAAGTAGTAGTGGTCACGCATATGCATCCGGATCATGCAGGTGGTGCGAATAAGTTTCGAGAAAAGACTGATTGTCTAATTGTCTCAGCAGATAAAAAAAAGCAATGGTATAGCGGTATTGGCGGGCACACGATGCACTTCGTAGATATACATCTAGGATATTATGTGGCCAGACGTCAAGGTAAACCATTTAAAAACCTATATTACTCGGCAAGTCTGAAACCAGATATCACTGTCACAGATGGCGAGCTTGTGCCACATTTTGATGAATGGCAAGTATTAGAGACGCCAGGTCACACGGATCGTGATTTGTCTTTGTTTCACCTGCCCAGTCGCGAAGTATACACTGCTGATTTAATCATTAAATTGCGCCATAAGTTCGTAGCACCATTTCCTGTCTATTACCCTAAAGACTATGTTCAATCGTTAAAAAAAATCAAAGCATTACAACCGTCAATGGTGATGATGGCACATGGACGAGAGCTGGCGATGAGTGAGGCAGAGTTTGATGAGTTTATCGCTCATGCGCCCAAGCATCCACGTACCATCAAGGATACGATCAGACATAAACTACTATGGCGCAAGAGAGATAACTTTCGACTGTTTAAACGTAAGCATAATAAGTAGAGGTATATAAAAGTTAAGAAACTAATAGCTAAAAAAACGTTTAAAAAGCTCAGACGAAAAAAAGCCCAATTACTAAGATAGTAACTGGGCTTTCTAAATATGGTGGGCTGTCCGCGACTCGAACGCGGGACCAATTGATTAAAAGTCAACTGCTCTACCAACTGAGCTAACAGCCCTGAAGAGTATATAAAAAAGCGATGCTTTCTAACTCTGCAAGAGAAAATTCTAACTAAAGAACTTTCTAAAACTAAACATCTTAACGATGTCTTTTAAACTTACCTTTATTAGTCTACTACCGGATAGGGTAGAACGATTAATAAAGATTAAACTAAATATGGTGGGCTGTCCGCGACTCGAACGCGGGACCAATTGATTAAAAGTCAACTGCTCTACCAACTGAGCTAACAGCCCTAACGTTTAAAGTGTTTGTATCCCTAAACGTGAGAGCACATTATATATATTATTATGACAATTACAACCCCACATGATAAAAAAAGTGTAATTCTCTTATAAAATTGCCAATTTATTCCAGTTTCTTTAAATTTTTGCCATTATATCGATATTGACTGCTCTATTTCTGTCTAAAGCGAGTCAATAATCGATTATTAGTCTCGAGAAAGTGCTTCAACAGGATCTAATTTGGCAGCATTACGTGCTGGCAAGAATCCAAATACCACACCAATTAACGTCGAACAAACAAAAGCGGCAATAATAGAGGTTGATGAATAGATAACTTTGAAATTATCACCGCCCACACTATTAATCAGCTCACCAATGGCAAAGGCCAGTCCGATACCAATCAGTCCCCCTAAAATACAGACCAAAACGGCCTCAATGAGGAACTGCTGCATGATATCGCTCTGACGCGCGCCCACTGCCATACGTACGCCAATCTCGTTGGTACGTTCGGTGACAGAGACTAGCATGATGTTCATGACCCCAATACCGCCGACGATCAATGAAATAACCGCGACTGATGAAATAAGCAGGGTCATCGTGCCCGTCGTCGACTCGATCGTTTGACGGATAGAGTCTGAATTGCGCAACTCAAAGTCATCTTTACCATGGCGACTCTCTATTAAGTCAGAGATGGCCGTCTCTGCGGCGCTAGAAGAGATACTGTCATCTAACAACGCTACAAAGCGGTCGATATTGGTACTACCCGTGACGCGCGACATCACCGTCGTATAAGGCATATAGATAGTAGGCGTCGTCACACTGGGGCCAAAGCCACCATCACTCTCTTCGAGGACGCCAATCACGCGCCCAGGCACACTACCAACCAGTATCACTTCACCGATAGGATTATCAACATCTGAGAAAAAGGTCTGCTTAGCATTGTCATCGATGATGATATCTTGACTACGTAATGTGACGCTTTTTGCATCAAACCCTTGGCCCAATGCCAATGTCTCACCAGTGACGGTTAGATAGTCTTCGCCAACGCCATTGACGGTAGCGTCCTCTTGTATACTACGATAGCGCACGCTAGAGTTGGCATTCACTTGAGGGCTAACGCTGATAATATAGGGCTGATTGCCGACCGCTTCGGCGTCTTCTGGCGTCAAGTTGTCATCATTATAGCGGCGTCTAGGGTCGCCTCTAGGGTAGCCATCATTGACGGTAATGGTATTAGTACCTAACGAGCTGATATTAGCGAGGATTTGCTGCTGAGAGCCTTGTCCAAGACCTACGATAGATACAACCGCAGCGATACCGATGATAATGCCGAGCATAGTCAGTAGGGTACGCATCTTATGCGCGCGCATGGCAAGCAAAGACATTTTAAATGCTTCAAGCAGTCGATCAATAAAGCTACCAAAAGCACTTTTTCGATGTTCACCAAGGATAGATTCTGGTTTTTTGTCTGTGTGCTTATAATGTTCAGTTTGATAGTCAGCGATGACATAGCCGTCTTTTAGCTCAATCACACGCTCCGCTTGCGCTGCCAGCTTTGGATCATGAGTGACCATGATAATGGTATGACCTTGTGCGCTGAGATCATGCAAAATTGCCATGACATCTTCGCCAGATTTGCTATCGAGTGCCCCTGTGGGCTCATCTGCCAAGATCACGTCACCACCATTCATCAGTGCACGAGCAACAGAAACACGCTGCTGCTGTCCACCTGAGAGCTGATTGGGACGGTTGTTGACCTTATTACCAAGGCCGAGGTCAGTTAGTAGCTTCTCAGCACGATTTGTGCGTGCTTCGGTATCCATACCAGCATACACGGCAGGGACGGCGACGTTATCTTTGGCACTAATATCACCAAGCAAATGATAGCGCTGAAAAATAAAACCAAAGTGTTCACGGCGCAGCTCAGCCAATTGATCGGCATCAAGCTTACGGGCAGATTGACCATAGATCTTATAATCGCCAGCAGTGGCTTGATCCAAGCAGCCTAAGATATTCATCAAGGTGGACTTACCAGAGCCTGATTGTCCAATGATAGCAACCATCTCGCCTTGATTGATGGTTAGATTGATGTCATGCAAGACACGAATGGTTTGCTCACCAGCAGGGAACTCTCTGATAATGCCAGACAACTCCATAATGGGCTTGCCTGGTGCAGGGTGATTAACGGTATTGGTTTTTGCCCGATTATTTAAGTTATTTAAATTATCTGAGCTGTCTAAGTTATTTAAGTTATCCAAATTGTCTAAATTATCTGAGTTGTTTGAAGGGTTAGCAGAAGTGTGTGACCCTAAGTTTTGAGCCGTGCTACTTTCAGAGCTATCTTCAGTCGACGGTTTAGGAGATTGAGATATAGTCATAGCAGTGTCTTTAATAAAGGCTAATAAGCGTTATAGTGTTGTTATGAAAGGGCTGCTATGTTTAACAAGCCCTTTTTTATTCAACATAGTCAAAGAGCAAGTTACATTCGAGGTCCACCAGGGATACGGCCGCTACCTGATTTCTTACCGCTTTCTTCACTGATGATTACTTCTTCCCCTTCCTTCAAACCACTTAAGATTTGCGCATTTACTCGGTTGTCGATACCGACTTCTACTGTACGCTCTTCTACGGTTCCGTCCTCTTTTAGTACACGTACAAACTTGCCGGTGGCTGCTTTACCTTTTTCTTTACCTTTAGAGCGTTTTTCTTGTATCACTGTTGACGGTACTAATAGGGCGTTTTTGGCTTCGTTAACGATGATATAAATCTGCGCTGTCATATCAATGCGGAACAAACGGTCAGGGTTTGGTACTTCTACGTAGCCGACATAATAGATCGCAGCGTCCGTTGAGCTGGTACTACTGATCTGCTCTGGGGCAGGTTCGATAGCAGTCAACGTCGCATCATATTGCTTATCTGGATTACCAATAATATTAAAATAAGCGGGCATACCAGCATTGACGTTAATGACATCAGCTTCTGAGATTTGCGCGTTGATACGCACGGTCGATAAATCCGCTAGCGTCACCAATGTGGGCGCCGTTTGGTTGGCATTCACGGTGGTGCCTTGCTCAGTCGTAATAGAAACGACAGTACCTGATATCGGAGCGCGAATCGTGGTATAGCTCAAATCTTCTTCAGCGGTACTGACGTTGGTTCGTGATTTGCGTAACGCCGCTTGCTGACTGTTGATATTGGCTTCAGTGGTTGCAATCGCCGCTTTTGCTGTATCGATAGCCGCACGCGCATTGGCAACGGCTGCTTTTGCTGTCTCGACACTGGTCGCTTGCGTGTCATATTCTTGCTGCGAGATAGCATCGATAGCGACTAAGTCTTGCAAACGCGCAAAATCAGACTGTGCTTGTTTCAGCTCAGACTGACGGCTGGCAAGATCGGCATAGGCACTTTTTAGACTGGCTTGTTTGCTTAACGATTCTGCTTGAGCACTTTGTAGCGCAGCTTCGCTTTGTTCAAGACTGGCTTGCTCATTGCTCAGGCTGTTCTTCTGAGTCACTTGATCAATCTGCGCAATCAAATCGCCTTGCTTGACTTCGTCACCGACTTCAACGTATAGGCGTTTTACCTCACCAGATACCTGTGCCCCTACATCGACGGTATTTAACGCTTTTACTTTACCGGACGCCATGACATTGTTTTCAATATCACCGACTTCAACGGTTGCGGTTAGGTAGTTGGGCGTGGTTTCTTCTGGTTTTAAAAAAGTATAGGCCAAAGCCCCTAATGCTACGATAATTAAGGTGATGACACCCCATTTGATAGCAGACTTTTTGCTTATTTTGCGCATGACAACAATCCAATCACAATTAAATCAAGTGTAGATATAGTAGAGACTTCACCTACAAAAGGGAATGGAAATTAGTTTACGAAAGGTTAAGGTAGCCAGAAATAGAGACAGGTAAAGAAAAGAAACGCTTACTAAAAATCAATAAAACGGAGATTATAGGAGAACAAGATAGGGTAGTAGAATCTGGATTTATAGCGTTTAAATGTATAAACCAGTCAGAAAAACGTATAAATCAGTAAGAGAAGAAATGGATAACTTGTTAATAAGAGAAACAATAAAAGTCGGTGACAGGTTAGCCTTAGCGCATGGCAAATAAACGCTTACCTGCGAGCTCCAATGCTGCTTGCAATAATAGCTCCCATGCTGGCTGGCGAATAAGTCCTTTAATAGCTTGGTCACAGCGGTAAAGCAGGGCAGGCCATTCGGCCGTGTGCGTTTTTGACTGACGACGGCAGGCTTGTTTGTACAACCCTTGCTTACTACGCCAAATGCCTAATGCTTGAGGGTCTTGACCGTCCATAAGTTGGATAATTTGACGCATGTCTTTGCTAATAGCCCAGAGTACTAAAGTAGTAGGCTCGTCGGTTGACTTTAGCTGAAACATAATTTTGGCAACCTGCGTACTATTGCCCGCGAGCATCGCATCAGACAAATCAAACACGCTAAATTGGGCGTCGCTGACCAACGCTGCTTGTAGGTCTGCAATATCTAATGCCACATTATTCACAGGTTGTGAAAAGCTATTAGATTGTTCGGTACTTGTGTCATTAGCACTATCTTCACTAGTACTGTTATTAGCAACTAGCTGCGGTGCAAACAGGTAGGACAGTCGCCATAGGGTTTGATAAGCACTTAGCAAATGATGCTCAGTGTGTGACATGAGTAGCTGCCACGCTTCTTGAGACAGTCGTAAGCCAAACTTCTGAGCTTGTATTTGTAGTAGCTGTTGGCGCTGCTGCTCATTGTATAAATTGCAATCGATGACATTACCGTATTGTGCAAAAGGAGCAAACCATTTGCTGCTTTGGCTGCGTTTGTCTTGCTTAGGTGTGAGCCACAACACACTATGACCGTGTGTGCCAGCTTGTGCCTCGACCGCAAAACGTTCCAGCTCGGCGATAACTGCTTTGTCAGGTTTATGGTTACCCGTCACGATTAAGGCACTGGCATCATCAAATAAAGACTGACTACCAAGCTCTGACAGCACTTCTTGCCAGCTCTTGACAGAAATCAGCTCTATACGTTTGATTGCGTAATTCTGCGCGCGCCAGTGTGGACGCAGCGCATCTATCAACCATTGACTCAGCAGTGGCTCGTCACCGTGCGCCAGCCACAAGCCCGCTACCGCAACGGAAGGCTGCAATAGTTTTGGATAGGCCTTTATGAAAGTATCTTGCATAGCGTGGTGTTACACAGGTTGATGAGCAGGTAATACCAATTCCAAAAATATGCTTAACAGTATTAAGCTAGCCCAGTCTACTCAAGGTAGTACTTACACTCGCTTAGTTTGCTACTCATTCTTCTAGAAATGGTATCGTTTGATAATCAGAACGACTAGCTATTACGGTTGTGGTACGACGACAACGGTTGGTGTCACACCTTTATTCATTGGCACAGATTGTTTTGCAGCAGGTGCGACTTTAGGAAGCGAGATAGCAACATACTGGTCAGTGATACGGCGAGCTAAAGTATCATAGAGCCAATCACGAGTCTGATCGCCTTGCTGATCGTCAGTACTAACAGATGCTTCGTTGTACTGGTAGCTTCGCTCGACCTGAATGGGGTTGCTCAGGGTTACAGGCTTACCATTTTCCATCGTTTGATAGCTGACATCTGCTGATAGTACCAAGCGAATCTCTGTTAATACGCCAACCAATTCGTAACGCTTAAAACGTACATTACGAATGTCGATAGCAGCAATAGACTCAGCCCCTGCTTGTTGGTTATTACGAGCAACTTCTTCTGAGCTCATATTACTAATAACATCGACACCTAACGTCTTTAGGCGACGCGTCAATGGTAGTTTCAGCGGGAATGAGGTGCGATTGTCTTCGATAATGACCGCTGTTTTTTCGACGTCAAGCAGCATCGCTGAGTCGTAGCCACGCAGCTGGAAGCCGCAGCCGCTAAGAGCAGCGGCTGCACCTACCACCGCAAACATTGGCAGCGTGGCAAGTAAGACTGCTCCGAACTTTTGGCCATGGGACTTTTTATTAGCTAGGCTGTATGCGCTTAATCTTGGTTGCGCCTGCTCAGCTCGATGCTTGTATGACATAAACGCTATCCTCATATGATAAGAAGGCTTAGAGCACTAAGCCTAAAATACTTAGCTCAAGATACCTCAGCCTACAACCACGATGTTAACCAGTTTGTTAGGAACGACGATTTCTTTTTTGATCTCGCCCGTGATGAATTTTGCCACGCTTTCCATAGTGCGAGCTTGCTCTTTTAGCTGCTCAGGATCGCTGTTTGGTGCGACATCCATCTTACCACGCATCTTACCATTGACCTGTACCACCATCGTGATCATGTCCTGTACCAGCGCACTTTCGTCCACGGTTGGGTAGTCTAAAGTTAAGGTATCAAGACCCAATTGCTCAAGCAAATGCTCACCGACGTGCGGCGCATAGACAGACAGCATAATCAGCAGATTGGTCAACGCTTCATGTTTGACGTGCAGCTCTTGCTCATTACTCGCATTAAAGCCAGTCAGCTCATTAGCAAGTTCCATTAGGCTTGATACTGGCGTGTTCAATGCCAGACGATCACCCAAATCACTATCAATCTTAGCAATTGTTTCGTGCGTTTTACGGCGTAAGTTTTTGGCTTCTTTGCTCAATCCGTCTGTGTTCAAGGTAGCACTATTAAGCGTATCAATGCTGATATTGGCGGCTGTTAGCGCTTGCATATGGTCGGTTGCAATACGCCATACTTTCTTCACAAAGTTATAAGGGCCTTTTAGCGCGTCGTCTGACCATTCAAGCGTTTGATCCGCAGGCGCAGTAAATAGCGTATATAAACGAACCGTATCAGCACCATATTTATCAATGGTTAGCTGTGGATCGACACCGTTATTTTTTGATTTAGACATTTTTTCGATTTTGCCAATCGTCACTGGCTGGCCGTCTGACTTCAAGATAGCTTTAATGGGTTGACCACGTTCGTTGAAGTCAATATCGATATCTTCTGCAAAGTAGTAAGTCGTACTGCCATCCGCATTGACGCGGTAGAACGTACCAGCGAGCACCATGCCTTGGGTCATTAGGTTGGCAAATGGCTCATCACCTGTGACTAAGTTTTCGTCACGCATCAGCTTATGGAAGAAGCGTGCATACAACAGATGCATCACCGCATGCTCGACACCGCCGACGTATTGATCGACTGGCAACCATTTATTGGCAGCAGATTTATTGACCATGTTTTGCGCATCATTTGGGCTAGCAAAGCGTGCATAGTACCAGCTAGACTCTACAAAGGTATCAAAGGTATCGGTCTCACGCTCAGCAGGGTTGCCACATTTAGGACAAGTGGTATTGACAAACTCTGGTATATTTTTAAGTGGGTTACCGCGACCATCAGGTACGACGTCGGTTGGCAACACAACTGGTAGGTCTTGCTCTTCAACAGGCACCGTACCACAATGCTCACAGTTGATCATTGGGATAGGGCAACCCCAATAACGCTGGCGAGACACCCCCCAATCACGTAGGCGATACTGGATCTTTTTCTTAGCCAGCTCTTTCGGCTCAAGCTTAGCTAGCATTGCTTCAAACGCTTGCTCAAAATCTAGACCGTCAAACTCACCTGAATTAACCAAGGTATTGCGCTCGGTATAAGCAAGATTGACTTCACTATCGTTCGCTTTGGCATCTGCTTTTAGCTCATCAAAATAACCATCAGGGGTATTGATGACTTGTTTGATTGGTAGGTCGTATTTATTGGCAAACTCATAATCACGCTCATCATGAGCAGGTACTGCCATGACTGCGCCTGAGCCATAGCTCATCAGCACATAGTTGGCAACCCACACTGGCACTTCTTCACCAGTCAAAGGATGCGTCACAGTGAGGCCTGTATCCATACCGATTTTTTCAGCTTTGGCCAGATCAGCTTCAGCGACTGAGCCTTTTTTACAAAGCGCACAGAATTGAGCGATTGCGTCATCTTGCTCAGAGGCATATTGTGCAAGTGGATGCTCTGCGGCAACAGCGACATAAGTCACACCCATCAAGGTATCAGGACGAGTAGTGAACACGTCTAAGGTGTTTTTTTCACCAGCAAGCTCATAAGGGAAGTGCACTTCCATACCAGCACTACGACCAATCCAGTTACGCTGCATGGTTAGTACTTCAGATGGCCAATGACCTTCTAGCTGATCCAAATCATCCAATAGCTCATCAGCATAGTCAGTGATGTTGAAGTAGTACATAGGTATGTCGCGTTTTTCGACCGCAGCACCACTACGCCAGCCTTTGCCATCGATGACTTGCTCGTTTGCTAAAACAGTGTTGTCAACAGGATCCCAGTTGACCGTCGACAGCTTTTTGTAGACTAGACCTTTTTTGTATAATTGCAAAAATAACCACTGCTCCCACTGATAATACTCAGGGCTACAAGTGGCAAATTCACGTGACCAGTCAATAGACAGGCCTAGCAATTTAAGCTGCGCACGCATGCTGTCAATATTGGCAAATGTCCATGCAGCAGGTGGGGTTTGGTTGGCAATTGCCGCGTTTTCTGCTGGCAGGCCAAAACCATCCCAGCCCATTGGCTGCATGACTTCATAGCCTTTGAGACGATAATAACGGCTCAATACGTCAGAAATCGTATAGTTACGGACGTGGCCCATATGCAGCTTGCCACTTGGATAAGGGAACATTGATAGCATGTAACGACTTGGCTTGTTGCTTGGCTCATTGCTTACTTCAAAGCGCTTGTCAGTTGCCCATTTGGTTTGCTGCGCGGCTTCTATCGCTTGCGGGTTGTAATAGTTGTTTTCTGTTTGGTCTGCTGTCACGGCGTTGCTCATAGTCGGCTCGAAATTGGTTGATACTGATTTATTTAATACGGATTTGTTTAATACTGATCAAAATAGGTGGAATTTGACAATGCCATAGCATAGCGTAATTTGGCGAAAATTGCGACGATATGATGCAGTTGCTTACTAGGTTTGACGATTAAAAGTAAAGCATTCTCTATATCCAGTCAGCCTTAGGTATAATAGACAAATTAATGCATATTTATGAGGATTTATCATGACCATCACCATTTACGGTATCAAATCTTGTAGCACGATGAAAAAAGCGTTTACTAAGCTAGACGATTTAGATGTCAGCTACGATTTTCACGATTATAAAAAACAAGGTATCGATAAAGAAACAGTACAGCGTTGGGTAAATGAGCTAGGTATCGACAAAGTGCTCAATAAGCGCGGTACGACATGGCGCAAACTAGACGACAGTCAAAAGCAAGCGGCTGATGCTAGTGTAGACAGCGCGATAGATTTACTCGTGGAAAATACCAGCATGATCAAACGTCCTATTGTAGAAGGTCAGGTTGTAGATAAAAATCAAGCAGTATTACTATGCGGCTTCGATGAACCTGAGTTTGATAAAGTTTTTTCGTAAATTTGAGCTATAAAAATTAAGCTAGGCTGATTTGTTAAGTATAAAAAGGCACAAAAAAGCCCGAGCATTTATATTAACTCGGGCTTTTCTATATTTAGCTTTTTTACATTTAGTATTGCTAGATTTTGCTAGCTCAATGATGAGTCTATCTCACGACTAATGAGCGTACCAACCCCTTCGTTGGTGAAGATCTCAAGTAAGGTTGCATGAGGAACACGGCCATCAACGATTACCGCACTTTTGACACCGCTACGTACCGCATCCAGCGCACATTGAATTTTAGGAATCATACCGCCTGAGATAGTGCCATCTTCGATTAAGCTATCCACTTTCTTTGGTGTGAGTCCAGTTACCACTTCGCCATCACGGCCCAATACGCCTTTGATATTGGTTAATAGCATCAGTTTCTCTGCTTGTAAAAACTCCGCTACTTTACCTGCGACTAGGTCAGCATTAATGTTGTAGGTATTACCTTCGGCATCGACGCCAAGTGGGGCGATGACAGGGATAAAGTCAGACGCAATGAGCATGTTGATCACGTCTTTATTGACACTGACCACATCACCGACGAACCCTAGGTCTATCGGAACAGCGATGCCATCTTCGCCGATTTTTTCCATCATTAGCTTTTTGGCTAAGATTAAGTTGGCATCTTTACCAGTTAGGCCAATCGCGCGACCGCCATGTTTGTTAATCAAGCTAACAATCGATTTGTTAACGCTACCGCCCAAGACCATCTCTACGATATCCATAGTACTTTTGTCAGTGACACGCATGCCATCGATACGGTCTGATTGACGACCGAGCTCTTTTAGGAGGTTGTCAACTTGCGGGCCACCACCATGTACGACTACTGGATGCATACCGACGGTTTTTAGCAAAACAATATCGCGAGCAAATGAGCTCTCAAGCTCAGGGTCGGTCATGGCGTTGCCGCCGTATTTTACGACGATGAGTTTATCAACAAAACGCTGGATATAGGGCAGAGCAGTGGTCAATACTTCAGCGGTGTTTTTGGCATCATCTAAATTAAGCGTCATTACAAACTCCTAAGGGCCGGGTTTAAATTGGTTGTTTTTCTACTATGTCTAATGAGACAGCTATATGTTTTATGAGGCTACTCCGCAGGAATAGCAAGAATCTGTTCTGCTAGATCTGCGTTAAATGGTCGGCATAAAGCGGCAAATGTCGCCTGAATATCTTTTAGGTCATCTATACTGTCACCTGCAAAGCGCGCGGTCAGGCTATTACTGGTATTTGATTGACGCAGTACGCCAAAGCCATGCGCAAAATCTAAACGCACACCATCGATACAGCTCAGCTTGGTTCCTATAGGTAATAATTCATGCGTCTGTTTTAATGCTATTTGCGCCTTCGCAGTAGCGCAAGTACACGCTGATGACTTGCATGTTGTGGCGGGCAGGCAAGTATCTTTTAACTTCTGACGAGATGAAGAATCAGTATGAGTAGACATATCTACTAGATACTGCAAGTAATGACAAAATCTCGTTAATTGCTCTACAAGTGAGCAGTCGGTAGTAGCGGTCTGCGGCATTGGCAAATAATGGTCAGCAGTACTGATTATAGTGGGCAAGCTTTGGATGATATCTGCTAGCGGTTTTTTATCATTAGTATCATTATGAGTTTGGTCAAGCCAATGCAGCAATCGTAGTGCGGCATACATCGCATCATCGTAGGGAATAAAGCGGCTGTCATTAAAGATGAAATGCCCTGATAATTCACCAGCGAAGACAATCTGATTGTCAGGATGCTGTACTTGTTGCCGCATAAAGCTGCTGCCAGTCTTGCTAATCACAGGTGTAGTACCAAGCTCAGATAACAGTCTTGGTAAATGATGGGCGCACTTAATATCGAAAAGAACTTCAGATGCTAATAAAGAGTCGCTAAGAGAGTTAGGATGTTCAGTAATAGCAATACGTGCCAATAAATAGAGCAAATGATCGGGCGTAACTATCTTGCCGTTGTTATCAACGATCATTAAACGATCGCCATCGCCATCAAACGCCAAGCCTATATCTGCTGCATTCAAAACAACGGCTCGTTGCAATTCGTTTAAGCGGTTTGGTTCGGTAGGATCTGGATTACCAAGAGGGAAATTACCATCAGGTGTGTCATTGAGAAAAATAACATGCTGGCAAAAACGTTCAAACAAGCGTTGAGCGATGCTCCCAGTTGCGCCATGCATACAGTCAATAACTATGACTAAATCAAGTTTATAAGCGTTTTTCTGATTGGCTTTAGTTGCCGAGTGATTGTGCTGAAATAATTGTTCAAATACCTGCTCAATAGCATCAATATAAACGTTTGCTACTTGATGAGTAGGTAGTTGCTCAAGCAAATCAATTGGTAATTTTGAGTCGTAGTTATTATCAATGTTTTCTGAATGCAAGATAGGATTGTTAGCTTGATTATCGGGATAAGCGTGACAACTATGATGAGCGGTTAGCTGATGATAAAGCGTCTGTATCTCTGAGCTACTAGGGGATTTGTTATTCACCAACCATTTGATACCTAATATGTCTTTAGCGGAATGGCTCGCTGTTACGACTATGCCATGGCCTTGATATTGCGCTGCCCAAAATGCCATCATCGGCGTGGTAACCAGACCTAATTGGATTACGCGTAAACCCTGCTGAGCTAGTACAGTAGAAAGTGTGGATGCAATGGCTTCACTGCCAATGCGCATGTCATAACCAACAACGACAACATTTTGCTTAGTATCAACAGAGGTACTAGCATTAGAGGCATTAGCATTGATGTTTTGAGTCGGTTGGCCGTTCTGCGCATTGTAGAGAGTAGCAAAAGCATCGCCTAACGCGTGTATAAAACTGCTAGTAAAATACTGGTTGGCACCGCGAATATCATAAGCACGGAATAAGGATTGCTGCGCCGCAAAAGGTGGCATTGCTTACTCTCCTTATAACCGTGATAGATGTTCAATGATAAATAAAAATGAATAGCGCAAGGTTTTAGATATAGCTTAATGAAAACCTTAAACACTATCTAAAAAGTTGTCAGAAAAATTGATCAACAAAATAGCTACTATTGGCGACCTGAGTGTCCAAACCCGCCTGCACCGCGTACGCTTTCATCACTGAATTCTGCAACCACTTCAAACTCAGGACGCGCAACAGGTACCACGATGTACTGTGCCATACGCTCAGCTGGGTTAAGAACAAAGTCTTCGCTACTGCGGTTCCAAATACTAACCATCAGCTCGCCTTGATAGTCGGCATCAATTAGCCCAACCAAGTTACCCAAGACGATACCGTGCTTATGGCCAAGACCTGAACGCGGTAAAATCATACCTGCATAATTAGGATCTTGAATATAAACGGCAAGGCCTGTGCCGATTAAGTGTGTTTCACCCGCTTTAATCGTTAACGGCTCGTCAATACAAGCACGCAAATCAATACCTGCACTGCCATCGGTGGCGCGAGTTGGTAGAGAAAACGCTTCGTCTTCAGTAATTTTAGGGTTTACCACTTTAACTTGTACAGCTTGCATAACACACTCACTTAACGATTTGATGGTTTTTAAATTATGATTTAAAACTAAGGCCTTGAACTAGGGTTTTAAACAAATCTTATTCGACATTTTTAAACAAATAGCAATTCTATATTTTAATTGTTCAGCAATTCAGCAATTCAGCAATTCAGCAATTCAGCAATTCAGCAATTCAGCAAAAAACTAAAGTATCAGCACGCTAGCCAATCCTAAAAAGGACATAAAGCCGACGATATCCGTGACGGTCGTTAGGATAACCGAAGCAGATAGAGCAGGGTCGATATTCATCCGTTTTAGCATCAGCGGTATGCTGATGCCCGAGACATTAGCTGCAGTCATATTGATCGCAATGGCAAAACCGATGACGGCACTGATCTTAATATCATGAAACCATAACTGAGCAATAAACGCCATAATTATCGCCCAGATGATACCGTTTATCGCACCCACCCACAGCTCTTTATTCAATAGCCAGACACGGTTGGAACCACCGATTTGACCCATCGCCATCCCGCGAATAACCACCGTTAAGGTTTGCGAGCCAGCAATACCGCCCATACTGGCGACTACTGGCATCAATATCGCTAGCGCCACGACTTGTGCTAGTACTTCTTCAAACTGTCCAATCACTGCTGCGGCCAAAAGGGCGGTACATAAATTGATACCTAGCCAGACGCTACGGCTTTTGGCGCTGGTTAGGATAGGGGCAAACAGCTCTTCATCTTGGCTAACACCAGCGAGGTTTTTCATGGTGCTGTCGACATCATCTTGGATAATCTCCATGATGTCCTCGCCGTTTAGTTGACCAACCAGCTCGCCATGGCTATTGATGACGGGGGCAAAACGGATGTCTTCTGAACGAAAAATCGCGGCGGCATCTTGAATATCCAAGCGATCATTGATTGTAATGGCGGTATCAATCAGCTCCGAGACCAAGGTGTTTTGTTTATGCTTGATTAAATCTACTAGACTGAGTAGGCCTAGTAATTGTTGGCTTTGATCAACAACTAACAGCTCTTGGCTCTCGTCATCGAGCAGGTCGTCGTTTTCACGCAGCCACTCTTGTACATCTGCTAGGTAGATATCATCCCTTATCTGAATAATATCAGGATCCATATAGCTACCCACTTCCCAGTCAGCATAAGTATCAAGCTTATTGACTTGAACCCGCGTCTCTTCGTCCAGCGTTGCCATGACTGAGGTACGTACGCTCTCAGTGACAGTGTCCAAAATCTCAGAGATATCTTGAGCATCAAGGTCTTGAGTAAACAAGGAGATTTCTTGAGAAGAAATGTTCTCCATCAACGGCTGGCGCGTATCGACATCTAGTTCGGCAAGTACCTCTCCTTTGATGTGCTCTGGCACCTGTGCCCAAATCAACAGACGGTTTTGAGTTGGGAAGGACTCTAGTAGGTTGGCAATCTCATATTCGGACTGCTTTTCCAAAAACTCCGTGATAGCCTCGTATGCTTTATCAGCAACCAAACCCTGCAGATACAGAAGCTTATATTCGGCACTATATTCGGCCGAATTATAGTCTCCTGACAGCATGGCAGTTCGTTCCTGATTGGGCGTCGGGATAGGCATAAGTGTTCCAAGTTTTTACAGTCAATTTTTTACAGTATATAAAGAACAATAACAATAACGATTATAACAATCGCCTTTTGCACAGTCTAAAGCATGTTCTCTTGAGCGTTTTACTTAAGTGCTTAAATGTCTTGATTAAAATTAACGCTTACCCAGTAACGCTCGAATATTGGCCAGATATTCATCAGCAACAGCTTCTGGGTCTTTGGTCGCTTTTTTCTTTTTCGCTTTGGCAGGCCAATCAATATGATCCTCAGGTAGCTCATCCAAAAATCTTGATTCTGAGGTAACGCGCATCTGACCACCGGCACGGCGCTGGGTCGCGAGCGTCAATGTCAGTTCACGACGTGCACGAGTAATGCCCACGTACATCAGACGGCGCTCTTCTTCGACCGTTTCACTCATGATAGAGTTGCGATGCGGCAGCATTTCTTCCTCAAGTCCCATGATATAAACAAAATCAAACTCCAAGCCCTTTGCGGCATGTAAGGTCATCAAGTTAACTTTGTTGGTATTCTCTTCTTCTTGCTGTTGCTCAAGCATATCAAGCAAAACCAACTTACGAATGATGGTGTCAATCGTTCGGTCTTCATCTTCTTCAGCGCGATTAATCAAGGACTGAATACTGGTGTACAGCATATCGATATTATCAATACGGTTTTTTTCTTGTTGCGGCGTTTTGGCGTCGCTACGGACAAAGTCAATATAACCTGTCTCATCAATCATCTGGCGTACGATTGGCACAGGGTCTGGGTGTTGATCCAGCTCACGCGTATAGTGCTCAATGAATTCACCAAACTCTTTTATCGTACCATAAGCCTTTGATGGCAATACATGAGTCAGACCAGCGTGGGTACAAGAGGCCAGTAGCGATATGCTGTGCTCTTGCGCAAACAAACCGAGTTTTTCTAGCGTGGCTGGTCCCATACCGCGCTTAGGCGTGTTGATAATACGCAAAAATGCGCTGTCATCTTCAGGGTTCAAAATCAGGCGCAAATAACCCATGATGTCTTTAATTTCACTACGCGCAAAGAATGACTGACCGCCTGATAATTTATAAGGCACTTGCAGCTGGCGCAATTGTGCCTCTAGCATACGTGCCTGAAAGTTACTGCGGTACAGTACGGCATACTGTTCCCACTCGTTACCAAAGCGCAGTTTATGCGTGACGATTTCTTTGGCCACGCGCTCGGATTCATCATCGTCATTACGGCAGTTAATGATACGGATTTTTTCGCCTTGACCTTTATCTGACCACAGTTTTTTCTCGAATAAATGCTCGTTATTTAGAATAACGGCGTTGGCAGAGGTCAAAATACGAGTGGTTGAGCGGTAATTCTGCTCAAGCATAACGATTTTTAGTTTTGGAAAATCTTCTTTTAGCAGTGCCATGTTTTCAGGCTTTGCCCCGCGCCACGCATAGATAGATTGGTCATCATCACCAACCACGGTAAAGCGACCTTGCGGCCCAACCAAGTATTTAATCATTTCGTACTGGGCGGTATTGGTATCCTGATACTCATCGACCAATAGATAACGAATACGGTTTTGCCATTTATCACGTAGCTCTCTGTTTTCACGCAATATCTTGGTTGGTAGTACAATCAAGTCATCAAAATCGACAGCGTTATAAGCACGCAGATTACGCTCGTATAATGCATATAACGTGGCAAAAATCATATCTTCGGGATCGTCTAACGTTTCCATTGCCTTGTCAGGCTCAATCAGATCGTTTTTCCAATCAGAAATCATTTTGATGGCTTTACCGACCAACTCGCGGCTTTCAGCGCCACTTAAGTTGTCGCGCATCATCAGCTCCATCAGCAATCGCTTACTGTCATCGCTGTCCATAATGGAAAAGTTGCCTTTTAGCGGGGTATGAATCAGCTCATAGCGCAAAAACTGTAGACCAAATTGGTGAAACGTCGACACCGTTAACCCACGCATTTTTTCGCTTGGTAGCAGTTTGCTAACTCGCGCTTTCATTTCACGTGCCGCTTTATTGGTAAAGGTCACAGCGGTGATACGCTCAGCTGGCATGTCGCATTCTTGGATTAGGTAAGCAATCTTACGCGTAATCACAGAGGTCTTGCCGGAGCCAGCACCTGCAAGTACAAGTAATGGACCAGATACGTAGAGCATGGCTTCTTGTTGTTTGGGATTGAGTTGACTCATAACGTGACCTGTAAGACAAAAGCAAAAAAGAGGGTAGCGCTGATATGACAAAGATAGATAAACGCAGCGCGCATCATCAAAACTCGTATCGTTGCGATATTTTAATAATCTTTATTGTAAGAATAATAGAATTTAAGGTTTGATGATGGCATATCATGAAAATCTGGTGGGTCATTATAAAGCAAAAATGCTCACTTTGGGGGAGGACTTGGGTGATGAAAGTGGGGTATTCGGACACTTGATTTTTGACAAATAGCGTGGCAGTGTTTGCTCGTAGCCAAAAGTACGAATTTGGGGTTAATATAAGGTAAGGTCTATATCATAATTCATAGTAAAAAAAACACATTTTTTTTACACAGAAAGTGACCGTTCAATACAGTTAAAAACTAGCTTTTAGGCACTGATATGCGTATAGTACGTAAATAATTTATGCCAGTTGTCACGTCATTGTTGACCACGTGTAATGAGCTATTAAATCAATTAAGTAAGCAGTCAGATATGATATTGATTTAATACGTTGATCTTACGTTGTTAGAAGATGCGTTGGGCGACCAGCCTTTATCCGCGCGCATACCGGAATCTCTACAGTTGGTCACGTCTGACATCGTCGTCAATAATCTTGATAATTGGTTGTTACCAGCAAAATACCTAACATGTGACTCAATGACAGTTACTTAAACACAGTGACAGTTACTGAAGTGCAGTGACAATTACTTAAATAAAGTCACTTTGTGTTTTCGTCTGCGTTATACCTGTCGCAACATGACCTGAGTGGGTTAGTGCTTGCGCTGTGTCTAACACTCGATTGGGTGAGGAGCACGTATTATCATGTCTGCTTTTAATTGGTCAGCCATTGCTTTTATCTTAGCCGCCATTGGGCTAGTTGTCTTTATGCTGGTCGTACCGCGCTTACTTGGCGGCCGCTCTCAAGGCTCACAAAAGGAAGAAGTATTTGAAGCGGGTGTTGTCGGATCTGGCAACGCCCGTATTCGTTTGTCTGCCAAATTTTATTTGGTCGCAATCTTCTTTGTGATTTTTGATTTAGAGGCGCTATATCTCTACGCTTATGCTGTGTCAGTACGCGAGGCGGGCTGGCTTGGCTTTGCCGCCGCTGGCACGTTTATCACTATTCTAATTATCGGTTTGATTTATGAGCTGAGCTTGGGTGCGATGAACTGGGCACCTGCTGACAAGCTACGCAAAAAAGCACGCTTATATGCGGCGCCTGCAGGCTTTAATTTGGCAGACATCACCAAGTTTGATGGTGCTCATGAGCTAATGGTCGATCCGACAGGTAAAGTACCCGCGCAGTCATCCGGTCAAATCAATGTCTCAAACAATATTGAGACCAATCGTCGTCATCTACAAAACATCGATCATATTAATACCACGGGTAACGTTACTTCTGTGGATTTTGCGACGTCTGCTCAGCAGGACAAAACTGAACGTTAATAGCAGTTGATGCTCAGCTTGTAGCGTTTGCAAAAACGAGCAGCAAAGCATGAAGGCGTCAGTTCTGTATGTATTAATGATCGCTGATGATTAGCCACTTATTAATAATAAAATTATGGTGACAGCGCGAGCAAGATGATTGCCACGCCAAGCCTAATATGAAGGTTGTATGTTATGAAATACACATTAACAAAAGCCAACCCCGATGCAGATACCTATCCTGCACAGACCAGTCAAACGGTCAACGACCCTATCGAAGATGAAGTGAATAAAAACGTCTTTATGGGTCGTCTCGAAGACCTCGTTCATTCAACAGCAAACTGGGGGCGTAAGAACTCACTTTGGCCATTTAACTTTGGTACTTCTTGCTGTTATGTTGAATACGCTACTACCTTAACCGCCGTTCATGATTTGTCACGTTTTGGGGCAGAGGTTATTCGTGCCTCGCCTCGTCAGGCGGACGTCATGATCGTCGCTGGTACTTGCTTCGTTAAGATGGCCCCTGTCATCCAGCGCCTATATGAGCAAATGCTCGAGCCAAAATGGGTTATCTCTATGGGTGCCTGTGCCAATTCGGGCGGCATGTATGATATTTATTCTGTCGTACAAGGTGTCGATAAGATTATCCCTGTTGATGTGTATGTGCCAGGTTGTCCGCCGCGTCCAGAAGCGCTTATTCAGGGTTTAATGCTGTTACAAGAATCTATCACCAAAGAGCGTCGTCCGCTGGGTATCCATGTCAATGAGCAAGGTATCTATCAGCCACAAATGACGCCTGAGCGTGACCGTAAGCAAGCAGATCGTATCGCTGTTAAAAACTTACGTAGCCCAGACAGTATTTAAATTCTAGATAGCATTTAGATTCACAGTAATAACCTCAACGTTTTATACGCTCATCACAGTGTAGTTATGATGAATCAGTTATGATTAATGAAGGAATACATCATTCATGGTCACGGTAGTCGAAAACATAGATCCTAAGATCAAGCCCGTCCCAGCAGTCATTACAGAGCTGGAGCAAAAGTATGCTGGTAAATTTGTCGTGCAGCAGACTGTGGATGAGATTCCAACGGTTTGGGTGGCGCGTGCTGATTTATTAGATATTCTTTTATTCTTGCGCAAACTGCCTAAGCCGTATGTCATGCTATTTGACTTATCAGCGATAGATGAGCGTTTGCGCCAGCATCGCGCAGGTTTGCCTGATAGTGACTTTACGGTGTTTTATCACCTAATGTCGCTTGAGCGCAATAGTGATGTACGTATCAAGGTCGCGCTAAGCGAAGACGATGTCAATGTACCGAGCGCCACCAATATTTGGCCAAATGCCAACTGGTATGAGCGCGAAGTGTGGGACATGTTCGGTATCGTCTTTACAGGTCATCCGCATTTGACCCGTATTTTATTACCGAAATATTGGGAAGGTCATCCACTGCGTAAAGAGTATCATGCGCGTGCGACGGAATTTACCCCGTACTTTCTGAATACTGCTAAGCAACAATACGAGCAAGAAAACCTGCGTTTTGTCCCAGAAGAGTGGGGCATGAAGCGTTCAGGTCGTGATGAAGACTTTATGTTCTTGAACATTGGTCCTAACCATCCCTCTGCTCACGGTGCGTTCCGTTTGGTACTACAGCTTGATGGCGAAGAAGTCGTCGACTGTATCCCTGATATCGGCTATCACCATCGCGGCGCAGAAAAGATGGCTGAGCGCCAAACATGGCACTCATTTATTCCTTATACCGACCGTATCGATTATCTGGGCGGCGTAATGAATGAGCTGCCGTACATCATGTCGGTCGAAAAGCTTGCTGGAATCACCATTCCGCCGCGCGCTGAAACTATCCGCGTGATGATGAGCGAGTTTTTCCGTATCACCAATAACTTACTATTCGTCGGTACGTTCATTCAGGATGCGGGCGGTATGACCCCTGTATTCTATATGTTTACCGATCGCCAAAAAGCCTATGACGTCATCGAAGCCGTGACTGGCTATCGTATGCATCCAGCTTGGTTCCGTATCGGCGGTACGGCTGCTGATCTGCCACGTGGTTGGCAGCGCTTGGTTCGTGAGTTCTTAGATTGGATGCCAAAACGCTTGGACGAATATGTCAAAGCAGCATTGCAAAACAGCGTGCTCAAAGGCCGTACCCAAGGGGTTGCTCAGTATAATGCTAAGCAAGCACTTGCTTGGGGCGTGACTGGCGCTGGTCTGCGCGCGACAGGCGTTGATTTCGACCTACGTAAAGCACGTCCATACATGGGCTATGAGAATTACGATTTTGAAGTGCCAGTTGGTTATAACGGTGATGCTTATGATCGCTGTATGGTCAAAGTCGAAGAGATGCGTCAGTCATTGCGTATCATTCGCCAGTGCATGGACCATATGCCACAAGGCCCTTATAAAGCCGATCATCCACTGGCCGTACCACCGCCAAAAGACCGTACGCTAAATGATATCGAAACGCTGATTAACCACTTTATCTCAGTATCTTGGGGTCCTGTGATGCCAGCGGGCGAATGTACAACGATCGTCGAGGCGACTAAAGGTCTGAACAGTTATTACATCACCTCAGACAAGGCCACGATGAGCTATCGTACCCGTATCCGCACACCGACATTTGCGCATTTGCAGCAGATGCCATCGGTCATCAATGGCTCGCTGGTTTCTGATGCCATTATGTATCTGGCATCGATTGATATTGTGATGGCGGATTGTGATCGTTAGAGCCGCTGCTTCAAAAGTATTTGTTCATCAATATATTATTGCCTGATGGCACACCAAAATGCTGTCATTCGCCAATATAACCACAGTTTCAATCAGACTGATATTGGCTTGTGATAGAGCAGGATGAGTGAGGAAAGACAGAAGATTATGAAAATTGTTTCCGACAAAATGCCAAAAGTAGATGTGGAAAGCATTCTCACTAGTGATGAAATCGCTGCCATTCATGAGTTTATGCATCATTACCCACAGGCGCGTGCTGCCTCGCTAGATGCACTAAAAATCGTGCAAAAGCGCAACGGCTGGGTCGATGATGCGCAAGCAAATGCCATTGCTAATATCCTAGACATCCCGATGTCAGACATGGATGGGGTTGCGACTTTCTTTAACCGTATTTATCGCCAACCTGTCGGTCGCCATGTGATTCTCATATGTGACTCCGTGGCTTGTTATTTGACAGGTTATGAGGCGCTGTCAGCTGAGATTAGATCGCAGCTGGGTATTGAGTATGGTCAGACAACTGCTGACGGACGTTTTACCCTATTGCCAATTTGCTGCTTGGGCAACTGTGATAAGGGACCAGCGGTACTGATTGATGAAGACACTTACGGCCCTGTCCAGCCATCTGAGGTCGCGCAATTATTGGAGCTATACGCATGAGTTTAACGATTTCAGAGCAAATTGCTCGTCGCGGTCAAGGCCAAGCGCCAAGCCAGCTAAATGCACAGCGTGTTCCAATTTACGGTGATAAAGCGACAGCCACTAGTGAAACCAAGCCATTGACGTGGCGTTTGGCCCATCATGATGCGGTGCTTGATTTAGCCACTTATGAGTCTCTAAAAGGCTTTACGGGTCTAAAAGAAGCGCTATCTAAGTCGCCTAAAGACGTCGGCAATATGATTAAAGCGGCCAATGTCCGAGGTCGCGGCGGTGCAGGTTTTAATGCTGGTCTTAAATGGTCGTTTATGTCGCCACCGGATGGTTTGCCGCGCTATCTCATCTGTAATGCTGATGAAATGGAGCCGGGCACATTCAAAGACCGTTTGCTCATGGAGCGTCTACCGTTTCAGCTGATCGAAGGTATGCTCATTACTGCTCATGCGATTGGCGCCACTGACGGTTATATCTTTATCCGTGGTGAGTATATCTTGGCCGCTGAACGTTTGGTCGCTGCTATCGAAGAGTGCTTGGCCAATAATCTCATGGGCGATAATATTTTAGGCTCAGATTTTAGTTTTAATCTGCATGTGCATACGGGCGCTGGACGTTATATCTGCGGTGAAGAAACAGCGTTAATTAATTGTCTAGAAGGCCGCCGTGCTAACCCACGTACTAAGCCGCCATTTCCACAAATTTCTGGTGCATGGGGTCGTCCAACCGTTGTTAACAACGTTGAGACTTTGTGTAATATGCCAGCGATTTTGAATCACGGCGTTGAGTGGTATCAGTCGTTATCTGAAATCAAAGGCAAAAGTAAAACGCCGGGCACCAAACTATTTGGCTGCTCAGGATTGGTCAATGACCCAGGTCTGTGGGAATTACCGTTTGGCTATACGGCACGCGAAATCATTGAAGATTTAGCAGGTGGTATGAAAGATGGTAAAACACTCAAAGCATGGCTGCCGGGCGGCGCATCGACTGACTTTTTGACCGCAGAACATTTGGATGTGGTGGTAGATTTTGACACCATTCAAAATGCGGGTAGCCGTATGGGTACTGGTCTGATTATGGTCGTCGATGAATCACAAGACATGGTGCCATTACTACGTAACCTTGAGATTTTCTTTCAGCGTGAGTCGTGCGGTTGGTGTACACCATGCCGTGATGGTCTACCGTGGGGCGTGAAACTGCTTACCGCCATCAATGATGGTGAAGGGCAAGTGGGCGATGTAGAAAAACTAGAAGGCCTAACGCGTGACTTATGGATTGGTAAAACATTCTGTGCGCATGCTCCAGGTGCGATGGAACCACTAATGAGTGCGATTAAATATTTCCGTCCAGAGTTTGATCAAAAAATCGCGCAGGCGGTTGGTGTCGATGTTATTGATGCTGCAGCCAACCAACAGCCAGTAGTGAAATAAGGAGAGCGGCATGGCAGTCATACATATTGATGGAACCACTGTCGAAGTAGATAGCGCAGATAACTTGCTACAAGCCTGCTTATCACTTGGCATTGATGTGCCGTATTTTTGTTATCATCCAGCCCTTGGCTCAGTAGGCTCGTGCCGTCAGTGCGCGGTCAAGCAATTCCAAAATAAAGAAGATATGGAAGCGGGTCGCGGTCGCCTTGTGATGTCTTGTATGGTCGCTCCTGGCGATGATATGTACATCTCTGTGACTGACGATGAGGCCAAAGCATTCCGCAAGTCGATGGTTGAGCTACTCATGACCAACCATCCACATGACTGTCCAACTTGTGAAGAGGGCGGACATTGTCATTTGCAAGACATGACCTATATGTCAGGTCATAGCCGTCGTCGCTATCGCTTTACCAAACGCACGCATCATAACCAAGAGCTTGGTCCGTTCATCGCACATGAGATGAACCGTTGTATCGCTTGCTATCGTTGTGTACGTTTTTATAAAGACTATGCGGGCGGCGAAGACTTGGGCGTTTATGGCTCAAACAATCGCGTTTACTTTGGCCGTGATAAAGATGGTCAGTTTGAAAGCGAATTTTCAGGCAACTTAACCGAAGTTTGCCCAACGGGTGTGTTTACTGATAAAACCCACTCTGAGCGCTACAACCGTAAATGGGATATGCAGTATGCGCCAAGCATCTGTCATGGTTGCTCAGCTGGTTGTAATATCTCACCGGGCGAGCGTTATGGTGAATTGCGCCGTATCGAAAACCGCTATAACGGCGAAGTAAACCGCTATTTCTTATGTGACCGTGGCCGCTTTGGTTATGGCTATGTCAATCGTGATGATCGTCCAACCCAAGCGCTTGAACGTATCAATGATAAGCATGTCAAAATCAATATTGATTATGCACTTGATGAAACCATCAAACGTATCAAAGATAAAAAAGTCATCGGGATTGGCTCACCACGTGCCAGTTTAGAGACTAACTTTGCGCTAAAAAATCTGGTCGGCTTTGATAACTTCTCAACAGGTCTGAACCATCAGCAGCAAGCACTGGTCAATAAATGCATCGAAGTGCTTAGCACTGAAGGTATTTATAACCCTAGCATGACCGATATCGAAACGCATGATGCGGTGCTCGTATTGGGTGAAGACATCACGCAAACTTCATCACGTGTCGCACTGTCAGTACGTCAAGCCGCAAAAAATGAAGGCTTGAAAATGGCGGCGGCGCTACAAACGCAACCTTGGCTTGCTGAACCAGTTAAGCGTATCGCTCAAGATGCGCTAAGCCCAGTCTATGTCATCGATGTAACGCAAACTAAGCTAGAAGATATCAGTAAAGTGAGCGTAGTGGCGACCCCTGAAGACATCACTAAACTTGGCTTCAAGGTTGCTGATGAAATCGCTAATTTCGCTGATGATTTAGCAGAAATAAGAGACCCGCAAGCAGCTGATGCAAGTACTGAAACTGACGGTATGCAAGCACTGGCACAGCAAATCGCTTATGACTTGATTCAAGCCGATAAGCCTTTAGTTGTCTCGGGTAGCAGCTTGTCTTCTACCGCATTGATAGAAGCAGCAGCACAGATTACCCAAGCGTTGACCCAAAAACGCGCGGCAATTAAAGCGACCGAGCAACAGCAGGTCGAGGCACATAATGCCAAAGTACAGGCAGCTCAAGCAAAGGCGGCTAATGACCAGCCTGAAGAAGACCAAGATTTATCTGCTAAGCCAAACAAACCTGAAACAGGTGTAAATACAGAAGCTCAAGATGATGTCGAACGTGAGCCTGCTGAAAACCTTGAGTTAAAAGAAGTAAATAACAAGTATCAGGCACAAGCAGGTATTTATCTAACGGTTCCTGATGCCAATAGCATGGGCGTTTGTATGCTTGGCGGTCAGTCAGTTGAAGAGCTGTTAGCGACTGATTACGATGTGGTTGTGGTTGCAGAAAACCAGCTAACAGATGCGATTGATGCCAATAAATTAACGCAACTATTGACTGATAAAACGGTCATTGCATTAGATCATCAGCTCCTTGATTGGCATAAAGACGTCGATATCGTATTGCCAGCGGCAAGCTTTGCAGAAGCGGATGGTACATTGATATCAGCTGAAGGTCGTGCGCAGCGCTTCTTCCAAGTTTACGATAACGAATACTACCATCCAATGAGCAGTATTAAAGAAGGCTGGCGCTGGATACATGCTGTGCATAGCAGCATTGAAGGTCGTGATGTCGACTGGACGCAGCTAGATGATGTTATCAATGCGTTGATTGCCACCCATCCTAAACTTGCAGGTATCAAAGGCGCTGCGCCTGATGCTGATTACCGTATAACGGGTCTGAAAATCGCGCGTCAACCGCGTCGTTATTCAGGTCGTACAGCTATGCGTGCGCCAATCTCAGTGCACGAGCCAATGCAGCCAAAAGATTTGGACACTGGTCTAACTTTCTCAATGGAAGGTTATAGCGGTAAAGAAACGCCAAGCTCGATGATTCCTTTTGCCAATGCGGCAGGTTGGAACTCACCGCAAGCGTGGAATAAATACCAAGACAAAGTCGGTGGTCATCTGAAAAATGGTGATCCAGGTGTACGTTTATTCGATCAGCTAGAGCGCCTAGCCACTCGTCAATATGTGGCGCCAGAAGCGATGTCTTCGAATACAACTGACTTACAGCACGGCCAAGCGAAACTGGTGCCGATTCATAATATCTATGCCAGCTCAATGATGGCATCACGCAGCCCAATCGTCGCAGAGCAACTACCTGTTGCAACATGGCGTATCGGTATAGATGATGCCAAAGACTGGAATATTGTGGCTGGTGATTACTTGGCGATTGAAATTGACAAGCAACAAATGACCTTACCAGTACAGCTGGTCGGTTATTTGGCAGAAGGCTGTATCGGTTACCCAGTTGGGCAGGTGAGCATCATTCACCCATCAATGCCAGCGTCGGTACGTAAAGTGGATGCACCAGTGACGATGATGGGTAGCATGGCTAACGATATGATGAACAATAACGATACTGCGCAAATAAACGCAGCGCCGACCACCACACAGGAGGTGTAATATGCAAGTTACCCGTATTATCCCTGATGTGCCAAGCTTTTTGGCCAATAGCATAAGCTTTGATACTTGGTCTATTCTGTTTTTGGTGGGTCAATCACTAGTCATCTTTTTAGTCGTAGTATTGGTTGCCGCGATGATGATTATTTATGAGCGCCGTATGTTGGCCTTATGGCAAGATCGTTATGGTCCAAACCGTGTTGGGCCTTTTGGTTCATTGCAGTTGGTCGCCGATATGCTCAAAATCTTCTTTAAAGAAGATTGGACACCAAACTTTACCGATAAGTTTATGTTCACGTTGGCACCTGCGGTCGCAATGTTTACTGCCTTGGCCTCATTTGCCATCATTCCTATCTCGCCAACGCTTGGCGTGGTTGATTGGGATATCGGTATTCTATTCTTCTTTGCTATGGCAGGTATTGCTGTCTATGCAGTGATGTTCGGTGGTTGGGCTTCTGCCAACAAGTTCTCACTACTCGGTGGTTTGCGCTCAGCAGCACAGACGATCAGTTACGAAGTGTTTCTGGGTTTGTCGTTGATGGGCGTTGTTGCTTTGACAGGTTCGTTTAACTTGCGCGCCATTGTCGAAGCACAAGCAGACGGCTGGTATATCATTCCGCAGTTTTTTGGATTCTTAACCTTTGTGGTGGCTGGTGTTGCCGTCACACATAGACATCCATTTGACCAACCAGAAGCAGAGCAAGAACTGGCTGAAGGTTATCATGTTGAATACTCTGGCATGAAGTTTGGTATGTTCTTTATTGGTGAGTATGTCAACGTTGTCTTAATTTCTGCCTTGATGACTTGCTTGTTCTTTGGCGGTTGGCTTGCGCCGTTCAATTTAGATATTCCATTTATTCCACCAGCTTTTTGGTTCATGATTAAAACGCTGTTCTTTATGACCATGTTTGTTTTGGCTCGAGGCTCACTTATGCGTCCGCGTTATGATCAGGTGATGAACTTTGGCTGGAAAGTATGTCTGCCCGTAACCTTGATCAATCTGTTGATTACTGCTGCGGTCATTTTGATCTTTTCCCCAACGTTATAGTCATTACTAGCCATCACTGATGAACTAGGGTAAAGCTGATAAGGATAATAATCCCATGTTTACTACCATAAAAAAGACCGTCATTGGTATATTTACCATTGTCCGCAGCATGTGGATGGTCAATAGTCATGCGCTCAGACCGCGTGACACCATCCTTTATCCTGAAGAGCCGGTACCTGTACCGCCGCGTTTTCGTGGACGTATTGTCCTAACGCGTGATCCTGATGGAGACGAGCGCTGTGTCGCTTGTAACTTGTGTGCGGTGGCATGTCCGGTAGGGTGTATCTCATTACAAAAAGCCGAGCGTGAAGACGGTCGCTGGTATCCAGAGTTTTTCCGTATCAATTTCTCACGCTGTATCTTTTGTGGATTGTGTGAAGAAGCCTGTCCAACGACAGCGATTCAAATGACCCCAGATTTTGAACTGGGTGAATATAAACGCCAAGATTTGGTCTACGAAAAAGAGCATCTACTCATTTCAGGACCAGGTAAATACCCTGATTATAACTATTATCGTGTGACAGGTATGGCGGTAGCAGATAAACCAAAAGGCGCAGCACAAAATGAGTCTGCCCCGATTGATCTAAGGAGCTTGCTACCATGATGAATATTTTGAACCATCCTGAACTGGCTGGGTTTTATTCGCTTGCAGCAGTGGCAATATTTGCCAGTCTGCGCGTAGTGACTCAGGCCAATCCAGTGCATGCTATCTTATCGATGATTGTATCGTTGCTGGCAATTGCTGGGATATTTTTTGTATTAGGTGCGCCGTTTGCGGGTGCGCTAGAGATTGTTGTTTATGCAGGCGCCATTATGGTGCTATTTGTTTTCGTTATCATGATGCTTAATTTGGGCATGAGTAATGACGAGCGCGAAGAGCGTTGGCTCGATGCAGGCACTTGGGCTATACCGACAGGGTTGACGATAATCATTGCCGTTGTGCTCTATGCGATGATTGGTCTCAATCACGATGAAACCGTTATGATGGGTGGCACGACTATCTCTGCCAAAGCAGTGGGTACGGTATTATTTACCAAATACATTATGCTGGTTGAAGTAGCAGCATTGCTATTATTGGCAGCCTTGGTCGCCGCTTATCATTTAGGTAAAGAGACAGTCGACGATGAGGTCATCGGTAACGATAGCCAAAACTTTAAGCCAAGCGTAGGCAGTATCAAACAATACGACAATGATAGTACGCTTACACAGCATGACGGCGTAGAAATGGCTAAGCCTTACGAATATAAAGATGTTGATCCGCATGACTATGTAGGTATGAAGATTGGCACGAAAGCAGGCAGTCAAGTAGGTGCGAACAAAGTTACGCGCAAGGAGTCAGACTAATGGTACTAGCAGCAAGCGTGGCACAAGATGTGTCAAACGTGCCGTTTGCCCATGAAGTGGCAGGCTTAGTACAGCCAGTTGCTGAGGCGCAAAATGTACTGGGTATGATACCCATGAGCCATGGACTGATTTTGGCAGGCATTTTATTTGCCATCGGTCTGTGCGGCGTCATGGTACGACGTAACTTCTTATTTATGCTAATGAGCCTTGAGATCATGATGAATGCGGCAGCACTAGCATTTGTAGTGGCAGGTAGTCGCTGGGTCGATCCAGACGGACAGATTATGTTTATCTTTATTTTGACCTTGGCCGCGGCTGAAGCGTCAATTGGTCTGGCAATATTATTGCGTTTTTATCATCAGCGTGGGCATCTCGATGTCGATAGCGCCAATGAGATGAAAGGATGATGTCATGAGTTTATTACCATTAACCTTTATATTCCCGCTCATTGGCTTTTTGATTTTAGCCTTTATGCGCGACAAATTATCAGAGACGGTCGCAGCGATTGTTGGCGTGGGTAGCATGCTGTTATCAGCACTATGCACGCTAGTGGTTAGCTATACCTTTTTGACCACCAATCCAGCTGGAACGGTAATTGAGGTTCCGCTATGGACGTGGTTCCAAGTTGGCGATTTTGCCCCACATTTCGGTTTGAGCTTTGATGGTCTTGCATTGACCATGACAGGCGTCATTACTGGGATTGGCTTTTTGATTCATCTGTTTGCCTCTTGGTATATGAAAGGCGACACTGGCTTTGCTCGTTTCTTTAGCTATATGAATTTGTTCGTTGCCAGTATGTTGTTATTGGTACTCGCAGATGACTTATTTCTGCTATATCTCGGTTGGGAAGGCGTGGGTATCTGTTCTTACCTATTGATTGGTTATTATTACCATGACAGAGCCAACGGCCGTGCTGCGATGAAAGCCTTTACCGTTACTCGTGTCGGTGATGTGTTCTTAGCCTTTGGTTTGTTCTTATTGTTCCGTGAATTCGGTACGCTTAATATTCAAGAAATTATTACGCGCGCGCCAGAAGTATTCGATGTAAATAACCCAACGATGATGCTTACAACGATGATGTTGGTCGGCGGCGCGATGGGTAAGTCAGCGCAGTTGCCACTACATACATGGCTTGCTGATGCGATGGCAGGCCCAACACCCGTATCGGCATTGATTCACGCGGCAACAATGGTGACGGCAGGTGTTTATCTGATTGCTCGTTTACATCCTTTGTTTGAGCTGACTCCAGGTATTTTGTTGTATTGGGTTGGCGGCGTAGGGGCATTGACATTGGTCGTTGCTGGATTCTGTGCGCTCGCGCAAACAGACATCAAACGTATCCTTGCTTATTCGACCATGAGTCAAATTGGCTATATGTTCTTAGCACTTGGCGTAGGCGCGTGGCAAGGGGCAATCTTCCATTTGATGACCCATGCTTTCTTTAAAGCATTGCTGTTCTTATCATCAGGTGCGGTCATCCTTGCGGTACATCACGAGCAAGATATCTTTAAGATGGGCGGTCTGCGCAAAAAGATCCCATTGGTATTTTGGTGTTATATCGTCGGCGGCGGTGCACTTGCTGCCATACCTTGGGTTACCGTTGGTTTTTATTCTAAAGAAGCAATTCTTTGGGAGACGTATGCCACAGGTCACTTAGTACTATTCTATATGGGTGTATTCGGTGCTTTCTTAACCGCAATTTATACGTTCCGTATGATTTGGATCATCTTCTTTGGTGAAGAAAAAACCCATGCGAACAAGCTATCAGGGGTGTCGTATTGGTTGCCTTTGACCGTGTTGCTAGTGCTATCTACAGCCGTTGGTGCTTGGATTACACCGCCATTAGATGGTGTATTGCCAGAGAGCGTTGGTCATCTATTAGAAGTCGCAGGTCAAGCACATGCTAAGCACACCGCAGAATATATCGCGATGGGTGCCATGGCAGCAGGTTTGATATTGGCCGCACTGTTATATGTCGTCAACAAAGGTCGCTTGCTCACTAGCTTTAAGCGTTCACGTATTGGTGGGGCGCTATATCACTGGTGCTATCATGGCCTAGGTTTCGACGCGCTATATGATGTAATTTTTGTAAAACCCTTTTTATTCATCGGCCGCTTATTAAAAGCCGACCCTATCGATAAAACGTGGTTGCTGTTACCTAAGCTGGCCTCAGCAGGTAATAAAGTATTGTCTGCGACGCAAACAGGGTCTCTTCGAGGTTATGCCACAAGCTTTGGCTTGGGTATGGCTGTATTGCTGGTGCTGGTAATGATGACGGTGGTGTAAAAGATGATTGAGTTACAACAAACGTGGATGCTGCCAGCATTAATTGCAATTCCTTTTATTGCAGGATTGCTATGCTGGGTGGTAGAGCGATTTAATAAACGTCTGCCGCGCTGGATTGCCTTGATCGGTATGATGTTGACCTTTGCTTTGTCGTTGGTACTTTGGCAGCAGGGCGATTTTAGCGGTATGAGTAAGCAGGTCATTGCACCAGATGCTGCAGTGCCTTGGGTAGCAGAATTTAGTGTGCCGTGGATACCAAGTTTTGGTATTAGTTTTCACTTAGCACTAGATGGTTTGTCACTGATGATGGTAGCTCTAACAGGCTTACTTGGTGTGGCAGCTGTTGCTTGTTCGTGGAATGAGATTCAGCGCCGCGTTGGCTTTTTCCACCTGAACTTACTATGGAGTTTAGGCGGCGTTATTGGTGTTTTCTTAGCGATTGACCTATTCTTATTCTTCTTCTTTTGGGAGATGATGCTGGTTCCTATCTACTTCTTGATCGCGATTTGGGGTCATGATGTGGTTGGCAAAACCAAAGAATACGCCGCAACCAAGTTCTTTATCTATACCCAAGCGTCTGGGCTTATCATGCTCATCGGTATTTTGGTATTGGTCATTATCAGCTATGCCCAAAAAGGGGTAGTGAGCTTTAACTATAATGACTTGCTCGGTACGTCACTTGGCGGCTGGGAATATCCAATCATGCTGTGCTTCTTCATTGGCTTTGCGGTGAAGTTGCCAATCATTCCTTTCCACGGTTGGTTGCCAGATGCGCATGCGCAGGCACCAACGGCAGGTTCGGTGGATTTGGCAGGTGTACTAATTAAGACTGCTGCATATGGTTTGATTCGTTTTGTGTTGCCGCTATTTCCAGCAGCGTCACAAGAGTTTGCGCCGATAGCGATTACCTTAGGTACGATTGGTATCTTCTACGGTGCATGGCTTGCATTTATGCAGACTGACATGAAGCGTTTGCTGGCGTATACCAGTATCTCGCACATGGGTTTTGTGGTACTAGCAATCTATGCTGGAACATTACTCAGCTTACAAGGTCTGATGATTCAGATGCTTGCTCATGGTTTGAGTTCAGCCGCACTATTCATCATGGCAGGACAGCTATATGAGCGTCTGCATACACGCGATTTGACCTTGATGGGTGGTATGTGGGGGCAGTTCCGCTACTACGCGCCGATATTGATGTTCTTCTGTGCCGCGCTGCTAGGTATTCCAGGTACGGGTAACTTCATTGGCGAGTTCATGATTTTATTTGGCTCATTTGCTCAATACCCAGTATTCGTTGTTTTTGCGACATTCAGTTTGGTATTAGCAGGTCTTTACTCGTTGATTTTGATTCATCGCGCACTATTTGGTGAAAACAACATTGCCGCATTGGCAGAGCGAGAGACTAAGTCACATGGCTTACCTGCACGTAAATTAAAAGATTTGGGCAAGCGCGAGCTGTCATTACTACTGATGTTAGCCGCTGGTTTGGTATGGCTCGGACTGTACCCACAGCCGTTCCTTGATACCTCAAGTCACGCAATGCAGTGGATCAATAACGCATATATATACAGTCAAGTGACACAGGTAGATGCGTCGCAGCTGCTTGATGTAATGGAGGCACGTTAAGTCATGAATGATATTACGATGAATGATTTGATAGGATTGTTGCCTTACGCGCCGATTATCGCCGTAGTGATTACGGTATTGACGGTTATGATCGCGATTACCTTTAAACGCTCGCACATGGTCACTGGTACGATTACAGTGGCAGGCTTAAACATTGGTCTATTTACCCTTATCGGGCAGATGATCGGTGTGATTGAAAGCGGATCTATCGCGCCAAACGCTGAGCAGTTATTTGTTATTGATAACTTTGCTCAGTTTAATATGGTGGTGATTTTTATCTGTGCCTTGGCTTGTTGTACGCTGTCTTATGCGTATTTAGCTAACCTAAAAGACAATAAAGAAGAGCTGTATTTGCTCATGCTGCTATCGACCATTGGTGCACTGCTCATGGTAAGCGCGCAGCATATGGCGTCATTCTTTATGAGCTTAGAGATGCTGTCAGTACCGTTATATGGTTTGCTTGCTTATACTTATATGCGCAACCAGTCGCTTGAGTCGGGATTGAAGTATTTGGTATTGTCGGCGACTGCATCAGCGACGTTACTAATGGGTATGGCCTTTATCTATGCAGAAGTAGGCTCACTAGCGTTTAAGCCAATCAGCATGGTACTAGGCAATATCTTTGAGTCGCCACTACTGATATTGGGCGCGGCAATGATGATGTTTGGTATCGCCTTTAAACTATCGGCTGCTCCTTTCCATATGTGGACGCCAGATGTTTATGAAGGTGCACCAGCGCCTATCGCTACCTTTTTAGCATCAGTATCAAAAGTGGCGATGATGGCACTAGCTGTGCGTTTCTTAATCGATACTGCTTTGCTGGCATTGCCATCAGTGCAAATGCTATTGATGGTCATGGCTACTTTATCTATCTTGGTAGGTAACTTATTGGCAGTACGTCAAACTAGCCTGAAACGTCTACTCGGTTACTCATCTATTGCTCATATGGGTTATGTGATGATCGTAATTGTTAGCATTGGTTCAGCCGCTGATAGTATCTCTAGTATGTATATGGCGGTTTATGCCTTTACCTCTATCGGTGCCTTTGGCGTAGTGACGTTGATGTCGAGTCCGTATCGCTTATCTGGTGAAGCCGATGAGTTGACCCATTATCAAGGGCTATTCTGGCGCCGTCCAGTATTGACCGCTGTCATGACCATCATGATGTTGTCATTGGCTGGTATTCCGTTGACGGCAGGCTTTATCACCAAGCTATTTGCTATCTTAGCTGCAGTACAAGGTACCAACTGGTTCTTGGCTGCGATGATTATCTTGGGTAGTGCGATTGGTCTATTCTACTACTTACGCGTTTTACTCACGCTGTTCAAACGTCCTAAGCAGTTCATCGAGTTTGACGTGTCTGGGCAATGGGGTATTCGTACCGGTGGTATCATGGTCATTGCTGTGACTGCGATTATTCTATTCTTTGGTATCTTGCCAAATAGTATGATTGAGTGGGCAAGTTTGGCTCGTATTTGGTAATGTCGCTGAGTCAATACGGCAGATAAGTCGCTACGATCTATCTGTTGTTACGGTTAAAAAACCAAGATGCGCCAGCTTTATGATAAGCTTGGCGCATCTTTTTTTATGCTTACCTTTTTGGTATTTATCTTCTTTTGCCTACCAAAGGTATCTTATAAAAATACAGTTTAATAAAGTATAAGTGACGAATAATTATGAGTGATAATATTCAAACCGTAACGGTGCTCAGTAAAACCACATGGACGCCAAATTTATTTAGCTTTACCGTCAGTCGTCCCGATAGTTTTAAGTTTACAGCGGGGCAGTTTGTACGTTTGGGCGTCAATCCTAGTCAATTAAAATATTATCAACAGACTGATGCAAGTGATGAAACTGCTGATGCCGCATTGAATGAAGATGTCTTTCGCGCGTATTCGATAGTCTCTTCGCCCTTTGATGAGGTGATAGAGTTTTTCTCTATCGTAATTCCTGACGGTGCATTTACCTCGCAATTGCAGCATTTACAAGTGGGCGATGAGCTACTGCTTAATACCATGCCATTTGGGTTTTTGACGTTAGCACGTTACCAAAAACCATTGCCAAAAGACTTATGGCTGCTGGCAACAGGCACTGGCTTAGCACCGTTTTTGTCAATGCTGCAAGATTTAAAGACATGGGAAGATTACGAGCACATTGTATTGGCTTATAGCGCACGTTCGCTCGATGAACTTGCGTACGTTGAGAAAATCGAGAACCTTCAAGAAGACTTCGGTACGCTGGTTGATAATCCAGCAAAGCTTATCTTTATCCCAATCGTCACTCGTGAGCCTGTCGAAGATGCATTGTCAGAGCGTCTGCCGAAGCTACTACTAGAGGGTACGTTGCAAGCGCGCGCAGGTATCGCATTAGATATTGATACTACACATGTCATGCTATGCGGTAACCCAGATATGGTAGAAGATACTAAAGAGGCGTTAAAGACATTGGGACTGGTGATGAATCGCCGCGGTGAGGGTAATATTGCCGTAGAGAACTACTGGTAGTTATCGACTTCAATAAAAAAACGCTGCATCTATAAGGCCAATAACCTCTAAGATGCAGCGTTTTTTTATGGGATAAAACATTGTCTTATGGGATAAAAAATTAGCGACTTACTCTTGGCTTGGCTCAGTCGCATCGTCTACAGGGTTGATAGGACCTTGCATCAATTCAGGATCGTCATCATCACCGATGATATCTTCGTTACTGCTGGCCGCCAGTAAATCACGATAGTTGATTTGAGCCTTCAAGATCATTTGCTCTTCTTCTAGCTCGCCATAATTTATCTGTACCTTATGCAAGGTACTCATGATTTTCTTATTGTTTTTTAACCAACGATGGATATCGAGATAAATCACTTCGTCTTTTGCGCGAGCAATATTGACGTACGACAGAATAAAGCCCAAAGGATCTTTTTTGAGGACGCTATGATAAAACCAAATCGCTAGTTTGACGCCTTGGCGTTTCACAAAAGATTCGCAGCGCAGATTTAATATATCGGTATAAGTTTGCTGACCAAACACAAAGCGCTGCACATTGCGATCGAGTTGGACGTGAACTAGGCTAAAGTTACTTGCCACCTCAGCATAGATGCCGCCTGCATTGACAGTGCAGTACAAACGAAACCAATCATCATGCATCTCGACGCGTAGCTCTAAAATGGCTTTTACATTGTCGGTGACGAATGTTTGTAATGCATCGTTAACGTAAGTCTGTGCCACTGGCAATGACAACTCATCTTCGAACTTGTCCGTCGTCTTATTATAGATATCTTTAACCGATTGGGCGATACGCTCCCAACCACTGCCGAATGACTCGTCAAAACGATAGCCAATACTCTCGAAGAACTCATCAAAATTGTCTGAATTATTCACGTTATCAAAGTCACTCAAACTTATTATCCTTATAGGGCGCGTCATCCAATCGGTGACGTAAAAATGGCTAAACAAACTTTGCAGGCTATCGTTAATTTAAACGAATGCTAATTATCTATAATTTCTGAATATCTACGACTATTAGTAATTTTTATACTGATAGGTAGCAAAAGCGAAAAACTGACCTCTGATACTAGTGCACAGTAAATCTGCACTTATTGTGCTGCTTGATCATCTGCCGTGCCTAATCAAGACGATGCACAGTTTTGATTGTTGCAAAGTATCGTGCTACTAATTCTATTGTGATAAAGCAGTATATAACAAATACAGTGGCTTCAAAATGAACACATGCGTTTTATAGCAATTCATTTGGTATAGACAGTGTTTCGTCTGCCTTATATATTCTTAAATGCACGTTTTTCAATCAGCGGATAAGGTTACCAATACTGCATGGCAGATGTCAAAATGCCGTCTCAGTGCTTATACTGGCGACATAATTCTATGTCATGTTATGATAGCGCCAGTATAAATCATGCCTATCGTTACAACACTTGTTAAATAGTGCTTTGTACTGATGTGCTCACAAGCTGAGATTCATTGTGACCTATATAAAAGACTCACAGAGCTATCATTTTTCCGCGCAAGCTCCCAAGCGCGATATAAGTTTGCCTGTCGCTATTGTTATTGCGGTGGCTGTCCATGTGCTGATTATCTTCGGGATTAGCTTTTCTATGGGAAAAGACCCAGCTGCTATGATGCAAGATGTGGCAAAGGCGCTGACCGATAACATGCAGCCCAATGAAGATGCACACTTTATTGCCAACGCTTCACAAGAGGGCGGCGGTACAATAGAAGAGCAGCTAAGACAAGAGAACAATCAGCTAAGTGCAATGTCTGCTGAGCAAATAAGTGAGACTCAAGACATCGTTAACTTACAGCGTAAAGTGCGTCAGCAGCGTTATCAAGAAAGCTACCTACGCACGACGTTGAGTTGGCGTCAGGCTACTGTAGAGTCGGATAATGACAGCGAGCAAGCGCAAGATGATGCGATGGCACAAGAAGAGCGGCTACGTAAGCAGATTGCAACCTTAGAAGCTCAGCTATCTCAGCGTCAGCAGGTCTACGCGACCAAATCCAAAGTCGTGACGATGGATAGTAACTCGACCACACGGGGTGCGGCAGCAGATTATATCAATACGTTCCGCGAGCATGTCGAGCGAGTGGGTAACTTGCACTATCCTGTACAAGCGCGCGCCCAAGGCATTACGGGTGAAGTACGCCTTATGGTTATCATCAGTAACGACGGTAATATTAAAGCCATTCGTTTGCTTGAAAGCTCAAACTCTACGATATTAGATGAAGCGGCCAAGCAGTCGGTACGACAAGCTGCACCTTTTGGTAAATTCACCGAAGACATGAGCGATATCGTCGAGCTGCGCTTGATACGTACTTACCGCTATAGTGATACAGTCGAAGTAACGTACTAAGGTCAACGTATTCATGCACTAAGAAGACCGGTGCTAAGAAAAAAGCTACTGAAATCAAAGTTACTAAAAATAAAGTTGCTGAAAAAATATCGCTAAAAACACAACTGTTAAGAATAACGTTCAACGCACTATTTTTTACCATTAAAGATACCCAAGTTCATAACACACAGCTATAAAATAAAGAGTCAGTATGGAATTTTTAGGTTTTACCGTAGATGTTGCTACCTTAACGAGCAATGCCCTAGAGCTAGTCATTAAAGTCGCTTTAGCAATACTTATATTTATCGTTGGACGTTGGCTTGCCAAAAAGGCAGTCGCTTTTTCCGATCGACTGATGACGCGTAGCCATCTGGATGAGACAGTTGCTAGTTTTCTAAGTCGTCTATTGTATGGCGTACTACTGGTCGTGGTGATTTTAGCCGCACTTAGCAAAGTCGGTGTACAGACTACGTCGGTCGTCGCGATCTTAGGTGGTGCCGCTGTTGCCGTCGGTTTGTCACTAAAAGACCAGCTATCGAATTTTGCCGCTGGTATTATGATTGTGACATTTCGCCCGTTTGTACGCGGCGATTATGTACAGATTAGTAGCTACACAGGTACGGTGACTGAGATTACTTTGGTTAATACCCATCTGACGACCATTAACAATCACGATATCATCATTCCTAATAGCGATATCACGACTTCACCTGTGGTCAATTATACAGCGCTACCCAATCGCCGCGTCGATATCACGGTCGGTATTGGCTACGATGCTGATATCAAAACGGCTAAAGACGTGATGTTGAGTCTGGCAAGAAACAACCCATTGGCTTTCACTGATCCTGAGCCTATCGTACGAGTGACCAATCTAGGCGATAATTCAGTAGATCTTACCTTAAACGTTTGGACAACCAATGCCGACTGGTGGTCGATGCAATGCGAGCTACTAGAGCAATTCAAGCAAGCTCTAGATGATGAAAAGATTGAGATTCCATTCCCGCAGCGCAGTGTCCATGTTAAAGGCTTGGATCATATGATTAATCAGATGGGTCAAGCGCAAAAGCTACCATTAACTAAAGATTAATGAGTAGCTGTCTAAGAGTTAGAAGACTGTTTAATAAAGCAGTGCTAGTTTAGATATAAGGGTTTGGTAGGTTTAGACCTGCCAAAATCTCAACTTCAAAATGCTCCATCTCATCTTGCTCAGCTTGTCCGAGCTCATGATCAAAACCCAGTAGGTGTAGCACGCCATGCACTAGCAAATGGCTGATGTGCTGCGCCACGGTTTTGTCCTGTTCAGCCGCTTCACGTACCATCACTTCATGACAGATAATCAGCTCTCCAAGAGGCAATGTTGGCATCAGCTCAATGACAGCAGCAGGTAATTCGCTTGGATAAGACAAAATGTTGGTCGCATAGTCCTTACCACGTGCTTCTAGATTTAAAGCACGGCCTTCGACGTCATCAGTAATATATATATCTAGAGTTTTAGATTTTTCCTGCCATAGCTCAGGATCGATATCTGCAAAATAGGGTAGGGTCAGACTATTATTAATACGACCGTCTATATAATCTAAAGTCGCCATCATGACTGATAGTAAATGCTCGCGATTATAAAAAGTATCTAATATTTCATCTTCAATACTGTCGGTCGCACTGATATCAAGTGCTGCTAAGCTGGCATGGTTGCTAGCAATCTTGTCGTCGAAATGAGTATTGTCAGGTTGGCTCATATTGCTGTCCTTTTTATTATAAATAAATGTGTTTCTAATGCTGCATCGTCTAGGTGATTTATTTGTCAGCTCTTTTAATATAAAAGTAGCTTAATTATTGTCTTTCATCGCTAAATTTTTGGCTAATAAATAGAGGCCCATGTATAAAATGTATAGAGGCTACTATAGCTAAGTTACTGGTAGGCGACTAGTAGCGAAAGAGCTAAATTCAATAAACTGTTGGTAAGAAAAAACCGGACTACTTTTAGTAATCCGGTTTTCTTATGCAATATAACTGTTTATAGCAAATGACTGTAATTCAGTGATTAGCTTAATTATTACAGATTGGCTGCTGCATTAGCGACGGCTTGTCTACGCTCTTGTTCTTTAATACGTTCAAACTTACGTTTTTCTTCTAAAGCCATTTGTTCTTCATCAAATACGTCATAGGCTTCAACAATTTGTTGTACCAATTGATGGCGTACCACGTCTTTTGAGTCAAACTTTGTGATATGAATCTCTTCGATATCCTTTAGAATATCCATTGCTTGTGCCAAGCCTGATTTGTGACCACGTGGCAAATCGACCTGAGTAATATCCCCAGTGATGACGGCACGTGAGCCAAAGCCCAAACGCGTCAAAAACATTTTCATCTGTTCAGGCGTGGTGTTCTGCGCTTCATCTAGAATGACAAACGAGTTATTCAAAGTACGACCGCGCATATAAGCAAGCGGTGCCACTTCGATAATCTGACGCTCAATCATTTTACCGACTTTTTCAAAGCCTATCATCTCATAGAGTGCGTCATATAGCGGGCGTAAGTACGGATCGATTTTTTGGGTCAAATCACCTGGCAAGAAGCCCAGTTTTTCGCCAGCTTCTACTGCTGGACGCACTAGCAAAATACGCTCAATCTCATTACGCTCAAGCATATCGACGGCACATGCCACCGCTAGATACGTTTTACCCGTACCAGCTGGCCCAATACCAAATGACACGTCAGAGCTCAGGACGTTTTTCACATAGCGCTGTTGGTTGCCACCACGCGGAACGATGCGACCTTTACGTGTACGTAAACTGATGGGCGTAAATTCGCTAGCCTCATCCAAATCTTCATCATATTCCATGTCATCGTGATCTTGCTCGTCTTCTTCCATGTCTTCATCACGAGAGAGACTAGATTGGATGATGAGATGCAGCTCTTCTGCACTGATGTCTTTGGTGTTCTGTGCTTCATCTACCATTTTGTAGATAATACGTTCACCGCGTTCGACATTGGTCACATCGCCACTCAGGCAAAAATCGCCTTGGCGCTGCATAATTTTAATATCGAGGCGTTCTTGGATATATTTCATGTGATTGTTGTATTCACCAAGCACGGTTTTTAGCTGTGCTGGGGTCAATGATTCAAACTTTATACGGCGGCTCATGGAATCAGTCAAGCGATTATCCTTTTATTGTGTACCCGACGCTATGATTTGGTTTTAATTGCGTGGCGGGTTGCAGAGATAAAATAGTTAGTGGAATTATAGTGTTTAGGTGATGCAAAGATTGTAGATGATAAAAATGACGGCGTTATTATTGTTATTTTTGTGGGAGGTCGTAAATGAAAATAATGAAAAGTCTTGCCTTCATTATGGTAGAGAATTTTTAAATTTCAAGCCATACATCAGATAGATAGCGCTGTTTTTGTATGCAGATTGCAACTGCTTCAGCAATTTTCTATAGATTGACTAGATGTTGCTATCAGTTCTATATAATTCATCGCTACCCATCTTATGATGGCGCTTTAATAAGATTGAGGTTTTTGAGTTTTATGAATATAAACCTCGTTTATGATGAGAGTAAAGAAACGATTTGTCTACGGTTAAGACCACGGCAGAATAGACAATTTGTGGTAATCTATGGGCGATACCATAGTTTGCTGCAACCCATCTAATAACAGCAGCGACATGATAAAAATTATAAAATAACGTCAGTGACGAGCGGCTATCTATCATTAATAAACTACTTGTCCAAAAATTATAATAGGAAAATAACGATGCAAGATACTGATTCACATTTATCCAATACTGACAGCATACCTAAAAAGTTTGACAGCATATCTAAAAATAAAGAAGCGATAACTGACCAGCAAGTGCTTATCGCAGGTGGTGGTCATGTTGGTTTGTCTTTTGCATTGCTATTGGCCCATCACGGGATTGCGAGTACCTTATTAGAAAAAAACAGCTATCCAACCATCAGTCCAACGGATGACAGTACTCGCAGCCATTATTTAGACAGTCGCAATACAGCATTATCACGGCGCACGGTACAGATATATCAAGAGATTGGACTGTGGGATGAATTACAGAGCCATGCCTGCCGTATCGACACAGTACAGATTAGTGAGCAAGGCAGCTTTGGGCGCGCGCAGCTGAATAAAGCAGAAGAGCGCGTTGAGTCATTTGGGCAAGTCATCGAAAACGCTTGGCTGGGTCGTAAACTTTTATTAGCCGCACAGCAAGCGCCATTGATTACCTTGATAGATAATGCCAATGTGACGACTGTCCAGCAGCAGGCCGATAGTGTGACACTTAGCTTTAATTATAACGATGAAGCCGAAAACGAGCAGCAGCTGCAAGCTAGCGTATTAGTCGCTTGTGATGGGCGTGATTCTACAGTACGCCAATTACTAGATATCGGTACAACGACGTATGACTATCAGCAAACGGCCATCGTCGGCGTAGTAGAGACAGATACGCCACACGAGCATGCAGCGATTGAGCGTTTCAGTCCAGCTGGCCCGCTTGCCGTGCTCCCACTGACTGATCCAGAGGGCGATGGTAATGATGAGTATCAACAAGGCTACAGACGCTCCGTGGTGTGGGTATGCCCAACAGGTGAAGAAACCAGATACTTAGAAGACGACGCCTATTTCTTGCAGACGCTACAACAAGCTTTCGGTCAACGCGCTGGCAAGTTTACCACTGCTGGGCGCCGTGGCGCCTATCCATTGACCCGCGTACTAGCAGATAAGCAAGTAGAAGGGCGCTGCGTCATTATGGGCAATGCAGCTCACACTCTGCATCCTGTCGCTGGTCAAGGGTTTAATCTATGTATGCGAGATGCGCATGTGCTGGCACAAATGCTAAATGCACAAGTGCTCAAAGGCGCAGATATCGGTGATGCACAGCTATTAAAGCGTTATGAAAAAGCACGTCAAACCGACCAGAAGCGAGTGATTCGTTTTTGTGATGCGGTAGTACATGGCTTCACGCATCCTAACCCAGCGATTAAACTGGCAAGAAATATAGCATTGTTGGCCTTTGATAAATTGCCAAATATTAAGCCATTAGTTGCTACTTATGCGATGGGTTTAAAATCATAGCGCTATAGTTAAATCCTCTTTAAAAGAGTGCCAGCGTTAACCTCGCTTGAAGTATTGCCTATACATCTGCACTCGGTTGCCTTGTCTCTCTTTTAAACTGAATCAACTAACTGTAATTAAGATTGATAATAAGCATTCTAATATTGAACAATATTGAGAGACACCTTATGAAAAACAACCATACGCTGATTATCGGTAGCGGTATCGTTGGGGCAACACTTGCTCTAAAGCTGGCGCAGGACAAAATGCCAGTGACGTTGATTGATGCCCGTCCTGCACGTGATGAATCAGCTTGGCAAAACGTACTTAGCAAACGTGATGCGCGTGTCTATGCACTCAGTATGGCTAGTATTAATTTGCTTAAGGACGTTGGCGCGTGGCAACATATTGCCGCCTCTAAACGCAAAGCAGATTACTCGCAAATGCAAGTGTGGCAGTTAAATGGTATGGGTGAGTTATTATTTGGCGAAAGTGAAGATATTGGCGCCGAGGATGGTAGTAGTAAAACTCATGAGCCTACATTATTAGGTAGTATGGTTGAGCCTGCTGTCATTGAGCACGCATTATGGCAACGCTTGCATGAAGCTGATGTTAGTGAGTATCTAACCCTTATCGCTGATCATAAAGTTGTCAATATGGATTGGCTAGGGGTGCAGCAAGGCTACCGTGTCACTCTGGACAATGGCGAAGCGATTGATACACGCCTATTAGTTGGTGCTGATGGTCGCGGTTCATTTGTCCGTCAGCAAGCAGGGATTGGCGTAGATATGCTTGATTATAATCAAACCGCGATTTGCTGTGCGATTCAGACTGAGAAACCGCATCAAGCGACAGCACGCCAAGCTATGCTACCGACGGGCACACTGGCACTATTGCCACTAGCTGATATAACCGATGTTGATAAGACAAATCCGCAGCATTGGCAGTCGATCGTATGGACATTGCCGCGCAATCAAGCATTGGCATTGATAGAGGAAGAAGATCGTTTTATCGCTGATAAGTTAGCAGCTGCCAGCAATTACGAGTTGGGTGCGATTAATCAGATTGAGTCTATCGCTAGTTTTCCATTAGCGGCACAGCAAGCGAAAAGCTACGTGGCTGATAACTTGGTACTTATTGGCGATGCAGCTCATGGCGTACATCCGCTGGCAGGTCAAGGGTTGAACCTCGGCATGCTGGATGTGACAGTATTATGTGAACAGCTAAAGCATGACTTTACCCGTAGTGGTGGTACGCTTTGGGGCAGCAATCAAACGCTACGTCATTATGAGCGTACGCGCCGTCCGCATAATAGCCTGATGATGCACAGCTTTTCTGCGCTTAACTGGTTATTTGCAGGCTCGCTTGCCCAAATGCGTCCTGTGCAGAAAATCCGTAATGAAGGTATGTACCGAGTCAGCAAAATCAAGCCATTGATGCGTTTGTTTGCGAAGCAGGCGAGTGGGGTATAAGTAATCGTAACTTTTATTAAATGATAAGAATATTTTGATGAAGCATATTTTAATTGATTATGAAAACATTCAGCCCAAAAGCTTCGATAATGTAGAGGTAGATGAATGCCATGTATGGCTGTTTTTGGGTATCAATCAGCAGAAGAGTTTACCTCTTGAATTGGTTGAAAACTTGCTCAGGTTTGATAATGAAAATGTGCATATTATTAAGATGCAACATGCAGGGAAGAATGCGCTAGATTTTTACTTGTCTTTTTATCTTGGCAAAATCTCTGAAATTGATCCTAGTGCTGATGTTTGTATTTTAGCAAGAGATAGTGGTTATGATATCTTGGTTGAGCATCTCAATAGTGCCTATGATGGTATGAGTATCATGCGGTTAGAAAATGCTAATCAGCTAACTGTGGCTTACGAGTCAAACATAGAAAGTGCATCAGATATAAAAAAAAGCCAACTTGTCATCGAAGACAGTCATAATGTTTTGTGTGATGAAGTTACTAGCGTTGCCATGGACAATAAGAAATCTTTAGCGCAAAGCCTTGAAGAGAGCGTTCCCAAATCGGTTATACATGAGTGTTATGTATTGGTTTTTGATAGCATTGTCAATCGTAAGGTTTTTTTACCGAGCTATAAATCTAACCTATTGTACTCGATAAAGAAGTACGTTCCAGTGACAGTACTAGAGAGATTTAATAGTACTGAGCAAGATTATATTTTTGAACAGGTTTTTGGAAAATTTATCAAAGCAGGACTTATTAGACTTGATGAAAATGGAGAAAAACTAAGTTATAAAGTAGACAGTCAAGGAATATTAGATTTAGTCACTGATCAAGTTTTACGAAGTAAGGCAAAAGAAATTGATGGATTGAATAATGTGATAAAGCAAAAACTTGCAAGTTATCGCCAAGCAAATAGTCAAGATCAAATTGATTTAGTTATAAATTACCTCAAAAAGAGGGCAGTAATAAAACAGGATAATAAAGCTATCTATTACTCACCTTTCAATAATGTCAAAGGAAATTCGATTAAAGTTTCACAAGATGATAATAAGAATAGCAAAGACTCTGCTACAACATATCAACGTGCAATAGCACAGCTAAAAAGTAGACCAGCAGGTACTCGACCATCCAAAAAGTCAAGTTTAATAAACTATCTTAAAAGCTATCTACGTAATGAGGATACTAAAGCAATTGATAAGCTAGTTAAGCAGATGGTTAGTAATAAAATAATCGTAATATCAAATACGAATAAGCTGCTCTACAAAATATAGCCTACCCAAGCGCCGAAAAGAACACCATCAGCACTGGCGAGACAATATTAATGAGGAAACCAAAGCTAATCGCTAGTGGCACGACTTTTAGACCACCTGACTGCTGAATGATAGGCAGGGTAAAGTCTAAGCTGGTCGCGCCGCCAAGCCCAACCGCGGCGGAAGGGTATTTGCGCATAAATACTGGAATAAAGATTAACGCAAAGAACTCACGTACTAAGTCATTAAACAACGCGACACTGCCCCAAACTGCACCATAAGCATCGGTCATGACAATCGCTGATAGCGAGTACCAACCAAACCCTGACGATAGTGCTAAGCCTTTCGTCCATGACACATCCGTAAATAGTAGCGCGAAAATAAGCCCGCCTACCAATACCGCTAGCGTAAAGATGATGCTCATTTCTACGCCGCGTTTATTCAGTAATACTTCTTTTAAGGTGATGCCCGAGCCTTTTAAGCCTATACCGACCAGTAATATCAAAATCATCAGCATGACAGTCATAGAGTTTTCAGGCGGCATATAATCAGCAGGCAAAAAATAGCCAATCACCATCCCAATCACCACACAAACCACTTGCGCCAAGCTACCTCGAATGCTCACCCGATGCTCTTTAGATTTTACGCTTGGTTTTTTGGCATGCCACGGACGCAGGTGATCGAACAACATCAGCCCAAATAAACCTGTGCCAATTGTCAGTATTGATAATACAGTGACATACAGCGCAATTTCCCCCAGCTGATTACCTAGACCTTCTACCTGAGACAGCTCAATACCGATCAACGCCAGTATGATAAATACTAGATATGATAGACCTTTGTCGGCCACTTTTGTCATAGTAGGGTTAGACGGAATGGCAAAGCCAATAAACATTGGCATTAATACCAGAACAAGGGTGACTAGGCTTTGCATGATGACGGGCTCGCAGCATTTTTAATAAGGCGTTTTTAAGAAGCTGAAGATTGTACCATATAAGGTTAACAATACTGATATGAGCCACTGAGATTCATTGCAAATCATTGGTCGTTGTTGACTAAAATGGAAAAAACTGGACGATTATAATGATGATAATAAATATCTTTTTCAAAATGTTTGAACGTTTTTGAGCGCTTTGTAATTCTTTACCTTATAAACTTTTGTTGCTACATTAAAGTACTGAAAATATTTGGCTAGACTCATGTCGCTATATCAGCTCAAAACTCAGTTTCAAAATCAATTACGTCCGATAAGCAATACGCTGGTTGAGCAAAATATTACCGCTAACCAAGTGACGGTATCCGCTGTTTTATTAAGTATCGGTACTGCTTATATCATTGCCAAACCAGCAGCTGAACAGCAGAGGCTGTGGCTTCTATTGCCTTCATCATTGTTTGTACGTATGGCACTCAATGCCATCGATGGCATGATGGCGCGTGAGCATGGCCAGGCATCAACGCTAGGAGCCGTATTAAACGAAGTAGGTGATGTGGTTGCCGATACGGCGCTATTAGCGAGCCTGACCCCTCATATTCTGACCCATCATATCAATGATAAAGAACAGCAAACGTTAATAGCCAACTTGCCAACGAATATATCAACTTCTCAGCATCATATCACTGCTCTGATCGCGCTTAGTATTGGCACCGAGCTGTTGGGCGTTACTAGTAATACCATGTTAGGTGTTCGTGCTAACCAAGGGCCTTTGGGCAAAAGCGATCGTGCCTTCTTATTAGGTATGCTTGGTGCGTTTATGGGCATTAGAGCCAAAGCGCCAGTAAGTATTAAAGGGCAGGTGGCTTTACCTGCTATCAAAATGAGTCAATTATTTATATTAACAGAGGTGATGTTATTAAAGACCTGTCTCAATCGACTACGTTATATGACAGAGTTATACTTAATGCGTAACCCACCTGAGCTGCGATCCGTTCTGGGTGAGTCAACAAACACCTCACTATCTCTTACTGTTGTTTTGCCAAATACTTCTACTGATAACGCTCGCCCATTGGAGTTCAAAGAAATGCCAACCACAACCATTGATAGTCAAAAATTCGAAGAACAGGCCAGTGTTGATTTTGACTTGCCTGCATCTAAAATCATCAATGGTGAGAGCTGTTATAACGCTTACGATGGCACGGCTATTTATTATCGCTATTGGCTAACGAAGCCTTTAGAAGATATTAAGCAAGCCAACCAACCGTTGCGCCAAGTTATCTTATTGCACCGAGGACATGAGCATTCGGGACGATTGGCAGAGCTAGGAGAGCAGTTTGCAACAGCTGGCTATCAAGTATTCGCTTGGGATGCGCGCGGTAATGGGCGCTCAGGGGGTATAAAAGATCATGCAGAGAGCGTCACGGAGCTTGAGCGAGATTTAGAAGGTTTTGTACAACTGGTGATTGGGCAAACAGGTATTGCTATCGAAGATACATTGATTGTCGCTAGCAGTATCGGCGCAGTGTTGGCAGCAGCATGGGTACACGATTATGCGCCTAATATTCGTGGCATGATACTTGGCACGCCTGCGCTCAGTATTCGCTTGTATCTGCCCTTTGCTATACCATCGCTAAAGGTGGCACGTACGCTAGGACTGATGTCACGTGTCAGCAGCTATGTTAAAGCACAAGTACTGACCCATGATAAAGACGCGCAGCAAGCCTACAATGCTGATCCGTTAATCTCCAACAGTATCTCGACCGATTTACTCATTGATACCCATGCAACGGGTCAGCGTCTACTCGATGATGCTGGTGCTATCACCGTACCGACGTTTGTCTTATGTGCGGGAAAGGATTATGTGGTCGATAAGCAGGCTGAGCGGGAATTCTATGAGGCGATTAGCACACCGATCAAACGCTGGCAGTTGTATCCAGACAGCTATCATGCAATTTTTCATGAGACCAATAAAGCCGACGTATTCGCCGATTGTATTGAGTTTGCTGAGCAAATATTTAGCACACCAGTCCAAGCCCCTGATCTGAGTACCGCTCACTTAAACAGTGCCAGTAAAGATAAAGTGGATCGTTTGGCGATTAAACCATTCAATCCAAGTTTTGCCATTACCCGTTTTGCGATGCAGAAATTTGGTCATGTCAGCGATGCGATTGCCACAGGGCTTGAGCATGGATTTGATTCAGGTCATTCGCTGGATCATGTCTATTACAATAAGCCCAGCGGTCAGAATAAGTTTGGACAGGCAGTCGATAAGTTTTATTTAAATAATATCGGCTGGCAAGGTATTCGTATTCGCCGTGAGCACATATTGGAGTTGGCACGTTTAGCACTTTCATATCTCGAAGATAAAAACCAAAGCAGCAATAAATCATACCAACCAAAACTGTTAGATATCGCTAGTGGACATGGTTTTTATGCATTTGATCTGCTAACAGAGTTTGCAGATTTGCATGCTGAATTGCGTGATTATGAGATGCATAATATTCAAGCATTGCGAGCAAAGGCGGAGTGTTTGGCCATGAGCAGTCGAGTAGTGACCAGTCAAAAGGATGCCTTTGATCCTGCCAGTTATATTGATGCAGATACGAATGACACTAGCGCCGATACTAAAAAATCAGATCTTGCTATTGCTTCGGGGTTATTTGAATTGTTCTCTGATAATGCGCTACCAGCGACAGCTCTGGCAGGTATTTATGACAGTTTAAAATCGGGCGGTTATCTGATTTATACCAACCAACCTTGGCATCCTGAGCAGGAATTTATCAGCAAAACATTGAATAATCATCGTGGCAGTAGTTGGGTGATGCGTTGTCGTTCGCAAGCGGAAATGGATCAATTGGTTGAGCGGGCAGGTTTTAAGAAAGTCACAATGCGTATCGATCGCTTTGGTATCTTTACCGTGTCATTAGCGATTAAAACTGCATTAGCTGATAACGAGTAATAGATGAAAAATGAGCAGGTTAAACCTTACGAACGTGTTCAGCTGTTTTCAGGGGGAGGGTCACGTTTTGGTTACTATTTGGGCAGTTATGCAGTACTAGCAGCGCATGATTTGATGCCAGACATTATCGTTGGTACTTGCGGTGGTAGTTTGTCTGCTTACTTAGTACAACTTGCGCCTGACCCTAAAGATTTGCAAGCGTTGATGTGCAGCCGTGAGTTGTATCGCGTTATCACTGCCATCAGACATGTCGCGCCAGATGAAGCCAATAAACGTCTAAAGCTGCGCTATATGACCCATGCACTCAAACGTTGGCGGTTATCAAAGCAAAGGGATAATGGACAAAGACAACGTCAAGCAGACAGCTACGAGCGACTGTTAAATGAGTTACAGCAGTTGGCGATGTTTCGTATCGATAACGATCAGTACTGGCTAGATGAGCTGTCGCAGTTTGCTACTAGTAATAATGATATTAGCAATACTGATAAAGCAACACCAGAGATAGCTATCATTGCCAGTCGATTGTATCAATCACCTACTGATGGTTTGTATAGTGAAAAACTCGCACTGCAAGAGTTGTTATTTGCGCCGCCGCGCTTTGAGCGTTCTGCATCAGGTCTGGCCGACGGGCAAATGACATCGCCTGCACACACATTTGCAAACGGACGCATACACCCTTCTGTAAAGGTTCAAACGCAATGGGATTTTGCCCCAGTGATTCGCGCTTCTATGGCAGACATGTACTATCTACCGCCAACACATATCCCAGAGCTTGGCTGGTGTTTAGGAGGTGTGATTAATCTGACACCAATTGAGCTAGCCTGTCAGTTGGGTAACAGCGTATTTGCAGAGACTAAGGCAGGTTATGACCCATGGCTGGCTGCTCCCGCGATTCAGCGTGTTTTTGGTTTTGATCCTAATAGGCGATTGGCAGCAGTACACGGTTATCAACCGATGGAGGTATCGTCGCACATTAATACGGCGGCTAGCAACAACCGTCAGCTACATTGGTTACCATTTGCAGATAACGAGCAGCAACTGAGAGGGCAAAATGTGCAAAAGCGTTTTAACCTAAAACAAATGACCGTTGAGCTAATACACAGAGATTATGACGGTTTTGTGCAGCAAATGCAGGCGCAATGGCAATATGGCTATCAGCGTACGGTCGACTATATACAGCAGCATAAATTATGAAAAACCTCGCAAAAGGTATCACTAAAAACCATGCGCCGCATATCATTATCGTTGGTGGTACAAGTGGCATTGGCTTAGCTTTGGCGTTGCATCATCAGATGCTCGGCTGGCAAGTAAGCGTTGTTGGAAGTAGCGCAGTAAAGATAGCCGATATCAACAGCTTACATCCTGCTATTGTGACTTATGTATGCGACTTAACTGACCCAAATCAAACGCAAACGTTATTAGACAATTTGTCAGGTATTCCATTTCAAAGGCTGATCTATAGTGCGGGTAGCTACACCAATGAGCGTATCCATCACTTAAATCAAGCAGATAGCGACCAGATGCTAGTGATTAACTTACAGGCGTTTGAGCAAGTTTTTAGATGGGCAAGCAGTCAGTTAAAGCAGCAGTTAAAACAGTCATGTCAGGCATTAGATATGAATAAAGGTGATAGACCTAGCCTCATCTGTATTGCCTCTATCGCAGGCACGATAGATTATCCTTATGCCAGTCTATATGCAAAAAGCAAGCGTGCAATGATTGCTACGGCTAGCGCTTATCGGGCAGCACTTATACCTTATAACATCCAAGTAAACTGTATTGCCTCAGGCTATATCAATACTCAAGCACTACGTGATTTAAACGATGGCGATGCTAGCCATAAGCCATTTATCATGAGCACGCAAGCAGCGGTTGATCATATTATGCAAGCGATTGACGATAATATAGAACTAGCGATATTTCCACGCTCAATGCGCTATATCACGAGTGCCTTAAATTATTTACCTAAGCCTGTGCTCAATTGGATATTGCGCAGTAAACTGGATAAAGCCAAATGACTCTGCTATCTGTGCTTTGATTGTATTTAACCAAATAACCAGTAGAGTAGAGTAAATGCTGGCACTCCAATCAGTAAACTGTCTATCCGATCTAACACCCCACCATGACCAGCGAGCATCGTTCCAGTGTCTTTTACCCCGTGCTGGCGCTTAAAGGCTGATTCTAATAAGTCTCCAAATATACCGCTTACAGCCAAGCCATAGGCAGCTAATAGACAGATCCACCAATCAAAAGGGGTGAGCCAAAGACCTAATACTGCTGCCAACATTGCCGCAACTAAACTGCCAAAGATAGCACCTTCAATGCTTTTATTCGGGCTAATAGTCGGCGCTAGACCTCGTTTAAACAGCTTACGTCCAAGCAGTCTTCCACATAGATATTGGGCAATATCGTTGAACTGACTGGCAAATAATACGAAGAGTAAAACGCCATATTGTTCGCGTTGCCAGGTCAATTGCTGTAAGGCTACAAGGCTAATGATGAGTGAGATGAATGCAACACTCAGTAGCAGATCTAAGGAATTGAGCCGCGTATAGTGTTGAGTCAGATTGAGAGAGGTTTTCGCTAGTAGGGAAGTATTTGGCTGTAAGCCTTGCGCTTGGAGTTTATTAATGAGTACGGCTTTACTGCGTAAACACCATAGGCGTTTAATCTCGTAGCTGCCGCGTAGACCAATTAATATAAAGAATAAAATGAGCAGCCATTGATAGGGATATACTTGCGAATGAGAACCTTGCGTATCGTTTGTTATTTTTGCAATCACATAGCAAGTGCAGAGCGCGGCGAGCATCAACCACCACGAGCGGGCTATCAAGTAGATTTTTGGCAAGCGTTTTCGCAGACGAGGTACGGCAAGCACGCTCCAAGCCAAGCTGACGATTATCATCAGGGCAATCACAAACACAATATCAGATGCCATACCGTAGACACTCAAAGAAAAGGTAATATATTAAGCCTATCCATAATGATAGCTTAAATGCTTCTTTAACTATAGTGTTAGATATCACCCTTAATGGGTTTGGTTATTATCTGTCGTACGCTTAAATATGATCAGTAACAGGTATCGGATAACGCTCGTCTTCTATAATGTGATTAATAGAGTGAAGCGTAGTTTTTCTTAATGGCAGAATGATACTGGTTAAAGGCGTTTCAGCTAAGTTAGGATAATCCTCACGATAATGCCCACCGCGACTTTCAAAACGCTGATAAGCCGATTGAACAATCATCGTTGCTAACGCTAATTGCCTCGCCAATTGAAAAATGGCAAGCTCACTGTCAGTAGTAGGGGCTTTACTGCTCATATCAGATAGCATGGTTTTATTATATTCGTTTGACTCTTGCCACTGCTCAATTTGTCGCAATGCTTGCTCTAATTGTTTGGCACTACGTGTAATGCCCATATTGGTTGTCAAAAGAGCTTTCAATGCTATAGTTATCTCTGCAATATTTACGTCAGAATGAAATGCTTTATCAGCTTTATAAATTGGATACGATGACTGCTTGGAAGAGGGCAAGATGACAAATTGCGTGTTTTCTAATGTCGGATATTGCCAAATGTCGGCAGCTAACTGATGCAGTTCATAATAGGCAGTCGTATGTGGCTGTGCCATTTTTTCTAAAGCTTCAGCGGTTTTCTCTAAAGCTTCTAAGTTCTTTAAGTTTTCCAATTTCGTTAAGTAACGAGGCAAGTTGGCTGCGATGTTACGACCAACCACCACACACTCCAACAATGAATTACTTGCTAAACGATTGGCTCCATGCAGCCCTGTATAAGCAACTTCGCCTGCTGCATACAGCCCTGCAATATCGGTCAATCCATTGGCATCAGTCACCACGCCGCCACAACTATAGTGGGCAGTCGGAGCGACCGGAATAGGGTCTGTGGTCATATCGATGCCGAATGCTAGCAGCGTCTGATAAATCTGCGGGAAATGCGCTTGTATAAATGCAGCTGGCAAGTGACTGACATCAAGGTGCACATAGCCAAGTCCGTTACTACTAATCTGATTAGCTATTGCCCGAGCGACGATATCGCGTGGCGCCAATTCAGCGCGCTCATCAACGTCTAACATAAAGCGCGTACCAGTCTGTGGACAATAGAGTCGTCCACCTTCACCGCGTAACGCTTCAGATATCAAAAAGCTGCTATCATCTAATGCCAGACCCGTTGGGTGAAATTGAATGAATTCTAAATTTGCCAAACGACAGCCTGCTTGCCATGCCATCATGACGCCATCACCAACACAGACATTAGGCGCGCTGGCACGCTTAAATAGTTGACCTAAGCCACCACTAGCGAGTACGACAGCTGAACTATAAATGGTGAGTTGACACTCATTGATATGATCAAAGACCAGCACCCCTCGGCAATGTTTAATCTCGCTATCGTTCATGCTAAAAGAAGATTCACCAATCATAGGTGAAGTCAGTAACTCTAATGCTTCATGATAAGGCAAGATAGTGATATTAGCCGCAGTCTGTGCTTTGGTAATTAATGCATCCATCACGTGTCGACCCGTTGCATCATCCGCATGAGCCACACGTCTACAGCCATGACCGCCTTCTTTGGTCAAGTGTAAGTCACTGGTTGTTAAGACTGAAAAATCAGGTGTATTATCATTTTCTTTAGTTAAATTAGATTGAGTAAATGGTACACCTTGTTCGCATAACCACTGCACCGCTTGCTGTCCAGCACCCAAGATACGAGCAGTATTATCCGTCGCACACAATCCTGCACCAGCAATTAAGGTATCAGCGACATGATCAGTCACAGAGTCTGCTTTGTCTAAGCTAGCTGCGATACCACCTTGAGCGTAGTGACTTGAGCACACCTCAAGTGCCGCTTTGCTTAAAACAGTGATATTCAGCGATTTTGGCAGAGATAGTGCGGTGCTCAAACCTGCCAGACCAGCCCCAATAATAAGAACATCAGTTTTTATAATATTACTCATATCATTGCTGCTCCTGTTATTTTTATAGCGAGTAGTGCTGGAACGATCAACTGAATACGACTGACTCATGCTAGGCTGCCCCAACGTTAGCGAACAGTGTACGGTCTTTTACTATGTCGCCACTGGCGGCTACGCGTTGCTTTTGTGATTCAGCAAAATCGAGCATCCGTTGTAATGGTTTTTTTGCTGCAGTCGCGAGCTCAGGTGTCATTAGCACTTCACCGCTTTGATTAGTTAAGCACTGCTCAATTCCTTTTAGACCGTTCATGGCCATCCAAGGACAAAACGCACAGCTCTTACAGCTTGCACTTTCACCAGCAGTTGGTGCGGCCAAGAATCGCTTGTTTGGCGAGCGTTTTTGCATCTCGTGCAATATACCCAAATCAGTAGCGACGATAAAGGTATCAGCATCCATCTCATACGTTGATTGCAAAAGCTTGCTAGTCGAGCCGACCACATCAGCGAGTGCCACCACGCTATCAGGTGACTCAGGATGTACCAAGACTTTGGCCTCTGGATGTTCCTCTTTTAATTGCATTAGCTCAGTGGCTTTAAATTCGTTATGTACCAAACAAGACCCTTGCCAAAGCAGCATATCTGCGCCAGTCTCACGAGCGATGTATTTGCCCAAATGACGGTCAGGTCCCCAAATAATCGGCTCACCTTGGGCGTGTAAATGACGAACGATGTCGATACCGACAGATGAGGTCACTACCCAATCAGCTCTCGCTTTTACCGCGGCGCTGGTATTGGCATAGACGACCACAGTACGTTCAGGATGAGCATCACAAAATGCTGAAAACTCATCAGCAGGGCAGCCTAAATCAAGCGAGCACTCGGCTTCCAAATCTGGCATGAGGACGGTCTTTTCCATGCTTAATATTTTTGCTGATTCACCCATGAAGCGTACACCAGCGACAACCAATGTTTGGGCGCTATGAGCTTGTCCAAACCGAGCCATTTCAAGTGAGTCACCGACGCAGCCACCCGTTGCCAATGCCAAGTCTTGGATAAAAGGGTCGACATAGTAGTGTGCTACCAGTACGGCATTATTCTCTTTCAGTAGCTTCTTGATATTTTCTTCAACCATGATACGTTCAGCGCGAGGCAAATCTGCTGGCATTTTAGCCTTAGCATATTCAATATTCATCTGAGTGGCGATGCGATTGTCCGTACTCATGATAGGTGCGTCGTAAGGATATTTTTTCATAATGGCAGCCTTTGTTGGTGCAATAACGATAAATGTATGAGCTAAAAAATAGATAATTGGGAATAGCAAATTTATAAGTTGTCTTAATTATGCTCATTTTGAGCATAATTACAAGTGGTTTTTTATACTCAATAAGTCAAAAGATTAGGTTTAGTGCTCAAAGTGATGTGTAATTAAGCCGTATTGAGCTTAAACATAGTGCTAATTCATGCCTCTTATGACTATTTATCGTTATTGATTTTTCATACTTACAACCACAGACTATGATAGTTTTAGATTCGAGCTATACTAAGCCATACCATAGCTATTAACCCCAATAGCCTTTCACATTTCAGAAAAAAAGGATAATTCTCAAAGCCATGACGTTGTCTTATTCACATGCGCACCAGCAAGGTAGCGGCACGACAGAAGTGGTCGCCGTATTGGTCGCTATCACTGATCATATCGCGCGCGTTCTAACCGTTGACCAAGGCAAGCTATTGCCAAATGGCCCACTTATGCCGCTACATCGCTCGCTACAAGCGGGCGTACGTCAGTGGGTAGAGGAGCAAACACAGCAACCGCTCGGATATTTGGAACAGTTGTATACCTTTGTCGATACCAATAGACGTAACATCGACGGTCATGCGTTGGTGTATGTGAGTTATTTGGGTTTGGTGCAAGAGACGCAAACGCAGGCACTCCAAAGCAAAGCACTCTGGCGAGATTGGTACGACTATTTCCCATGGGAAAATCATCTGGACGGTATGCCCAGTATCATTATGGACTTTATCGTGCCAGCACTACTCGAGTGGGCCAATACTGCCAACGACTCGATTGTCCAACAGCGCAGGCGTCAGCGTATTGGCTTATGTTGGGGACTGGACGAAGCGTTTTTGGCAAGCGGCAAACTCACTGACAGCCAATCAGTCAACGAACACGATAATGAAAGTAGAGAATGGATTGCAGAGCATGTATTACTACGCTATGAGATGCTTTATGAAGCAGGTCTGATACCCGAAGCCCCTAATTATCCGCCCAATTATCAAGCTGTTGCCTTGCCAGAGGACTGGTCACAACGCATAGGTGTACCCATGTATTACGATCACCGTCGCGTGATCGCTACTGCTATCTCAAGACTGCGCGCGAAGATTGAATATAGACCGCTTATTTTTGGTCTGATGCCAGACGTCTTTACCTTGTCGCAGTTGCAGCAGAGTGTTGAGGCACTATCAGGAGTGCGCTTGCACAAGCAAAACTTCCGTCGATTGCTTGATTCACAAAACCTAGTGATGGAGACTGGGGAGAGTAGCACTGCTCAGCGCGGTCGTCCTGCCAAACTATATCGCTTCCGTCATGATATCGAGCTACAGAGTTTATTGATGGACAGCAAACTTCCTAAGCGCAAATAATGATGAGTATCCAATAATCTCTTGTACTTGAAATGGCTAGTAAAACGAAAAATTTGTCACCTTTCCTTGCAGGGTCGCTAACTTTACGCTATATTTATGCTCATTTTGAGTTTAAATGACGAGCAGTTTCTATCAATATCATGCCTAGATAAGGGTCAAAGATGACAATTGAAAAAGAGCCAGCATTGGATGTTGTATTGCTTAAACCATTGGTTGAGAATGCACTAACTGAAGATTTGGGTAGGCGTGGTGATGTAACCTCACAAGCTACTATTCCAGCCTATATGCAAGCGCAGCTACAGATCAAGGCACGGCAAGCAGGCGTGATATGTGGTATCGATTTGGCACGTTTGTCTTTTGCCTTAGTCGATGCGCAAATTGAGTTTATTGCACAAGTACAGGATGGCGAAACAGTAGAGGCTGGTGCAGTGTTAGCGACCGTAAAAGGTAACGCGCGTCATTTATTGACTGCAGAACGCACGGCACTGAATTTTATGACCCATCTCAGCGGCATTGCGACAGCGACACGTCAAATTGTCGATAGCGTGGCTCAATATCCTGCGCAAATTACTTGTACGCGCAAGACCATTCCAGGCTTACGTATTGTACAAAAATACGCCGTACGCTGCGGCGGCGGACGTAATCATCGCTTGGGGTTAGATGATGCGATTTTAATTAAAGACAACCATATCGCCATTGCGGGTGACATCAAAACGGCCATTCAGCAAGCACAGAAATTTGCTGGGCATCTGATTCCTATTGAGGTCGAAGTCGATACGCTAGAGCAATTAGAGCAAGCGCTCGATGCAGGTGTGAGTTTAGTGCTATTAGATAACATGTCGCCTGAAACATTGTCGCAAGCGGTTGCTATGTGTAAGGGGCGCGCAAAGACTGAAGCCTCAGGTGGTATTACGCCCGAAACGGTACAAGCGGCTGCAAGTACAGGGGTTGATTTTATCGCGATGGGTTATTTGACGCACAGTACGACAGCCTTGGATATTGGGCTAGATTTTAGTGCATAAGTAAAGACGTATTAAAGGTTAGTAGCACTACATATGCTAGATTTTAGCGAAAGGACTATCACCGAGTTAATAAAATGGTAATTTATACTGGTAACTTGTACTAACAACTTGTCAAATGCTTGTTTTTACACTGAAGCCTTACTAAGGTGACATGTAGGCGTAACGGCGCAAAGTTAATGATTTTATTAGCTTATCTGCCTATGCTACAATGCTATTTTTAGTTGCCTATTGGGTCATCGTTGCACTCGCACGATGACCTTATCTTTTTGCACAAGCGGTATCAATAGACAAGCGAGCGCTCAGTGAATACTGAAATTATCAAGATAATCCTAGCCTTTATGGTATTGATCAATCCATTTAGCGCATTGACGTTATTTTTAGATTTGACTCGCGGCTATTCGATGAACAATCGACGTAAGGTCGCGCGCGTTGCTTGTCTGACCATTTTTATCACCATCAGCTTTTTTACGATTGCAGGTGAGACGCTACTAAAAACCCTTGGTATTTCTATCGGCTCGTTCCAGTTGGCAGGCGGTATATTGGTGTTTTTGATTGCGCTAAATATGATGAATGGAGAGGGTAACCCGGTTAAACCTGATCAAGAGAACTTCGATGTTGATCATGTAAAAGATGCGCCAGTCTCGATGGCGGCTGCCGTGGTTCCCCTTGCGATTCCGATGATGATTGGGCCTGGTGGTATCTCTACGGTTATCATTTATTCTTCACAAGTATCAGGTATTTTGCAGGTATCTGCCATTTTGATTGCTGGCTTATTTATCAGTCTGTTTTGCTATTTGGCATTGATGGCGGCAGGTCGTATCAGTCGCTTACTAGGCGATACTGGCTTGAACATCATGAGTCGAATCATGGGTATGCTATTGGCAGCTGTTTCTATCGAGATTATCGTTAATGGACTGCGTACGCTCTTTCCTAGCTTGATGTAAATAATTAATACTACCGCTAACCACATAGTTTATACAGCGGTTAGCGGATATCAACCTGATTCAGTATTATCCAATACGTTGTTTACTTAATGTTCAGTTTATTCAACACTCAGCTTACTTATCATTTCTCAGTCATGCCTCTATCAGCTTTGATACAAATGCCAAGCCAGATAGAGCATCAGTAACCCTACCAAAGCATCCAGTATGTTCCATGCTTTAGGCTTTTCAAATAGAGGCCTGAGTAATCGCGCACCATACCCAAGCGCAAAGAAGAAAAAGAACGAAGCGCTAATTGCACCTGCGGCAAACGTCAATTTACTGCTTGCACCCGTAGAGACCATGCCGACGAGTACCAATGTGTCTAGATAGACGTGCGGGTTTAACCAAGTAAAGCCAAAACATAGTAACAAGGCTTTTTTTAAGCTAGTCACGACTTTTCCTTCGACAGTCAAAGCATGTGACACACGTACGCTGGCATACAAACTCTGTAAGCCATATCCTAATAAAAATATAACGCCTGCTATTTTTGCGATATCTATAACGTGAGGATAGCGGGCCGTAACTGCACCAAAACCACCAACGCCTGCTGAAATTAAAAACGCATCGCTCACCGCACAAAACAAACAAACAAAAAATATGTGCTCGCGTTTGAGACCTTGTTTGAGTACAAAGGCGTTTTGAGAGCCAATAGCAATGATGAGAGATAACCCAAGTAGGAAACCAGAAATATAATCGGGAGCATTCATAATACGGTGCTTAACGGTTGGCGTGTAGGAATGGTGACATTTTGCTTACTGGCAGGCTAGCAAAAACCTGCTAAGATACGCTATTGAATGAATGTATGCAATATGCGCACAATGTGAGTGTAATAGACGAGGGGCAGAGCAAGTCATGGTAGTCAGTTTGACAAGAATGCTACAGTCATTTGGGCAAGCTCAAGATGACCTACCGACATTGGCAGCAAAGAATGCTCAGGAGATGAGCGTCAATCATGAACAGGATGCTGCTGCCAATAGTGATAGCAATCACGCAGTACAAGAGCGTTCTACACTAACTCCGCCTGAACGTGTAAACCGTATATGTGATGCGTTGGCACAAGTGAGTGATAGCCAATCATCCACGCCTTTGACTGATCGCTATCTGAGTAATCGTGCTCAAATGCGCCCAACCAATAGACCGCCTTTTGACCCAGATACCTTGTGGTATCTCAAACATGGACGTTGTCCGATTATGACTGAGCTTGTTGATGTGGTTGATGAGGCCACCCTAAATGCCATGCCTATTGAAGCCGTTGCGATATTAGATCGTATCAACGGTAAGCTAAAGCGTTACCGTGAGTGGAGTAGTGAGCTGAACGAACAGCAACAGCAGCAACATAATGAGCGTCAGTTCGTCATCGACAAGCTAGTATCCGAAAGTATCCCTGAGGCATTGCATCATTATGAGCAGCTACAACGCTTTAGTCCGCATCGCACCAAAAATAACATGGTGCAGGGTAAGATGACTGCTGGTGATATGCTGACAGATTTGTTTTTAGAGATTGATTATGAGCTTGACGAATTATTGGATGAATTGCATCAGACAGTCTTAAACCGCCTTGCCTCAACCCACCGCTATGTTAAGAGCCGTACGCAAAGTTAAATGTTCTTTGATGATGTTTTTTTGAACACTTGCAAAGGTTAAGTATTATCAAGAAACACAATCGACCTAGTGCATAACAATATAGGGCTTTAATAGAGCCTTATTTTTTTGTTTAATAATAACAACCATAAAAAATCAGCCACGACATTCTGATAAGTAATAAGGACAATATAATGACCCAAATGACTGCAATGTTCGTAATGTTTTTTTTGTATGGGCTGTTGCCAGCGGCTGGGTTATATCTAGGTTATCGTGGCATTAAAAAAGTCACAGCACCCAAAATGCTCGAATATAAGGCAATGCCGCAACTGGGTTATATACCTGAAAAAAGCCTACCCGTCGACGTTAAGACTGCTCTTGATCAAATTAATACAAAGGGTGAAAAGTTGCGTGTCATGTATGGCGATACCAATAATGATGGCAAGATTGATGATAAGGATACCGTCAATGAAACTTATATTATGATTCAAAACTTAATGGATAGGCACGTGCCACAAGCCATCTCTGACTATCGTCGCTTACATGATTTAGATGTGACGGATAGTGTGCTTGCTGACACTACCAAGATTAAACATTCTAATGTCACTGGTAAAGAAGCCTTATTAGATGTGCTTAAGACAATTAACACACAGTTCGATGACCTGCTCAACGCGTCATATCATCAAGACGGTCAAAAACTACTTGCAACCAATCGCTATCTCCAAAAACGTTTTGACAATCCTACTAGCAACACAGAGCTTCAAAAGCCCGATAGCAATACCAGTGGTAATGTTAGTAGTGATGTAAATATCCAAGTGATTGAAAGCCCAGCTGGTGAAAATGTGAGTTCTAAAGACATTAAGCTATAAATACAAAGTTGAATGGTGAAAGGATAAAGAGCAAGCGTATATGAGTATCTTAATAGGCATCGGCATTGTAACGACCGTCACTACCTGTTACTTAGGTAGAAAAGGGTGGCAGGCTTTTCATAAAGCCGTCGGTATCTCACCTGGCGTACTCACTTATCAGGATTACGATGCGCCCTTGTCATTAGCCACATTAAGCTTGCAGCAGTTAACGTTAAATAAACAGCACTTAAAAAACTTGTCAGAGCAGCAACTTCGTCAGCTAAAACGTATCGATGAAAAAGTAAGCAGCTATTACGCTTATCAAGCAGCCCTACAAACTCAGAATAAGACAGCAGCGATAACAGAAGCGCAGTTTGTGTTGAATAAAATGTTGCAAATACGGTTACCTGAAATGCTAGCCACTCATTACCAATTAACAAATATAAACGTCACTAATGAGAATAGCGAAAAGAGGTTAGAGGCTAGTGAGTTATTGCAGAGTGTTTTAGATAATATCGAGCAGCGTTTGGATAGACTACTGGCGCAAATGGACGAGGAGCAGCTACAAGAACTGCGAGTTATGAAACATTATATTAATAGTCACGATAGCTGAGCCGCTATCTTTATACTAAGCAACTGTGACGCCTGCAAACTGTGATGCCTGTAAAAAGACACAAAAAAAGCGGTCAATGACTATCCATCATTGACCGCTTTTTTTGTGTTTATTCTAAATCTATCAAAAACTTAGAATAATGTTAAATCAATTTAACTAGCGCTTATCATTGCGATCACGGGTGTTACGTGTACCGCGGCTGGCAGGGCTAGCACTACTTTTAGGTTTCGCGCTGCTGTTGCGGTTATCGCTACGGGTGTCAGTGCGACGCGCTTTAAGCGGCTTGTTTCTGATACGTTCTTGTTTTTCTTTAGCAGCGCCATGTAGACCCGTGCCATAACGTGGACGCAAGCTGACCAAATCCGTCAATGTATTGATTTCTTTTTTATCAAGCTCTAAGAAACGACCAGTACGTAGCTCTTTTGGTAGAACAATCGTGCCATAGCGCGTGCGTAGTAGACGACTAACTTTTAGACCTTGTGATTCAAATAAACGACGTACTTCGCGGTTACGGCCTTCTTTTAGCTGGACGTGATACCACTTGTTGACGCCTTCACCGCCGCCTTCTTTGATGTCTTCAAATTTTGCAAGGCCATCTTCTAGCATGACGCCAGCGGTCAATGCACGAGCGATATCAGGCGTTACTTCACCCAATACACGTACCGCATATTCACGAGTGACTTCACCAGATGGATGCATCAAGCGATGCGCCATTTCGCCATCATTAGTAAATAACAATAGGCCAGTTGAGTTGATGTCCAAACGTCCAACCATCACCCAGCGGTCATGCGTCAGCTTTGGCAAACGTTCAAAGACAGTTGGGCGACCTTCTGGATCTTTAGCAGAGCAAACTTCGCCTTCAGGCTTGTAGTAAGCGATAACACGGCGGCGCTTCTCGTTTTCAGAAGTGTATTTGATTTGACGGCCATCAACGCGAATCTCATCACCTTGCGAGACACGATCACCGATGGTCGCAGGACCGTTGTTAACCGTTACGCGGCCAGATTTGATGACTTCTTCCATTTGACGGCGTGAACCAAGTCCCATACGGGCGAGTGCTTTCTGTAATTTTTCATCTTTCATCATAATATCCTTGAGTCGGTGGGTTTACATTTCTCAATGTAAAAAATTGGATTGACTATTCTACGCTATTTTAACAAATTTAGCACGTAAACCAATACCTTACTGGTTATTAATGCATAAACAAACAATGTGCTAATCAATAAAAGTTTATTAGTCGTATACAAAATATAGACTCGGAGACTCTTAGTGACTAACTATATAAGTTAATACATAGATACAAACAATTACACTACTTCGGCATTAAAAGGATAGTTCCAATCATAAATGTAATCGAAATAAGCCTTCATTAAATTGAAGTTTTTCAAATTAAAAATAAAAACTCCATTTATTAAGAAGCTGTTTTTACTTCCGTTTTTTTTATCGCTCAGCAACCTGAAAGTCGATATAAATTCTTGCAATTAGCCGCAAATAAAGGGTTTGATGAGAAATTGCAAAATAGTCACTTAATTATTTTATGACAGATTATATGTATTGCACTGAATATAGTTTAGGTGTATATTTATTAAGTATATTCTTTTTTATGAATATAAATGCTGTGTTAAGGTTTACTGGTTTGATTCACAAATATAAATATGAGTAACTGTTATGGTTAATAAATATTTCATTTTTGTACACAAACGCTTCTTGGTAATGAGCATATTTTGCTTGTTTCTAATGGGGTTATTTAGTGGCTGTACGATCAACTCAGGACTTCAGTCAGGAAATCTTCCTGAATCTGGCACCTTTACCGCAGAAAACGGTCTTCAATTTCATATTCAGCCTTTAAGTCTGGCAACTTTACCGCGTACAGCGCCGCCTACTGTGACTCAAGATCTCGCTCATTTAATCAAAACCTCTGGACGAGTCAATTACGGCATTGCAAAAGGGGACATGCTGAATATCATCCTTACCAATTATCCGGATATTAATGCGTCAACTGCTAGTTTAACGGTAGATCAACAAGGGTATATACAGTTTCCATTGATAGGTAGAGTTCAAGCCAGTGGGCTGAGCGTGCCGCAGTTCACCGCTACGTTGCAAAGCAAACTACAGCGCTATCTCAAGTACTCAGATCCTCAAGTCAAAATCATCAATTACCGTGGTAGCAAGTTTTTCGTAGATGGTGCGGTGAAGCAGTCTGGTGAGTTTGCTATTGCTGATGTGCCGGTGTCGGTATATGGCGCTATCTCTATGGCAGGTGGTACTACCGAGACTGGGGATTCAAACAACATTGTGCTAAATCGTCAGGGCAACAGCTATCGCTTAGGAGTGCAGTCACTACATAAAATGGGGCTGTCTGCCAATCAAATCTATCTGCGAGATGGTGACTCTATTCACGTCAATAGCCAAAGCCGCAATAAGGTCTACGTATTGGGTGAATTTGGCAAAATTGAGCCAGTGGCGATTCCAGAACAGGGGCTAAGCTTAGCGCATGTATTGGGCGAGTCAAATGGACTAAATTCCAATACGGCCAATGCAGCCAAAGTATATATCGTGCGCGACAACCCTCAGTACCAGTACACCAATATCTATTACGTCGACATGCAGAGCATCACAAGCTTGGCACTAGCCAGTCGCTTTGACATGCAAGCCAATGACATTCTTTATGTGGATCCAACAGGCTTGGCTCGCTGGAATCGTGTGATTAGCGCGATACTACCATCAACCTCTGCCATCAACGTGATATCAGGGTTGTAAATGATAGCTAGTGGAAATACTGGATGTGCTTTGAGTTTTAATGCTGAAATTGAGAGATAAGAATAGGAAGTAGAGTGATAGATTTTATAAGGTGCGATAAGGCAGGGGACTATCTAACAGCAGTAAAAGGCAGTTAGGGTCTTGAAGCTAAGCGAAAGCTATTAAGCGATTAACATTGAATAATGGGTATATGGTTATGAATAATATAGATTCAAAAGACCTATCGACACCTAAGGGTGACAACGACAATGACAACATCGACTTAACGGCGCTGGTTTTGGTTTTGTTGCGTGGCTGGAAAGTCATAGCGCTCATGGCAGCAATCGGACTCTTAATAGGATTTTTTTATACACGTTATATTAATCCGACCTTCAAGTCTGATGCGCTGATCCAAATTGAAGAAAATTCCCAAGGAGTCGATGCGCTTGGTGCAAACATCTCAGAGTTGGTTGGAGAAGAAGTGAGCAAAGCTGAGGCAGAAGCCGAGCTCATACGGTCTCGGATGATACTAGAGCCAGTCGTCGATATGCTACATCTAGACATCAAACTTACCGATCCTAATATTGGCTATCTCGATAAAATAACAAACGACCGCATTAACACTCAGTTGAATACAAATGATGGTGTGTCTTTGAGTACAAAAAACGGGATCGTACAAATCAATCAGTTCGATGTGTCACCAGCGTATTTAAACCAGTCTTTTACGCTGTCACAGTCTGACACAGGATTTGTCTTGAGTAATGGACTAGATGATTTCAAAGGACAGTTAGGTCAGCCGCATCAGTTTAATGGGGTAAACGGTGAGATTAATATTACAGTGACTGAGCTACCTACAGACGGTTATCCTATTGGCATCACCAAGCAGACCTTGAAGACCACGACAGACGTGATTAATAGCGCATTGTCTGTGGAAGAAAAAGGCGATAAAACCAATATTATTCAGCTGTCGATGACAGGCACAAACCAACAGCAAATCACGACCACACTTGATCAAATAGTCCAGTCTTATATCGATCAAAACCAATCTCGGGGTACAGAAGAAACTACCAAAACATTGGCTTTCATGGAAACGCAGATTCCAGCATTAAAAGAAAAGTTAGACGCCTCTGAAGCTCAGTTCAATGAATTTCGTAAAAAGCACGGCACCATCGATGTAGGTAAAGAAGCTGAGCTATTACTAAATGAAAAGTCTCGAATCGATGAGCAGCTCAATGATCTCAAATTAAAGAGAGCAGATCTAACGACTTACTATACCAATGAGCACCCACTCGTTATCCAGATAAATGAGCAACTAAAAGTCCTCAACAGTCGAATAGGAGCAATAGGTAGCACCGTTGCAGGACTGCCTGAAATACAGCGAGAGTTCTTAAAGTTATCGGAAGATACAGCCATTAATAGAGAGATTTACCTCACACTGCTCAAAAATTATGAACAACTAAAAATCGTTAGAGCTGGTCAGGTTGGTTATGCCCGTATTCTAGATAGACCGACCAGTACCTTCGATGCCATTGCACCAAACAAATTCCAAATTATGCTGCTGGCGCTACTCGTAGGTACTGTACTTGGGGTAATGCTGGTTTTAATCAGAAACTTAATTAGAAATGTCGTAAAAGACCCAGAACATCTAGAGTCTAAAACGGGGATTCCTGTTATTGCAACGATTCCACGTTCGACCTCGATATCTAAGCTAGGTAGGAACAAAAAAAATATAGGTCGGATGCTTGCTCATGTTGATCACAACGGCTTGAGCTATGAAGCAATTAAAAATTTACGGACAAACCTTTTATTCGGTAAGACGACGAAGACAATAGATGAGAAATCCGCTCAGACCATATTAATCACCGGAGAAAGCCCGGGTGTCGGTAAGTCTTTTATTACGGCTAATTTGTCTGAGGTATTTGCACAGCTTGACAAAAAAGTGCTGATTATCGATGGAGATATGCGCTTAGGTGAGCTGCACAAAATGTTTGGTATGAATCCAGACAGTGGGCTCACAGATTATTTACTGCAAGCTAAAGATAGTTCTCTAACAGATAATGAGCCTCGATTAGATACTGACATGGCTAAATTAAACCTTGAGAGTTTTATTCAGCCGACTGGTATGGATCATATCGACCTTATATCGCGGGGACGACCGTCGCATAATCCGACTTCGTTATTGATAGGAGAGAGGTTTAATCATTTGATGGCAGCGCTCAAAACGAAGTACGACTATATCGTTATTGATGCGCCTCCTATATTAGCTGCATCAGACGCCATGGTGTTGGCACAGCACGCAGACAAAGTACTTATCGTCACCAAGTTTGATCATTCAGTAGAAGGCCAGCTGGTCTATGCCATCAAACAGATGAGTAAGGCAAACGTACAAGTCGATGGCATCATCTTAAATGACATACAGCAAAGTATTTTGAACAGGTACAGCTATCACTACCATTATGCTTATGGACACAATTCGTAGTTAGCTACTGTCCATGGCAAACGAGCGACATAACTTAAGTAGGTGGATCTTATGTTTATAAAAACAGAGTCTAACAATGCTTATCACACGCCAAGCGATCTCAATCGATGGTCGAAGCGTATGACGCTGTTTTTATTAGCCTTACCACGCTTTGCTAAATGCTCTATCTTATTTGGCATCGACTTTTCGGTTGCTGTCCTTTGCTTGGTAGCGGCATTGGCATTGCGTCAAGGTTATGTCGACGATCAAATTGGCCTTATGGTGTTGGCTTTTTATGCATTGATACCTGTCGTCAGCTTATATCTGATTGGCTTTTATAGAGGCGCCTCTAGAGGGTTTTTCGATGCGGCGATGGGTCGAGTATTACAGTTATTTTTGTTACTTATTATCGTTTATCAGTTCATCATTTATGTGAACCCAGTGTCAATGATGCCGCGCTCAGCGCCAATTATATTCCTATTCTTATTCTTTATTTGGTTATGGAACAGTCGGCTAATGATTCGCGGGTTGCTGAATCGACTACAGAAACCAGATAGCCAAGGTCGCCTAGATAGTTGCTGTGATAACGTGATTATTTATGGCGCAGGATCGGCTGGTAGAGAGCTATTAGAGAGCTTGAGACATTCTCATAAATACAATGTAGTGGCATATATCGATGATGATCCGCAGCTAATAGGGGCTTATCTACATGGTAAAAAAATATATGCCGCTCATGCGCTACCTTGGTTAATAGAAAAATTACATATCGCGCAAGTGATTTTGGCGATGCCTTCTATGAGCCGTGGTCGTAAAAAACAGATTATGGATAGCCTGTCAGGCGTTTCTGTCAAGTTAAAGGATTTACCAAGCTTACGAGAGCTTGCTGATGAGATCGTAACAGTCAGCCATATACGTCCGGTTGATATATTAGATGTGCTTGAAAGAGAGACTGTAGAGCCAGTTGCTGAGCTCCTCCAAAAAAACATTGCGGGTAAAAACGTACTCGTAACAGGGGCAGGTGGTTCTATTGGTAGTGAGCTGTGTAGACAAATTATGAAAAATAAACCTGCATGTTTGGTGTTATACGAGCAGTCTGAATATGCTTTGTATACAATCGATCAGGAACTTAGAAGCCTTGTCGCTAGTAATGTCATTAGTAGTATTGAATATCAAAATACTGAGATTGTCAGCATCATTGGAAGCGTGGCTAACGAAAAAAAATTAATAAATATATTCGAAAAATACCATATAAAAACGATTTATCACGCTGCAGCGTATAAACATGTACCGATTGTCGAGTCCAATCCATTTGAAGGCACGATTAATAATACTAAAGGCACCTACCATTGTGCCTGTGCTGCGATAAAGGCTCACGTTGATACGTTTGTATTGATCTCTACTGACAAAGCAGTACGTCCGACCAACGTGATGGGAGCCTCTAAACGTTTGGCTGAGCTTGTCTGCCAAGGACTGAGCCAAAGCAACAGTCATACGTGTTTTAGTATGGTGCGTTTCGGCAACGTTTTGGGCTCATCGGGCTCTGTAGTACCATTATTCACCAAACAAATTGAACAAGGTGGTCCGATTACCATCACCCATCCAGACATCACGCGCTACTTTATGACTATACCGGAAGCAGCCAGTTTGGTTATCCAAGCAGGGGCTATGGCGTTCGGTGGTGAAGTATTTGTACTTGATATGGGAGCGCCCGTCAAAATTGTGGATCTTGCAAAACGTATGATTCGTCTGACAGGGTGCGAGCTAAAAGATGCGAGCAACCCTAATGGTGATATCGAAATTGTATTTACTGGATTGAGACCAGGTGAAAAGCTCTATGAAGAGTTAATCATTGGTGCCGACAACATAGAGACCACGTTTCATCCACTCATTATGCAAGCAATGGAGCATAGTTTTCCATTGGAAGACATCGAAGCTATCTTGTTTGAGTTTATCGAAAGATCAAAGCGGCACGATACTCAATGGTTGAAAGCACAGTTTAGGACCTTCGTTGAAGGCTACCGAGAAGGCGATGAAGCTGATGTCGAAAAGATAGATATAGAACTGATGGACGTAGTGAGTTAATAGAATAAAAAATTGAAGTAAGTAAACTAATAGAGTGGTTAAAAGTATGCTGCGATTAGCCAAAGAATTGTTTGCCCTGTTAACTGTAGACCAGCGACGACGTTATTTGTCTTTGCAGATCATGATGGTGTTCATGGCATTTATGGAGCTGCTAGGAATTGCTTCTATAGGGCCCTTCATGGCCTTAGTGGCTGATATGCAGCTGCTTGAAACCAATGCAATTCTTAATCGTATATATGTAGCTAGCGGTGTGAGTACACATACAGATTTTTTGTTTATAACGGGTCTGTTTGTACTGTTGATGCTTAGTTTAGCGTCTATTTTGTCGATGATTACGACATGGCGTTTGTCTTTATTTGCTTATTCTGTTGGTACAGAGATTAGTGATCGTTTGTATCATTATTATTTGCAAAAAGACTGGTTGTTCCATGCCAGTGGAAGCAGCGCTCAATTGACGAAGCAAATTGCAACTGAGGCATTAAGAGTAACAAACTTTATTATTTTGCCATTTATACAGATGAATGCTCGTCTAGTATTAGCAGTATTTATCTCAGTTAGTATCTTTATTTATAACCCATTGATAGCAACCGTAGGGGTTGTATTGTTTGCTAGCGGTTACGTAATTATATACAGAATGATTCGTAAGCGTATCGCCTTGTATGGAGAGTACGTTTCTACTACCTCAACTGATCGGTTTCGCTTAATGAATGAAGGTTTTGGGGGGATCAAAGATGTACTACTCTACAATCGTAGACATGATTTTGTACATCAGTTTGAGACAAGTGGAAAGTTATTTGCGCATGCTCAAGGAGTAAATACAGCATTAAGCCAAGCACCTAGATATTTAATGGAGTTGTTAGCTTTTGGTGCAATGATTGGGCTAGTTTTAGTTTTGTTGACAACACGCGAAGGGAATTTGAGCCAAGTATTACCTATATTGACCGTTTATGCTCTTGCTGGTTTTAAGTTATTACCTGCTTTGCAGCAAATATACCATAGCGTTGCTACGATTAGAGGCAATACGGCTGCTTTTGATTCTATAAAAGAAGACTTGCTTGCATCATTGACCGTAGATAGTGAGCAGGGTGCTGCTTCAGATATTGCGAGCGGTCAAACAATTGATTTAGCAAAAATCGAGACTATACGACTGAATAGGGTTAGCTTCACCTATCCTAATAAAGCAATGCCAGCATTAGATAATATAAATCTAAATATACCTATCAATTCTACAGTTGGTTTTGTCGGTGAGTCGGGGTCTGGTAAATCTACAGCTATCGATCTATTACTAGGTCTTATTGCACCAACTACCGGACAGTTAATGCTTGATGACTTAATTATCGATGAAAAAAACAAACAGGCTTGGCAGCAATACATAGGTTTCGTACCGCAGAGTATATTTTTGAGTGAAGGTAGTATCGCTGAAAACGTCGCTTTTGGCATATGTCGTAAAGATATTAATTTAGTAAGAGTAAAACAGGCAATTAAGCTTGCCCATTTAGAGTTCTTAGTAAACAGTTTATCTGAAGGTTTAAATACTAAAGTCGGTGAACGAGGCGTACAACTATCTGGAGGACAGCGACAGCGTATTGGCATAGCTAGAGCTTTATACAATCAAGCTGATGTATTGGTGTTTGATGAAGCAACAAGTGCCTTAGACGGTATTACTGAAAAAGTCATAATGGACGCTATTCAAGAGTTAAGTGGGCAGAAGACCATCGTAATGATAGCCCATCGTCTAAAAACAGTAAAAAATTGCGATATTATTTATTTTATGGAAAAAGGTAAAGTGATTGAACAAGGCACTTATCAACAGTTGATAAATAGCAACCCAACGTTCGAAAAAATGGCTATGTATTCATAGTTAAAATAATAAAAAATTATTTTTATAAATCTCTATTTTCTATGGTAAATAACGATTATGAAGTTTTAATAATAAACGCAATAGGGTATATGGATTTATTCGAGAGATAAAATATGAAAAATATATGCTTTCTTATAGGTAATCTTAATCACGCTGGCGGTACTGAAAGAGTAACCAGTTTAATTGCGAATGGGTTTGCCGAAAGAAGTTATAACATCTCAATTTTAAGCCTTGTGGGAGGCGACAATCCTTTTTTTAATCTAAATGATAATATAGAAAATCACTTTTTATACTCTAAGAGTGTGTCTTTTAAAAAAAGGATTTTACAAGCAATTTATAAGTTACGTCAATTTGTAAAAAAACAAAAAATCGATACGCTCGTTGTGGTTGATAGTATTTCATGCATATTTACAGTACCTGCGCTAGTGGGTTTGAATGTCAATCATGTTTGCTGGGAGCATTTTAATTTTAAAAATGACTTAGGGAAACCTGTTAGAAGGTTAGCTCGTCAATTAGCCGCTCGATATTGTGATGCAGTAGTGACTTTGACAGAAAGAGATAAGCAGTACTGGTTAGATGGCACACATCATAGGTCTCAAATAGTAGCAATACCTAACCCCTGCCCATTTCCACCGCAGACATATATCAAAAAAGAAAACACCAAAATCGTATTGGCAGTTGGTGGGTTGACTCAAATAAAAGGCTTTGACATGTTACTTGAGGCTTGGGTGCAGGTAAATAGCTCTATGCCTGATTGGAAGCTAGTCATAGTTGGTGAGGGAGAGGATAGAAATAAAATAACAGGATTTATTAAAAGGACCAAATTGACAGAAAGCGTGTGCCTAGTAGGTAATACCTCTCATATAAGTAGATATTATGAACAAGCGGAAATATTTTGCTTGAGCTCTCGTTTTGAAGGTTTTCCAATGGTATTACTTGAGACGCTGGCTTTTGGACTACCTGTTGTTAGCTTTGATTGTGATACAGGCCCTGCAGAAATATTAAAAGGTACGGGTTCTCTCTTAGTGCCAAAAAATAATACTAAGCAACTGGCTTCAGCATTGATAAAGCTCATGAATCATAAAGAAGATCGAAAAATGATTGGCATAAAAAGTAGGGGTAAATCTGAAAAATATCAACCTAAAGAAATAATAAACCAGTGGGTTTTTTTATTGGAAGGTTTAAAAAAACAAAATTATTTTTTATATGGTTATATTAATTAAGATAAAAAATCAAGTATTTTTGGGCGGGTAATAATTATCAAATATAGTTTTAGTATAAACAGTAATAGCATGAGATATGATCAATATTTAGTTTGCGCATATTCATAAAAGCTACTTATATGAAATCCATTTATGTTATAGCCTTTAGAAATAAATAATAAGGAGAGCGACATGAAAGTTCTAATAGTAATTAGTAGTGTCAATAGCTCGGGCGGTACTGAGCGAGTAGGATGTATGCTTGCGAATAGCTTATCTGAAGTAGGGTATGAAGTAATACTAGCTAGCATATCCTATGGAGATAAACCTTTTTTTCCTATAAATAAAGAAATAAAACTAGTTTCTTTAATGAGTTTTTCAGACCATAGGTTACTCCGTATTCCTAATACTATTTATAAATTAAGGAAGCTACTAAAAGAAGAGGAGATTGATGCATTGATAGTAGTAGAGACGTTATGCTCTCAATTTACTATACCTGCCACCATTGGCTTACCAGTCAAGCATATATGTTGGGAGCACTTGAATTTTAATCACGATTTAGGAGTTAAAAGTAGAAGAGTCGCTCGTCAACTAGCAGCACGATATTGTGATTCAGTAGTGACTTTAACGGAAAGAGATAGACAGTATTGGTTAGACGGCACGCATCATAAATCGCAAATCTTAGCAATAGAAAATGCTTGTCCATTCCCACCACAAGACTATATAAAGCGAGAAAATACAAAAACCGTATTGGCAGTAGGTAGGTTGATTCAGGTGAAAGGTTTCGACATGTTGCTTGAGGCTTGGGTTCAGGTAAGGGACTTTATGCCAGACTGGAAATTAGTCATAGTTGGCGAAGGCAAAGAAAGAAACAAACTCACAAAATTTATTGAAGAGAATGAGTTAACTGAAAAAGTGAGCTTGGTGGGTAAGACTTCGGATGTAAGTAAATACTATAAAGAAGCAGAAATATTTTGTTTAAGCTCTCGTTTTGAAGGTTTTCCAATGGTACTGCTTGAGGCGTTAGCTTTTGGACTACCTATTGTTAGTTTTGATTGTGATACAGGCCCTGCAGAAATATTAGAAGGTACAGGTTCACTTTTAGTACCGAAAAACAATATCGATGAGCTTGCTTCAGCCTTGATAGAGCTGATGAATAGTAAAGAAGATCGAAAAATAATTGGCTTACGAGGAAAAGAGAAATCTAAAAAATATCAACCTAAAGAAATAATAGGGCAATGGATTGAGCTATTAGAAAAGAGTGACTAATTATAGAATAAATAGAATTAAAATAATGGATGTATGCCTACTCATATAACAATTTTATAGCTATAGGATAACAATGAAAATACTATATGTTATTACAGGCTTAGGACAAGGAGGCGCTGAACGAGTTGTTTGTGACTTGGCGGATGCCATGGTCCAAAAAGGACATCAAGTTAGAATTGTGTATTTTGTAGGTGAGGTACTTACTAGACCAACATGTGAAGGTATTGAGTTAATGAAAGTTAGCTTGACCAATATAATCTCTCTACCTGCTGCATATATTTTGCTATCAAAAATAATTAAAAGTTATCAACCTGACGTTGTGCATTCGCATATGGTCCATGCAAATATTTTGACGCGCTTAGTCAAAATAGTAACTCCAATAAATAGATTGATATCCACCGCCCACAGTAGCAATGAGGGCGGTGCACTACGTATGCTAGCTTATCGACTGACCAACCGCTTGGCCGATGTAAGCACCAATGTCAGCAACACGGCAGTTGCCTCTTTTGAATCAAGATATGCAGTACCAAAAAAAGGAATGAAAGCTATATATAACGGAGTGAATTTTGATGACTTTAGTTATAGTACGCAGGCAAGAATTGCAATAAAGGATGAGCTCGGGCTAGATCAGAACTACAAGGTAATCTTAGCAGTTGGTAGGTTTAATAAAGCAAAGAACTACCTTAATCTCTTGAGGTCCATAAGATTTTTAAAAAACGCTAATTCTATTCCTTTTGTACTGATTATTGCAGGTGATGGTGAATTAAGGTCAGAAATCGAAAGGCATATTATAGAGTTAGAATTAGATAAAGAAGTTATTTTGTTAGGTAGAAGGAGTGATATATCAAGGTTGATGAGTGCTTGTGATACGTTCGTTTTATCATCTGATTATGAGGGGCTGCCGACAGTATTGATTGAAGCTTTAGCTTGTCAAGCAAACGTCGTTTCTACTGATGTTAGCGGCGCCCGTGAGATATTAGACGGTTATGGAAGTATCGTACCTATCCAGAAGCCTGAAGCTTTGGCAAAAGCCATCGAAGCTAATTTATTAATTGAACAGAAGAACATTCTAGGTCGACAATATGCCAAAGACAAATTTGATATAAAGATTATTTCCGATGAATGGGTGAAAATATACTATGAGAAATAATAGGCAATTATTCGAGAGATTTTCTAACGCTAATATATTTTTATTAGTTACCGCTATATTTTTCTCAAAAATAATTGCATTTGTACTGATGGAATACGATATTTTAGTAATAAACTTGGGCGGTGGCAGCGATGCTAATTACTATAACTCTTATGCTGAAGGCTTTACAGATACCGCAGTAAATATTTGGCCAGTATTACTAAGGTGGTTAAACGATTATGGCTTGTATTCGCGTGATTTGACTACTTATTTCTTATTTTTTTTAAGTTTAATAGCCATTCCTATTATAGTAGTTAGACTATCAGGACTAACATTCAAAAGAAATCAAAAATACTATTTATACGCTCTTTTAGTTTGCTTGATTCATCCAACGATATTCTTTTTTTCAACAGATATATTTCGCGATATATTTATGGCCTTTAGTTTTCTATTAGGATGCCTGACAGTAAAGTGGTTCTTAAATAGTCATAGTGTCTTTGGTGCTGTTTTTTATTTTTTATTATCTGTGGCGATTGGATTTTTCTTAATAGAGATAAGACCTTATTTAGGGTATGCATACTTGCTTAGTCTACTTTTCTTAAAAATAAAATTTACTAAAAGTAGAGCTTTTTATTTAGGTCTTCTCTATCTTGGACTTCTGTTTGCAGCAAACTATTTAGGCGTTTTGGACTTGCTAACTGAGTATCGGTCTGGATTTGAAGAGTCGGAAGGTGGCTCGACTCTAGGTCTCAGCTTCTCTAATCCTATACTATTTATACCTAATTTTATAATTAGCTTTTTGGGGCAGATGCTGGGCTTGTACATTACTAACCCGCTAGCGCTTGTACTATTTGTACTCGAAACCGTTCCTTTCTTTTTCATGCTCATATATGTATTAAAGAACATTAAGTTAGCAGACAGCTTTGTACGTTTTCTCATTATATTTTTCGTGTTCTACGGCAGTGTTTGGCTGATCGGAAACGATAATTTAGGCACCGCAGTACGTTTAAGGATATACAACTATTTGGCTATATATATCAGTTTTTTTTATATCTTAAGGCTTAAAAGATCTTCTTTTATGAAGTCCTCCTCAAGTAGAGTATAGGTGGTGAATGGATGAAAATAATTATTTTAGGCACCATTGCTTATAGTTTTTATGGCTTTCGCGCTGACCTTATTCAGGAGTTAGTCAGACAGCAGCATACTGTCTATGCGTTTACTTCTGAATATACTCAAGATGAGCTAAAGAAGATAGAAAAGTTGGGTGCCATACCTGTAACCTATAGTTTAAATCGAGGTGGCTTAAATCCTTTAGCGGATATCACAGCAGCTTATCATCTGTCCAAAGTTATTAAGAAAATAGCGCCAGATGTTGTGTTCTCTTACTTTTCTAAACCCGTTATCTTTGGCACGTTAGCAGCAAAAATAGCAAAGGTTCCACAGGTTGTAGGTATGCTCGAAGGATTGGGTTATTGTTTTACAGATCAACCTGACGGCCTCAGCAAGAAGGTAAAAGTGATTAAAGGTATCCAGGTCTTATTGTATAAAATTGCTTTGCCACGGTTAAATCGTCTTATATTTTTAAATACTGATGATCCTAATGATTTATTGAAGCGGTATAAAATACAAGTGAAACAGATAAATGTGCTAGGTGGTATCGGCTTAAATCTAAGTCAGTACAAATATCAGTCCATAGTAAATATCGAAGAACCTATCAAATTTTTATTTATTGGTCGCTTATTGAAAGAAAAAGGTGTCCATGATCTTATTTCCGCTATAAAAATAGTAAAGAAAATATATCCTGAAGCATATTTCACTATTTTAGGAGAGATAGATGCTTCTAATATGGGTGCATTGCAGAAATCAGAGTTAGATGAGTTGATTGCATCGAACATCGTAAACTATCCTGGTCATGTTGATAATGTAAAAGACTGGATTGCAAATCATCATGTGTTTGTACTGCCGTCTTATCGTGAAGGGGTGCCTCGCAGCACTCAGGAAGCGATGGCAATTGGAAGACCTATTATCACTACTGATGTACCTGGTTGCCGTGAGACGGTTATTGATGGAGTAAATGGGTTTTTAGTAGAAAAATGGAACCCAAAAGCTTTGGCAGAGAAAATGATTTACTTTATAGAACATCCTGAACAAATTAAAGAAATGGGTGATGAAAGCTACAAGCTAGCACAAGAGAAATTTGATGCAGATAAAGTCAATAAACGACTAATAAATATGTTGGGTTTATAAATGATAAAACGACTAATTGACATTGTAGGTGCAACGACAGCGTTAGTAGTGCTGTCTCCTGTCTATGCTGCAACTGCCTACAAGGTGAGTAAAAATCTTGGCGCACCTGTTCTATTTCGTCAGATTCGTCCAGGTCTGTATGGTAAGCCATTTGAGATGATAAAGTTTCGCTCCATGAAGGATGATATAGACGCAGATGGCAATCCTTTAGAAGATGGCGCGCGCCTGACATCGTTTGGTAAAGCGCTGCGTAACACCAGCCTTGATGAGTTGCCTGAGCTTTGGAATGTCATAAAAGGCGATATGAGTCTAGTGGGCCCGCGACCATTATTGATGGAATATCTGCCCTTGTATAATGATGAGCAAGCGCGCCGACATGACGTCCGCCCAGGCATTACAGGGTATGCTCAAATTAATGGTCGCAATGCTATTGGGTGGGATGAGAGGTTTGCACTGGATACATGGTATGTTGACAATCAGTCGCTGTGGCTGGATATCAAGATTTTATTTAAAACAGTGAAAAAAGTCATTGTTAAAGATGGTATCAGTGCTGAGGGCGAAGCAACTATGAGTAAATTCATGGGCAATAGTATTAATGAAGAAATGCTTTAAAAGTACTCTTTGCTAATAGCAATACAGTTAATCAAAAGATATTAGGCATGAAGCAAATCATAATAGATAGCAAGGTTAATAACATAGTGAGCAGTTTATCGTAGAGCGTGACACAATATTAGACATAAGTACCATAGAGGAACATATGCTAAATACCCCTTTTTCACCTTGGCCAAGTTTCACTCAACAAGAAGCCGACGCTGTCAGTCGAGTGCTACTATCTAACAAAGTCAATTATTGGACAGGCGAAGAATGTCGTCAGTTTGAGCGAGAGTTTGCTGATTGGACAGGTAGTAAATACGCAATAGCATTGGGTAATGGCACCTTGGCATTGGATGTCGCGTTACAAGCACTCGATATAGGTGCAGGTGATGAGGTCATTGTCACACCGCGTACCTTTATTGCTAGTATCTCGTCAATCGTCAATGCAGGCGCGACACCCATCTTTGCAGATGTCGATGCAGCAACTGGCAATATCACTGCTGAGACCATCACAGCTGTATTAAGCGACAAGACGAAAGGTATCGTGTGCGTCCATTTAGCTGGCTGGCCATGCGATATGGACAGCATTATGGCAATGGCAGATGAGCATGACATATATGTCATTGAAGACTGCGCGCAAGCTCATGGCGCACGATATAAAGGGCGAAGCGTGGGCAGTATTGGTCATGTTGGGGCATGGAGTTTTTGCCAAGATAAAATTATGACCACAGGAGGTGAGGGTGGTATGGTCACCACTGATAGCGAACTGCTATGGCGAAAAATGTGGGCGTATAAGGATCATGGTAAGAGCTATGCTGCAGTCTATGAAACGGAACAATCACCTGGCTACAACTGGCTCCATGAGAGCTTTGGCACCAATTGGCGTATGACTGAGATGCAAGGTGTTCTGGGGCGTATTCAACTGGAGAAAATGAGTGAGTGGACAGCAAAACGGACTACTAATGCACAAGCCATACTAGAGGCCTGTAGCAAATGGGAGTCCAAAGGCTACCTTTGTGTGCCGAGACTAGAGCATTTAGCGCAGTTCTCCAATACGAACCATGCTTACTATAAATTATATGTCTATGTGCAGTCCGATAATCTACCTGATGGCTGGACACGTGACCGTATTATTGAAGCAATTAACAATCAAGGTGTGCCGTGCTTCTCTGGATCTGCGTCAGAGGTCTATTTGGAGAAGGCCTTTGATAATACAGGGTTGCGTCCAAGTGTTAGATTGCCAATGGCAAAGCAGCTAGGTGAGAGTAGTCTGATGTTTCTAGTGCATCCTACGCTTACGGCGGCTGAAATTGAACTGACGATACAGGCGATCGATAGCGTATTTGCTTCGATGGTCGAATAAAATGGCAATGAATGATTATTTTTAGAAATTTACTTTGAAGTTGACGCTACTCTTACTGAAAGCACAAGATAAATTTGCCTACACATACGTAATGCTGTTTAATTAACTTATTATAAAAATTTATCAGTGCGCAGGCTTTATCTTACGCTAGGATTTTGTAGCGTACACAGGTACAATATTACTCTTAGTCAAAGATTGACGAAGCAAAGGACAGGCATGCAAAGTATTTGCGCGCGCTGTCTTTATTTTTTTATATCGTACCCTCTATTGGAGTTACTATGTCTACTGCCCAAGAATCCGCCACCGTTTTGGACGGCAAAGCACTTGCCAAACAAATAGAACAGGATCTGCGCACGCGCGTAGATACGATTAAGGAAAAGACTGGCCGCACCCCAAGCTTAGCGACGATATTGGTTGGTGACGATCCGGCCTCTGCTACTTATGTTCGTATGAAAGGCAACGCCTGTAAGCGTGTTGGCATGGACTCTATACGCGTTGAGATGCCAAGTGCCACGACCACTGAGCAGCTCATGGCAAAGATAGATGAGTTAAATAGCAATCCAGATGTACACGGCATTTTGCTACAGCATCCTGTTCCTGAACATATCGATGAGCGTGCTTGTTTTGAGCAGATTGACTTAGCAAAAGACGTCGATGGTGTGACTTGTCTTGGTTTTGGTCGTATGGCGATGCAGCAGTCAGCTTATGGCTCATGCACACCGCAGGGCATCATGCATCTATTAGAGCATCATAATATCGAGCTATCAGGTAAAGAAGCAGTAGTCGTAGGGCGTAGCGCTATCTTAGGTAAGCCAATGGCGATGATGCTATTGAATGCTAACTGTACGGTGACGATCTGCCATTCAAGAACTCAAGATTTGGCGGCGCATATTAAGCGTGCAGATATCGTGGTTGGTGCGGTAGGTGTACCTGAGCTGATTAAAGCAGAGTGGATCAAATCAGGAGCGGTTGTCATTGATGCAGGTTTCCATCCAACAGATGATGGCGGTGTTGGTGATATCGAAATGAAAGGCATGGAAAACATTGCCAGCGCTTATACGCCAGTACCAGGCGGCGTTGGCCCAATGACTATTAATACGCTTATTCGCCAAACGGTCGATGCTGCTGAAAAATCAGCGGGTTTGAATAAAGGCTAAAAAAATAGTCATACGAATACTGATTGCCGATATATAAGGGGCCTGAGGTCACATAGACTCAGGCTAAATCAACCACATTTCAGTTGATAGGACCTAAACATGGCTAAAAAAAACGTAGGTGTTCATGAGCGACTACAAAGTATTGGTAGAGAGTTTGTCGATGTCTGTCATTACGTTATTTTATTTCTAATCAGTGTGGTGGTAGTCTGGACCGCAGGTAAAGAGTTTATTTATATTGTCCAAAAGGGTTCAGCGGATCTAAAAGACATATTGATGTTGTTTATTTACCTTGAGCTACTGGCTATGATAGGGATTTATTTTAAAACCCACCGACTGCCAGTACAGTTTTTGATATTTATTGCCATAACGGCCTTGTCACGACATTTGGTGGTTGATGTACAGGCAGTTTCAGACTATTTCCATTTATGGCTGCTTGCGACAATTTCTGTGGCCATCATGCTACTGAGTGGCTCTATTGTAATCCTGACTTGGACAGCAAAAACATTTGGTCGTCCAGAGGATAATCTCGATAAGCAGCATGCAAACCTAACAGTTAAGGCGCTATTGCCTGATAATGCTCAGGCACCCGATAGCCATACCAAGCATCGCCGTGAATAATTAGATAGCAATATAAAAAGATAGCAACATAAAAAAAGAGCGACCAGTGGTTGCTCTTTTTTTACGGATGGCATTTGATATTACAACCATTTCAATCTTTTGAAGTTATAGTACAGATAGCTACATAAGGCGATAATAATGGCCATGATGACAAGGTAAGAGTATTTCCAATGAAGCTCAGGCATAAAATCAAAGTTCATGCCATAGATGCCAGCGATGGCTGTCGGCACTGCTAGAATACCTGCCCATGCAGCAAGCTTACGCACCACTTCATTCTGACCCATATTGACCATCGCCATATAGGTGTTCATCACCACACTCAGCATTTCATTGAGACCATTAATGGCATCTAGTGAGTGTAAGAGGTGATCGTTGACATCGCGAAAATACGGCTTAGCGGCTTGAGAAAACCCAGAGACAATCTCACTCTTTTTATGATTGATAAAAAAGCTACAGATGTCTTGCACAGGTAAAATAATGGCACGCATATGTACCAGTTGCGATTTGAGCTCGTAAAGGTTTTTTAGGGTGCCCTTATCAAACTCAGAGGTAAATACGTAGCGCTCTTGCTCGCGTAAGTAACGGCCTAATCGATCGGTAATCGGCATATAGTTATCAACGATAAAATCGAGGATAGCATGCAGTACAAATATAGGACCCATACGCAGCTTTTCGGGGCGACGATGGCAGTGCTCACGTACTGGCGCATAAGAGTTTGACGGACCATTGCGAATCGTAATGAGGTAGTTTTTACCCATAAATATCGCAGTAGTACCATAACGAATGACATTGTCTTCTAGCTTGGCCGTACGTAGCACCACAAAGACCATGTCATTATCGTAGTTTTCGACTTTGGCACGTTGATGATCAGCAAAGGCATCCTCAATCGCTAGCTCATGCAGGTCAAAGGCTTCCTTTACTTTGACCATGGTTTCTAAGCTTGGATCATATAGCCCAAGCCAAATAAATTGACCGTTGTTCCCTAGCGTACGACTCACATCATTAAGCGCCACTCTATTAAGGTTCTCACCTGTTTTACGTGAGTAAGCGTAGCAATTGACCACTTCACCTGCGCTTGATGAATCAATATCTTCATAGCGTTCAGAGTCAGGATCGTAGACCGTCATGGTCTCAATAGTATCTTCAGTAGTGGCGTCCACATCACCATAGATATAGCTATCATCATCGTCCAAATAGAGGTGCTTGTCATTCATATTGGCATAGATATGATTCATATTGGAATCAGGCGCAATATGAGCCGTTTTTTTAATCAATTGATTATTATCATTTTCCATATACTTTCCTGTCATATAATAAAAAACTTCAATAATCCAAATATGTCGTGAACGCTGCTACGGTTTTATCGTATACCCTATAGAAATCTATGGGGCATAGATTTCTATAGGGCATAGCTTTTTAGCGTATCGATATCTACCAATGCCAATAGACTCTCATGACACGCTTCTAGTTTGATTTGCGGTGCGATATCGAAGTCCAATGCTTCAACCCAACGTAGCGCACAGATGCACCAGTAGTCACCAGGTTTGAGACCAGGAAAATTGTATTCAGGTAGTGGGGTAATCAGGTCGTTACCGCGACTGGCAGAGAAGTTTAAAAACTCGCTGGTCATCTTGGCGCAGACGGTATGTTGACCGACATCATGGTTGCCAGTATGACAAAAACCATTGCGATAATAGCCAGTAATTGGATCGAAACAACAGCTGGCAAGTGCGGTGCCTAAGACATTGGTTTGGTTGATGGCAGGGTTTGGGTGGTAATCAGATGACATAAGGCTTCCGAGATAAAAATATGTGTTAGTGTATCATGAGTCTGTGTTGATGACGCTGCCGTAATCGCGCTCATTATCTTATGGTTAACAAAAAATAAACCTCTCGGCTATTCGCCCAATATTGAGCCAAATATATCAATGATGACTGTTACATCTGCTGAGCTAATAAGCGGTAATTGAACTGTAATTAGATAGTGATTGTGGCTAATTGTCACTAGGCGAACCTTGAGTGCTATGCTAAACTAAAGCATAAAGTGCCTTGATTATTTGTCGCAATTTTTTAGCGCATAAAGATACTCGTCTTATCATTCTAAATTATACTTATTATTCACCCTTTTGCGGTTACCTGGTTTGTTTATAAATAATTGGGTCAATGATGTTGCGCGTTAAAAATAAACACACACAGCGTCAATACTCGGCAAATCACCCTTTAAGTACCGCATCAGTACCGCGTTTTTGGTAAGCGATACGCCAAACAAGGATTTATTGTGTCTGTTAGTTCTGATTCTGCAAAACCTGCCCAGCCAAATTCTACCAACGAAACAGTGTCTCAGCCTGCTGAAAATAATGCTGCACCCAATCGCATGCCATATTTGAGTAACTTTGGCAGTGATGTTGCCAATAGTTGGCTATTGCCTGATGGGGTGGTTGATGTCCTGTTTGAAGATGCGCACAAGCAAGAAGTGCTTAGACATCAGTTAATCGAGCAGCTTATTACTCATGGTTATCAGCTGGTTTGTCCGCCGATGATCGAGTTTACTGAGTCCTTGCTAAGTGATGCGTCAGAAGATCTGAAACGCCAAACCTTTAAGATTATCGATCAGTTGACTGGTCGCCTAATGGGCGTGCGCGCTGACATCACCCCGCAGATTTTGCGTATAGATGCGCATCATGGCGGTACAGGTATTGCGCGTTATTGCTATGTGGGCGATGTGATTCATACCTTGCCATCAGGTCTGTTTGGCTCACGTACACCGTTACAGTTAGGTGCTGAGATATTTGGCTGTGCATCACTAGCAGCAGATATTGAGCTGATAGATGTACTGTTTACGATGGTGAATAAACTCAATATGAGTGCAGCGCTCCATATCGATTTGGGTCACGTGGCAATATTCAAACGTTTGGCTGAATTGGCTGAATTGTCAGACAGTGATACTGAGCAATTGATGTACTTATATGCCAATAAAAATCTACCAGAGCTCAAGCGTGTTTGCCGTGCTTTGCCAATGGGTGATGATTTTTATGTGTTAGCACGCTTTGGTCATGATATTGCAAACCTATTAGCCAAATTATCAGATGCGGCGCAGCAAGACAGCCAAATCTCGACGGCGATCGATGAGCTACAGCGTCTGAAAAACTATCTACAAGACCAATGGCAGTGCCCAGTCAGTATTGATGTGACTGAGCTATCAGGTTATCACTATCATACTGGTATCGTCTTCAATGGTTATATCAATAGCGAAACGCAGCCACTAGTACGTGGTGGTCGTTTTGATGGTATGCAAAGCCAGACGCAAACGTTACGCGCGGCCACGGGCTTTAGTATGGATGTTAGCCGATTGCTGGCTCATACGCAGCTGGATGCACCCGCCGTTGTGTTGGTAGACTTTGCCGCATTGACTAACGCAAATGAAGATGAAATGCAGACGTTATTACAACAAGTTGAGAGTCTGCGTCAGCAAGGCTATCGCGTCACTATGCCGTTAGATGCACAGGATAGTCCAGATGATGTGACGCATCGTTTGAGCATGGCTGATGACAGTCAATGGCAGCTACAAACTGTTTAATTGTCTAATAGTAGGCTATTGAATGGCGCACGCGGCGCACGTAGCCAAAATTATTCAGTACAGATTACGAGAACGCAAAATTATTTGTTAGATGTCTCGGTGTTTCTATTTCATAAAGCACTGAGATAAAAAGATATAGCTAAGAAAATCATTTTAATTTTCAGCTTTTATTGCACACACCTCAATACATAAAGGTAAGGATTGATCATGGGTAAGAATGTTGTAGTTTTGGGTAGCCAATGGGGCGACGAAGGTAAGGGTAAAATCGTTGATTTACTTACCGAAAAAGCCTCAGCAGTAGCCCGCTTCCAAGGCGGTCATAATGCTGGTCACACGTTGGTTGTCGATGGCAAAACCACTGTCTTGCATTTGATTCCATCAGGTATCTTGCGTGAAGGCGTCACTTGCTTTATCGGTAATGGCGTGGTGTTAGCGCCTGACGCACTACTAAAAGAGATGAAAGAGCTAGAAGACAACAACGTACCAGTACGTGAGCGTCTACGTATCTCTCCTAATTGCCCACTTATCATGCCTTATCACGTGGCACTTGACCAAGCTCGTGAAGCCAAGCGTGGCAGCGGTAAAATCGGTACAACAGGTCGCGGTATCGGTCCTGCATACGAAGACAAAGTAGCACGCCGTGCGATTAAACTTGCTGATTTGTTCCGTGAAGATCTAGAAGAAAAACTACGTAACCTAATCGAATATCACAACTTCCAACTGACTGAGTATTATAAAGTTGAAGCGATTGATTTTGATGAGACGCTTAAGCTTTGTAAAGAGTGGAAAGAAGAGATCAAAGGTATGGTTACTGATGTAACTGAAGACCTAAATCAATTACGTCTGGCTGGCAAAAACCTAATGTTTGAAGGTGCTCAAGGTACGCTACTTGATATCGACCATGGTACTTATCCATTTGTAACCAGCTCAAGTGTAACTGCTGGTGGGGTATCAACTGGTACAGGTATCGGTCCATTGTATTTAGACTACGTACTTGGTATCACCAAAGCGTACACTACGCGCGTTGGTAGTGGTCCGTTCCCAACTGAATTGTTCGATGATGTTGGTGCTCACTTAGCCAAAGTCGGTCATGAATTTGGTGCAACGACTGGCCGTGCCCGTCGCTGTGGTTGGTTCGATGCAGAAGCATTACGCCGCGCAGTAGTACTTAACTCTATGTCAGGCATCTGCTTGACCAAGCTTGACGTACTAGATGGTCTTGAAGAATTGCTAATCGGTGTGGGTTATAACCTACCTGAGACTGAGTGTGCAGGCGCGCATGATGCTGAATTCTATGAGTCAGTTACACCTAAGTATGAAACGATGCAAGGCTGGAGCGAGTCTACCGTTGGTATCACTAACTATGATGAGCTTCCAGAAAACGCTAAAAAATACATCAAACGTATCGAAGCGCTGATTGGTTGCCCAGTTGATATTATCTCGACTGGTCCTGATCGCGAAGAAACGATCGTACTGCGTGATCCGTACGACGCTTAGTTTTTACTATAAACTTAATTAAATAGTTTTTAGTATTAATAAAAAACCCCAATGCTGAGCGTTGGGGTTTTTTGTGTGTGTTACTTCAAGAATTTGATTGATTACCTTGATTTTCAACAGTGTAAGAGTAGAGCTACTAGCTATAGAATCATCTAAAAAACATCATAAATAATGAATATACCGACATTATTTTGGCTTCATTAAGTGTAAGATATCATAGACGGATTTGGCTTTATCGACATAAAAAAGGAATTTACTATGAAAACGAATACGTTTAAGTCCACGATTCGTAATACCTCTATAGCAATATTTACATCCGCAGCTTTCATGTTACCTATGTTTGCTTGGGGTGCAGAAAACTGTGACAAACCAAACAATGACTTTGATGGGCTATATTGCCTCACGAAAGTATATTTGGAAGCAGATAAGGAGCTTAACAACTCTTACAATAAATTGAGTAAACTTCTAAACAAACAGCAAAAAGCCACGCTTAAACGCGGACAGTTAGCGTGGATGCGCGAGCGCAACGACCAATGTAGTTATAACGATGGCGATGGTTTCTTTGTCAATATGAGCTGTGCCACCAATAAGACAGCTAATCGAGTTAATTTTTTGAATGAACGTGTGCGTGAATGCAATGCAGGTAGTTGTCGAGACAGTCGCTTAGATGATTAAATGTTTTGATTGGTAGTATGTATTAGCAAAACTCTTAGCAAGGTGTGCTGAGGGTTTCTAATTATTAATAATGATATAAATACTCTATAAAATCAGTCTGGTAGCTATAAATGATAAATATGAGTAGCGATAAGGTAAGTAAGTCGATAGCTCATGCATCTGTTGTTGATGAGTACTTAACTTGGATGTAAGTAAGATACTGTTATAAATTTACTTTTATGCAAGGTATGGTCATAAATTAACCCTATCATTTATGGCCTTAATCATTATAATAGGCAGCAATCCGATGTTGGCGCTTATGGTTATACACTGATATACCATGAGTTGTGTAAAACAGTCCAAGTCAACATTGTGGCTAAAGCTAAAACAACGCATTAATTTTTCATATTTTATTGAATTTATCATTTATTAGGAGCTTCTCATGGCTAACGAACGTACTTTATCTATCATCAAACCTGACGCAGTTGCTGGCAACCACATCGGCGCTATCTATAGCCGTTTCGAACAAGCTGGTCTAAAAATCGTTGCAGCTAAAATGCTACAACTTGATGATGAAAAAGCAGGCGGTTTTTATGCTGAGCACGCTGAGCGTCCATTTTACAACGACCTAAAATCTTTCATGATGTCAGGTCCAGTATTGGTATCAGTACTAGAAGGCGAAAACGCTATCGCTCAGCATCGTGAAATCATGGGTGCAACTAACCCAAAAGAAGCTGCTGAAGGCACTATCCGTGCTGATTTCGCTAGCAGCATCGACGAAAACGCAGTACATGGTTCAGATTCAGCTGAATCAGCAGCACGTGAAATCAGCTACTTCTTCAGCGATGATGAAGTTTGTGCACGTACACGCTAATATAGTAAATAAACTATAAGCTTTTACGGCGTTCGATTTGTTTGAGGTAACTGCTATAATAAGACAGCTACGATTTAGACTGATCTTACCTGTATGAGTTTTATACTTGATTGACTATAGACGAATTATTTACAACATTGATTGTTTATAATTGGTTTGCGAGACGGCTTATATCTTATGGGTATAGGCCGTTTTAGCTATTGTAATAATTCTATAATCAAAGAATTACTAAACTGCGACGGCGTTACCATCATCAGATGTACTACTTGTACAATATGCAGTCGGCTGCCTTGTATCTGCTTTAGAGTTTTGTGATTATATTATTCATTGAAATTCTTAGTGACTTGCCTCATTATTAATTTTACTTAGCGTTATCAATCCCTTATCAGCATGTTTTCATTAATTAGAAGAACTGCGCTCATAGCGGATTGCTCATGCACCCATGTATGTATGGCAAAGCCCATATAAATAATTGCACCGCTTAACTAAGCTTCTGCAAAAAGGTTACCTATTATGTCAACTGTTCAAGCACCTACTCAGCACGTACCTGCTAAGATTACTGATAGCATCAAGCTAGTAGATGAGGCCCATGCCAAAACCAATCTATTGGGTATGACGCAAGCGCAACTGGCTGATTACTTCAAGAGTATTGGCGAAAAGCCATTTCGATCTACTCAGGTGATTAAGTGGATTTATCAGCATGGCGTGACAGATTTTGAGCAAATGACCAATTTGAGTAAGTCGTTGCGAGATAAATTATCGCTTAATGCTTGTGTGGTACCGCCTAAAGTGATTCATCGTCAATATAGTGATGATGGTACACGTAAGTGGGTATTTGAAGTCACTGGCGGCTCGTTGGTTGAGACAGTGCTTATCCCTGCAGATGATAGCAAGTTAAATGGTCGTAAGACATTATGCGTGTCTTCTCAAGTAGGCTGTGCACTAGACTGTAGCTTCTGTAGTACAGGTAAGCAAGGGTTTGAGCGTGACTTGAGTGCGGCTGAAATTATCGGTCAGTTATGGGTCGCTAATGCGTCATATATGACAGATGAAAATGAAAGTTTAGAAAACGTTGATCATAGCCTATGGGAAAATAACGTCACCAACGTGGTGATGATGGGCATGGGTGAGCCGCTATTGAACTATAAACCTGTCGTAGGTTCAATGGAGTTGATGCTAAGCGATCATGCTTATGGACTGTCAAAGCGTCGCGTCACGTTATCGACTTCTGGTGTCGTTCCGAAAATGTATCAGCTAGCACAAGACATCGATGTGGCATTGGCTATTTCACTGCATGCACCAAATGATGAGCTGCGTAACGAGCTGGTACCAATTAATAAAAAATATCCGTTAGAAGAGCTGATTGCAGCGGCAAAAAACTATGTCTATGATATCAATCCACGTCATAAGAAGCACGTTACGATTGAATATGTGATGCTTGATGGCGTCAATGACAGTAATGAGCATGCCCATCAGTTGGTTGCACTATTGGAAGGGTTACCAAGTAAGATTAACCTTATTCCATTCAACCCATTTCCACATGCACCGTATGATAAATCAAGCAACAACCGTATTCATGCGTTTAGTAATATATTGAGTGAAGCGGGTTTTGTTTGTACGATTCGTCAAACACGTGGTGATGATATCGATGCTGCTTGTGGTCAGTTGGTTGGACAAGTTGCCGATCGTACCAGACGCTCAGCCGCGTGGCAGCAGAGCATTAAAGATCGTGAAAGCGTTTAGTAGTTCTCTAGAGGATAAGCGCGATATCTGACTGGTATAGCGTTTTAGCTGTCTTTTGTCTGTCGCAATGGTAAGAAAATGTAGCAATGACTGTCAAGATTGCAGAACGTGGCAATTAATAACAACTAAATTGTACTTATAGGGGTTAAATCTATTAAACTGATGTTTCTTTGATCGAACGCATTGAATCCCAGTTTTATGATGGCGGCTATGATGACTTCTAAAAATTCTTGTCAGTTCAAATATCAAAAATCATTTTCTAAATTTTATAAGCAGTCGAGTATCAGTGCTGCCCAAACCGCTTTGCCAAAGCGTGCAGTGCTGTCGGCAGTGTTTGGCGTTCTTGTATTAACTGGCTGTCAGACCACTCCGACTAATGATTTGCTAGGCAACTCTCCTTATCAAACATCTACGCGCGCTAGCAACGATCGAAATTTAGATCAGCAGGAAATCGCCCGTGTACGTACCTCACTTGCTGCGCAATACATCCGAAAAAATGAGCTTGATACCGCGCAGCAGCAGCTCGAAAAAGCCTTTGCTGCCGATAGCCGTTATGCGCCAGCCTATGATATGATGGGCGTTTTGTTGCAGCAAGAAGGCAGCCGTATCAATCTAGCTAAAGCTGATGAGTACTTCAAAAAAGCAATCGCGCTAGATAAAGACTTTGTACAAGCACACAATAATTATGGCGTGTATCTGTCACAGACAAAGCGCTATCGTGAAGCAGCAGAACAGTTTGAGATTGCAGGGGCGACGCTAGGCTATGAAGGCCGTATTGGCGCGCTAGAAAACCTAGGTCGTACTTATCTACAGTTAGGCGATAATAGTGCCGCTTCAAAAGCATTTTTACGGGCACTCGATGGCAATCGTAACAGCATCATTGCTCATATCGAATTGGTAGATTTATTGCTCGACCAACAGCGTGTACCGCAGGCACAGAGACTGTATGATGAGACGCTGATATTGGTGCAGGGGCAAGGCATTAGCCCGCGCTTGCTCTTACAAGGTATCAAGCTTGCAGCAGCACAAAATAATATAACAACGCGCCAGCAATTGGCACAGCAGCTTTTATCCGCTTATCCGCTAAGTGATGAAGCAAAACAACTTAAGACTTGGCTTAACAATCCAGAGGCACCATGGAAATGATCACCCCATCATCTAACACTCAATCTAACGCTCAGGGATCATTTGGTGCCGTGTTGCAGCAAGCCCGTAAAAACAAGCAAGTAACTTTAGACGCAGCGGCGGCTGAGCTGTTTATTCTAAAGCGTCATCTAGAAGCGCTAGAAAGCGAAAACTTCGCTGAGCTACCACAGGCTGCATTTGCTCGTGGTTTTGCGATTAACTATGCCAAATATTTGGGCTTAGACTCAGCAAAAATCGCTAGTAGCTTCGATGCCGCTTATCCTAATGAGTTAAAGGCTAAGTCAGCCAGCAATATCGATACGCCACTGCGCCCAATGGGGACTTTGCAGCGTGATACTCATAACCGTATCCGCTTCAACCCACTATTGATCATAGGCGTTATCGGATTGATTATCTTGGCGGTGTTCCTATTCCGTATGGTAAGTAACGCTAGCAAAGAAAATACCCAAGAGCCTGTATCAGCTGTTGAAGACATGTCAGCGATAGAGCAAGCCCAAGGTGCCGCCATCAATAGTGACGCGAGTGGCGTTGGTGCTTCTGGCTCTGCATTGAATCTGGGTGATGCTGCAACGACTGCTAGCCTAAACCTTGTATTGACAAGCGATGCTGTGGTTAGTATCACGGACTCCTCTGGAAACAGTTTGATAAATGGTTCTCAGTCTGCGGGTAACTATGACTTGTCAGGTATGCCACCGTTTAATGTGCAAATTGATAATATCGACAATGTTAGCTTGATGCTCAATCAACAACCAGTTGCGTTAGATACGTATGCAACAGATAAGCAAGCCACTTTTGAATTGGCACCATAGTCAGTTGCATAAGCGCCAAATTTGAATGAAGCACTCATATGTTTGGATAAAGCATCTATGTGTTTGAATAAAGCGAATATGTGTAGGCTGATTTAGCTGGTTTATATTATATGTACAAAGGCCTAGGGCTTTTCTATTTTTGATTCAAGGATTTATGTATGTCAATGCCATCGCCTATTAATCGTCGTCTGACCAAAAAAATCTATGTCGGTGATGTCGCGGTTGGTGGTGATGCACCAATTAGCGTACAGAGCATGACCAACACTGACACCTGTGATGTAGCAGCAACGGTCGCTCAAATCGAGCGTTGTGTCGAAGCAGGTGCAGATTTGATGCGCGTATCAACGCCAACGATGGATACGGTCAAAGCCTTTGGTGAAATTCGCAAACTGGTAAGCGTGCCTTTGATCGCTGATGTGCATTTTGATCATAAAATCGCTTTGGCCGTTGCTGAAGCAGGCGCTGACTGCTTACGTATCAATCCGGGTAACATTGGTAGCGATGCTAAGGTACGTGAAGTGGTCGCTTGCGCCAAATATCATAATATTCCGATTCGTATTGGCGTCAACGCTGGCTCTTTAGAAAAAGACATACAGCGTAAGTATACTGAGCCAACTGGCGAGGCAATGCTTGAATCGGCAATGCGCCATATCGACATTTTAGAGCGTCTTAACTTTGACCAGTACAAAGTATCTGTCAAAGCCAGCAACGTGTTTTTGACACTGGATGCTTATCGTTTAATATCAGCGCAAATTGATAACCCCTTACATTTGGGCGTAACGGAAGCGGGTGTCTACCGTACGGGCGCTGTCAAATCTGCTATCGCGCTAGGTGGATTGTTGCTAGACGGTATTGGCGATACCATTCGTATCTCATTAGCCGCTGAGCCTGAAGAGGAGATTAAGATTGGTTTTGATATTTTAAAATCGCTTAATATTCGCTCGAACGGTGTAAACTTTATCGCCTGTCCAAGCTGCTCGCGTCAAGAGTTTGATGTGATTAAAGTAATGACAGCGTTAGAGTCGCGCCTAGAAGATATTCGTGAACCAATGAACCTATCTGTGATTGGCTGTAAGGTAAACGGTCCAGGAGAGGCAAAAGAGGCCGATATTGGCATCGTTGGTGCTGCCCCTAGATCACTGGTCTATCGTATGGGTGAAAAAAGCCACCTTATCGATACAGGCAATCTGGTCGATGAAATAGAAGGTATGGTTCGCGCCCATGCAGAAGACTTGGCGAAAAAGCGTGAGAATGAAATCATTCGCGTAAAATAAGTCATACATTAGATTGATACGTTAAGCCATATCGTCATAGCATCAATTAGATACAACGCTTATTTGAATATGTAGAAAACAATAATAGAATACCTGTTAAATATTTAAGGATACGACCGTACCATGATCAAAGCTATCAAAGGTTTTAATGATATTTTGCCTGACCAATCAGCAAAGTGGTTGCATTTAGAAGCGATATTGGCTGATGTACTTGGTAGGTACGGTTACGAGCATATTCGCTTGCCAATCGTTGAACAAACGGATCTGTTTGCGCGTGCTATTGGCGGCGCGACTGACATCGTCGAAAAAGAGATGTACAGCTTTACTGATAAATCTGAGCCGCCAACGCCGTTAGCGCTACGTCCTGAAGGCACAGCTGGAGCAGTACGCGCAGTTATCGAGCACAACTTGCTACGTGGTGATACGCCCAAGCTTTGGTACATCGGTCCGATGTTCCGCTACGAGCGTCCGCAAAAAGGCCGCTATCGCCAGTTTCATCAGTTAGGTGTTGAGAGCTTCGGTAGCGCACTACCGGATGCTGATGCTGAGCTGATTGCCATGACTCATCTGATGTGGAAAGAGCTAGGCCTCAACAATGAGATGCGTTTGCAACTAAACAGTTTGGGTGAGCTTGATGAGCGCTATGCTTATCGCGAAGCATTGGTTACCTATTTAACTGATAAAAAAGACCAGCTAGACGAAGACAGCAAACGTCGTCTAACGACTAATCCTTTACGTATCTTGGATAGTAAAGAGGCGAGCACGCAAGCAGTATTGGCAGATGCGCCAAAGCTTGCTGACTTCTTGGGTGAAGAGAGTGTGGCACATTTTGAGCAGGTCAAAGCCTATCTGACTGCGCTCAATATCGATTTTGAAATCAATCCGCACTTAGTACGTGGCCTTGATTATTACAATAAAACGGTATTTGAGTGGGTAACGGATAAGCTTGGAAGCCAAGCTACCGTTTGTGCGGGTGGTCGTTATGATGGGCTAGTCGGGCAATTAAAATCAATCGGTACAGATGGCAGTAAACCAGTCAAATCTGAGCCTGGTGTTGGTTTTGCAATGGGGCTTGAGCGTTTATTGCTACTCATAGAAGCGGTTGCGCCGATTGCTGACATACCTGCTTGTGATGTATTCGTGGTGGCCCATCCTGAGGTGTATAGTGCTGGTATAAGCTATGCACAGAACTTGCGTCACAGTCGTCCAGATGTACGAGTAAAGATGGCCAGTGCCACGAGTCTAAAAGCGCAAATGAAGAAGGCGGACAAGTCAGGCGCGGCATTGACAGTCATCATCGCACAGCAAGAGCTGGATGATAATACGATTAGTATTAAAGATATGCAGACAGGTGAGCAAAAGACGGTCGCACAAGATTGGCTATCAAATAAAGATAACTTTTCTCGTCGCTAATCGACTTTGACTAATCAGATTTGTTTGTCGCACCAGCAATTTAATGTAAATTTTATCAGGTAAATATATATGGCTCTGACACCTAATTCGCCGAATGCAGATAACTCCATGCAAGCGTTAAAGCAATATGGTAGTTATATCGTCACTGCGATTTTGTTAGCACTGGCCGCCTACTTTGGTTGGACATACTGGCAAAACAATCATGCGCGAGTAGATACCGTCGCCGCCGATCAATATGCTGATATTCAGCAGCTAAACGAAGAGGTCAAACTGGCCTCGCAAAACCCAGATTTGGAGGCAGAGGCTCAAGAAGCACTTACCCAAAGTCGTAGCCAACTAGACAAAGATATTGATACTTTGGTCAGTACGCACGGTGAGTCAGTTTATGCATGGCAAGCGCTAATGATAAAAGCACGTCAACAAGTAGACAATGATGACTTTGCAGCAGCGACTGAGACATTCAAAAAAGCATTGGCCATCGATTTGGGTGATGCCGGTCTAGAAGCGATTACTCGTTTACGCTATGCAAAAACGCTGTTGGCTGCAGGCGATACAGATGCTGCACTGTCAGAAGCAAACAATGACATGCCAAGCTCGTTTGAAGCAAGTCAGCAGGAGCTACTAGGGGATATTTACTTAGCACAAGACAATAAAGATTCAGCGATTAAATCTTATAGCAATGCGTGGGAGCTATTACGTAGCCGTCAAGAAACGCGTGCAGTATTGGCATTAAAGATGGAAAGCTTAGGTATCACGGCTGAGCCGATTGCTGAGCAAACCAGTCTTATTCAAGAGCCATCTGCTCCTGAGCCGTCGCTAGTGATGGATACCTCGAATGAAGTCGCTGCCGAAGCAGGGCAATAAGTCAGTAGGATAGTATTGAGAGTTGGTAATCATCCAAAGCTCTTTTTTAATATAACCTAATGATTACTAATTTGCGGTTGGCCAATTTACCAATTAATAATAATTTATCTGTAGTGAGAACATACAATGACTCAATCTATTCGCTCTAGCAAAATGTTAAATACCAAGACTATCAAAAAGACAGTCATGCATGTGGCCGTACTGGCAGTAATGAGCACGGCAGTAATTGGATGTAATCGCGGTATTAAGCCTGTGGTTAATGATCCAGTAAAATTGGTACAAATCGCTCAGCCGATTAGCGTACTACAGCCTGTTTTCAGTACCGATGTTGGCAACAAAAAAGCCAGTAAAAAAGATCCACTAGATTTGCAAGTTGGCTATGCTAATGGTCAAATCGTTACTGCATCACGCGGTGGTGAACTGTCAGGGTTCAATAGTGCAGGCGAGCGCATATGGTCAATCAATGTTGATGACCAAATCACCAGCGGTGTTGCAGTAGATGCATTGAGCCAGACAGCTATCGTTAGTACTCGTGGTGGCAAGGTTATGGCGTTCGATAGCACGACTGGTGCAAAGCGTTGGCAGCAGCAGTTATCAGGTTCGGTTTTGACACCAGCACTGATTACCAATAACCGTGTGGTATTATCAGCAAATGATGGTTTCTTACACGGTCTGTCGCTGCAAACTGGACAGTCAGTATGGCAGTTCGCAACTCAAGTACCTGCTATCAGCGTTCGCGGTAGCGCTGCGCCAACTTTATTAGACAATGAGACGGCACTTTTGGCGACAGCTGATGGTCGTTTGCACGCAATTACTGTCGATAACGGTCTTCCGCTATGGTCAAGACGTGTTGGCGTAGGCGCTGGTAGTAGTGAAGTTGAGCGCATGAGTGATGTCGATGGCAAACCTATCGTAGATAAAAATCAGTTGTTTGCGATCAGCTATAGTGGTCAGCTATTAGGTATTGATTTGGCCTCACGTCAGGTGATGTTCGTCAATGAAATTGCGAGTCTCAAATCACTGGCGGTAAATACTCAGCAAGTCATCGCTACCAGTCTAGATGGCAAAGTAGTTGCTTATGATCGCAACAGTGGCGAGACGCTGTGGGAAAGTGACGAATTGGCTTATCGTGACCTTACCAATCCTGTGATGATTGGCAACTATATCGCCATTGGTGATTTTGATGGCGTAGTGCATTTGTTTGACCCTGCTACGGGCAGCATCGTTAGTCGTGTAGAGACAAAAGGTGCGTTGACCAACTTGCAAGTCCAAGGTAGCCGTTTAATGACTCAAAGTACGTCAGGACAAGTTGCTATCTGGCAGTTAGTGCGCTAATAACTATATAGATAGGTGCTTATAGATAATTAATGAAGTGTAATATTTCACTATAGCCCTTAAGCCTATTCTTGATTATCATTTATAAAACACAAACGCTGCTTAGTCAGCGTTTAGTGCCTTGTGTAAATTGCTTGTTTAAACACAGGCTTTCGCGTACTCTATGCGACCGATGTGCTATCCATATAGACTATTTATTTATGTATAATAGGTATAATGAAGCCATCCTATATACTATTTTTAATCGTAAAATAGCCATCTATTATTTTTGCTATTGTTCTATCATTCATTTTAATTCACGGTCAATTGCAGCATATCTATTACTATTGTTATGTCACTGGTTATAAGAATAACTGTACTGCCCGTCATTGTGCCTTTCACTGAGAGTAACCCATGAGTATCAAGCCTGTGGTCGCCTTAATTGGTCGTCCAAACGTCGGTAAATCCACCTTATTTAATCAGTTCACAAAAAGTCGGCAGGCATTGGTCGCTGACCTTTCAGGATTGACTCGTGACCGTCAGTACGGTGATGCAACTTATGAAGACAAATCTTTTATCGTTGTAGATACGGGTGGTATCGGTGAAGCTGACGACGGTAGCGGCAATATCGATGACTATATGTCTGAGCAGTCGCATACAGCGATCCATGAAGCAGATATTATTGTATTTGTCGTTGACGCTCGTGCCGGTATGATTGGCGCAGATGCTGAAATTGGTAAGTTTTTGCATACGTTAGGCAAGCCTGTCTATGTTGTTGCCAATAAAGTCGATGGCGTACATGATGCAGCACCTGCCGAGTTTTATGCACTAGGATTGGGCGAACCGTATCCGATGGCAGCCAGTCATGGTCGCGGTGTCGGCAATTTGCTTGAAGTGCTAACAGCTGATATGCCTGAGCAAGAAAACATAGTAGAGCCAAGAGGCTTAAAGCTTGCTATTATCGGTCGTCCAAACGTTGGTAAATCGACGCTCGTAAACCGCCTGCTTGGCGAAGATCGAGTAGTGGTATTCGATATGCCAGGCACGACGCGCGATAGTATTTATATTCCTTATCAGCGTGAAGGTCGCGACTATGTCTTGATCGACACTGCTGGTGTACGTCGCCGTGGTAAAATCGATGAAAAAGTAGAAAAATTCTCTGTCATCAAGACCTTGCAAGCTATTGAAGATTCTAACGTAACTGTGATTGTCATTGATGCTCACGAAGGTATTGTAGATCAAGATTTGCATATGATTGGTTATGCGCTTGACGCCGGACGAGCGTTGGTCGTTGCAATCAATAAATGGGATGGTCTAACGCAAGATCAAAGAGACTATATCAAGCTTGAGATGGATCGCCGTTTTAGCTTTATTCCTTATGTAAAAATACATTTGATTTCAGCATTGCATGGTACAGGCGTTGGCAATTTGTATCCGTCTATTTTACGTGCGTATAAATCTTCGATGTTTGAAGTATCGACCAACCGTTTGACTCAGATTTTACAAGATGCGGTAACGGCCAATCCGCCACCGACCGTTGCTGGTCGTCGTATCAAGTTACGTTATGCGCATATTGGTGGCCACAATCCACCCGTTATTGTTATTCATGGTAACCAAACCAGTGCGCTTCCCAAGAGCTATCAACGTTATCTAGAGAACCAATTCCGTCAAGTGTTTAAGCTAGAAGGCACACCGCTTAACGTTATCTTGAAGCAGAACGATAACCCATATGCGAATAAGAGCGACACGCCGACTAAGGCAAAAGCCCAGCAATTGCGTCAGCGTGAGCGTAATAGGTCACAGAAATTTACTACCAAAGATAAAAAGCCTCGTTAATCCTCATATTTTAGGCTTTATATCTTTAGCTTTATGATTAATGTCATCGCGTTTAATAGCGCGATGACATTTTTCTATTAATACGCTATAGTTTGGGCTTATAAATAGCTATCTTAGTTTCAAAAAATACTCAAATGTTTTACTTATCACATCTTTAAAATACCTGTACTATAAATGAAAGCTGCACGCGACTCAGTAGAGTGATATGAACAACCGTTCGTTTCAAACCATTCCCGTACTTATCTGGCGTTCTGTCATACAAGCTGTCGTATTGGCAGTACTGGCAGGTTTTTTATTGCCTTTTCTTTATGGTTTAGTGCATCACTATCAAGAAAAAGAACAGCATATTCAACAATTGGCATCGCTACTAACGACTAGCGCATCGACTGCAGATGGGGCAGATGTTGTGGCTGAACAAGTCAATATCTTGTTAGAGAATGAGCCGACTATTCAGAGTATTGTTTTCTATTCCACCTCTGAGCCAATTGAAGATATAGACCAGTCGCTTGCTGATTGGAAAAATGCTTTATTTGCGCATACGGTTAGTTTCAACTATCCAGTGATTAGTAAAGACCTTGATGCCAGTAGTATCGCGTCCAATAAGTCCGATTCCAATCAACAGTTAGCATTGACTTTATCAAACATTATGAGCGAATCGTCAGCGCCAGATGAGGCGACTGATACAGTTACCGAAAATAGCACATTGATTGGTTATATTAATATTACGATGGACGTAGAGTTGCTACGTTTACATTGGTTCCAAAATATCCTGTGGTTATGGCTAACAACAGTGGTACTGATTGTTATGTTTGCCTTATACATTTTTAGGAAGCTTAATTGGCCAGTCAGAGATATCGAAACATTGACCGATGTTTGTGACATTGTCATAGACAACGCAAATCTAGAGCAACTGCCAGTCATCCCGCAACAATTCAATTTCCAAGAACTGACCCAAATCAAAAAAGCATTAATTGTGTTATTCAATCGTTTACAAGAAGCGAGGCAAGGTTATGAAACCCTTGCGGCCTTTGAACAGCAATTGCACAATAAAGATATGTCACTTGATGTGCAGTTGCATAATTTTCAAAGCATGATTTCTCATGAATTAAAAACGTCATTGAATGCAATTGTAGGTGGTTTACAACTATTGGATCATGAGGCGCTAAACAGAGAGCAAAAAGACGCGGTAGAGATTATCAGTAGTGGTAGTGATAAATTGGTATTGTCGTTAGATCATATTATACAGCTGAACCAGATCCAAAAAGGCCAGATAAGAATTCATAAAAATGAGTTTAACCCATTACAGCTAATCGCTGATCTGTTATCTAAGTTTGAAAATACGGCCACGCAGAAAGGATTAGAGCTGATCAGTAATATTCATCATATAGACTATAGCCTATACGGTGATTCAGAAAAAATACATCAGATACTATCGATACTGCTCAATAATGCGATTAAGTTTACGCCTGTCGGAAAAGTTACGATTACGTCGCAACTGACACATTTTAATAAGAGTAATCGCTGGCAAATTAGCGTGAAAGATACGGGTATTGGTATCGATAATGAGCATCTAGACGATATATTTAATCCGTTCTTTCAGGTGGATTCTTCGCAAACTCGCCAGTACGAAGGCTCAGGGGTTGGCTTACCTATCGTTAGACAAATGGCACAGCTTATGGGTGCTACTATTGATGTCGATAGTGTGCTTGGCGTAGGTACACAGTTCACGCTGACCATAGCGATGCCCAATCAACAGCAATCAAAACAGCAGCGCTTATTGTCTGGCCTGACGATTATTTATTATTACTATCATGAGACAGGTTCCTTGTTAGAGGAATTGGAATACCTAGGTGCTACGATTATTTGTCGCCAAGGTAACCAACTCGTCATAGAGGAGATGCGTAAGCAGAAAGTTGACATGGTAATGTTTGCTGAAGATGTTTTCCCAGAAAAAGCTGCGATGCTAGCCAAACGTATCCGTCAGTATGAAAGCGACGAGGGTAGTAAGAGCGAGCATCGTGCGTTATTAGTATATTGGTATCCGCAGCATCGGGCGCGCTATGTAGGCAGCTTTGAGTATGGTTTAAAAGCAGCTGGCATTGATTATTGTCATATTGCTACTTATAAGGACAAAGCGTTAAGCGACTTATTAAAACAATGGTTGGTTTGGACGTAGAGCTGTTCTACCAAATCCGTGTTCCTAGTTAGGTTCATTTTATTAGGTAGCATTTTTTATATTTTCTACTTTTCAATATCGAAGCACTTTTAAAATAAAGTAGGCATAAAAACAAAAAAGACGCCCATTTTGAGGCGTCTTTTTTTAAACAGTTTTTAGCTAGAATTGTTTTTTAAAGGTTTCTCTTAGAGAAGATTCTTTACCCAGCGTACGATATGTTCCCACGTACGGCTCATAAAGCCTGACTGTTCAATATCATTAGTTGCGATGATAGGAACTGAGGCTACCGCTTTACCATCGATTACAGCCATCATTTTACCAACTTCCTGACCTTTTTTGATCGGTGCTTCTAAGCTCTCAGGAATATCGACCACTGTAGTGATTTTGTTTTTCTGGGTTTTGCTGGTTAGGATTTGCAAGTTGTCGCCAGTTGCTAGCTCTACCTCGTCAGCTTCTCCAAACCATACTGGAAGCTTGCTAACGAACTGTCCAGTAGGTGCTTTAGTAACCGTTGTAAAGTGACCGAAACCCCAGTTAAGTAGTTCGCGTGACTGATCAGCGCGAGCCTGTTGGCTCTTGGTACCCATAATGACAGAGATTAGACGCATGCCTTCACGGTTGCTTGATGCTACTAAGCAGTAGCCTGCCGCATCAGTGTGGCCCGTTTTTAGGCCATCAACGGTTGGGTCAGTAATCAGCAGAGCATTACGGTTACCTTGGGTAATACCGTTATAAGTGAACTCTTTTTCTGCGTAGATACTATAGTAGTCGCCGCTGTTTTTGATAATAGCGCGAGCGAGTTTAGACAAATCTAAAGCAGACGCTAAATGACCTTCATCAGGCATACCAGTAGCATTGACAAAGTTAGAGTTCTCCATGCCAATTTTTTGCGCTTGTTCGTTCATCAAGATTGCAAACGAGGCTTCACTGCCAGCAATATGTTCAGCCATGGCTTTTGATGCATCATTACCTGACTGAATGATAATACCGCGTAGCATATCGATGACGCTGGCAGTTTTGTTCACAGGCACATACATACAAGATTGGCTGCTGCTACCACGGCACCATGCATTTGGACTCATCAATACCTGTTCATCTTCTTTCAGGTCGCCTGATGCTAAGCGTTGCTCAATGATATAACTGGTCATCATCTTAGTCAGAGATGCTGGCGGCAGCGCCTCATTGGCGTTCTTTTGAGCCAAGATTTCGCCAGTGTTATAGTCCATCAACACATAGGCAGTATTGTCCATTTCAGGTGGTTGAATGGCTGCGTTTGCCACTACTGCACTCATCGAGATACTTACACCAACTACCAGCTGTACCAGCTGATTTTTTACACGCTTTACTGTCATATATCATTACACCGCATCATGGAACCAAATGTATCTATCGCTTATGTTTTGTACCTATTTCCATACATTATTTTAAGCAGCATGTCTTAAATGCAGTGTTTAAAATAATGTATCGACGAAAATAGTAACGCCTACACAATAGACATAAAATTAACGCCTTATCTTAGCAAAATGACTACCGATGGGGAATCGATAAATGCAAAAATAAGGCAAGTTTGAAAAGAAAAATGAAGGCCTATCATATATTTGTTCTGACTATCATCTGACCAGTCTCTGTAATAAAAATTTAACGCTCACAAAAAAGCCTGCTGCACTGCTTGTGAATAACAAGTAAAGTGACAGCAAGCTTTGATGCTACAGATATCTAAACAATCAGTTGATAAACTTTGCTTAACCGATGTTATAAAGAGTACATAGCTTTTATTTTATTATCATTGATACCAATATTATTAACAAGTTAAGCAGAAGACGCTAGTCGCTGAATCAAACTAGCTAGCTAGTTGTCTAATAGTCCGCGTTTGCCAAATCTTCACATAGTGCTTTGTTTTCTTGCTTTGAGAATCCCATCGTCCAACTACGGATACCTTGTAGTATCTGGCGATAGTCTTGCTGTGTAGATAGGTATTGAATAGCCGCTTTTGGATCTTCTAGAGAAGGCATTAGCTCATGCAGCTGTACAGTGTACGACTTATAGAACCGCTGTTTTTGTTTACCATTTAGCATTGGTGGGCATATCTCTGATAGTACCTGCATCACCGCAATTTCGTGCTTAGTGATGTTGATGCCAGACATGTCTAGCGGAATGGTAGTGCCAGAGTTATTCGCAGCATTAGAAGCTTGAGACAGCATAGCAACAGACGTTATCAGTCCTGCAATCCCAACTTTTGAGGCAGTATTTGCTATCACAGAAGCTATAGATAATATCGATTGTTTATTCATTCAGTATTACACTCGCTCGTCTTTATTTAATGGTCATATGTTAATCGGTAAAAAAACAAAAGTCACATAAAATATTGATTTATGTGTAGATATCTTGTGAGCCAAAACCATTTTTTAGCAACATATCAGTAGCATACCCTAATGACGTTACTTCAGTATCAGTACATCGGTTTGTATTGTTGTGGGGTGTTGCTTATTGTAACGCGATGCTTAATCTACTAGTTGTTATTCGTTTGATACAGATCTTGTTACGCTACTTTCATCGTATAATTATCAGCATAAGAAGAGCATGATACTTTGCTAAAGACAGGGTTCGTGTCTTTATATTATTCAGTTATAATCGCCCATGCTATCAAAACGATACTTTTTCGTTAGACTGAGACGTCATGTTATTGGAGAATTAGAGTATCATGTTTTCATTTTAAATATGAGCATCGTTCTTTGATGGCTATCTTGAACAGATATGGCACGATAGCAGAATTATCAAATAGAGCTGTAGAAAAATCGGCAATAAAATATTAACCATATACTGAGCAGAAATGAGATTTTTAATTAGTAACGATGACGGTGTGTATGCGCCAGGATTATTGGCACTATCTCAGGCATTATCGACTATTGGTGAAGTGGTGGTCGTCGCCCCGAACGATGAACAAAGCGGCTATGCCAGCGCGCTGAGTGTCTCAAGACCACTGCATACGCATCAGCTGCCTTCTGGATTTATAGCGGTAAATGGCTCACCAGCTGACTGTGTTTATTTGGCCCTGCATGAGTTATATCGTGATAGTGACTTTGACTGCGTGATTACAGGAATTAACTCAGGGGCTAACCTTGGACAGGATGTGATGTTCTCTGGTACGTTTGGTGCTGCATTGACTGCGCAACTATCTGGTACCCCTGCTATAGCAACGTCTTTGGTAGGCGGGGGTGTCAAAAACGGCGGGCAAGAATCAGCCATTGATTATCAAGTGGCCGCACATGAAATCGTCAAACTGCTTACTGAGACTTCGATTTTAGAGATGCTCAAAAGTTTGCCCTATCATGTATTAAACGTTAATATTCCTGATGTGCAGCATGCCGATGATATCAAGGGTCGAAAAATAACCTCGTTAGGACATAAGCAGGCTGCTCAGCCAGTACGCCATATGATAGATCCACGCGGCCGAGATGCGTATTGGTTGTCTCTACGCAAAGGTAAAAATGTGCGACCATCAGAGATGTCAATCGATGCGGTACAAGCAAAGCAGGATATGATGACAGATTATCAAGCCGTAACGGCAGGGTATGTCAGTTTATCACCAGTACGCCTACATCATACGCCAACGGCAGCGCTGGATAGATTATCAACACTCGCGCTATAAATTCTATAAGATATAATCCATACCGGCTTATTAAACACTGACGTGTTATGAGAATATCAGAAGACTCTTGTATGATATCAAGCGCTTTTGAATGATTAAACAATGAATGAGCAACACAAAGAATAGGAACCTTGTATGAAAAAAATCATAGCTGGATCGCACCTTGTTAAAGCCGCGTTGATTGGTACTATGGCAGTCGCTACTCTAACTGTCGTCGGCTGTGCAACGAAGCCTACCTATCAATCAGCAAACCAAGCAGGTCCTAAGATTATTACTAACGCGCAAGGCGTCCCTAACTATCACCGTGTACAACGCGGCGATACGGTCAGCCAGATTGCAGCGCGCTATCGTCTGAACTACCGCCAAATCGGAGCGATGAACAATCTAGATAGTAAATACACCATCTATAGTGGCCAATGGCTCAAGCTATGGCAAGGCAATGCGGCAACCACTGCAAGTAACAATAGCTACAGTGCCCCAGTTCAAACGCAGCCAACTTATACGCCACCTGTGACCCAATCTCAAACCCCAGCTTATGAAGCCACTGCCAACTCGACTTCTGGTTATGATTATCCTACGCGTAATCCAGTAACTCGTAACATTGATCCTGCTGCAGGCAATATGGGAATGTGGTTTGCAGGCAAGGTTGGTGATCCAGTACTTGCCAGCCAATCAGGAACTGTGCTTTACTCAGGCAACGGTCTGCCAGAGTATGGCAATCTAATTATGATTCGTCATAGTGATAACTACATCACAGCCTACGCGCACAATAGCCAATTATTGGTGCAAGAGGGCGATACAGTACAGCGTGGTCAACGTATTGCCAGTATGGGCAGCAGTGGTCAGACCAATGAGGTAGGCTTAGAGTTTCAGGTTCGCTTAAATGGTAATCCTATTGACCCACGTAGCGTACTTGGGCGTTAGACTTAAATAATAGCTACGGATAGCTTGGCCACTGTGCGCCATTTTATTTATTCATGTTTGAGATTTTTTATGAGATTAAAAAAGCAATACCTCACCTTTGTGCCAGCATTAGTGATGGTCGGGTGTACAAGCCAGCAGGCAATGCAAAGTAAGCCTGTTCGTCAAGGCGGCGTTGAGATTACTCAAACCCAAACTGTTCAGGTCAAACCAACACCTGCGCCAGTCGTAAAACTGCAGCCTGCACCCAAGCCTAGCTATAGTAGCTTTTCTGATTGGAAGTCAGACTTTTCTATGCGTGCAATATCATCAGGCTATGATGCCCAAGTTATTGGTCGATTGCTTGACTCTGCTTATCTAAATCAGCAAGTCATCTCATTAGATTCAGGTCAGCCTGAGTTTTCTAAGATGCCATGGGAATACGTAGATTCTGCGGTATCAAGTGGACGCGTCAGTGTAGGGAAGCGTAAATTTGCTGAGCAGCGTGCTTATTTGTCTCAGCTAGAGTCTCAGTATGGGGTTAATGCGGAGATTATCGCTGCTATATGGGGCATGGAGTCATCGTACGGTGCTGTAACCGGCAATAGTGATTTGCCAAGTTCGCTTGCCAGCCTTGCCTATGATGGTCGTCGTCAAGAGTTCGCTGAAACGCAGTTGCTATCGTTAGCGACCTTGCTACAACGTGGTGACGTATCATGGTCACAGTTAGATGGCTCTTGGGCAGGCGGTATGGGACAAACACAGTTTATCCCTGAGACTTGGCTCAAACAAGGGGTCGATGGTGATGGCAATGGACATCGCAATCCTTGGGCGACTGGTGATGCACTAGCCTCGACGGCCAACTATCTTAGTAACTCAGGTTGGGTTCGTGGCTTAGCGCCTTTTTATGAAGCAACGGTGCCAGCCTCGTTTGATTACTCAGTGGTTGGTAGTAAACAACCTGCCGCTAGATGGGCTGCGATGGGCGTCGATACGATAGCGGACGTTTACTTAGATGCCAATACTCAGATGGAGCTTTGGTTGCCCGCTGGTAAAGACGGTCCAGTGTTACTGTTAAGCCCAAACTTTGATGTGATCAAAGTCTATAACAATTCATCAAGTTATGCATTGGGCGTTAGTCTGCTAGGCAAAACGATTAATGGACAAAGCGGGTTGCAAAAATCTTGGCCTCGTTATGAGCGTCCGTTATCGACTACGCAAGTGACTAACCTACAACGTCGTTTGACTAGTATGGGTTACGATACCAAAGGCGCTGATGGTATCGTGGGTACCAATACTCGTATGGCATTCCAGCGCTGGCAAGCAGATAACGGCCAAACGCCAGATGGATTCATCACTCAAAACAGTGCGTCTTCATTGGCTGGATGGTGAGATAGGCTGAGGGTATTTATACACTTTATAAAAGTGGCTCTTTTTAATCGTATTTAGCCATTATTAATTAGCCACTAGCCAACAAACGATAATTTACTTTGTTCTACAAAAAGCACCTTGCCAAGGTGCTTTTTTTGTCTCAATCTATGTCTGATTTTGCTGACATCTTTAACACAATGGACCATGCAATAAGTATCAAATATTAAGACCAGTTCAATCTGGCTTTATTCAAAACTTATCAGGACAAGGTTAATACAAGAAAGTTGATACTTTGAATGATAGACTCTAGATAATGTGTTTTTTAACGGTGACTTTTATTCATAGTTTTTAGTGACAGTTCTCAACTATTCATAGTTTTTAGTGACAGTTCTCAACGACCATTTTAAATAACAGTTTCGATTATAAATAATTAGAACAATAGAAAGAGCGTGACCTTATGATTACCATGGAAGAATTACAAGCTGCGATACAGCAACGGATAGATAATTATCATATTACTGATTTTCCGCTACAAAAAAGAGCCGTCAACACTCTAGAGTTGCTGGGCAGCCTAAACCATATACTGGCTCAAGATATTACTTCACCCTTTGATGTGCCGAGACAGAACCTATCTGCAATGGATGGCTATGCGATTGCCAAAGGTAGTGAATTATCGGAAAACAGTACTATCGAAATCGTTGGTGAGTCGCAAGCTGGCAGTGCTTATACTGGTAAGACAGCTACGGGGCAAGGGGTGCGGATCTTTACTGGTGCAGTCGTACCAGATTGCTGTGATACGGTCATTATGCAAGAGAATACAAATTTTGCAGATATCAGAGCAACCGTTGATAAATCTCGACCTTATAACATTACGCTCACGCAAACCGCCAAAGTTGACGATAATATCCGCTCACAAGGCGAAGAGATTGAGTCTGGGGAAGCCGTTTTAAAAACCGGTAAACGACTAAATCCTGCAGATATTAGCTTACTGGCCAACCTTGGTATTAGCCAAGTTAACGTGTTCCAGCCGCTCGTTGTAGGCGTGTTGGCAACAGGTGATGAGCTCGTGGCTATTGGCAATGAGCTACAAAGTCTAGCCCAAATATATAACTCTAATACCCCAACGCTCAAAAGCTTGCTGTCAGATCTGCCTATCACTATTCGTGATTATGGCATTATCCCTGATAGCCTAGAGCAGACAACTATCGCAGTCAATGATGCCATGCAGGACTGTGATGTACTGATATCGACGGCAGGTGTCTCAGTTGGTGACTATGATTTTTTGACCACTGTGATCGAAACGCTAGGTCAGATTAACCATTACAAAGTGGCGATGAAACCTGGTAAGCCTTTTGTATTTGGTGAATTGAATAAAAATCTCGATAAGCCAGTACTGTATTTTGGCCTACCGGGCAATCCGCTCTCTACGGTTGTGGGTACGCTACAGTTTGTGATACCTGCATTGTGGCAAATGTCAGGTGCTAGTGTGTCAGAGCAGCCTATGCCGCTAGCTATTAAAGCCAAACTCATCAGTGATATCAGAAAATCTCCCGGCCGCAAAGACTTTCAGCGTGGCGTATTGTCACGAGACGATACAGGTCATTATCAAGTTGAGTGCTTCTCAAGACAGCAGTCACATAGAATCAAACAGCTGAGCCGTGCCAATTGCTTTATTGTATTGGACAAAGACAGTGGGAACGTAGCAGCTGGTAATGACGTCGTTGTACAACCGTTTCCTTGGCTACATCGTTAATTCATCGTTTGCCAATTTATTGTAAGGTGGTCGCACAGAGCTGAAGAGCAACCCTATAACCTTACACTGGTATGCTAAACACGAATAATAAAGTAGTGCTTATAGTAAGTAGTACTGATGGCAGTAACATATGATTGATGACAACATAGATGACAAACACAAAATAGACAGCTCGCAACTGTATTCACCGAGCTTGGCGCCGGCATTATCTGATGGCTACATAGGGTCTTCCTTGGTCATGCCCACTGAGCAGACAAGTGACTATCACCAGCCGCTAACCGATGGGTTTGCACGGCGTCTGACTTACTTGCGCCTATCTATTACTGACTTCTGTAATTTTCGCTGTGAGTATTGCCTGCCAAATGGCTATCAAGGTAAACGCCCTGATGATGAGCTGAGTATCTCTGAAATTGCCACCTTGGTACGCGGCTTTGCTCAAGTAGGTACCAAAAAAGTTAGAATTACGGGTGGTGAGCCCTCTATTCGTCGTGATGTTGTCAAAATTATCGAAACGATTAAGCAGACTGACGGTATTGAGACAGTTGCGATGACCAGTAACGGTTATAAATTGGGTAAACATATAGCCAATTGGCAAGCTGCTGGACTTGATCAGCTCAATATCAGTATGGACAGTTTTGATGCCGCTACTTTTCATAAAATGACAGGCTTTGATACCTTGCCGCAGATATTGGCTGACATGGATACGTTGTTAGAAACGACTGATATCAAACTCAAAATAAATAGTGTCTTGATGGCAGAGACTGCTTTTGAGAACTTAATCACGGCGATCGACTATGTCAAAGACAGACAAGTGACCTATCGCTTTATTGAATTTATGCAGACCAGTGACAATAGCGATTTGTTTTTTGCTCAGCATGCTCAGTCTGATATTATCACTGATTACTTGTTAGAAAATGGCTGGCAGCCGCACGAGCGCGGTAGTGCCGATGGTCCAGCAGTAGAGTACAGCCACCCTGAGTATATCGGTCGTATCGGTATGATTGCCCCATATGCCGCGCACTTCTGTGATACCTGTAACCGCTTGCGCGTAAGTAGCCAAGGTAAGGTGCATTTGTGTCTGTTCGATCAAGGCAACTACGACATCCGTCCATACTTACAGCAAAACGATATCCAAGGATTGGTGAACACTTTACATAGCTTTATGCCAATCAAGCCTGAGCATCATCATCTGCATAACTCTAACAGTGGCATCATGCACAATCTGTCGATAATCGGCGGATAAAAAATTTTGAGTCTGCAATCATGACGCTGATAGTGATTGTCTTCCAGTGCAATCGTTTTTCTACATAAATTTTTTTAATACAACTGCTTTTTAATACAATTATAAAATGACATCTATAAAGGATTATTTATGAGTAAGCCTGCTGCACAATTTACACCGCTTAATATTGCTGTATTGACCGTTTCTGATAGCCGTACGCTGGCAGAAGATACGTCAGGCCAGTACTTAGTAGATAGCTTGACTGAAGCAGGGCATCATTTGGCAGATCGTCAATTAATCACCGACGATATTTACCAAATTCGCGCAGTCATTAGTGGCTGGATTGCTAGTCCAGACGTTCATGCGGTTATCACAACTGGTGGCACAGGGTTCTTCATCAGAGATAGCATGCCTGAAGCTGTGAGTGTACTATTTGACAAATCAATCGATGGCTTTGGTGAAATGTTCCGTTTAATCTCAAAAGATGAAATCGGTATGTCTACCGTACAATCGCGAGCAGTTGCTGGCATGGCCAATGGTACGGGTATATTCTGTCTACCAGGATCGTCTGGTGCTTGCCGTACGGGTTGGGAAAATATCTTAAAAGATCAGTTTGACAGTCGTACTCGTCCGTGCAATTTTGTACCGCATTTTTTGGCACAAAATCCTAGCCATAATTGAGATATAAATAATTGAGTTATAAATAATTGAGCTATGAGTGATATACAATCAAATCTGAAAGGTAATAGCGTAGTAACAGATTGCTCAAATAATCTGGATGGTTTGGCAGGTGTGGTTATCTTGGCAGGCGGTGCATCTAGACGTATGGGAACGGCTAAGGCTATGTTGACACTACCGTCAGGTGAGCAGCTGCTAGACTATCATGTTTGTCATGCGAGCAAGCTAAAGGTTCCTATATTGATTGCAGATAATGGTCGCGGCTTTCAAACTGGTTTAGATGTCCATTTAGAAAAACCCAATGCGCCTATTATTCATATTGCTGATTATGGTGCTGATGTTGACTCCAATAAGCATGATGAGCAGATCAAAACTAGCGGCGCTTTGGTCGCTATTGAATCAGCCTTACAAACATTGAGTGATTTGAACGATTTGAATGATTCAGGCGTATCAAAAGCCGTACAAGCATCGTGGTTACTGGTTATCAGCTGTGATAGCTTAATACCAACAACTGACTTGTGGCAGAAATTACAATGTGAAATAAGCCGTGCTGCCGATAAAAAAGTAATTTGCTTAAAAGATGACAGTCACTTATATCCATTGTTAGGCCTGTATCAGCTAAGTATCGAGCCTGATTTGAAGGCCTATATAGATAACAGTCAGCGTAGAGTGGTGCAGTTTATTCAACCTTTTGTACACTCCGTACCATTTACCAAAGAGTGGCAAAATCTAACCAACTTTAATACGCCTGAAGATTTTAAGCAGGCATGTGCTGCTCTACCAAAATAATAAAAATATCACATAAGAAAGGTTATATAAATGAGTGACAGCGTTCAGATAAATCAGCAATCTACTTTATCTCACTTAGACAGTGATGGTGATATTACCATGGTCGATGTCAGTGGCAAGACAGCAACGACGCGAGAAGCCAATGCTACTGGACAAGTACGCTTTCCCAGTGAGATTTATACGCAGATTAAAGCGGCTGATGGCATGACCAAAAAAGGAAGCATCACGCAAACAGCTCATATCGCTGGTATCATGGCGGCCAAACGCACTCATGATCTTATACCGCTTTGCCATCCACTACCGCTAGACAAGATAGGCTTAAGCTTTAAGTACAACGACGCGCTCAGTAGCATCACAGTCAGTGCCGTAGTCAAGGTTACGCATAAGACAGGGGTTGAGATGGAAGCGCTAACAGCGGTCAGCGTTGCCTGTTTGACTATCTATGATATGACCAAAGCACTATCGCATGACATCGTTATAGATGATATTCATCTGGTTAAAAAGACAGGTGGTAAGTCAGACTACAGTCATGCTTGAAGTGACAATATTGCAGAGTGCGTCGTTAATTAATTAATCAATAAAGATATGCTAAGTGCCAAGCAAGGAAGCTTGCATCAGATGGAGAGATTTATGAGTGCTATCGATATGACAACTAATATCGAATCAACGATGAATATTAATGTCATGTATTTTGCCAATTTGGCTGACGAAGCCAATTGTCAGCAAGAGACAGTAAGCGTACAGCAGGATACGTCATTGACTGAACTATATGAACAGCTTAGTCAAAAGCATCGCTTTAGCCGTCCGCAGTCGGAGCTACGCGTTGCAGTAAATGACTACTTTGCTAAATGGACTGACCAGATAAATGATGGTGATAGCGTAGTTTTCATCACGCCAGTCGCTGGTGGTTAGACAAGCATTTACTAGTGTCCATTTTGTCAGTGGCTATTTAGCAGCTATAAAGAAAAAATAATAAATAGAGAATAAAAATGACCGACAATGTCCACGATCATTCAATGAGCATCAAACGTAGTGCTGACGACGCTTACCTTATCGCTGAGCGTGATGGTTTTGCGCTACTAGATATTGCTATAGACGAAGATAGACTAAAAAGTACGTTAGATAATGACAGCTGCGGCGCTTTCGTTTGCTTTGAAGGGCGCGTGCGCAACCATAATAACGCTACGAGCGTTGATCGTCTTACCTATTATGGTTATGAAGATTTGGCCATCAATCAAGGTCGCGCAATTATAGAAGAAGCCAAAAAGCGTTTTGAAATTACGCATGCTATTGCGATACATCGAATTGGTGCGTTAGAGATTGGCGACGTGGCTGTGTGGGTTGGGGTAGTGTCAGCGCACCGTTATCCAGCATTTGATGCTTGTCGCTGGATATTAGATACCATCAAAGCGGACATTCCTGTGTGGAAGCAAGAATACTACGAAGACGACTCGTCTAAATGGCTCAGCAATAATGGTTAAGTCATTAGCTACTGTCTGTGTATCTGCTTGTTTTCTATTGTCACTAAATGCTTGTACGCAAGACAAAGACGCCAATATGGCGCTTGCTGATGATATCACTGAGCAATCTCACACATTGCGTATCGCTGCGGCTGCTAACTTATCTGATGTACTCCCTCATATCATTGATAGCTATCAGGCTGATAACAGCTCATCTGTCCAAAATATTTCAGGTATCTCAGATATTGAAGTTACTTATGCCTCTTCTGGCAAATTATATGCGCAAATCAAAGCAGGGGCACCTTATGATATATTCTTGTCTGCCAATCAAGATTTTCCTGCTAAATTGGCTGATGAAAATTCAGCTGGTGTTATTAGTGAAGAACGTAAACTAACCAAGCCTTTTACGTATACCAGAGGTCAATTGGCACTCTATAGTGTCACCAAACCTTTAGACGATTTTATGCCAACGTCGCTGGATGATGTGTTTACCAGTGCTGACTTTACTCAGGACACCAAGGTAGCTATTGCGAACCCTGACCTTGCTCCCTATGGTGCGTCTGCAAAAGCCTATCTGCAATCACAAAATATGTATGATAGGTTGAATGCTCAGAAAAGTTTGATACAGTCAGAGAATATCGGTCAGGCATTTCAATATGCGCATACGGGTAGTGTGGACTATGGTTTTGTAGCACAGTCTCAGCTTGTTGCGATTAAAGCCAAGCCTGAGCAGTTTATTACCTTATTACCAGCGTCTTATCCAGCTATCTTACAAGATGGGATAATCGTTAATAACACCGCCCCAGCAGCAGACTTCACCGACTACCTGCGCTCAAAAGCAGGGCAGCAGCACTTCTTGCAAGCAGGCTATCTGGCCGTCCAGTAATACGTTAGACTAATCCCTCTCATCATAGAACGAGCAGTGACATTATATGATCGACCAGTCTCTTATGTCAGATATGCTCAGTCCATTTTGGGTGAGCATCAAGCTCGCTTTCGTGACTACCTTATGTCTATTGCTATTTGCAACGCCTATCGCTTACTGGTTGGCTAAGCCGAGCCGTATAAAAGCAATAGGACGTCTTAAGGTACTGCTCATGGGCATCATTGCGATGCCTCTGGTGCTACCACCTACCGTGATTGGTTTTTATCTACTGTTACTGCTTAGTCCTAGTGTGGGTATCGGTAAATGGTTGAGTGAACATAATATTAGCCCGCTAATTTTTACCTTTGAAGGTCTGGTCATTGGTTCTATTATTTACTCGTTACCTTTTTATATACAGCCTGTCTATGCACAGTTTCTGCGTATTCCACAAAGTGTCACAGAAGTCGCTCATCTTCTAGAACCAAGTCGTATGAGACGTTTTATGAAAGTGGCTTTACCGCAAGCGCGGGTGGGTATTATTTTGGGTAGTTTGGTAAGCTTTGCTCATACCATTGGAGAGTTTGGGGTTGTACTGATGATAGGCGGCAGCATCTCAGGCGAAACTAAGGTGGTATCGATTGCTATATATGAGCAGGTAGAAGCGCTCAACTATGAGGCGGCGCATATGATGTCTAGTATTTTAATTATCATGGGTGTAGTGATGGTAGCGTTAATCGCTAGTGTGAGCCGAATAAGCCAGCGTCCATAGCACTGAAATATTTATATGCGAGTTAAGTGTTAGGTAGCACAGTAGCTATCGTGATTGAAGGGTTTAAAAGCATTTCTTCTAGTCGATAAAGTAAGTGATAAAGAGTTTGCAGAAAAAGACGACGATGAGAGTATTGATGAGCGCGAGTTGGCTTTAGAAATTTGGCGCTTAGTCTTGATATGCAAAGCACGAGGTGAGGTACTAAAAGCGATTGAGCTAGACAAAACAGATCAGCAAAATCGCTTTGACATGATATCTGAATACTTTTTAACAAATATATTCTAGGGTAAAGATATGGAAAATCTCGAAGAAAGAATAAAGATAAGATATGCTTATTATGATGCTGAAATCCTGTTTCATGGAGATAAATATTTCCGTACTGCATCAAAAATCTATCAAGATTTAGAACCTGATAGTGTCGATACTATTTATCCGCTTTTGACCTTATTAGGAATTTCAGCCGAGCTTTTTTTTAAAGCTTTTGACGTGGGAGTTGTGGAAAATCAAGGTAAGTTAGAGGATAGAAAAATAGTAAATCCCAACAATTATGGCCATAATCTAGACAGATTATTTGACGGTTATTCCACCAAAGATTCAGAATTATTTAGATATCTTATTGATAGCTATAAGAGTGATACAGGTAGGAATCTAGAAAAAGATTTATTGGATTATGCATCAGTTTTTGTAGAAAGTAGGTATATTTTCCAACATGAAAAAGGGAAATATCTGAATGATATAGATGCTATTTTTCATTTAGTAGAATCTTTATACAACTCAATGCACAGCCTATATAAAAAGTAGATTTCTCGTGAAATTTATATATTGATCATTAAGATCAGCAGTAAGGTGGCTTTCAAGCATATTAATTTTTTAACATATAATTGTTGGGCTACTCTAGTTAAGTGAGCAGTTTTTGGTAGAGCTCTTTTGTTAGCTGTTGATTAGATTTGGCGACTATTTCTTTCAGTTCAATTACAACTGATTCAGTTCTTTTTTTATCAACATCTTTTACAATTTCGTTGCTTATTTTATCTAATAGTATTTATCGTCATAAACAATGTCCAAGCAGAATATACAGACACAAAAAAACCTCAAACAATCTAATGCTTGAGGCGAAACTTGCTTAAACCCAAAGGTTTAAATTCGTTTTAAATATGGCGCAGCGGACGGGACTCGAACCCGCGACCCCCGGCGTGACAGGCCGGTATTCTAACCAACTGAACTACCGCTGCTTAGGTCTCTTAGCTTGTTTAGCCACTTGCTAAGAAGTGGTGGGTGATGACGGATTCGAACCGCCGACATTCTGCGTGTAAGGCAGACGCTCTACCAACTGAGCTAATCACCCTTCGAACAATTGCTAGGCAATTTATTCAACATCAACTGAGCTCTTAAGTTTGTCACTAAGCTCCGTTGCTGTGGGAGTGTATTATATAGATTTACTGTTGAGTGTCAAATATTATTTTAATGTTTTTAGAAAATAATTATAAATCGCGCTTGTAATCTATCAAAAATAGCACTCAAAGCCATGTATTATATAGCATTTCTAAAAATACACTTATTATCATTATTTGTTGTTTGGCGGTGAAAAGCTACTATACTATGGATGCTTTATTCGTTGAACACGGTTGATGGAGGCCAATATAAACACTTTTACTATTAAAGATACTTTTACGAGCTGGACCTGGGGAGACTTAGCGGGTCTAGGTCTGGTGCTGCATATTGTACTTATGATAGTAATGACGCTGCGCGTGGTTTCTGTGCAGCGCAATATTGGTGTGTCTATTGCTTGGGTCGCGGTGCTTTACACGTTGCCAGTATTTGGTTTTGTGGCTTACATTCTGCTCGGTGAGCCGATGATTGGACGGCGCTATCGTGAACGCGTGGATCAAGCCAGTATCTTGATGAATGATATGGCAAGGCGTGAGCATCTGATTTTTGATAAAGGGCAAGACTTATTACCAGCCAACTACCGCGGTGTTAGCCAAATAGGAACGCGCTGGACCGGGTTTGGTGTATTTCCCAATCATAAAATGCAGCTGTTGACGGATCCTGCTTCTATCTTTCAGCGTTTGATTGAAGATATCCATGCCGCCCAGCGTATTGTCTTGATGGAATTTTATATTGTTTATCCAAAAGGACAGGTGCTAGAAGTCATAGAGGCGCTATCCGTAGCGGCTCAGCGCGGCGTAGAGTGTCATATATTGGCCGATAGTGTGGGCAGCTTTAGCTTTATTAATAGCAGCGTGCACCGTAAATTAGAAAAAGCAGGGGTTTATGTCCATCAGTCATTGCCAGTAGGGTTGTTTAAGACATTATTTAAACGTTCTGATTTGCGCAATCATCGTAAAATGGTGGTTATCGATGAACATATCGGCTATATCGGTAGCTTCAATTTGGTTGATCCAAGGTTTTTTAAGCAAAACAAAAACGTCGGTCAATGGATTGATGTGGCGCTACGAACGACTAGCCAGCATTCGATTAGTATTAATACAGCGATGGCCAAGGTGATTGTTACCGATATCGGTGCTGAAAGTAATGACAATCTTGCTGAGCTGCATCAGCGGGTTAATAACTACACTCGTAAGTTATATGTGATGCATCCGACCATCAATGATCTAAATAGCCGAGTGAAGGTATTGGCGGATACGATTGATGATCATGAGCAGCCAGATGTAGGTGCCACTTCGATTGTCGTACCAAAGATGCCTGTCGTGGACAAAGTCTTGGCGCAGCTAATACCTTCAGCACCGCAGCTAACGGCTCATGTGATTTATAATACGTTAGTTACTGTGATTCATCGTGCCAATAAGCGCATCCGTATTACTACACCTTACTTTGTCCCTGATGAGTCCCTATCGGGTGCGCTGACGATAGCGGCTAAGCGCGGTGTTGATGTGACGATTATTGTTCCTGAAAAAGTAGACTCGTTTCTGGTACAGCATGCCTCTCAAGCTTATTATCAAGAGTTGTTGGATGCTGGAGTAACGATTGCCTTGTTTAGAGGTGGTTTGCTACACGCAAAAACAGTGGTTATCGATGATGACTACTGTCTATTTGGCACCGTCAATATTGATATGCGCAGCTTTTATCTAAATATGGAAGTCAGTTTGGCGATTTATACGCCAGAAATGGTTGCCCAAGTAGCGGACTGTCAGGAAGTGTATTTAGAAAACTGCAGAATCCTAGATAGTGATGAGTGGCAACAGCGTCACGGGTCACAACGATTGTTTGATAATGTCGTGCGCTTGTTCAGTCCTTTATTGTAGCACTTGAATTTTTAGGGTAAGGTAATCTACCAGTACCGTTCTATTATTTTAGTCGTAGCACTTTTATACCTTATACTTTTTTTGTTTATCTATCTGCAAAGAGGTCACGTCCGTCTATGTCTGCATCACCTTTAACACCACTGGACTATATTGCAGAAGGCTACTGGCAAGATTTCTTGGCTGAGCGTCCTATTGCGGGCGGTATCGCCTACGAAACTGAGCTGCGCGCTTGTACGCTAGACGAGTCGCTTGAGAGTTTACAGCGTATCGATACGCTATTGTCCCAAGTGCGCCGAGATATGATCAAGAGTGGTATGTGGGATGAGATGACGCTGTTGGTCGATGAGCGCTATCGTAATTTTATGATGTTTTTGGCGTTTTATGCCGGTCGTGTATTGGCGCAGCAGTGGCAAAACAAGCCACATTGGTATGGTCAGTTTGAGCTGCGTAAACGTTACCCTGAGCTAACGTTGATCACCGATGATTTTTATCAGCATATGGCGGTTGGTTACGATGATAGCGTGGTCAAAGAACGCTTGTTTTTTGCACTAGAGCCAATAGGACTGCGTCTGTTTGGTCATATTGATCGGCAGTTTGACGCAGTACAAGGCGGGCAAGTAGATAGTGGGCTATATCAAGCGGTTAGCCTTAGACTACCAACTACTTTAAACAACGATGTTAATCCAATGCCCGAATTAACAACGCATAAATCAAGCAATCATCAAATCACTGAAAGCATCGTTCCGAGCGCAGATTCAAATACACATGTCGGTACTAGTCAATTAAATGCTCCTCTTAACAAGCCAGAGAAAGTATCAATAGGAGCTGAGCATCACCAAGCTAATACAGTTGTAACTAATAGTGAAAGTCTCGCAGCTCCATCTGCTATGCCTGACACTGTAACTGAGTTGCAAGCAAACGTAGTACCTCCTGAGTCTGAGAATCCAATAAAGCCTGAGCTGACTAAAGTATCACAACCAACAGTCAAGCCTGCGTCACCTGTAAAAAACACATCAACGCCAGAGATGTTTACGCAACTGCTCGTAGAGTTAGATGAGATAACGGTGCCACAACCAACTGGTGATGTGCAATATCAGCAAGCACGCAAAGTATTAGATCAGTTCGAGCAGCATATTGCCAAGCAGAACAAACCTCGTCACCAAGTTATATTTTCAGATGATCACAACACGGCAAAAAACAAAGCGTTGCTATTACTACAAGCGGCTGCTGAAGATGGTAATACAGCTGCTATGCTACGTTTGGCCATGTATGAACTGTTAGGTGAAGGTTTGACAGCAGGCAGTGATAACCAAAAAAAATCTGGCGTAGAATGGGCCAATCAAGCCGCTAGCAAAAACGACAGCCGTGCTCAGCGTCTACTCAGTAAAATGTACTACCAAGGAGTAGGGGTATCCCAAGATATAGATAGCGGTAAATACTGGTTAGAGCAAGCGGCAGATAATGGTCATGCAGAAGCGGCCAATCTGGTTCAGCAATGGCAGCAAGCACAAGTGCTGCTGACCACACAGAAGCAAGAGCAGCATAGCACCAAGCGTTATCAGCTGTTAATTGGCGCAATCATCGCAGTCGCTTTATTGATAATAATCATTATCTAACAATCGTTATCTAATAACTATTTACTCAGTAACTTTTTAAAAGCTTATTGTTACAGCTTAAATTCAGGTAGAATTGGCGCGCTCTACATTTACCCTTTTATTGTTTGATTCATAACTAATCTGGGCTGTTCCATGCCATCATCTAATACTTCGTCTGACCACTCTGCAAATCCAATTGACCCTGTATCATCGCCTAGTCGAGCGGTATATGAGACACCTTTATATTATCAGTCTCTTATTGGGCTGCTAAAGCCACTATATCGTCTGCAAGTATGGCGTCGATCTCATAAAAACGACAATTATCAGCAGGAAATCGAGCAGCGTTTTGGTAAGCAGTATCCACTGCGTCCAGTGGTCAATGCTGATAGCGATAAAGGGGTAATTTGGTGCCATGCAGTCTCATTAGGCGAAACCAATACGGTTGCGCCTTTATTAGATATGTTATTGGCTAATGGCTATCAGATATGGTTGACCAATACGACTCAGACAGGTTTTGCTCGTGGCGCCAGTCGTTTTGCAGAACAGATAGCTCAAGGTCAGATGAGTCACAGCTATGTGCCAGTCGACAGTCCTGCTGTTATCGAGACTTTCTTGATGCACGTACAGCCTATCGCTGCACTGTTTGTAGAAACAGAGCTATGGGCAAATATCTTGACCAAATTATCTCAGCATCGTATCCCAAGTATTCTGGTCAATGGTCGACTATCTGCTTCTTCTTTTCAGAGCTATCAAAAAATTGGTGCAGTCAGCGCCAGTATGATGAAAAACCTCTCCTTAATTATTGCGCAAGACAGCGACTCTGCTAAACGCTTTAGGCAACTAGGGGCTAGTAGCGCCCAAATTCGCGTAGCAGGCTCATTAAAGTGGGTAATCAATGCGTCCAAAACTGATGACAAAGCGATAGAAGATAACCGTATTTATAATAAGAAAGCTGATCTGCGAGCAGAGTTTGGTATAGCAGATCGTCCTGTGTGGGTAGCTGCGAGTACTCACGATGGCGAAGAGGCAGCAGCGTTGTCATTGCAGCAGCAACTACTGTCTCAAGCGACATTAGCAGATACGTTGCTTGTTATCGTGCCTAGGCATCCTGAGCGTTTTGACGAAGTAGCAGATCTCATTCAGAAAACTGGGTTAAATATGGCTCGGCGCAGTGATGGAGACGTGATTGATGCAGATACGCAAGTCTATCTAGCAGATAGCATGGGTGAGATGATGACTTGGTATACATTGGCAAATGTAGCATTTGTGGGCGGCTCGCTGGTAGATATTGGTGGGCATAATCCAGTGGAGCCTGCAAGTGTGGCTACGCCTGTACTGATGGGGCGTTATACTCAGTCTTGCCAAAGCGTGATAGATAAACTGGCTAGCGTAGGCGCTGTATATCAGCCAAGTAATGATTTTTATTGTCAAATCGAGTCAAATCGCGCAAGTAGTACAGATGCACAGATAGTCAGTGATGATCAGTTAAAGGCGAACAAAAAAACTTCTCGTAAGAAAACAGCTTATAACCGTGAAGACGCTGTGAGTATCTATACGCAGTTGGCGACTTGGCTGAGCAATTTGTCATTGGCTGCAGAGGCAGGGCAGGCTGGCGAGCAAATGACGATACAGCAGCAAGCGGTATTGACCCGCCAATTTACTATGATTGAAGACGCAATCGAGATGTCTTCTAACCAAGATAGCTTATGAACTGTATATTATTGCCCGCTGAAAATTTCTCAGCAAACGCAGCAAAAATCGATGCCTTGTCTCAAGTCAGCCATGTGACTAAAGTGCTGGGCGCAAAAGTCAGTGATACGCTTAAAATTGGCCAGATCGGCGGCAATCTTGGTACTGCTGTCATTGAGGATATTACCGCTGACAGTATTCGGCTAGATAACGTCCAGCTGAATACTGCACCGCCAGCCAAATTAGATTTAACTGTCATTTTGGCGTTACCGCGTCCTAAGGTGCTACGGCGATTGATCATGGATATGACGGCGCTTGGTGTACGCGATATCATTCTTATCAATAGCTACCGTACCCAAAAAAGCTATTGGCAAAGTCCCATGCTTGAGCGGATAGACGAGTTTGTATTAGAAGGCTTACAGCAGAGCATCGATACGATTGTTCCTAGTATTACGCTACAAAAACGTTTTAAGCCATTTGTTGAAGACACACTTGCAAGCCTAATGAACAGTCGAGCGATTGTCGCGCATCCTTATAGTCAGCAGTCTTTTTCTGAGTTTTTACAACAGCAACCATCACGACAGCTACCAAATCTAGTCTGCATAGGCGCTGAAGGTGGCTGGATCGACTATGAGATAGAACTGCTGACAGCGCAGGGTTGTACGCCTGTACATATAGGTTCTCGTATCTTGCGAACGGAAGCTGCGGTCAATGCAATCTTAGGGCAATGGCTCCTTTAGATTGATACTAAAGCGCGTCGCTAGGCCAAACTATTGAAAGAGCCAGTAAAAAATAGTTTTTAAAAATCAATGCTCAAGACTCATCACAGGTATATTTTCCAGTTAAACAAATGTATTGATAATTAATCTCACTTCCATTAGTATGTTGCTTTGATATATTATGGCCTGATTACTGCTAGCGCTTAGCAAGTCAGCGTTATCATAACTGTTATTTTGTCTCACCATCCGTCTTACTTTTTTTATAGCATTACTATGGGGAAAACCATGTCATTGAACGCTATCAGCGCTAATCTAACCTCTACGAAGCTTATCTTACCTGCAGCCGTATTTGGCATGATGTTGGGTCTGGCAGGTTGTAGTAATTCTTCAACCACAGAAGAGAGCGTAGAAGTAGAGTCAACAGAAACAGGTGCTGAGCAGCAAGCAGCAACTGACGAAGCTACGACTGCTGATGGTCAGACAATTACTATCTACTCATCACGTAATGAGCAGCTGATTAAGCCATTGTTAGATCGCTATACTGAGCAAACAGGTGTAAAAGTTGAACTGGTTACAGACCAAACTGGGCCTTTGATGGCGCGTCTAAAAGCGGAAGGTCAGAATACTCCAGCTGATATGCTATTGACCGTTGATGCTGGTAACTTATGGCAAGCTGCAGAGCAAGGCCTATTGCAGCCAGTATCATCTGCTGTGTTAGAAGCTAACGTCCCTGCAAAATACCGCGATCCAAAAGGTCAGTGGACAGGTCTGTCACTACGTGCACGTACTATCTTCTATGACCCAAGCAAAGTCACTGCTGACCAGTTGTCTACTTATGCAGATTTGGCCGATCCAAAATGGAAAGGCAAACTATGCTTACGTACCTCTAAGAAAGTTTATAACCAATCGCTTGTTGCTAGCATGATGGAGCATTTGGGCGAAGAGAAGACCGAAGCGGTTATTAAAGGGTGGGTTGATAACCTAGCGACTGATGTATTCAGTGATGACGTTGCGATGCTAGAAGCTATCGCTGCTGGTCAGTGTGAAGTGGGTATTGCCAATAGTTACTACTATGGTCGTCTATTGGACGAAAAACCAAACTTCCCTGTGAAGATATTCTGGGCAAACCAAGATACGACTGGTACGCACGTAAACATCTCAGGCGCTGGCGTGGTTGCAGGTTCGGACAATCCAGATGGTACGCTTAAACTGATAGAATGGTTGTCATCTGATGAGGCACAAGGTCTTTATGCCAGCTCTGACAAAGAATTCCCAGTAAAAGTAGGTATCGATGAGTCAGACATGCTCAGATCATGGGGCGAGTTCAAAAAAGATGATATCAATGTACAGAAATTCGGTGAACTACAAACTCAAGCTATCCAAATGATGGATAAAGCAGGTTATAAATAAGGGATCGCCAGTAATACTGATACCAATCGTAAAATCATAACTTTTAGACAATAGTTCTCAAAACATAGCTTTTAAAGAATGGATTCAAAGGTTAGTCATTACAGATGAATTATTTGGGTAATGACGATTTTGAGGTTGGTATAAGCTTACAAGGTCTCTATACGTATGACACGGTAATGATAATATGATCACAACGCCAGATGCGTCTGTTAGTCAAAACGATACTGTCAATGACGGTGTTAATGACCAGCAGACTGTCAGCCAAGACCACGCCCTTCGTAAACGTATTATCTCGAAATCAGTCTTAGGGCTGATTTCGTTGTTTATGCTAGTACCGATTTTGATCGTGCTACTGTCGTGGACACAGCCAGTGGCAGAGATTTGGACACACATGGCAGATTATGTACTGCCGCAAGTGCTCAAAAACACGGCGATTTTATTGCTTATGGTGACTGTTGTTTCAGGCACTATTGGTACTGCTCTGGCTTGGGTCACTAGTATGTATCGTTTCCCTGGTCAGCGTTTTTTTTCGTGGGCATTGATGTTGCCACTTGCCATCCCTGCTTATGTGTTGGCATTTGTCACTATCGGGATTGTTGATTTTAGTGGGCCGCTACAGACAGCTTTACGCGATTCTGGTATCAGTACTGCCATACCGTCGATAAGGAACGTATGGGGCGCAGGTTTGGTATTATCGCTAGCGTTTTACCCTTATGTATATTTGCTCGCGCGTCAGGCATTTTTGTCGCAAGGCAGGCGAGCGATAGAAGCGGGGCAGATGCTAGGTTTGAGTCGTAGCCGTGTATTTTTTCGTCTGGCGCTACCGCAAGCATTACCGTGGATCATTGGCGGCTTGTTGCTAGCTAGTATGGAAACCTTAGCAGATTTCGGTGCAGTATCCGTATTCAATGTCGATACTTTTACTACCGCCATTTATAAAGCATGGTTTGGTTTTTTCAGTTTGACCACAGCAGCTCAGCTAGCAGCCTTGCTCATTGGTGTGATATTTATTGTGGTATTGTTTGAGCAGTATTGGCAAGCGAAGCGTGGTAGCTCACTTACCCAAGGTAGCAGCCAACGCTTTGACGCCAGTAAACCTGCTAAGCTGGCCATGACACTGCTGTGTACGCTCATCTTTTTGGTTGCCTTCTTAATACCTTTTTTGCAGCTTATCTATTGGACAGCACTGAATTTCCGCCAAGATTTTGATGCGCGTTACATTGATTTTGTCACCAACAGCCTCATGATTGCTAGTATGACCACGCTGTTTATTGCCTTTTTGGCCATTATCATTGCGTGGATCAAACGGCAGTATCCTGATAAATCGACTAAGCTAATGATCACTTTAGCCAATTTGGGCTATGTCGTACCGGGGACTGTGTTGGCGGTAGGGATATTTATACCCATTGCATGGCTTGATAATCAAATGATTGCCTTTGGTATCACCTCACAGCAAGTGCTTTCTGGCAGTGTCATTGTTATGCTACTGGCGCTATCGACACGTTTTATGACGGTGAGTTTTCAGCCAGTTGACAGACAATTGCAAAGATTGACAGTCAATCAAGAAGCGGCTGCAAAATTACTGAGCGACAGTCCTTATCAGCGTTGGCGTCATGTAATGCTACCTGTGCTTAGCCCTGGCGTATTGACTGCATTATTGATGGGCTTTGTCGAAGTAATGAAAGAGATGCCCATTACACTGATGACACGGCGTCAAGGCTGGGATACGCTTGCAGTACGAGTGTTTGAAATGACGAGCGAAGGTATGTGGGGACGAGCCGCATTGCCGAGTTTGCTAATCGTGTTAGTTGGCTTGCTTCCTGTCTGGATACTACTGCGTCAAAGTGACAAACACAGCTAGTAACGACAAATCTAATAGCAATAATTTGATTTAAGTTTAACAGCACACTCGTAGTGTCAGCTATATTATAATTTGCTCTGTTTTATCGATGGTTTTACTTACTAATAGCGAACTGGTACCGTCTATGTACACTGATTCAATGAACGACTCCACAAATTCTAAGTCAGAAAAGGCTCGGGCTAATCATATGCCTGTAGCAAAATCACCACTGTCACAAAATAGAATCAATCCAGTTCAGCCGAATAAAACTGTAGAACAAAGCAGTACCTCACAACAAAATACTGAGAAACATATCGCGACAGATCCTTATTTTAGTGTGCAAAATCTCATCGTAGGCTATGACGATACTATCGTCGTTAATGGTCTATCGTTGGTGCTGGAGCAAGGAGAGATTGGTTGCTTCTTAGGTTATAGCGGCTGCGGGAAGACAACAGCGCTTCGAGCAATCGCGGGACTGGAGCAAAGTCGCGGCGGCACTATCTATCTAAACAATCAACGCTTAACAGAAAAGACTGCTCGCCAATCATTTGCAGTGGCGCCAGCCAAGCGTGGTATGGGCATGGTGTTTCAGGATTATGCTCTTTTTGGTCATTTAAGCGTGGCAAAGAACATCGCCTTTGGTCTCAATAAATGGTCAGCTACTGACAAAAAAGCTCGGGTGGCTGAGATGCTAAGCTTAGTTGAATTGACTGAGCATGCAGACAAACGTCCTAATGAGCTCTCTGGTGGTCAGCAGCAGCGTGTGGCTCTTGCAAGAGCGCTCGCCCCAAAACCAAAACTACTACTACTCGACGAGCCGTTCTCTAATCTAGATGTGGTACTGCGTGAGTCATTGGCAATGAATGTCCGTGATATTCTCAAACGTACCAATACCACAGCGATTTTGGTCACTCACGATCAAAATGAAGCGTTTGCACTAGCGGATAAAGTAGGGGTAATGGATAAAGGACGATTGGTACAGTGGGCAAGGCCAAGTGAGCTGTATCATGAGCCTGTCAGTCCTTTTGTTGCAGAATTCGTAGGCGAAGGCGCTATGATAGACGGTATTATCAAAGAAGGTCATGTTGAGACAGCACTGGGGAATATCTATCGCCGCATGGAAGTCTATGATGAATCAGGACAACCACAGTACTGCGAATATGATTATCCAAATGGCACACCGATCAAAGTACTTGTGCGCCCTGATGACATCATTCATGATGATGACAGTACGCAGACAGCTTTGGTTATCGGACGTGTGTTTCGCGGTGCCAACTATTTGTACCGTCTGCAGTTAGACGACGGACAGACGGTCTTATCCTTGGTTGCGAGCCATCATAATCATGCAATCGGCTCGCATATTGGTATTCTGCCTTTGCTAGAGCATGTCGTAGTCTTCGATGAAAAAGACATCAATGCCACTACTTGGTCAGAATACGATAGGTCATCAAGAATGGATGAAGAGGTTTAGTAGCATTTACCATTCTTGAGCTGTTGTCTCAATTTACCGTTTAGCTAGAATATGTAAGTAACGGCCAAGCCGTTTGTACGGCTCTAACTGTGAGTAGCGTAACTCCATTCTAATCACTGCATCTGGGTCGTTATGACCGCCACGTTTGAGTGGTGCATAGTCATGAAATATTCGTAGACCACTGCTACGTACCGTCTGATAATCATGCGCTTTGAGCCACGACTCGACTTCTTCTTTGGCCACGGGATGGTTGGGAGTGAGACTTTTTTTATTGTCCGCTTTGTAATCGTTACCATCAAGTAAGCTATCGAGTAAGTTAAAATTTCCCATGATAAGGTTACGATAATCAAAGCTTGCAGGATTATAAAAGCAGACGGATAGCGCGCCACCATCTATTAAGTGCTTATCAAAAAAGTCCATGACCGCCGCTGGTTCTGCTAACCATTCAAGTAGCGCGTGCGACATAATCAAATCAAACTTTTCTGTCTCTTTCTGAGCCAGTTTTTCTTCAAGCGCCTGATAAGGGCAGACATACCACGTGATGTCTAGTTCTTGCTCGATGTGTTCTGCGCTCGCTTTTGCTTTCTCAAGCATATTTGCTGATATATCATTGATGACTACGCTATGACCTTGAGCAGCAAGTTCTATCGCAATTTGTGCAAGCCCTGCACCCACATCTAAGATACGTAGCGGTCGCCCAAGTGCCTCACTCATCTGTGCGCTATATTCAAAAATATCACGGCGTAGCACAGCCAATCGAATCTCGCCTTTTAAACCACCATACACTTTCTTTTCGAAATGATCGGCAATGGCATCGAAACTACGATCTGCTCGATCGTTTTCTGCTGGTATAGAAAGGTTTGAGTCAGGCTGGCTATCTTGATGTTTAATTGTCATAGGTATTTAGATCAATAATTAAGAGGTTTACAGTATAGTCAGCGAACTACTAAACCGCTACGGTATTACCCTCCCTAGAGGTATTATAAGTACAATCTGCGGTCGGCTGCCTTGTAGCTGTTTTAGATTTCTTTGACTATAAAAAAATATTTAGTATTAACTAGCGTTTCAAACGTCTGTTAATTACCCATTTAAAAACGACCTTCGCTAATACAATAACGACAAATACAACGATAACAAACACCCACATACCATTGCCTTGTAGGTTTTCTTGGTAGGCTTTTGACAAGTATGCTGATAAAGCCATAGCGACTAAAAGTGCTCCCCAACGGACATAAGGGACAGCGCGATTGTTATGGTTAGGAAAGCTAGCAACGTAATCGCTCGAAAAGCTATATAGCACCATTGCTAAAATCCAAACAATTGCAAGAATGATATCCATAGTAATAGGAGCCTGTTAAGTCGTTATGTAAGTGCTATAAAAGATGAGGTAGTGTAGCGGTTAGAATTTTTTTGTCCAGTATCACTCAAAAAATAGCTGCATCAAAGTGGTTTAAATCATAATGTGCTCATGAGAGTAATATGACTTTGAAAGCTATTAGCTCATGACAAAGCATTATGGTTATGAAAACAATATGACCATAAAAACAATCAGTTCACGTCAGAGACAGTTTTAGGTGTTGTTGTATTGGCTAAATATTCTAAGCATCCTAGTTGTTTGGTCAATAGAGCTTATATGCAAACCACGTATGAGCCCTATGCTCAAGATTTTAGCGTTAAATTAAATGTCATGTTGAATTGTAGATAGAAATATAAGTATCTACTCAGTTAGTCAAAATAAATCTTGTCGAGCTGTAGCCAATAAGTATAGTATTTTTCTATTTAATATCCATCAGATACGGAGAATAAACAATGAAAACAATCATCACAGCGCTACTCACCCTAGTATTTACCTTTACATCTATGAGCCAAGCCCAAGCTCGCAATACGCCTTGTTCAGGTAAAATGGGCGGGGTATCTCATTGCTCAGCAGATGGTAAGTTTGTTTGTAAAAATGGCAAAATCAGCCAATCAAAAAAAACCTGTCATTAGAATTATTTTAGAGTGTATGGATAATTCAAAATACCACTGCGAATGAACCGCCTAGCTTGATTTTAATGGTGGTCAGAACCCCCTAAATCAGCAAATTTGTGCTAAAATAGCTTCTTTTATTAAACATTGTTTTTAACAAAAACCGTATCACAATTTTCTGGTTGTTTTGCACGTGTAGCAGTGTTTTTTTATGGTGTCTATTTTGGTCATGACTGCCCATTTATGTGGCAGTATTTTTATATGATCTATGGGTGCCATAAGCGATGTGTCAACGTTAGAAAAAAATGTGAGTGAAGGAGTGTATATGAGCGAATCGGTCAGTCCTATTGGCATCGTAGATGAACTAAAGCAGTCGTATTTGGATTATGCGATGAGCGTGATCGTCTCGCGTGCGCTGCCTGATGTGCGTGATGGGTTCAAACCTGTACACCGCCGCGTGATGTATGCCATGCACGTGCTATCAAACGATTATAATAAACCGTACAAAAAATCAGCACGTGTGGTCGGTGATGTTATCGGTAAGTACCATCCACATGGCGATAGTGCAGTCTATGATGCCATCGTACGTATGGCGCAGGATTTCAGCTTGCGCTATCCAATGGTTGATGGTCAAGGTAACTTTGGCTCGATCGATGATGATCCTCCGGCAGCGATGCGTTATACCGAAGTACGTATGACCAAACTGACCCACCAGATGCTCGCTGATTTGGACAAAGACACGGTCGATTGGGAAGACAACTACGACGGCTCTGAGCGCATGCCAAGTGTGATGCCAGCGCGTATCCCTAACCTATTGGTCAATGGTGCGACGGGTATTGCCGTTGGTATGGCGACCAATATGGCCCCGCATAATTTGACTGAAGTGATCAATGCTTGTCTGGCCTATGCTGAAAACCCACAAGTTTCAGCTGAAGAGCTGATGTCGCATATCTCAGGTCCTGATTTTCCTACGGGCGGTATTATCTATGGTCGCGCGGGCATTTTAGATGCTTATCGTACGGGTAAAGGCCGTTTGCATATTCGTGGTCGTTATCATATCGAGCCGATGAGCAATTCTGGCGTTAACCGTGATCGTGAGCGCATCGTATTTACCGAAGTACCTTATCAGGCCAATAAAGCCAAGTTGATCGAGCGTATCGCAGAGCTGGTACGTGATAAAAAAATCGAAGGTATTAGCGAAATCCGTGATGAGTCAGATAAAGACGGTATGCGTATCGCTATTGACTTGCGTCGCGGTGAGACGGCTGAAGTTATTGTTAATAACCTATTTCTACAAACGCCGCTAGAGTCTAGCTTTAGTATCAATATGGTGGCACTCGATAATGGTCAGCCAAAACTATTGACCTTGCGTCAGCTTATCGCTGCATTTGTTCGTCATCGTCAAGAAGTGGTGACACGTCGTACGATTTATGAGTTGAACAAAGCCCGCGTTCGTGGTCATTTGCTAGAAGGTCTAACGGTCGCTCTAGCCAATATTGATGAGATTATCGCGACGATTAAAGCGTCAGCAAATCGTGGTCTAGCACGTGAAAGCTTATTAAATAACACGTGGGGTTCAGGTAGTGTCGTTGCGATGCTTACCGCTGCTGGTAGTCAGTCAGTGCGTCCTGAGTTTATCGATGGCGAAGATCCTAAAGCGCCGTTTGGTCTGATCGAAGGCGAAGAGCGCTATCGCTTGTCACTTGAGCAGGTCAATGCGATTTTAGATATGCAACTGCATCGTCTGACGGGTCTTGAGCAAGATAAATTGACTGAAGAATACCAAGACCTATTACGTGAAATTGCACACTTAGAGTCTATCCTTGGTGATTTTGATAAGCTGATGGCTATTATCTCCAATGAGATGATCGAGATTCGTGATAACTTTGGTGATGAGCGCCGTACCGATATCATCGATTCACGTATGGACTTTAGTCGCGAAGACCTTATCCCTGAGCAAACGGTCGTCATGACGGTATCGCGTACTGGCTACGCCAAAACTCAGCCGATTGATGACTATGTCGCACAAAAACGCGGCGGTAAAGGTAAGTCTGCCACGGCAATGAAAGAAGATGATGTAATCGATCATTTAGTCGTGACATCAACGCATTCTACGGTACTGTGTTTCACTGATAGTGGACGTGTCTTTAGCTTACGTGGTTTTGAAGTGCCGATTGCCAGTCGCGGTGCTCGTGGTCGTCCATTGGTCAATCTAATTGGTCTAAATAGCGACGAAACCGTTACGACGATATTACCAATTCCAAAAATCGTAGAAGATACATCAGTAGTAAGTGAAGTATCAGAAGTAAGCAATGATGACGATTCGGTAGAAGATAGCAACCAAGCAGAGCCGCCTTTTGTATTCTTTGCCACGGCCAACGGTACAGTGAAGCGGGTAGAGCTGAAGCAGTTCGCCAATATCAGATCGAACGGTTTGATTGCAGTTGGATTAGAAGACGGTGATAAATTGGTCAGCGCTCGTATCACTAATGGTAGCCAAGAAGTGATGTTGTTTGCTTCAAGTGGTAAAGCCATTCGTTTTGATGAGAATGATGCACGTGCGATGGGCCGTACTGCAAAAGGCGTCCGCGGTATGCGTCTGGCTACTGATGAGTTTATCAAGTCATTAGTCGTTATCGAAGACGATGTACGCGAAATCTTGATTGCTTGTGAAAATGGCTTTGGTAAACGTACCTTTATCGATGAGTTCAATACACAAAATCGTGGCGGTGGCGGTGTGATCGCTATCAAGACCAGTGAACGTAATGGCGCGCTAGTACGAGCGACCAAAGTTGACTCTACTGACGATATTATTCTAATCTCTGATAAAGGCACATTGGTTCGTACCCCAGTTGAACATGTTGCTAGCTCTGGTCGTAATACGCAAGGCGTAACATTGATTCGTCTGTCAAAAGATGAAAAACTGGTTGCCATGGCGCGTGTTGAGCATGAAGAGAGTGATGACGAGCTTATTGATGCCATGAGAGAAGACGGTACGTTTGAAGTAGAAGGTCAAGAGCAGATAGATATTGATGCGACAACTGATGATACTGCAACTACCGACGTCGATGATGCGATTGATATTGCAAACGATCATGAACCAAGTGACAATCTATAATAGACTAACTATGCATAAGACGATGACGAGTAATAGTCTTGGTAATTAGCTTTTGAGTCTAGTCTCTTAGCATTTTTCTAGAAAAAAGCCTCTGACGTTATCGTCGGAGGCTTTTGTTTTTTAACTCTCATTTTTTCAATACTGTAAATAAGGTTCTATTTTTTAAGGCTGTTGTTATGCTTACGACCAATCAAACTTTTCAGGGAACGGTTGCTTCGGTATCATCGAGCTTTTTATTCTCGATGATGTTTTTGTTTGGACTGTTTATGCTGCCCTTAACAGGGACGCAGGTAGCGTCATGGCGTGTGCTCATGATGTTGCTCAGTTTGGTGATATTGGTCAGTTTGACTAAGCAGTGGCAACGTGTTTTTGATTATATAAAGACGCTAAAGACACCCAAAGAATGGCTGATATTTATTCTGCCTGCGCCAATCCTAGGTGGGCAGATTTGGTTGTTTATGTGGGCGCCGGTCAATGGGTTTGGTCTCGATGTTACGTTGGGCTATTTTTTATTGCCGCTAGTGATGATTGTGCTTGGTCGATTCTTTTATCATGAGTATATGAGCATCTTGCAGTGGGCTGCCGCGATATTTGCAGCGCTCGGCATCGGCTACGATATTGTCCAGTATGGTTCGGTCTCTTGGGTGACACTGTTTGTATGCTTGGGTTATCCGCCGTATTATCTGCTACGGCGCACCCTTTCTGTACCGCCTATTACAGGGTTATTGTTTGATTTGACGCTGTTGACACCAGTCGTGCTGATCGTGCTTTATATGACGGGTGGTTTTGATGTTGCGGCGCAAGACGTGAAGTTCTGGTATCTATTGCCGCTGCTTGGTGCTTTTAGTGCGCTTGCGATGTCGCTGACGATGATTGCCAGTAGCAAGTTGCCAGTATCACTGTTTGGGGCATTAAGTTATATCGAGCCAATGCTGTTATTCGTATTGTCTATTACTATTTTGAGTCAAAGCCTTGAAGAAGGTGGTTCACTCTTTATGTATGGCATGATTACGCTTGCGCTACTGGTCATGATGGCCGATAGCGTAAAAGGTTACCTCGTTCGTCAGCGTGATGACCGCTTGCATGGCTATAGAGAGCTTCAGATTGGCGGCTTTCCACCGCGTCGTCATTTTATCAATCAGCGTATCGATGGCGTGCTAAAAGCCCATCGTTTTCGTAAGATTCGCCGTTACCAAAAGAAGATGGATAAGATACAGCAAAAAATCGAACAACTTGATGCAAAATAAGCACTTACCTGCATTAAATTTACTCAATTCAGAAGTTTAAACACTAGATGAACAGCGGCATTGCTTATTCATTCTGACTTTGACATAATGCCGACCATGATGTAAGCCTAACACATCAAAAGCGTTCAACTTAGATTGCGCGACGACCTTATATGCAAAAGCCTCAGACGTTCTCGTCTGAGGCTTTTGTTTTTTTTAAAAATTGCCATGGATGTGCCCCAATCTTTAAAGGCTGTTGTGATGCTGACTACTAACCAAACCTCGCAGGGTACAATCACCGCTGTCGCTGCAAATTTTTTATACTCATTACTGTTCTTATTTGGTCTACTGCTGCAACCATTATCAGGTACGCAAGTCGCTTCGTGGCGCGTGCTGACAATGTTTTTTAGTCTAGTACTGCTGGTCAGCGTGCTAAAGCAATGGCAGCACATTTTTGATTATCTAAAAACACTAAAAAATGCAAAAGAGTGGTTTTTATTTATATTACCTACACCGATTTTGGGCGCGCAAATCTGGATATTTATGTGGGCGCCAGTCAATGGCTTGGGGCTTGAGGTCACGTTGGGTTACTTCCTATATCCGATGATTATGATTGTTGTCGGCAGGTTCTTTTACAACGAAGATATGAGCTTGCTTCAGTGGGCTGCCATTGCATGTGCAGGTCTCGGTATCGCTTACGATATTTTTGAGTATGGTGCTATTTCTTGGGCGACTTTGTTTGTTTGCTTGGGTTATCCTCCTTATTATCTACTACGCCGTAAGCTTGCAGTACCGCCTATTACTGGTTTGATTTCAGACCTTGTATTGTTGTTGCCAGTGGTATTGGTCGCGCTGTATATGAATGGTGGTTTTGAAGTAGCAATTACCAACCACAAGCTTTGGTATCTGCTGCCATTATTGGGCATTATCAGCACCGCTGCGATGTCACTAACGATGGTGGCGAGTCAGAAGCTGCCAGTCTCACTATTTGGGACTTTATGCTACCTTGAGCCAATATTCTTGTTCATCTTCTCAATCGCAATTTTAGATCGTAACTTACATGATGGTGGCTCCATGCTGATGTATAGCATGATTTTTATCGCATTGCTGATTATGATTGCTGATAGCGCGCTAGGCTATATGGCGCGTAAACGTGAAGACCGCTTACATGGCTACAATGAGCCACAAGTGGGCAGTTTTCCACCACGTCGTCGTCTGAAAAATCGCCGTATCAAAGGCGTGCTAATCGCGCATCGATTCCGTCAGATCAAAAAATATCAGCAAAAGATAGATAAAATGACGCGCAAGATTGAAGCATTACATTTAGATTGATGTCAAAGAGTACACCGTTTAGATAGTATCGATTCGGTAGGCATTGTTTTCCAGTATGTCTGCCAACTCACAGTATTAAAGAAGTAGAAATTACGCTATTATCGAGAGCAGTAGTGCCACGATCGAGTGAACATATGGCGCTATATCTGAGATATTATGGCTGATTTACTACAATATATAACTAGGACGGTTTATGTTACATCTTCATCATTTAGCAAACTCGCGCTCGTTTCGTATTATTTGGCTGTTGGAAGAGCTCGGCGTCGATTATAAACTGACTTGCTATGAGCGCAACAAAGCGTACCGTGCTCCTGATAGCTTAAAGCAAGTGCATCCAATTGGTAATGCACCGATATTAGAAGCGGACGATCGTGTGCTGATTGAGTCAGGGTTTATCATTGAATATCTGATTAAGCATTACGACAAAGAAAAGCAGTTCAAACCTGACGATAATAACGAAGCAGCATGGGAAGCCTATACGTTTTGGCTACACTTTGCAGAGGCTTCATTGATGCCACTGTTGGTCATGCGCTTGGTATTCACAAAAGTGGTGTCTCAGTCGCCAATGCTAATCAAACCTATCAGCAAAAAAATCCAAGGTCAGATTGAAAAGAACATGATCAGTAGTGGTTTGGAGAAGATGCTAGATATGATGGAGCGTCATCTACATGAAAACCATTGGTTTGCAGGCAGTGAATTTAGCGCCGCTGATATTCAAATGCATCTTGCGGTCTTGGGTGCCAATGCTGGTGCAGGTTTAGATCAGAGTAAATATACCAATCTTTTGAACTGGCTCAAACGCTGCGAAGAACGAGATGCCTTTAAGCGAGCAGAAAAAAAGGGTGGCCGTCTGAATTTTTAGAGGATACTGGTATAATCATCTCTCAACGCTTAAGTAGCCATATAGACCAAAGGCTTTGTTTATGAATAAACAAAGCCTTTTTTAGGATAATACTATGACAGATCTAAACACCTCGAATAAAGACCATTTGAAGCAAGGTAGCCTAGACAAAGATGACAATCAGTCAGCAACTCAAACATCACTTAATAAGCAAGATACTAGTATGCAAGAAAATAATAGACAACAGATTAATAGCCAGCAAGTCTCTATCAAATCGTGGTCACAGAAAATTCTAGTGGTAATTCTATGTGCAGCGAGCTTTTATGGTGGCTGGAAATCTTACGAGTCAAATATGGTAAATGAGTGCACCGCCAATGGTGGACAAATGGTTGAAGGTCAAAAGACCATGATATGCCAACTGTCGTAGCTAGGCATACTCTTCGTTTATTTGATTTCTGTTATCGTTTTAGGATGAAGAGATGCTCTCGTACTTCTCAGAAAGCACTCCTGATAAATAAAAGGCATCGTTATGCTAAAGCTAACCTTTTTGGGTACCTCTGCAGGTGTACCGACCAAACAGCGTAATGTGACCGCATTGGCCATAGAGTGTCTGAATCCACATACCTTTGGCGTACAGCAAGGAGGTCGTCAACAGAACACTCAGAGTAAGAAATCTCGTCCATGGGTGCTGATTGATTGCGGTGAAGGCACGCAGCAGCAATTGCTACATACTAAGCTTTCATTACATCAGTTAGCTGCTATTTGCATCACACATGTGCATGGTGACCATTGCTACGGTCTACTAGGGCTATTAGCAAGCGCTGCTATGTCAGGGCGCCGTGAGCCATTAACTTTGATTGCACCAAAAGCGATTGCCAAATTGCTCGAAGCCATTACTGCCACTACAGAGCTATATCTACCCTTTGATCTCAATTTTATAGCGATTGAAGGGGTGTTAGCTGAGCAAGGTGATATGAATAAGGTCAGTATTAGCTTAAGCGACCAACATCAGCTTGATATTGATATCACGCGGCTATCACATCGGGTTGCTTCCCATGCCTTTGGTATTACTCAGACTATTAGCCGCCGCATCCTTAATACAGATAAGCTTGTGGCAGATGGTATTCCAGCCAGTGCATTGTGGGGCAAGTTACAGCAAGGCGAAGATGTCACGACTGAGGATAGTAGACAATTGCAATCAGTAGACTATGTCGACGATGAGATACAGCGGACGCGAGTGGTGGTGGCAGGAGACAATGATACGCCAAACTGTTTGCGCAAAGCCGTTATAGATACGGATTTATTGGTGCATGAAGCGACGTATACGCATGAGGTACTGACTAAGATTCGAGCCAAAAACCCAGACTATGATCCGATGCATAGTAGCGCCCAATTGCTCGGCGAATTTGCCCAAGCGGCTGGACTCAAAAATCTAATTTTGACGCACTTTAGCGCTCGCTATCAGGGTTTTGATAATCCTAATAGCAAGACACCAAACATGGCAAATATTCGTTTAGATGCTGAGAATATTTATAAAGGCAATCTCTGGCTGGCGGCAGATTTTGACCAATATATGGTTGATGGTGCAATTGAGTCGGTAAGCAATCAAGAGGGCAGTCAAGAAGAGAGTCGCGTGCAGTATATAGGCTCTGCACGCAGTGATTAGACATGGTTAAGCTTAGATATGATTTAGCGTTAAATATGACCTAGCGCTTACTGTCTTCGATAGCCAATTGTATTTCACCACTCCAAAATCGGCTAAATTGATAAGCAACTCGTCCTGAGCGACCGCCACGTTCAGAGGCCCAACGTAGCGCATCCTTTCTAATCTTATCAGGCATAGACTGACTGTCCAAAATGTCCTTAGCATCACTATCCATATCAGCTGAGATTTTTTGCTGCTCTAAATTTAGATAGTGTTGAACAATATGCAGATAAGTCTGCTGATCCATAGGATGGAAGGTGAGGGACAAACCGAATCGATCTGATAATGATACGGTTTCATCAATGGCCTCATAGGGATTGACTTCATCCGTCTGCCCATTATAGATATCAACATTGTCTTTCATCATCTGCGGTAGCAAGCGACGGCGATTACTGGTGGCGTAGACCAGTAGTTTGTCTTGCTCAGAGTCTAGCGAGCCATCGAGCACGCTCTTTAGCGCACGATAGCTTTCGTCTTGACCATTAAAAGCGAGGTCGTCACAGTATACGATATAGCGGCAATTACAATCTGTTGGTAGGGCATTAATGGCAGCACGAATCTTATCCAATACTTGCAGATCATCGCGCGCAACCTCAATAATACGCAAGCCTTCACTATGATGGGCTTGTAGCAAGGCACGAATCAATGATGACTTACCAGCACCGCGGGTGCCTGACATCAATACATGGTTGGCAGGATAACCTTTAATAAACTGACGGGTATTCTGTACCAGTTTCGACTTTTGCGTATCGATACCATGCAAGTCATCTAAGCTCAAAAACAGGTTGACCGACAAAGGCTGCAGGTGACCAGTGCGTCCACCAACCCAGCGATAAGCAAGCTGCCTCGGATCGATTTCAATAGTTGGTGTGACTCGTTCTTGTAAGTACTGACTGAGTAAGTCTAACAAAGGTGCGGGTAGGGCATAAGTAGGTTGATCAGATGGCATGGTCGGGATAGTTGGTTGTGACATAGTGGCTCTAGCAGTTAAGGTTGTCTTTAATACCATACCCAAAAATACAATTAACGCTGCTGAAATTTCAGTGCCTACAATCTTAGTGCCTACAATCTTAGTGCCTATTAATCGTAGTACTTGTAATCATTATTCGCGTTATTATTATCTTTGGAAATGATACGAATGGGAAGGCAATAATCTCACTATATTATGAGAGACAATACCATGGAAAATAGTGCCAGTAATCCGTCTATTACGCAAGCTTTGCAAGCGCAGGCGATGCAGCTATTGCCCATTATTACCCAAGAACTGGATGCACAGCATTTTAGTGAGATAGTGCATCAACGTATTGCTCAGCAAAGCATAGAACAAACGCAAGATGTCAAAACGCAACATATCGAAAATACTTACTTTCAAGGTTTAACACGTGCCCAGCATCCACAATTTGGTAGCGTGATGATTAAATGGCAGTTGAGTGATGGCGCTTATCCTATTGTTTCCGATTTAACTCATGAAGCGGATATTTTAGCTACTGTAAATGCTTCATCGAAAATCAAAGATAATGCTATCGCACCGCCACTATTGGCTCATCATTGCGTGGACGTTCAAATACTAAAGCAGTTGCAACACCTAGTTATAGTGGTCATGCCTTATTACACTAATGGTAGCTTGGCGAGTCAGCTGACCGCTTCAAAACATCTGTCATTGATAGCGTTACAAAAGCATCATTTCATCATGAAGTCTGCATACTTGATAGGCAATTTGCATCAGGCTGGCTGGCTACACAATGATATTAAGCCTAGCAATATTCTGCTGGATACTTCTTGCGATAGCTCCTTGTCAAATAGTGCGGATAATAGCAGCATAATGCCTCATCCATTATTGACTGATTTTGCGTTGGCAGAGCGTTTTAATGAGATAAAAGAGGGAAGTCCTGCTGGTACACCGGCATATCTTGCACCTGAGCGTTGGCAAGGTCAGGGTGCAACGGTGCACAGTGATATCTATGCGTTTGGGATAATGATAGTTGAGATATTGGCGGGAAGGCGACCGTTTCAGGTAAGCGTCAACAGCAATGATAAATTAAAAGCATGGGCAATCAAGCACTGCCAACAGCCGATTCCAAAGTTGTCATCAGAATATAGTCGCTATCAACCTATTGTCGATAAGGCCTTGGCAAAGCGGGTAGAGAGACGGTATCAAGATTTGGATAAGGTATTGATAGATTTAAGGTTATTAGACAATCACTAAGTTTATGATTTTATTTTCAAAAAGTGATTGTTTGTAGTATTCACATATTACCCAGTCGTTGTTTTTTATGTTTGAATGGATATTCAGGCTCATTTTAAGCGAAGTCGCTATAAACTAATTTGGGTTCCCGTATTTCATTACAGTGTTTTATTACAATACAGTGAGAATATCATGGCTAAAGTACTTATCATAACTGGTGATTTTGTTGAAGACTATGAAAACATGGTTCCGTTCCAAGCGCTACTAGCGATGGGGCATGACGTTGATGCGGTCTGCCCAGATAGAGTGGCAGGTGATAGCATTGCTACCTCAATACACGACTTCGAAGGTGATCAAACTTATACCGAAAAACGCGGTCATAACTTTGTTCTTAATGCGTCTTTTGCTGATATCAATGTAGAAGATTACGATGCCTTGTATTTACCAGGTGGACGTGCGCCAGAATACTTGCGCTTGAATGCTAAGGTCATTGCAATGATTCAGCATTTCGCAAATACTGATAAACCGATTGCCTCAGTTTGCCATGGGCCACAAATGCTGACGGCTGCTGGCGTATTGAAAGGTAAAAAAGTATCTGCTTATCCTGCGTGTCAGCCAGAAATAGAAATGGCTGGCGCTGAGTATGTCGAGTTACCTATGGATGGCGCTATTACAGATGGCCAACTAGTAACGGCTCCTGCATGGCCTGCACATCCAGCTATGCTGAAGCAATTTGTTGCCTTGCTATAAGCTTAAATTAGTATCGAGAGAGGATATTATATGTGCCAACTTTTTATCAGGGCTGACGACAGCTTGTGGAGCTCTAAAACCAAATCACTTCGAATTCAGGGAGTTGTCACCTCAATTCGTTTAGAAGTGTTTTTTTGGGATATATTAGAAGAGTTGTCATTTCGGGATCAAATGACGGTTAATCAGCTGATCACTAAGCTATACCTTGAATCTCTCGATGCTGATCATGACATTGGTAATTTCACCTCTTTTTTAAGAGTCTGTTGTTCTCGTTATTTATCTTTAATAGCTGATGGGGATCTTTCTCGCGAAACAAGATTACCTTTAGAAAAAGTCGATGCAAAAAATATAATTCAACGTGAAACTCTCCGTAAAAATCAACGTAGTGCATTATTCAATGATAGTGAGAAAAATCCTTCTGTTCATTAGTTATGCCTATAGCAAGTGTATGAAAGCATAGATGCAGCGGGTAGAGAGGCGCTATCAGAGTATGGATGAAGTATTGAAGGATTTAGAAAGGTTATAAAAGTAGATTAATACATCTGGCGAGTTATTTTATAGTTTTAATATCAAATTCCAGACGTAAAAAAACCTGCTATAAGCAGGTTTTGATGTTTGGTCTAAGATGTACTATCCGAAAATGGTGGGGCTGGAGAGACTCGAACTCTCACACCTTGCGGCGCCAGAACCTAAATCTGGTGCGTCTACCAATTCCGCCACAGCCCCATTTTCGTTACTCTATCATCAAAAGCGATTAAACTCAAACGCTATCTAGACAGTTAACTGATTCGGTAGTGCGTCTCAGTGGTTGGCTATTATATAGAGTTTTAATTGTTTGGCAACCCCTATTTGCAATTATTTTTAATTATTTATCATTTATTTTCGATATTAATTTTAAGTAATTGATATTAATAATAATTTATTATCGTGTTTTATGCGTTTCTTTATTCTTTAGTTGGTACTCTAGGGGCAGAAATATCCAACTGCTGCAATTTGCGCGTCAGAGTATTGCGTCCCCAACCAAGTAAGCTCGCTGCCTCTATCTTTTTGCCGCCGCTATGATTGAGTGCTGCTGTTAATAAAACGCGCTCAAACTCAGGGGTTGCTGTTTGCAAAATATCAGTTTCACCCGTGCTTAACGACTGCTCAGCCCAATCAGCCAATGCTTGCTGCCAACTTTGGTTTTTAGGCAACGGGCTACTTTGCCCATTTTGATGACTGTTTAACGAACTGCCATTTAATACATCGCCATTTTGTACCAAATGCTTTTGAGCCTCTTCTTCTGCTGCGACGTGCTCTTCATAAAGCACCGTATTAGGTGAGATGTTTTCAAGTAGCTCTGGTGGCAAGTCTGTCGCCATCACCGTATCACCAGTGGCCATCACCGTGAGCCACAAGCAGACGTTTTCTAATTGACGTACATTACCGCGCCAGTCGAATGTCTGCATGATTTGCAATGCGGCAGGATGGAGATGCTTCGGAGTGGTACTCATTTGCTCTGCGGCAGACTGCATAAAGTAAAGGGCTAATGCAGGAATGTCTTCAGGGCGTGTACGTAGTGGTGGTAGGGGTAACCGAATAACATTGAGGCGATAAAACAAATCTTCGCGGAATCGGCTCTGTTTTACCAGCTCTTCTAAGTTTTGATGAGTGGCTGCGATGATACGTACATCGACCTTTATGGGCTGCTGACCACCAACACGATAAAACTCACCATTGGCTAGGACGCGTAACAGCCGTGTCTGAGTGCTAAAAGGCATGTCACCGATTTCGTCTAAAAATAGAGTACCGCCATCTGCCTGCTCAAAACGGCCTTGACGCATTGTCGTTGCACCAGTGAACGCGCCTTTTTCGTGACCGAATAGCTCAGACTCGATCAAGTCATGCGGTATGGCTGCCATATTAAGCGCAATAAACGGTTGCTGTTTACGCGGGGAGTGTTGATGTAAAGCACTGGCAACCAATTCTTTACCTGTTCCAGACTCACCAGTAATTAAGACGGAAATGGGAGATTGTGCCAGCCTACCAATAGCGCGAAACACCGTTTGCATGGCTGGTGACTGTCCAATGATGCCGCTAGGGTTACCATTACTTTTGCCTTCGCCGGCACCTTTGTTCTTATTGTCTTTGGTTGGCTTACTGGCAGGTGCTGCTTTAGGTTTCATCAGGTCTTCGGTGGAAGTGTCAGACGTTGTATTGGTATTGGATTCATCTAAAAGGGAAACAGTCGTTGTTTCTAAATTAGGCTGATAATTGATGGCTTTATAAATCGTTGCAACCGCATCATCTAAGTCAAAAGGCTTGGGTAGATATTCAAAAGCACCAGTCTGATAGCTATTGATAGCAGAGGTCAGGTCTGAATGTGCCGTCATAATTACGATTGGCATTTTAGGGAAATGCTGATGAACCCAGTCACTAAAAGACAATCCATCCATCATTGGCATACGAATATCGGTCAATATAACGTCTGGTAATTGCTCGGCTGACTCTTGCTGTTTTAAAACATCATTAAGGCGAGTCCATGCTGCTTGTGCCTGAGTAAAACTGATAACGGTCAATCCAGCATCTTCAAACGTGTCTGCCAACACCATACGTAGGGCTGCATCGTCATCGATTAACCACAATGTTGCAGGGTGGTCGCTGGGTGCATTATTCACAGTTACTATTTGTGTTTGTGTTGATTGATCATCGCTTTTAGGTTGGAGGTCGTCGCTATATTCAGTCATGTATTGGGCCTAATCAGCAATTATTGATAGTAAGTTGGGGATTGGGAGTTGGGCATTAGGAAACTTAGCAGCCTTTAATTCATAAATTCATAATTTGTTTTATGTCTCAGTGATGGGTTGAGTAAATGGTAGGTATAGCGTAAATCGGGTTTGCTTGTCCTCTTGTTCTTTTGTCGAGCTCACATCAATCATACCATGATGATGACTGATAATATCTTGGACGATGGATAATCCAAGACCTGTACCGGCTGCACGGCTAGTGACCATTGGGAAAAATATTTGACCAATCAAGGCTGGATCAATACCTGAGCCATTATCAGTAATAGTAATTTGCATCACTTGCTTGTGCTGCTGCCCGACAATCGTATGCTGAAAAGCAACCCGCGTTTGGATATGCAATGTCGGTTGATAGTCAGAATTGCCCTCAGTTTGTATGGCAGATTGTGGGAATTCTTGAGACTCTGAGATTTTATTCTGTTGTAGCGTTTGTTCGAACTCAGTCATCGATTCACAAGCATTATTAATAAGGTTTAAAAACACTTGAATCAGCTGATCCTTATCTGCACACAACTCTGGCAATGATAAATCATAATCACGCTGTAACACTACCTGTGGATACTGATTGGTCACTAAGGTTAAGACATGCTCTAAAGGCTCATGGATATTGAGCGTTTGCCAGTTTGGCAGTTGATTGGAACCCAGAAGCTGCCCAATAAGATGAGTCAATCGATCAGTTTCTGAAATAATAATGTCCGTATAATTGCGCAGTTTTTGATTCATTTTTTGCAAATCATGCTGCGTATCAATGTTAGTAGTTGTCAAAGCATTATCAACACTAGAGGTGCTAGTAGTAGATGCGTCACTGAATTTAATAAACTGCCGTTGCAACAGCTGTGCTGCCCCGCGAATACCAGCAAGAGGGTTTTTTATTTCATGCGCCACTGAGCGTAGCATATGACGGGCCACTGTATACTGCTGTTGTTGGCGCTGTTCCTCAGAGATACGACTTTGCCGATCTTTGCCCCACATCTCGATAATAAAATAAGGCTGCTGTTCATAGATGACTGGTGTGACACTATAGTCGACTGACAATGATAAACTACCATTTAGCGGTGTTTTTATGATGTGGTCATGATCGATAAAAGGCTGCTGATAGTTCTGCGCTTGCACAAAGCGCTCGGTCAACGAATATGCTGGCTCGCTCGAAGCCTCGTTTTCATTTATATCACCACTATCATTATCGATCAATGCAGTATCTTTAGTCTTCAACTCATCAGGTGCTAGTAGTGTCAAGATGGATTGATTGATCAGTCTGCCGCTACTAATGGCAAGTAGCTGCTCGGCTTGAGCATTCAACCGTGTGATTGATAGCTCATCGTTGACCCATAAAATAGCGGTGAATAAATGCTGAGATATAAATGCGAGGTCAGGGGTTGTTTTGGCGGTTATAAAATCAGCGTTCATCAGTAGGGCCCAAAAAAGTCAGATGCTTGAGATAATATTTAACCACAAATCAAGACTATAGAGCGGCAAAACTGGTGATTTTTGCAAAAAAAACGTACAATGCGCTCAGCCAATTTATCTCTAGCAAGGTCAGCCATGTCCAAAACTTCTACCGAGTCAGTGAATACGACAGCAGCAGCTCCTCTATCTGCCGTAAAAGACACTGCCACTATCTTCAATCCTGCCGCGCCTACCATAGTAGAAGCGCAGAGTCAGGCAGATTCCAATCAAACAGATACTAAACAGCCTTACCATCATAAAGCCAACCACAACCAGAACCGTAGTGTAGCCCAAAGCAGCGATGTAACGACTGCCAATGCCACTGCTACGATGCCAGTTAGTGCAGCGCCAAAGATTGGTTTTGTGTCACTAGGTTGTCCAAAAGCATTGGTGGATAGTGAGCGTATTATCACTGAGCTAAGCCGTGATGGCTATCAAGTAGCCAGTGATTATGACGGTGCCGACTTGGTCGTGGTAAACACTTGCGGCTTTATTGAATCAGCAGTACAAGAGTCACTTGATGCGATCGGCGAGGCCATTAGCAAAAACGGTAAAGTAATTGTCACTGGCTGTTTGGGCAAAGAAGCGGACAAAATCCGTGAGATGCATCCAGCTGTACTAGCAGTGACAGGCGCGCATGCCTATGACGAAGTGATTACGGCAGTAGCGCAGCATGTGCCTAAACCAAATCGCAGTCAGGACGCCAACTATGATCCAAAAATAGATTTGATTAATGAAGCGGGTATCAAACTGACCCCAAGCCATTATGCTTATCTAAAAATATCAGAAGGCTGTAATCACCGTTGTACGTTCTGCATTATCCCAAGCTTGCGCGGTGATTTGGTATCGCGCCCGATTGACAATGTAATGAACGAAGCACTGGCGCTCAAAAAAGCTGGCGTGAAAGAATTGCTTATCATCTCGCAGGATACCTCGGCATATGGCCTTGACCTAAAGTACAAGACCAGCTTTTGGAATGGCATGCCTCTCAAGTCTAAGTTTTATGACTTATGCCAAGCACTGAACGATTTGGGCATTTGGGTTCGCTTGCATTATGTCTATCCGTATCCACATGTAGACAAAGTCGTTGAGTTAATGGGTGAAAAGAAACTACTGCCTTATCTAGACATTCCGTTCCAGCATGCCAGTCATCGCATCCTAAAGGCGATGAAACGCCCTGCGCATAGCGAAAACACCTTGGCCCGTATCAAAGCGTGGCGTGATATCTGTCCTGATATCGTGATTCGTTCAACCTTTGTGGTTGGCTTCCCTGGCGAAACAGAAGAAGATTTTCAGTGTTTGCTTGATTGGTTAGTTGAAGCACGTCTTGATCGCGTGGGTGCATTTACTTATTCAGAAGTAGAAGGCGCAGTTGCTAATGACTTGCCTGATCATGTGCCTGAAGACGTTAAGCAGTCTCGCTATGAGCGTTTAATGGCGCTACAGCAAGATATTTCAGCGCAAAAGCTACAAGAAAAAGTCGGCAAAACCTTAACGGTATTGGTCGATGAAATTGATAGCGATGAAAATATTGCTATTTGCCGTAGCTATGCTGATGCACCTGAAATTGATGGTCATGTCTATGTTGATGACATCAACGCTCAAGTCAAAGTAGGGCAGTTCTTAACAGTGACTATCGATGATGCTAGTGAATATGATCTATTCGCCAGTTACCAAGGCTAGATATCCAATAAGATATGCGAGTGAAAATTGCCCAATGGCGGGCAGTTTTTGCTACAATTAGCGCAATTTAGCCTTTTTAATACGCTTAGCTGTAAGTGTAGCGTTGTGGGCAAACTCGATTTGTATTTTACCGATAATTTTCTTTATAATTTCATGATAACAAGGTGACCTCATGTCTGACAAAAACCCGCGTTACGCTCGTATCTTGCTGAAACTCTCCGGTGAAGCCTTAGCTGGTAGTAAAGACATGGGTATCGATACCGAAGTGCTTGATAAAATGAGCTTGTCTATCGCTCACTTGCGTGGACTTGGTGTCCAAGTTGGTATCGTAGTCGGCGGTGGTAACTTATATCGCGGTGCGCAGTTACAAAAAGAAGGTCTCGTTGGTCGTGTTACTGGTGATCAGATGGGCATGTTAGCGACCGTTATGAACGGACTGGCAATGCGTGATGCGCTTGAGCGTCGCAATATCAAAACGCGCTTGATGTCAGCGTTACCGATTGGTGAAGTCACCGAAAGCTATAGCAGTCGTAATGCCATTCGTTACCTTAAAAATGGCGAAGTTTGTATCTTTGTGGCAGGTACGGGTAACCCATTCTTCACCACTGACACCGCTGCTTGTTTGCGCGGTATCGAGATCGAAGCTGGTTTGATTTTAAAAGCGACTAAGGTCGATGGCGTTTATGACAAAGACCCGAGTCTACATGATGATGCAGTCAAATATGACGGTCTGACTTTTGATGAAGTACTAGAACAAAAGCTAGGCGTCATGGATCTAACGGCTATTGCACTGTGCCGTGAGCATAACGTACCGCTGCAAGTGTTTGACATGACTAAGCCTAATGCATTATTGAATGTCATCATGGGTGAAAATGAAGGCACACGAGTTTTTCATTAATTGATGCGATACTGGCAACTAACGTCAGTAAATAGCTAACGATTAGCAATAAATAATTAATATCCCAATAGCAAATAAAAAATTTGTCGGTAACGATAAATAAGGATACACAATGATTAAAGAGATTAAGCAAGACGGCGAAGCACGCATGCAAAAAACATTGGAAGCGCTTGAAAGCACTTTCAGTAAAGTTCGTACTGGTCGTGCGCATCCAGGTATGTTGTCAGGTGTGATGGTCAGCTACTACGGTTCTGATACACCATTGAACCAAGTGGCAAGCGTGAACGTTGAAGATTCACGTACCTTGCTGGTTCAACCGTTTGACCGTACGATGGTACAAGCAGTAGACAAGGCTATTCGTGAAGCAGATTTGGGTCTAAACCCAATGTCTGCTGATGTGATTCGTGTGCCGATGCCAGCATTGACAGAAGATACTCGTCGCGATATGCAAAAGCTTGCACGTGGTGAAGCTGAGAGCAGCCGAGTTTCTATCCGTAATATTCGCCGTGACATGATGAATGACATCAAAGACTTGGCAAAAGAAAAAGAAATCTCAGAAGATGACGAGCGCCGTGCTAGTGATGATATTCAAAAAATCACTGACAAATATATCGAAACGATCGATGCTCGCTTGAGTAAGAAAGAAAGCGATTTGATGGAAGTTTAATACTGATATACTTGCTATTTGTAGCAAGAATCAGTTCGGTAGATTATCTGTAATTGAGCAGCCAATACTTTATAGCTATTGGCTGTTTATTATTGTGTAGACTGATATAGTCAGTCCTTTATAAAAGAGTGCCAACGTTAACCTCGCTTGAAGTATCACAGTTACATCTGCACTCGGTTGGCCTGTATCTCTTTTAAACTGAATCAACTATATGAAGCCATATCTAATGTACGCAAAAGGTGCGATTGATTGAACTGGATTCATCGCATTCTGAGCACTAAAAACTAACGACGCAATTATGATAAGTTAGTGAATTATATAAATGGCGCTTTTTAATCGCTGTTGCACACGTTATTATTATTTTACCTCAACAATAAGCAAGTTCGCCTATGTCCACTTTAGCCGTTTTGGCGCCCGCTATTCTTCCTCGTCATATCGCCATCATTATGGATGGTAATAATCGCTATGGTAAGGCCAATGATTTGGGCCACGGTCAAGGGCATGTGGCTGGCAAAGACGCGCTCGATCCTATCGTTGAGTATTGTGTCAATACAGGCATTGAAGTGCTGACCGTATTTGCGTTTTCTAGCGAAAATTGGCAGAGACCGCCTAGTGAAGTGGCACTGTTGATGCAGCTGCTCACATCGACGATCTATGAGCAAATGCCGCGCATGAATGAGTATCGTATTCGCTTGCGTTTCATTGGTGATCGCAGCCAGCTTAGTGAGTCATTGCAAACGCTAATGGCTGACGCAGAAGAAAAAACGGCGAAGTTTGATGCGATGACGCTAGTGATTGCGATTAGTTACGGTGGGCAGTGGGATATTGCAAATGCAGCACAACAGCTGGCTCAGCAAGTGCAAGCTGGCGAATTAAAAGCTGAAGATGTCAGCGAAGAGTTGTTAGGTAACTACGTACAATTAGCCGATACCCCAGCAGTAGATATGCTGGTGCGTACGGGCGGCGAGTATCGTATTTCTAATTTCTTATTGTGGCAATCCGCTTATGCTGAGCTGTTTTTCACTCCTACATTATGGCCAAATTTTGCAGCAGAAGAGCTAGCTTCGATGATCGCAGAGTTTGCAAAACGTCAACGTCGCTTTGGCAAAACCAGCGAGCAGGTAGTGATAGAGCAGCAAGGTCACTGAGCAGTGAGTTGATAGATAAGTTTAGTCGGCTCAGTTCAGTTAGTATTGTATAACTGGTCAATAGGGTTGGTTTATGCAATGATAAACGGCTTGAATTAGTATTGAATGCTATCACTAGGCCATCGTTAGTTAGCTGCTATAATGCATTTTTTGACCATCTGTTCTTCATTATTATAAGGCTCGATAAGTATGTGGCAACGAATTAAGACGGCAATTGTTCTCGTTATTATCGTTGGTATTGCAATGTTTGCGAGCCAAACACCTATTTTATTTGCACCACTGTTGGCCATTGGGGTCATTATCGCCGCTCATGAGTGGGCTAAATTGATGCCTAAATGGCGCCAGCCTGTGGTATTCGTTCTATTGATTTTAGCGCTTACTATATTCTCACTGATGTTCAAGGTAACTTGGTTGTTCTGGTGGGTGGCTTCATTAGTAATATGGCTGATGGCACTGTCTTGGGTTCGAGTTTTCCCAACACAAACAAGGTGGTACGGCAACCAATTGGCAATGATGGGCGCAGTTATTTTGACGGCATCTATCACGGCGATGTTCTATCTCTGGCAACTGTCGGCATGGTGGCTGCTGTATGTGTTCTTATTAGTATGGTGTGCAGATAGTGGCGCATATTTCGTTGGACGCAAGCTTGGTCGCCGAAAAATGGCACCCAATGTCTCACCCAATAAGAGCATGGAAGGGTTGGCTGGTGGCCTCGTCACAGGATTGCTAGTTGTGATAACTATTAGCGTCTTCAAATTACAGCTGACCGGTATACCGTTAATCGCATTTGTAGCGTTATCGGCCATCACTATTCTTGCCTCTGTACTTGGAGATTTGTTTGAGTCGATGCTCAAACGTCGTGCTGATGTAAAAGATTCAGGCACTATCTTGCCCGGTCACGGTGGTATCCTTGACCGTATCGATTCACTATTGTCTGCAACACCGATATTTGCACTTGGTTTTTGGGCGATACAGCAGCTTGGTTTGATAGTGGTATAAGGTTATATAGCAGCACTTTTCTATTTAAACCTGTTCTGTAGTCAGTCCACCATAATATTGGTATAAGTCAGACAGCGAGCAATGCATTGGTATGACAAGTGAAGTTATCAGAGCAGTGGCTTTATAGTTAACAGACGATATTCTATTTTTATTACTTTTAAGTATCATGGGCATTGATGGTTATGACGCAACGCATCGCCGTACTAGGCGCGACAGGCTCGATTGGCGATAGCACTCTAGCAATATTAGCGGCGCAACCGCACACCTACGAAGTCTATGCTTTGTCAGGCTATCATCGCTTAGATAAGCTATTTGCGCTCTGTCAGCAGTTTTTGCCGAAACGCGTCAGTGTGCCGACGTCAGCCGTAGATGATTTTGCTCACAGGCTTAAAGCAGCAGGGATTGATAGTGATGTTGTAGGGGGCGAGGCAGGATTGGTAGATATTGCCACTGACTCACAGACTGATACGGTTGTAGCAGCGATTGTAGGTGCGGCAGGGTTGCCGTCTACATTGGCAGCAGCACGTGCAGGCAAACGTATTTTATTGGCAAACAAAGAAGCCTTAGTCATGGCAGGTAAAGTCATGATCGATGCGGTCAAGACGCACAAAGCCACTTTGCTGCCGCTAGACTCTGAACACAATGCCATTTTTCAATGCTTGCCACTCGCTATTCAGCAAGACAATACGCAAATTCACCAGCCAAATCATGGTGTCCGTAAACTATGGTTGACAGCTTCTGGTGGGCCATTTTTGCAGCAGTCGTTTGAGCAGATGCAGCAGGCAAGCGTCGCAGAAGCGGTCAAACACCCTAATTGGTCAATGGGTCAAAAGATATCTGTCGATTCGGCCACGATGATGAACAAGGGGCTTGAGCTGATAGAAGCCTGCCACTTATTTGATTTGCCTGAAGATAAGATAAATGTGGTTATTCATCCACAAAGTATCATTCACTCGATGGTAGAATATAGCGATGGTAGCTTTTTAGCACAGCTGGGCAGTCCAGACATGAAAACGCCCATTGCGCACGCGCTGAGCTACCCTGATCGCATTGATAGTGGCTCGCAGCCATTAGATTTATTTGCACTTAGTGGTTTGGAGTTTATCGAGCCAGATCTGCAAAAGTTTGCCTGTTTGCGTTTGGCTCGCCAAGCTATGCAAGCAGGGACGCAAGCCACAATTGTGCTCAATGCGGCAAACGAAATTGCAGTGGCGGCGTTCCTCGATGGTAAAATTCGTTTGACGGACATTGCTAATATTAACGAACAGGCCTTAAATGACATACAGCTGCCACCATTGAACAAAACCGCTGACATAGAAGACATATTGGCAATCGATAAGATTGCACGCCACTTGACTGATAAGTTGGTAGCAAAGCTAACATAATCGTAGCAAGCGTCTCTGAGCTGATATATAACATTGATAAACGATATTAGAGAAGATGTTAATAAAAATGCTGAGAGACAATACTGAGAAAAAATCATGACGTTTTTACTAACACTTCTTGCCGCCATATTTGTCTTGGGCCCGCTTATTGCCTTACACGAGTGGGGACATTATATTGTGGCGCGGCTTTGCGGTGTCAAAGTGCTAACGTACTCTATCGGTTTTGGTCCTAAAGTTTTTGGTTGGACCAGTAAAAAGAGCGGCATCGACTATCGTATCTCAGCATTGCCACTTGGCGGTTATGTAAAGATGCTGGATGAGCGTGAAGGTAATGTCGCAAAAGATGAGCAGCACCTTGCGTTTAATCGGCAACATCCGCTCAAGAAAATTGCTATCGTTGCAGCTGGCCCTATCATGAATTTTGTCATCGCTATCGCGCTATTTTGGGTACTATTTATGACCCCATCTGAGCAGTTGGCGACTAAGATTGGACAGGTACTACCAGATACGCCTGCTGCGATGGCACAGCTGCCAGTCGGTGATAAGATTGTTGCGATTGATGGACATGATGTGCAGACATGGGAAGGTATTAACTATCGCCTTGCAGGACGTATGGGTGAGACGGATAATGTCAGCATCACCTTGCAGTCAGATGCCCAAACCGATCAGTCGACTAAAACCTATCAAGCACCAGTTACGCAGTTTATGCAAGGCGAGGCTCAAGGCAAAGACGCATTGACCAGCTTTGGTATGTTGCCGTGGCAGCCGCAGATTGCTCCGATTGTAGGTGGTTTGGCTCCCGATGGTGCCGCTATCCGCCAAGGTCTAAAGGTTGGCGACCGCATTGCTGCTATTAATAATGAGTCAATCGAAGATTGGATTACTGCCACGCGTATCATTCGTGATAATCCTGAAACGCTATTGAACTTTACGGTGTTGCGTGATGTTAAGTCAGTACAGTTGCAGATTATGCCTCAAGGCAAAAAAGACAACTTGGGCAATGATTACGGACAGATTGGTGCAATGGTGGATCAGACTGAGATTGTTATTCCTGATGATTATAAGACCACCGTGGTCTATGGTCCTAGTGAGTCGTTAGTGAAGTCATTTGAAAAGACTGAGCAGCTCGCGGTAATGACCGTAAGTTCGATGGGAAAAATGCTGTCAGGTATGATTGGTTTAGACAATCTATCAGGGCCAATTACCATTGCCAAAGTCGCCAAACAAAGCTTTGATATCAGTTGGCAGATGGTATTGTCGACAGCGGCGCTAATTAGCTTGAGTCTTGCCGTCTTAAACCTTTTGCCGATTCCAGTATTAGATGGTGGTCATATTGTTTATCACTTTATTGAGTTGATTCGTGGTAAGCCACTGTCTGAAGGTGTGCAAATGGTTGGTCTAAATATCGGTTTACTCTTGCTGGCAGGTTTCATGGTGTTAGCAATTGGTAATGACATCAGCCGGCTATTTTAATCGGTTTATGAGCAATATGGCTGATAAAGCACGATATACTAATGGTTTTACGCCTATTATAGGCTGATTATTGTTATGATAGGCATGCTACTCTGTGTCGTGTCCTCTGTACTAATCGTAATTTTTAGTTTATTTTGTGATGCAATTTATATAAAGTGTTCTGAGTTACCCTTGCATGGGTTTATAACCTTATGCGCACGGGTTAGACAATACGTGCCTTTTAACTTAACTTAAGCAATTTTTTTATTGACGGATAGTGTTTATGCGTACGCCTTTAATTATGAGCGCGGCTGGGTTGCCGTTAGTTGTAGCGATGATGAGTATGCCAGTACAGGCTGCAGAATTTGTAGTAACTGACATCGGTTTTAATGGCTTACAACGCCTAACCCCTGATAGCCTCTATCCGGTCTTACCTGTTACGGTAGGCGATACGGTGAATGATAGTAGCTTAGCTGCCAGTATTAAGGCGCTATATGCAACTGAGAACTTTGCTGATATTCAAAGCCGTGTCGAAGGTGGCAAGCTAAGGTTTGACGTCATTGAGCGTCCAACGATCGCTGAAGTTACCTTTGAAGGTAACAAGCTCATTCCAAAAGAAGGGCTTGAGCAGGGACTGAAGAATGCTGGACTCTCTGCTGGTGACGTGCTTAAGCAGTCTACTTTGCAAGGCGTGGCCAATGAGCTACAACAGCAATATATTAGCCAAGGTTACTACAATAGTAATATCGAAGTAGATCAAACGGTCCTTGATGGTAACCGCGTAAAACTTGATGTGCGCTTTGTAGAAGGCAAGCCTGCTAAAGTTGTTGATATCAATATCATTGGTAACAAACACTTTAGTGATGAAGAGATTAAAGACGTTTTCGCGGTAAAAGAATCTTCATGGACGCGTCTATTATCTAAGTCTGATCGTTACGCTCAAGAAAAACTGGCCGCCAGTTTAGAGAGTTTAAAGGCGCTATATCAGAACGATGGTTATGTGCGTTTTTCAGTCGATAATGCTGTACTGAACATCAGTGAAGACAAGAGCAGTGTGTTTATCGAAGTTAGCCTAAGCGAAGGCGAGCAATATCAGTTTGGCGAAGTGAACTTTTTAGGTAAACCCACCTTTGAAAATAGTGAGCTAAAAGAGCTGGTTAGCTTTGCATCTAATGAAAAATACTCGCAAGCAAAACTGGACGAAACCACTGCTTCTCTTAAAAGACGCTATGGTAACGAAGGCTATTATCTAGCTCAAATCAGACCAGTACCACGTATCAATGACGATACGAAAATGGTCGATGTCGATTATTATATCGACCCTGCACGTCCTATTTATGTTCGCCGTATCAACTTTACGGGTAATATCAAAACGCAAGACGAAGTATTACGTCGTGAGATGCGTCAGTTAGAAGGTACGCTGTCTTCTAATGACAAAATTCAGTTATCCCGCACGCGTTTGATGCGTACTGGCTTCTTTAAAAATGTTACTGTCGATGTTAAGCCAGTACCCAACCAGCCAGATCAAGTTGATGTAAATTATGTGGTTGAAGAGCAGCCTTCTGGTAGCTCAACGATTGCAGCGGGTTACTCACAAAGTGGTGGTGTGACTTTCCAATTGGATCTGACCCAAAACAACTTTATGGGTACAGGTAACCGCGTAAAGGCTGCGCTTTCTCGTTCAGAAACACGGGACTCTTATAGCCTAGGTTATACCGATCCGTACTTTACAGAAAACGGTGTCTCTCAAGGTATCAGTGGTTATTATCGCAAAACTAAATATGATGACGACAACGTTAGTAACTATGTGACAGATTCATATGGTGCGACGCTGAACTATAGTTATCCTATTGATGAAACCAAACGTCTTAGTGCGGGTCTAAATGTAGACAACACAAAGGTTCGTGGTGGTCGTTACTTAGGGATATCTAATGTTCAAGAGATTCTAGACGAGGGCGGTACGAAAACACCGGAAGTAGATACTGATGGTGTTGCCACCTTCAAGAATGATTATCAGACTTACAATCTATTATTTGGTTGGGACTACAGCACTCTAGACCGTCCAGTATTTCCTACCAAAGGGATGAGCCATGCGATTGATGCAACCATTGGTCTTGGCGATGCCAACTACCAAAAGCTAACTTATAGCGGCAATATATATTACCCTATTTATAAAGACGTGATCGCGCGTGGTTATACTAAGCTTGGTTATGGTAATGATTTGCCGTTCTATGAAAACTTCTATGCTGGTGGTTATGGCTCAGTACGTGGTTATGAATCATCTACTCTAGGACCTAAATCACAAGTTTATCTTGATGCAGTCAATGATCCAGACAACCAAACCTTCACTGCAGAAGAGGTTGGTGGTAATGCGCTAGCAACGTTTGGTGCTGAATTAATTTTACCAATGCCGTTTAAAGGTGATTGGGCAGATCAAGTACGCCCAGTATTGTTTGCTGAAGGTGGTCAGGTCTTTGACACCTCTGATAAAGAAGATCGCACTTTTAATGATTCAGATGTTCCATTACTGACTCAAGATAATGACTTCCGCTACAGTGCTGGTGCCGGTATCACTTGGTATACGCCAATTGGTCCAATCTCACTTAGCTACGCGGTACCATTTGGTGACAAAGAGGGTGATGAGACTGAAAAAGTCCAGTTCCAGATTGGTAACACATTCTAAATTAGTGATATTTTTCTCATATATTTGAGCAGTTTTAAAGATTGTCTCAAATAGACGGAAATATCATTAGAGCTTAGTAGGTCGTCAAAACGCATTGTTATTTTGGCGACCGTTTCATTTATAACCATATTTTATTAATAGTCATTATGATAACGATTGAGCAACTCATTACTCGAATTGAGCAGCGTCAGCCTATTATTAATAAGGCTGAGATTGATACTGAGCAATTGTGTCAACCATTCAGTAGCGTCGGTAGTTTGACGACAGCCAGTCAGCAGCAGTTAAGTTTTTTGGCAGATCCTCACTACATCTCTAGCTTGGCTAGCAGTGAGGCAGGTGCGGTGTTGGTGATTGAAGCATATCGTGATCAAGTACCTACCTCAGCGATAGCGCTAGTCGTCTCAAATCCATATTTGGCTTATGCCAGTGCCAGTCAGCTGTTTGCGCGTCATTCTTTATCTAACGGGATTCATCCTAGTGCTGTGATTGCAGACAGTGCTGTTATTGGCGAGCAAGTCAATATCGGCCCTTTTTGCGTGATTGGTGACAATGTACAAATAGAGGCGCGTAGCTCACTTGATGCTCATGTCGTGGTTGAGGCCAATACTAGTATCGGTACCGATTGTGTCATTAAGTCGCAAGTCGTTGTCGGGCCTGAGTGTGTCATTGGCAATCACGTTAGATTGCATGCAGGGGTAAGCATCGGATCTGAAGGGTTCGGGTTCGCTCCTACTAAAGATCCTAGTAACACAGGTTGGGAGCGCATTGCCCAGTTAGGCCGTGTCATTATTGGTGATTATGTGCGAGTTGGTAGCCAGACGTGTATCGATCGTGGCGCTATCGATGATACTGTTATTGGTAATCACGTGATTATTGATAATTTGGTACAAGTTGCCCATAACGTCCGTATCGGTGATGGTACTGCTATTGCTGCTCAAACGGGTATTGCGGGTAGTACTACGATAGGGAAGCGCTGTATAATAGGCGGCGCTGTCGGTATCACAGGGCATATTGAGATTACAGACGATGTCGTTTTGTCTGGCATGACCATGGTCACCAAATCCATTAAAACCGCTGGTTCATATTCATCTGGTACGGCTGCAATGCCAACTGCTAATTGGCGACGTGCTGCTGTACGTTTTCGTCAGCTAGGCAATAACTAATGCAAACACAAACAAATAATAGATATTCAAAACACAGCAAGGAAGCGTCATTATGAGCAATAACAATATAGATATCCCAACTGATGAAGACGTTAAAAGCTTGGCTGAGCAAGGTCTTACGCTACCATTGACGTATCATACGATTAAGCATTATTTACCGCATCGTTACCCTTTTATGCTGGTAGATCGTATTGTAGCTTGTACCCCAGGCGAGTGTATTACTGGTATCAAAAACGTGACTATTAATGAAGAGTTTTTTAACGGTCACTTTCCTGATGAGCCGATTATGCCAGGGGTATTGATGGTGGAGTCAATGGCACAGGTGTCAGGTGTGCTTGGTTTTATCAGTGCAGGGCTAACGGCAGAAGACGGTTACCTCTATCTGTTTGCAGGTGTGGATAAAGTCCGTTTTAAACGCCGTGTGATTCCTGGTGATCAGCTTATCATTCGTGCAAAGACCGTGATGCAAAGACATGGTATCTATAAGTTTGATTGTACTGTCCATGTCGAAGATGAATTGGCGGCTAGTGCGCAAATTATGATTGCACGTCAAGAGCAGCAAAAACCTGCTAATGTGAAGGGTGCTTAAGTTTTTAATAAGCCATACTGTACAAAGAGCGATATTGAAATCGCTCACTATCACTGCAATAAACAGCTATATGTAAACTCAACAACGCAACTGGTATTAGCTTCGTTAGTAAGACTGAAATAGCGATACTTTTTTATTATTTACTCGCATCAAATGATACAAGGGCCCATCTTATGAGTCAGATTCATCCTACAGCACTCATCTCACCGTCCGCGCAGATTGACGAGACTGCTATTATCGGGCCCTATTGTATCGTTGGTGATGAAGTATCAATTGGTGCGCATACCGTCTTGCATAGACATGTCGTAGTGACTAAGCTGACTCGTATTGGCCAACACAATGAGTTTTATCAATTTGCAAGTATTGGTGAAGATCCTCAAGATTTGAAATATGCAGGTGAGCGTACTTGGCTTGAAATCGGCGATCATAATACGATTCGCGAAGCCTGTAGCTTACATCGCGGTACAGCGCAAGATGGCGAGCTGACTAAAATCGGCAGTCATAATCTACTGATGGTAAACACCCATGTCGCACACGATTGTGTCATTGGGGATCATAACGTACTGGCTAACAATGTTGGTGTGGCAGGGCATGTGACTATTGGCGACCATACCATCATCGGTGGTAACTCAGGTATACATCAGTTTTGTACAGTAGATGACTATAGCTTAATTGGCGGAGCCAGCCTTATTTTGAAAGATGTGGCTGCATTTACAATGGTATCTGGCAATCCAGCAAAGGCTCATGGACTCAATATCGAAGGCATGCGCCGTAAAGGTTGGTCAAAAGAAACTATTAATGTATTACGTCAAGCGTATCGTACGATTTTTAGATCAGGTTTGACTACTGCACAAGCGTTGGAAGTCCTACATAGTGAGCTATTGGCTAAAGAGCCAAAAATTCAGCTACTTATTGATTCCTTACAAAATAGCAGCCGCGGTGTTGTGCGCTAAAAAAATACAACTCGATTAATGATGAGTTTGATACTTTTAATCAGATAAATTCTTATGGAATGAAGGCGAATTAGATGAAAGCCATAACTATTTGTTATGGCTTTTTATATTTATGAGCACTTGACTTTTTTGGTCGCTTAGCAGAAACTGAGCGTTTACGATATTGTAATCAATTCTTTCTTAATGTTGCTGGGCGTTTCACATCGAAGCGTTTACTAAATAGTCTAACGGTAAGGCTGACTATTTATGTTGATCAGGGAAGATTATCAGTAACGTTAATTGAAGCACGAGGACGGAAAAAATGGCTATCAATAAACAAGAACATGCCCAATGGAGCTCAAGCTTTGGCTTCGTATTGGCAGCAGTAGGCTCAGCAGTTGGTTTAGGAAACATATGGAAATTTCCATACATGGTTGGCGAAAGCGGTGGTTCAGCTTTCGTTATTGCTTATTTGTTCTGTATCGCGCTGGTCGGTTTTCCGATATTAGTTGCTGAATGGTTAATTGGTCGACGTGGTCAAAAAAACCCAGTCAATACTTTTTCAGACGTAGCAGCGAATGAAGGTAAGTCACGTAGTTGGGGTATTATTGGTGCTACTGGTGTTTTGGGTGGCTTCTTAATTCTATCGTTCTATAGTGTGATCGGTGGTTGGGCGCTTAACTATATCACTAAAGTTGCAACAGGTAGCTTTGCTGGTCAAGACAGTGACTCTGTTGCTGCAACCTTTGATGCTATGCTTGCATCAGCTGGTACATTGACGATCTGGCATACGGTATTTATGATTTTAACCGCTGTCATCGTTGGTATTGGTGTGACAAGTGGTATCGAAAAAACAGCTAAGATTTTAATGCCATTATTGGGTGTGATTCTGTTCGTTATCGTTGGTTACAACGTAATAAACGGTGGATTCGGTGAAGCAGTTGCTTACCTATTTACGCCAGATCTTAGCAAACTAACGGCTGATGTTATGCTTGCAGCATTAGGCCATGCATTCTTCACCCTATCAATTGGTATGGGTATCATGGTCGCTTATGGCTCTTACTTGGGCCGTGAAGTAAACTTGCTAAAAACAGCACGTACCGTTGTTATTTTGGATACGGTTATTGCGTTGGCTGCTGGTCTTGCCATCTTCCCAATCATCTTTAGCAATGGTCTAGATCCTGCATCAGGTCCTGGTCTTATCTTTGTAAGCTTGCCAATTGCTTTCGGTAGCATGGGTGCGGGTACTATCATTGGTGCATTGTTCTTCTTGCTTATTACCTTTGCCGCTATTACTTCATCTATCTCGTTACTTGAGCCAACCGTTGAGCTGTTAGAAGAGCGTACGTCGATGAGTCGTACTGTATCGACTATCGTGGCAAGTACAGTAATCTGGTTGTTAGGTATTGCAGCATTGCTATCGTTCAATCTATGGTCTGACTTTACTATCATGGGTAATGGTATCTTTGATGCATTAGATAAGCTTACTAGTAAGTTCCTATTGCCTCTAACAGGTCTGGCTGCAATTGTATTTGTTGGTTGGAAAATGGATCAACGTAACATTCAGCAAGAGCTTGGTTTATCTAATGGTACATGGCAGCTGTGGCAAATCGTTGCGAAATTCATCGCACCAATCGCTGTTATTGTAGTATTTGTGACGTCATTGATGGGATAGTAGTCAAAATAGATTCTATTTGAATCATTAAGTGATAATCATTGAGTGATAAAAGCAGCACAGAAAAAAAGGCTTAAGATTATTCTTAAGCCCTTTTTTATTTCAACAGATATCGTTATATGGTCGTGAATATTAAACAGGATTAACGCAAGTTTAACTCAGGAACCGTTTGACCGCGTTTGGCATAAAACTCGCTGACAAACTCATCAAATTTATCTTGCTCGATAGCATCTCTGATACCTTGCATCAAACGTTGGTAATAGCGCAAATTATGAATGGTCGCTAACTGAGCACCTAGCATCTCTTTGCACTTATTAAGATGGTACAGATAAGCACGGCTAAAGTTTTGGCAAGTATAGCAGTCACATTCAGGATCTAATGGGCCTTCATCATTGCGATATTGGCTATTACGGATACGTACCACACCAGCATTATCTGCATCGCCCGTCACAAAGTAATGGCCGTTACGCGCGTTACGCGTTGGCATCACACAGTCGAACATATCTACGCCGCGACGTACGCCTTCAACTAAATCCTCAGGCTTACCAACACCCATAAGATAGCGTGGCTTATCTGCTGGCATATCATCAGGCAGGTAGTCTAGGACGTCTATCATCTCTTCTTTAGGTTCGCCAACTGAAAGACCACCAATAGCGTAACCATCGAAGCCAATCTCTAACAGGCCTTCGAGTGATTGCTGACGCAAATCAGGGTACATACTGCCTTGCACGATACCGAACAATGCGTTGGTACTGCCCAGTCTGTTGTGCTCATCGATACAGCGCTGTCCCCAACGTAACGATAGCTCTAACGACTTTTTCGCTTCATCATGAGTGGCTGGATACGGCGTACACTCATCAAACTGCATGACGATGTCTGAGTTCAAGCTGTACTGAATCTGCATAGATTTTTCTGGTGAGAGAAATACCTTTGCGCCATCGATAGGAGATTTAAAATTGACGCCTTCTTCGGTAATTTTACGCATTGCGCCAAGGCTAAATACTTGGAAACCGCCCGAATCGGTCAAGATAGGCTTGTCCCAATGCATAAACTTATGCAAGCCACCAAATTTATCAATAACTTCGGTACCCGGACGTAACCAGAGGTGGAAGGTATTGCCTAGAATAATATCAGCACCGATGGCTTCGATATCACGTGGCAGCATGCCTTTGACCGTACCATAAGTACCAACAGGCATAAAAGCAGGCGTTTGCACGTCGCCATGATTGAGATGAACCGTACCACGGCGTGCACGCGTTGCACCGCTAGCCGTTTTATGTAAGACAAATTGCATATGATAACCGCTATTTAAGCTATGAAAATGGCGCTAATTATAGCATTGTTAGCAGTTTTTTGGACATATAGTCAGAGAATCACTGAACTGCTACGGCGTTACTCTCCCTAAATGTACTACTTGTACAATTTTCAATCGGCTGCCTCACATACATTTTAGCGTTCTTTAACTATAGTTATTAGATGTCATCGATATACGCTCTATATACACTTTGGTAAATACCGCTTTACCATAACCAAAAAATACAGATAGCACGCCAAAAGACACAGACAATACTAAAGGTCTGTTGATACAGTAGAAGTTATACAGGTGAGGTAATAATCATTGCCACATCATGCTTTTAGATGCTGGAGATATGACATGAAAAAGACAGCTTACTTATTATTGAGTGGTTCATTATTGATATCAGGAGGGGCTATGGCTACCGAAGAGCCGAAATATACGGTGTTGACCCAAGTAGATGACTTTGAGTTGCGTCGTTATGATGAGCAGCTAGTGGCGCAAACGTGGGTGAGTGGTGACCAAGACTCAGCAAGTCGTGAAGGATTTAAGGTTTTAGCGGACTATATTTTTGGTAATAACACAGCACCAAGTGGAGACAGTAGTAAAATTAGTATGACGGCACCTGTCACGATGCAAGCTGATAACAAAGAAAGTGATAATGAGTCACAAAAAATTGCCATGACAGCACCAGTCAGTATGCAACAAGACGATGGTAAGTGGCGCGTACAATTTACGATGCCTAGTAAATATACAATGCAAACGTTGCCTAAGCCAAACAATCTAAACGTTGAGATTATAGAAGTGCCTGCACAGACGTACGGTGTGATTAAGTTCTCTTGGCTCGCAGGAGAGGACAAAGTAGCGGAAAAAACCGAAGCGCTGCAAACATGGATGCAAGACCAGAATTTGACGCCTATAGGTGAGCCTGAATTGGCACGATATAACCCGCCTTGGACGCTACCATTTTTACGTCGTAATGAGGTGATGATTGCGTATCAATCTAACTAGTAATCGATCCATAAAAAAAGACAGCAATCGCTGTCTTTTTTGTGCTTCATTTAAGGTATCTGAGTTAGACGTTTTGCTCACGGATGATATTAAGCATACGACGTAATGGTTCTGCTGCGCCCCATAACAACTGATCACCAACGGTAAAAGCACCTAGATACTCAGGGCCCATATTAAGCTTACGTAAGCGACCTAGGGCAACAGTTAAGGTGCCAGTCACTGCCACTGGAGTTAGGCGATTCATGGTAGCTTCTTTGTCATCTTCGACCAAATCCAACCACTCGTTGCCACTGTTTTTGAGTGCGGCTTCGATTTCTTCTAATGGAATGTCTTTTTTTAGCTTGATCGTTAGGCCTTGCGCATGACAACGCATAGCGCCGACGCGTACACACATACCATCGATGGGAATCGTACTGGCTTCATCATTACCCAAGATCTTATTGGTCTCGACGCCGCCTTTCCATTCCTCTTTTGACTGTTTGTTTTCTAGCTGCGCATCGATGTAAGGAATCAAGCTACCTGCCAGTGGTACACCGAAGTATTGTGTAGGGAAGTCTGCTGAGCGCTGAGTCTGAGCGATTTTTTTATCAATCTCAAGAATAGCACTAGCAGGATCAGCCAATTCGTCTTGGACGGCATCACGTAACACACCCATGCCATTGATGAGCTCGCGCATATTGTTTGCGCCAGAGCCACTAGCGGCTTGATATGTCATCGCGCTGACCCATTCGACCCAACCTTTATTAAACAGCTCACCGATAGCCATAAGCATCAATGATACGGTACAGTTACCACCGATAAAGTCTTTTTTGCCATTGGCTAGGGCACTATCAATAACGTTACGATTGACTGGATCAAGAATGATGATGCTGTCATCTTTCATTCGCAGCGTACTTGCCGCATCAACCCAATAGCCGTTCCAACCGCTATCACGCAATGGTTGATGGACCTTTGACGTATAGTCACCACCTTGGCAAGTAATAACGACATCACAGGCAGCAAGTGCTTCAATATCATGAGCGTCTTTTAGTTGGCCGGTTTCAATACCATCGAATTTTGGTGCATCACCACCAGCATTACTGGTAGAAAAAAACACCGGTGTGATACCGTTGAAGTCATTTTCTTCCTGCATACGTTGTATCAATACTGACCCTACCATACCGCGCCAGCCTACCAAACCTACTGTTAAATCACTCATGAAGTTCAATCCTATTTACAATTATTTGTTGCATCGTCAACCGATAACAATGCCGTGAATGGCGCGAAAAAGCAAGGCGTTTCGGCTATTATTTGGTCGTTTTCCATACACTATTAACTATGTCGGCTATAACTTTAAGTTATTACTATTGAAGAGGTACTTGGCTATCTGACGACCTCAAAAATATAATGTTTAATAAAGCACTCATTACATTGAGTGAGCCAATATTGTAACGTTTTATGATAGTTGTCGCATAATTGAGACTCACCAGTAGGCGAGAATCCTCTGAAATGCTAAAGTAAGTCTCAAACGCAATTACTCGACGTTAGTTATTTGATGTCAGGTGAGTTACAGCTTAACCAATATACATCATCAGCTCTATCGACACTTTAATCAACGGTTAGTACCTACTTATGGATCTCTCACTATTATATTACGTCTTACAAGGTCTAGCAGGATTCATCGCCTTTGTCACAATCTGGGGCTGGTTGCCGCTAGATAACTGGTGGGTGCGCGGTGTTGAGTTTCCACGCATTCAAATAATGGTGCTTGGTATTCTCGCTTGGTTTGGCATGTTAGTGTTTTCCTCAAAGTGGGAGTTAGGGCAGTGGATATTGTTTGTTGTGCTGAGTGGTACGTTAGCATTTCAGCTGAGAATGGTGCTGCCATATACTAAGCTATGGAAAAAAGAAGTTCAAAAGGCAAAAGATAAGCCAGAAGGGCAAGCGCATCAAATAAAAATCATGGTCTCAAACGTATTGACGCCCAATGATGAAACGCAAAAACTGGTCGATTTGGTTAAGCAAAAGCAGCCGGATATCTTAATTACATTAGAGAGTGACAAGAAATGGGAGCAAGCCTTACAGCAAGTCGAGTCTGACTATCCCTACACCGTGAAAGTGCCACTAGATAATCTATATGGTATGCACTTGTATTCTAAGCTTGAGCTAATCGATCCTGAAGTTAAGTATTTGATGATAGATGATATACCTTCTATCCATACACAGTTACGTTTGCAAGGAGGCCGCGTCATTTGGTTATATTGCTTGCATCCAATGCCGCCTAGCCCAACTGAAGCTGATAAGTCCACCACGCGTGATGCTGAGCTGCTCATGGTGGGTAAACATATAAAAGAAAACGACCAAACGGCGATACTGGCAGGTGACCTCAATGATGTCGCATGGTCAAAAACCACTCGTCGTTTCCAACGTATCTCTGGCCTACTAGATCCTCGCATTGGTCGACATTTTATTAATACCTTCCATGTTAAATATCCATTTCTGCGTTGGGCTTTGGACCATATCTTTCATAGTGCCTGCTTTACAGTAGTTGATATTCAGCGTATGCCATCCGTAGGATCTGACCATTTTCCTGTGATGACTACCTTACAATATGAGCCAGAAGAAGCAAGCAAGCAAGAAGGCAATGCGCCTACTGCACAAGCAGAAGATATCCAAGAAACTGATAACAAAATCGAAGAAGGCAAGAAAGAAGGCGAAAAAGTGTCAGAAGAGCACAGACAAGAGCAGCGCAGCTTTGGTTAATAAAAGAAGGTGTTTATTAGCTGTAGTGCATAGAGATAATGTAAGCATATGCTTACGCAAAATAGAGTCTTTAGCTTCTATCGGCACCAAATCCATTGGCCTATAATACATCCATCAACACAAGGATACGCATGGATGTAGTGTTGAGACAGTATCAATAAAAGCACAGGTCAGCCCGCTGTCTTATATAATACTGTTAAATGACTTAGGATGAGTCAGCACGGAAGAGAGATAATAACAATAACATGAAGTATTGAAACCCTGAACCAATCGCCCTAGGTTCGGGGTTTTTCTTTGTGTATAGATTTTGGTTTATCAAGATTCAAACTATTTAACTTTGAGATTTTTTAAAGCCTCCAGTTAAATATTTAATTGCGTACAAAAAGAAGGGTATATGCAATGGCATATACCCTTCTTTATTTAAATCGATTCAATATTCTAGCTAACTTAATACTATTAGCTTATTGCAACATATTAGCCAAGTATCTGAATATAAGCGCCAGCACGTAGCTCTTGTAACCAGTCTTCTTGAGCTTGTGGTGCTAGGCGTTGATACAATGCTTGACGTGCCATATTGCGACGATATTGCTCGCTAATATCTTGATCGCGCTTACCGTCGACTTTTAGGATATGCCAACCAAATTGCGTTTTAAATGGCGCAGAGTAGTCGCCAACAGCCGTATTCTTCATTGTAGCTTCGAATGGACCAACCATATCTTCTTCGCTAACCCAATCAAGGTCGCCGCCACGTCCTGCAGAACCTGGATCGTCTGAATACGTTGAGGCCAGGCTAGCAAAGTCAGCGCCGCCACGAAGCTGCTCGTATAGATCATTGATTTTTTGTTCAGCAAGCGCGTCAGTTTGTAGGTCATCAACTTTGACTAGGATATGGCGAGTATGCCACTGTGGTATCAGCATCGTATTGCTGGCTTTTTTATCAGCAAGCTTGATGATATCAATTCCTTCAGGAGTCAATAATGGCTCGCTTACAGTACCAACGTCTAGCTTGGTGATTTTGCTAGACAGTTCTGTCGGTAAAGAGGCGGCCTTATGAAAGCCCATATCTCCACCTTGTAATGGAATCGGATAGCTACCTTGGCTAGCAGCAACGGCTTCAGCGACGTTGACATTTGGCTCAAGCAAACGCGTACGTAATGCTTGCGCGACTTTTAATGCTTCTTCACGTTGAGCGGCCGATAGGCGACTATAGTCATCTATATAAGGCACACGTACGTGAATGGTTTGATATTCGCTTTGATTCAGACGTTTGGCTTCAGGTGAGGCCAAAAATGCATCAATGTCTTGCTCGCTAATACGTACTCGGCGAGTAATTTGACGCTGCTGTAGCGCTTGGATAGAAGCCTCTTCGATCAGTTTGGCGCGTAGATTGGCATAACTACCAGGTTGCGCTGCATCTAGACGTTGCTGCAATGCTGCGATGCTATTAAGGCCTTCAGCTTGAGCGATTTGACCAAGACGTTGATTGATTTCTGCTTCATCGGCAGACAGTCCCGCACGTTTGACCATAGACAGTTGTAGTTCACGCAAAATAAGTGCGTTTAACACTTCAGATTGTAGTTGTGCTGAGTTTGCGATAGGCTCTCCAGCAGCTTTTGCACGTGCTTGAGTCTGCTCGATAGCATCAACCAGTTCGCTTTTTAAGATAGCATTTTCATTGACTAAAGCAATAATACCGTCTGTGCTATTGGCTGGCGTCAAGCGATCAACTGAGTTTTGCGCAGCAGGAGTAGAAGCTTGAGCTGCTGCAGGTTTGACAGTAGCAGCGTTGGCACTTAACGTAAGCGTAAGGCCTGCCATAGATAGCAATACTGCTCTGCTAGTCTGACGTAAAGAAAAAAATCTCATGATGCTCCTCATCAATGTCATTGCATCGGATGGTAGTCGGTCAACTCTATCCAATACTCTTAATAATAAAATATTCGACAGCGTTTCCCATAATAGGGGTTTAAATAGTGTCTTATAAATATTTACGTAAATAATTCTAATCTAGCAAAAAACTGGTTAGTCTTTCCATGCCGTCTGTACAGGTTCAAAGCCTAAAATCTTATCAGCAAGTAATCGTGTCAAGCGGCTACTACCGCTGCCAAGACCATTTAATCTAACTTCTGCCATAATAGCTTGTGTTGGTTCGTCTTTTACGTTTAGGTCATTGTAATAGCGGCGACCATAAACAGCAAAGCCGAAACAGCAATCTTCGTAATCAACACCGATGAGTGAATCAAGCATCTTGTTACGATTATAATCGTACTGACCCTGAGCCAATATACGCCAGCTGTTATTGATAGGGAAAACAGCAGAAGCGGTAAACGCAGATAATGGCAACTGATCGGTATTGTCATCACGCTGACGCTTAACATAACCCACATTAAATAAGCTATTGTCTGATGGCTGATAACGCAGCTCAGTCGTAATGTAGTTCAAATCATAGTTACTGGTTAGGGCACCGCTAACATCAACCCAAAAATTATTATAAGGCTGAGTGCTGGTATCCCATACCATACCTGAAGAAGACGAGGTAAATACTGGCTGATCGTCATCAAGTGTTACACGTCCATCATCTAGATAGAACTGTTCTGCAATGCTACCATCAAAACGTGTCACACCCGTTGCATCGATGTAACGATAATTGACACCAGGCGTAATAGAATGCAAATCCTGCAAACGATCATGACCTAAGAACCAACTGTCCGAAAACAGCTGCTCATAGTTAATAGAGGCAATACGCGTATTAAAGTTAGGAATATCGTTTTGGTTCTTATACGGTGAATACGTATATTTTACGCGTGGACTAAGTAAACGATAGCCGCCCATCGTATCGTCAAACGCACCAAATGGTGAGCCCGCTTGATAGAAGTGTAGACCTGCATCGATACTGGCTTGCGGAACAAACACCGATTGACTGCCATCTTCTTCACTAAGCTGATTATCTTCTAAGCTATCTTCATCATATGAAGTATATAGATGCTGCAAGCTAAGCTTAGGTTTGATATAACCCCAAGAGGTTTCCATCGGATAGGCGGCGCTCAGTTTATTATAAATACGCGCGCCACTTTTTTCGTTTTCAGAACCATCATCGATAGACTTTTTGAAGTATGCAGAATCATGAATACCAGTGATATCGAAGCGCTCGGCCCAAGGCAGGCGATAATTTAATTTGAGCTGTGGCAAGCGTGAGTACGGCTTGTCTTTGTCTTCTAACGCCTCACCGCTATCAGTGAATGCATCTAAAGTCTGGAAAGTTTCTACTTTTAATTCACCATCGACATAATCATTGTAGTAATTGACGCGGGCACGACGTGGCAAGTTTATGGTGCTGTCTGACAAGCCCAATGTATCAAAATCATTAAGGTAATCGGCATCTGATACATAGTTGTATTCGGCATCAGCACTTAATCGTGGAATGCTTTTCGACGACCAAGTGTGGTCATAAAACAAGCTGGTACGATCTTCGTCGTCATACTCTCTATCGTTTGGTAAGTATGAACCGTTTAAAATACCTTCCCCATAATTCTCAGTCAGATAACGGAACTCACCTGATAGCATAGGGTTACGATCAGTATAAATATGCGTGTTAAGAGTGGCATCATAGTTAGGTGCTAAGTTGAAATAATAAGGAATATCAACTTCAAGACCGCTTTCACTACTGACACTGGCACTTGGTAATAAAAATCCACTACTGCGACGACTATCTATCGGGAAGTTAAAGTAGGGGAGATAAAATACGGGTATGTCAGCCACACGGAAAGTAGTGTTATACGCTTCGCCGCGGCCTGTATCAGTATTTAGATCGATACTTTTGGCTTCAAACTGCCATTTGCGGTTGGTAGGTGGACAGGTACTAAACATAACCTGATCCAGCTCGTATTCACTCTCGTTAGGTTTGTTTAAGCGTTTGGCATAGCCGTGCGCTTGTAGACCGACACTGGCAAACGCCACATCATTGGCCGTTGATTGACCAGTCTCAGTATTGTAATTCAAGCTGTCTGCAACGCCAATTAGGCCGCTTTGTGCCGCTCTATCATTAAAGCTGGCTTGGCCGCTCTTTGTAGAGGTGTTATTCGTAGCTGTATTGTTTGTACGCTGTCCAGTCGCATTATCTGTAAACATGACTTTGCCTTGAGCCGCCGCAACGCCATTACTCAAGTCAATCATGACTTTTTCTGCTTCGATATGCTGAGTGCCTTGGTCAATTTTTACATTGCCAGATAGCTCGGCATAATTAATATTATTGTAATAACCGTAATCAGACTCGGTAAATAAAGGGGCTTGATTGTTCGGAACGCTAGCCACATTTGGTGCTAGTTGTCCGTTTGCCGTACCAGCTTCATTCACAGCGCGTTGATAATTGGGGTTACTCTGTGGATATACCCATTGACCTTCACAGCGCTGGGCACTGTCCACGGCATTTGGCAGTAGACGTAAATCTCTACCGACCTTTGGAATCGTCTGTGCAGCAGGCATCGCATTATTATGAGAATTGTCCGCCTCAGTGCTGATAGCCTCATTGTTTAATGTTGAAGCATCGGTATCTGGTGTCAGCTCATAAAACTCTGCTAAGCGCATTAGGCTGGCTTGAATACTCTCATCATTAAGATCTAGCTTGCCATTGTCAGTTGTTATCGCTTTAGGGACAAAGGCATTGCTATCTGGTGTATTACTGCTTGGTTGGTTGCTAGTTTCTGTATTTAGATTAGTATCATTAGAGACTTCATTGCTAAAAGCTTCAGAGTCAGCAGCTTCATTAATATCTGTAATATCTAGGTCGTTGTTCTCAGAGAACCTGCTATCTAACGCAGTATCATTTAATAAAGCAGCGTTATTCGTATTAACAGAACTAGCGTTGTCTTGATAGCTATCATTTAGAATATCTGCTTCTTGATAGCCATCATTACTTTGAGTACGACTAATACTATTGGCGTCAGTCGCCACACTATTAGAAGCATAGCTGCCTGTACTGTCCGTAGTTAGTGGTTCAGTTTTTTGCGTATTGGCATCACCAATGGCAGCACTGACAGTTAGGCTAGATAAACCTAAGGCACCAAATAAGATCAAGCGGATGCTTTGGTAAAGCGGAGAATATAACAAGGGCACACCTATGATTGCAGAGCTTATTGGATTGCATGACTGAGTTTAGTAGCGGTATCACCGAACGATATAAAGCAGTGAACGAGCGACTAAAATATGACTAATGTATTCTTAAAAATTCGGATGTTTTACATATAATGACGACTAATCATAGTCAAAAAAAACCAAATCAGCTACACTATTTACCAAAATTTATAATATAGCCATGCTGATTTTTAAGTAGCGATAGCGATTCTATCCGACATCAAGTATTGAATGATATAGCAATACGTCTGTGACAGCTTGTAGAGCACCGACACATATCGCTATTTTAGCAAGTATTTGTCAGACTTATCACTACTTTAATTATTTATGACTTATATTTAACCAGCGATGCCCAATATGACTGACAAAACGACTTTAGAGACTGATATGATCGATGAAAATAACAACCGCCAACAGCAATTAGAACAATGGTTACAGCAAGTATTTTTAGATCAAACCTTTAGTCTAGACAGCTTACCTGGTGACGCTAGTGCCCGCCGATATCATCGTATCGAACTATCAGAGACAGACAATAGTGCCAATAAGTATTATATCGTCATGGACTCCGCTGACGAGCAAGATGCGATGCTGCAGTTTATCAATGTTGCGAAACTGATGGCACCTGCTGTCAACGTGCCGACTCTGACTGCACAAAATGTAGAAAAAGGATTTTTGGTATTACAAGATTTTGGCACAGTAGAATTTGCCCATTTGCTTGTCGATGCCACCGCAGACCAAATCAATGACTGCTATCAGCTAGCAATGCAGACATTAGTCGCGCTACAAACGGTACCAGTAGAAACGGCAAAGTCGCAACACCAGCTGCCAGATTATGACACAGCACTATTAGACCGTGAGATGGATTTATTTAGCGAATGGTTTATAGCTTATATTGGTATAGCGCTAAATGAGCAGGTCTGGGGAAACCTAAAAACAGCACTAATGAATGAGATTTTGCGACAGCCACAAGTGGTGGTCCATCGTGATTATCACAGCCGCAACCTTATGCAAGATCAAGCAGATAAATCAAAGTTGGGTGTGATTGATTTTCAAGATGCTGTCATTGGTTCGTATGCTTATGATCTAGTGTCGTTAGTACGCGATGCTTATGTTGAGTGGTCAGAGAGCCAAATATCTACATGGATTAATGACTTTTGGCAGCTACAAAAACAAAAGGCACTAACCACTGCTGACAGCGCGATACAGTTTGAAAACGATGTGAATGTCATAGGCGTACAACGTCACCTAAAAGTATTAGGGATTTTCATTCGTTTGTCTGAACGCGATGGCAAAGACCGCTATTTGGCGGATATCCCTAAAGTTATGCGCGATTTGATTATTGAATTAAACTGGCTTGCCGAATATGGCAACGATGAACTAAAGCAATCAATTATGCCGTTTAATCAATGGCTGCAAGAGGCAGTGCTACCTGCTTATAAAGAGAAGTTTGCTTCAGCGTAGATGACGCTCAGCTAAATTAATTTAAATAATAAAGATAGGAGCGCAGATGTCTACCTCTACGATTACACAAGCCATGATTTTGGCAGCGGGCAAGGGCACACGCCTACGTCCATTAACGCTTGAGACGCCCAAGCCTTTGGTTGAAGTCGCAGGTCAACCGCTTATTGTATGGCATATTAAAGCACTACAAGCAGCAGGCATCACCGATATCACGGTCAATGCATCATGGTTGGCAGATAGACTAATGGACGCCTTAGGCGACGGTTCACAGTACGGCGTAAATCTGCATTGGTCAGTAGAAGACGATGAACCACTTGAGACCGCAGGCGGCATTTTTCAGGCATTACAATCAGGTAAACTAAAGGATGAGCCGTTTATTCTGGTCAATTCTGATGTATGGACTACCTATGATTTTTCTCAATTAACAGACTATACATTGGGAGCAGATCAGCGCGCCCATTTATTATTGATTGATAATCCAGAGCACAATAATGGCGGTGATTTCGCCATCAATAACGGTCTTGCTAGTGAGCAGCCAGTGGGCGATGCAGATAAGTATACCTTTGCGGGTATTAGCGTAATGTCACCAAAATTGGTAGAAGGTCTGGTGTCAGGACAGCCTGCTGCATTGGCACCACTATTAAAGCAAGCAATGATAAAGTTTCAGATTACCGCTGAGGTGACGACAGATAATTGGATAGACGTTGGGACACCAGAGCGTCTAACACAAGTTAATGAGTTTATCGAACAGAATGATATCGAGCATGCAGGTAAACCAAACTGATAAATTTAAGATAAATAAAAAGCAGCATTGATTATTCAACGCTGCTTTTTTTGTGTATATAGAAATACTTTTTACGACATGTCTAGAGGGTATATTGGCAAGACAAAAGTGCAAATTTAGCAGCTAGCAAGCTATTCATTAGCTAACTAACTGGAACTCAATCGTATAATTAGGCAATTGTGCTAAACACCCATGGCCAACCTGATTAGCTGAGCAATGGTAAACACCACTAAAAACCCTGCCAAATATAGACCCACGAACCATGCCCATTGCGATTGTTTTTTACTGAACTTTTTCATAGAGATCTCCTGATTAGCGTATGAAGTGTGACTACCATCTACGAACAATGATAGCCATCCTTTTTAGCTGATCCGTTGCCCGCCGCGATTAGCGACTAGTACATCGGATTGTGATCAGACTTACCTTTGAAGGTATAGTAAGCAAATGCTGTATAGCTCAAGATAATCGGTAACATGATACATGCGCCAATCAGCATGAATGATAACGAAGTATCGGCAGCCGCCGCTTCATAAATCGTCATCTGATACGGTACGATATAAGGGAATAGGGCGAAACAAACCCCTATGTAACCCATTAAAAATAGAGCAACCGTTAGCAAAAATGGACGATACTCACGCTCAGTTTTCAAGTCTTTACGCATGATAAAAAATAAAAGCATGACAATAATAGGCATAGGAGCGAGGTATAATAAATCTGGGAAACTAAACCATCCTTCTAATGCATCGATGTCTGAGAAGTACATAAACGCTGTGACCACAACCATCGCCACTAGTAACGCAGTAAGCATCCATCTAGAAACTTGGCGCGCCCACACTTGCAACGTATGTTCTGTTTTTATGATAAGCCACGTCGAGCCAAGTAAGGCATAACCGATAATCATGGCAAATCCGCACACAATCGAGAAGGGTGTGAGCCAATCAAATGGGCCACCAGTATATAGACGGTTGCTGGCTTCTAACCCTTGCACTAACGCCCCAAGCATAATGCCTTGAGAGAAAGTGGCAACGACTGAGCCGACAAAGAAAAAGGTATCCCATACATGTCGGCGCGAAGAGGATTTGAAGCGAAACTCAAACGCCACACCGCGCATGATAAGACCGAACAACATAGCAGTTACTGGTAGGTAAAGACCTGTCATGATGATGCCATAAGCAACAGGGAATGCTGCGAATAAACCACCGCCGCCTAGTACTAGCCACGTCTCGTTACCGTCCCAAAATGGCGCGATAGAGTTCATCATGCGGCTACGGTTTTTATCTGAGCCTGCAAAAGGGAACAAAATACCGCAGCCCAAATCAAAGCCATCAAGCAGTACATAGACAAAGACAGACAAAGCAATCAAACCGCCCCAAATAAGAGGTAAATCTAATACATCACCGAAGTTAAACATTAGCGTAATCCTCCATCATCGACATCATTTACAGGCTCATCTAAGCCTTCTTCAGTACCTTTGCCAGGATTACTATCACCACTTAACGCGCGGCCTTGACTCTCGGTCACTGAGTGCTCGTAGAAGTTGTCTTCTGCAGGATCTGTATAAGGTTTTGGTCCTTGAGCAATCAAGCGCAAGATATAAAAACTGCCTGCACCAAAGACAAATATGTACAGCACGATAAAGCCAATCAATGTCGTCGCTACTTGCTGTGCTGCAAGCGGAGACATACTTTCAGCAGTACGAATCACCCCATAAACCGTCCACGGCTGACGTCCCGTCTCGGTTACGAACCAACCTGATAGTAAGGCGATAAAACCAAGCGGTGTCATCATCATCCACGCACGGTGGAACCACACACTGTCAGTATTGAACTGCTGTTTTTTAAAGTATTTGTATAGACTGAATAGGCCGACCAGTACCATAAGCATGCCAATACCAACCATGATACGAAACGCCCAAAACACGATGATAACGGGTGGTTGATCTTCAGGTGCCCAGTTTTTGAGCCCCTTAACTTCACCATCTAACGAGTGGGTTAAGATTAAACCAGTCACATAAGGAATTTTTACTTCGTACTTATTGGTCTGATTTTCTTGGTCAGGAATCGCGAATAAACGTAGTGCAGCACCGCGCTCATCTTCCCAGAGCCCTTCCATCGCAGCCACTTTAGCAGGTTGGTGTTCAAGGGTATTTAGACCATGCTCATCACCAATCAATACCTGCGCTGGTGCAACAAAGATGGCCATAATCATCGCCATACCTAGCATTACACGACCATGCGCGCGGTGCTCGACGTGCTTTTTGGATTGAATATAGTAAGCACCGATACCACCGATGACAAAGGCAGTCGTCAGAAAGGCTGCGGTCATCATATGAGCATAACGGTAAGGGAACGATGGGTTAAAGATAATTTCAAGCCAGTCGGTAGGATAGAGTAGGCCATCTGCACCTATCATAAAACCTTGAGGAGTCTGCATAAAGCTGTTGGCGGCCAATATCCAAAAACCTGAAATCAAGGTACCGATAGCAACAATGGCGGTTGAAGCAAAATGCATGCGTTTGCTCACGCGACCCCACCCAAATAGCATAATACCTAAGAAGGACGCCTCTAAGAAGAACGCTGTCAATACTTCGTAGGCGAGTAATGGGCCTAAAACGTTACCGGCCTTATCAGAGAATACTGCCCAGTTGGTACCGAACTGGTAGGACATCACCACGCCTGATACCACGCCTAGACCAAAGACGACAGCAAATATTTTGACCCAATGCTTGTAGACTTCAGCATAGATAGGTTCACCAGTTCTTAACCAGCGGAATTCAAGCACCGCAAGCCAGCTGGCTAGACCGATAGAAAAGGCGGGAAAGACGATATGGAACGAGATAACAAAAGCGAATTGGATACGCGCAAGCAGCAGCGCATCGAGCTGGTCAATCATAAATGTAGCGAACATAAACGGTTACTCTCATCTGTTAGCTGAATAGCGCTGACTTCCATACAACGCTCAAGTAACTGTCCGTAACTATCCATCGATCAAAGTGGCAAGCATTACGGGCAATAGCTCAGTGACGTGGACTTAGCTCCATTAGACATAAATTGTGGCTAAGTTTGCGACTCACTGTTTAGCTGAATTGAATAATTTATGTCCTTATAAATTTACATATTACTGTCATGTGCTATAGATATATTATGCGCTCACCTAGATATACACGCAAGCAACCCAGTCTGTCTGTTGCAGACCTAACAGTCATCAAAATAACATAATTCAAACATTGAAAAATAAAATTAATATTATTAAAAACAAAGCAGTATGCGCGAACATACTGCTTACTTGAAACCTATAGCTGATGTTTGAAGGTTACGATTTATACGTCAAAAACCTTGTGAAATAACAAAAATCTACATCATTCTTGTAGCTGCTTATGCAAAATTCTTCGCAACGTCAAAATGGTCTGCGGATTGGTCTGAATACTATGACCGCCATTGATAATTGTTTCAGACGCAGCACCATCGAGATGGGCACTGTTATAAGGGACGATACCATCTGACAAACGCTCGGTCAGTGCTTGACTGATATCATCATTGACTGTCACAGCGGCAACAAGCGGCTCAGGTGATAGCTGTGATGTCTCAGTATTGTCACTCACATCAACGCTCACCGTTTCATTTCCAGCATTGTCTTCTACCGCTTGCGACAAATCAATTTTGGCACCATTTGGTTGTGTTTGTGCCAACCCTTTAGTGATATCGGCATCATTGTTGGCAATGATTGAATGGTAAGTGATCCGCTCATTCATAGTGATGTCTTTGGTTAACTCTATAAAAGAAGACTTGTCACTTAACTGGCTGGCACCGTTCTGCAAATACAATGCGCCCAGTGGGTTTTGCGCCAAGTCGCCTTGTGTGGCAATGGTCGCTAAGTTATCTGTGAATGTCTTGACCAGACCTACGGGTAAGTAAACGATGCGGCGTAGTGCACGGGTAAACCAGCGATCTGCATAATCGGTACCACGGAAAGGTGCAGATAGAAAAACAGCGGTGTCTACTTGCGGCAGTGCCTGTAGCTCAAAACGTTCCTTTAACTCATCTTCACCAAAAGATGTTTTGAGCGCGTTACGGATTTGCTGTTTTTCATTGCTAGAGAGGATATCTTTGTCATTGAGCTTATCTAAATCATCGACTAAATTTTCATCAGACAGCATCATGCGAGCGATAATGGCACCCATACTATGACTGATAATCACACTGTTCTGACTGGCACGATTTTGTCCATTGGGATCGGTCTGCTGGTAGGTGCTGTTGATTAACTGCTGAATCTGGTAGCGATTTTCTAAAATAGGCAGGTTGGTTGGATAGAATATCTGCCAAACTTGGTAGTTATCACGCAGCTTGTCATCATTAAGAATATCGTTGGTCAGATTTACCCATGTGGCCGGACTAGAGGCCAACCCATGCAACATAATCAACACGCGCTTATCAGGATCATAAGGCTCGAGCATGAATAGTTTGGGCAGCTGAGCATCTGGCTGGCGCGTAATCAAGTTTAAATAACCCACACCATCTAACTGGTTTTCTGATAGCCATAAGCCATATCCCGCGGAAAAGTTGGCTGCCAGTGGGTAGTCATCATTGAGAATATTAACGGATTCGGTTTGGTACGGATTGTATAAATGAATATCAAGCTTACGACTGCCTAGCGCATCTAATACGCTATCGCCATCTGGCTTGATCAGACCCGTTAATAACAGGTGCCCAGTCGGATAAATACGAGAGCTTGGCTCGCTGTCGTCGGTGTTTTTATCTTCATTTGTTAGTCGACCAGATAATGAGGCGACTAGCAATTGACGGATTGTGGTGGTGTAGCGATCATCCAACGACGCCACCAAGCTGATGCCTAAACCGGGACGCTTACTCACAGAATTGAGACCAGATAGTCGCAGCTCATAAGTAGATGATAAGTCTGCCAAAGCGGAAGTTTGTTTATGGGCATTTTGCAGATAGTTGTTTTCGTTGGGCAAGTAAATGTCGAGGTTATAGTCATCTACGGTAACTTTCATGACTTTGACTTGGTCTGTTGCTTTGCCCTTTAGCGGTGGTCGATTGGCAATCGCTGCTTCATCAGTATTGTCACGCTTGGTAGAAGTTATCGGTAGATATTCTACTGTTGTATCACCCATCAATTTATTGGCGTTTTCAGTCGACTGATAAATTTGAGTAATAACGTCATTGCTAGCAGCGTTATAAATATCTTGGGTTTGGATATCATTGTCATTCGGAATACGGTTTTGCGCACGAATGCCATTGCTATTTTGTTCTGCACCTTCGAAGTCATGGGTTAAACTGTCATAAAACAGATAGGTGTAGCTGTATTTGACGGCATCAAACAACCTTGCTTGATAATCGGTTAAGCACAGGTCGGTCTCTTTTTGCTGTGTTTTTGCGTCATCATCACTTAAGGGCGCATTGGCGTAATACGGATCAAGTGGCGGGCGTGCAAGCGCATTACGACAGTTTTTTGAATCAGATAGTTGACGCGCTTTTGCATAGTGCAGTTCTGCAAAAATAGCTAAGGCAGGCCGATAGTGCCTGTTAAGCATACTGTCAGAGAGCTGAGTCAAACATAAGTCAAATTGCTGCATACAGGCTTGCTCATTCAGTCCTGCTGATAATAAAGCAGATGCTGTATCGCTGCTTAGCGCATTGTCAGTGACAATATTACCGCGCTGCGCTGAGATGGTCTTGGCAGAGGCTTGTTTATCGACCGTCACCGTACTACACGCTGGTAGCAATACTGCTGCCGCCAAAAGCATAAGTGACGTAATGGGCAGGGTTTTTTTATTAGTATGCATTACTGTCTGTTTGCTAAAGCTAGCGAAAGTCATAAGTCAGTCCAATAAACGGTAGTTATGAGAGTACGAGTAATGAAGGTAGCAATTGATAATGAGTGTAGCGCAACTTTTGACGTTAGACTATTCATTTGCAGCTCTACAAAGGCGAATCTTAAAACGAATGAGTTTCTACTAGTCGAAAAAAAACGCTTTCGTCTTATAGATATAAAACAAAAGCGCTTGGTATTTAAAGCTTAGATTATTTAGTAAATATTTGACCTAGTGAAGGTCTTATGAAACAAATATCTTATGAATCAAACCCTCAATAGCTAATCTCAACAAGCACATAATTTCTAAGCACCTGGTTTTACACTGATATCAGGAGCAGGAATATCCCAAATGTAGAATTTGCCTTCTTCAACGAGTTTGATTTGTTGAGGAATAACAGTATTGTTAGGGTATTGCCCTTCAAGACGACGTAAGCGTTCTAACGCATTAGCGCGGCGGTCACTAAGTAGATCTGACTGTGCCAAGCTTTGTTCTGCTTCGGTATATCCTAAAGCGACAGCGCGGTCTAGATACTTTTGACCTTCTTTGAAACCGCCACCTTCTGATAGCATCATGCCGTATAGGAAGTTAGCCTCACCACTATCAGGTTGCAGCTTGATAGCGCGATCGACATACTGGCCACCACGTACCGTGTAGTCTGAACCCAAGTCTAGGTTACGACCCATGCCGTTTAGCTTAGCAGCACGAAGCAATACATCAAAAGACGCATCTGGCGACTTGGCATATGGTTCGATCCAATCAGCCAATACTTTGATTTTCTCACGTGTGTAATGGCGCTGTGAGCGGTTAGGGAAGTTTGGTGGGTAATGACGCGCGTTAGGGGATACGTCAGCGATGAAATCGTCTAATAAGCTAACATCAAGCTTATCAGTACCTAGCCCTTTTTGTTGCGGAATCAGTACGGTTTTGACAAAGCTCATGTCTGAGAGCTGTACTTGCGGTGTAGGAATATTTGGAAGTTGTCCGCTACGCAAGTCGATACCGGTAGCTGTCATTGGACCAGGCTCATAGACACGAGTAGTGCCGTTCATGACAGGTGCAGCAGCAGGCGACATCATTTGCGGTGTTTGAGGTTGAGCAGTGCTAACAGATGCATTGTTTTGCAGAGTGCCGCTTAGTTGCATGTTAGTTGTTTGCGCATTAGTCGGCTGGCTGTTGCTCGCAGGTGTTGCTGGCAAGCTTGTTTGAGCGGCATTGGCTTGAGCAGGACTGATAGCTGCATTAGGACGAGCAAGACGAATCACACGTTTGCTTGAGTCCATTGCACTAGGTACAGCCGTTGCAGTGGCATCAGTTTCTGCAGCGTTCACAGGTGCAGATAACAGCATGGCACAGGTTGCAGCCATAACGGTCAACGTTGCAAACTTTGGTGACTTAATAGAGTGGCTACTAGAGAGAATCGCTTTCATAAAAATCGTTACCTTGTTTAATTTATTTGGTTGTTATTCATTGATTGGACGGTAATATAAATAGCGCATTGCTGCAAAATCGTACAAATTTTTAATACCGTAGCAAATTAAGCTTCACGCTATCTGTGGTAGGATTGTTAATTGCTAGAATTAAGCAAACCTACGTAAATCTGTGCAGACGTTGATGGGTAAGAAAGTCGACAACAGCAGCTAATAACAGTATCTGTAACCATAAGTTATAAGTGATAAGCGGTATCTTTCATACGATTTGCCATCCATCGCATGGTCCGACGTACTGCCGGAGACAGGGCAGCGCCGCCACTTGCAAGTGCTAGCTCGCGATGATGCAGCTCCTCTTTATCCATTTGTGCCAGTATTTCTTTTGAGCGCTGATCATGTTCAGGTAGCTGCTTGATATGATCCTGTAAATGCTCGCTGACCTGCGCTTCTGTCTCCGCTACAAACCCTAGACTAAACTCATTTGAGATCGCGCCTGCGACTGCACCGAGTCCAAAAGACATACCGTACCAAAGCGGCGTAAATACGCTGGCATGGCTACCAAGTTCGCTTAGACGAGTCTCGCACCAGACCAAATGATCGACTTCTTCTTCGGCCGATTGTTGCATGGCTTGTTTGACACCACTATCTTTTGCGGCAAACGCTTGGCCATGGTATAGACCCTGCGCACATACTTCACCTGTATGATTGATACGCATAAGACCTGAAACGTGCCGTGCCTCTGTGATGGTCAGCTCAGGAATCTCATCGCTACTGACGGGCAACGGACGCGTGCTTGGATTGGAATGTGGCACGACAGCTCGTAATGCCTTATCGACCCCAAGTAACAACTGGTCAATTTTAGATAAAGGACGCAGGGTCATAACTCACTCCTGATGGTGTTAAAAACTGTCAATAAAATGTATTACCGTTTAAACGCAACGGCATGATGCGTATTACTATAACAAACAATCCAAATTATCGGCTCGAATATTACTGTCTAGATAGCCCATAAATAATCTATAGATAGTGGGCAAACTACTATAGCTATCATAACTACGAAACCATCAGCGCAACATTAGACTGTATCTATGGAGCCAAACTTATTTAAGGCGCTAACCATATTTACGGTGCTATACCATCGTTGGTTTGGATAACGGCATGCTTAATATGTTTATTGAGCTTAATGTATAAGAACACGCCAAACACTATATTCAATAACCCTGTCACCAAGAATAGCTGCGGTAGTGTAAACCCTAAAACGTTTAAGATAACAATCGCAAAAATCGCTGATGTGACCATAAATATCGCATTAAAGATGTTATTCGCGCCAACAATACGTGCTCGATGACTCTTAGGTGCGTAGGCTTGCATAGAAGCATATAGCGGTACGATATACAAACCACCACTGAATCCTAATAAGAATAAATCCGCGAATACCCGCCAGCTACCACTTATATTAAACAAATCACCGATGCCAAGTAATGTGTCATTATTCACATTTATATCTAAACCTGAAAGTGAAAAATACAAATCAATAGCAAAGATACTTAATCCAGCAATACCGAATGGTAATAGACGCAAGCTGACTTTGTTTTTGGTCAATGTTTTGCACAGTACTGAACCGATTGACACACCAACAGAAAACAATGTGAGTAAGAAAATAACGACTGACTCATCACCAAGCAAAATCACCTTGCTGAACTCTGGCACTTGGGTCAAAAACGTCGCCCCATAAAACCAAAACCAGCTGTTGCCAAGAATGATAAAGAATAAAAAAGGCAGAGAGTATAAGTAACGTACAGTGGCTAAGCTGGTTGTAATAATATTCCAGTTAATCTTCAGGTCAGGCTGCATCGCTGGCATATTAGGAATATAGCGTGCAGCTAAATATCCCAAAACAGCGACAACCAACACTGTGGCACTAATCCAATATAATGAGTGTGATAGCTGAGTCAAAATACCAGCGACAATCATCCCGACCAAAATAGCCAGCGAAGTACCCATCTGAAAAAGGCCGTTGGCGCCGACCAGTTCATCCTCTTTCATCGCTTGCGGCAGATAAGCGTATTTGATCGGTCCAAAGAAGGTCGAATGTGTGCCCATCAAAAACAACGCGACAAATAGCAGTGCATACCATTCAAAGACAAAGCCGACTGCGGCAACTGCCATAATGACTAGCTCAAGGAGTTTGATAAACTTTGTGAGCTTTGATTTTTCATACTTATCAGCAATCTGTCCTGCCAAAGCAGAAAACAAAAAGTAGGGTAGGATGAATAACATGGCGGCCAAGTTATTAAGGATGCTGACCTCTACGCCCAATTTACTGGCAGCAGTATAAGTGAGCACCAGTATGAGCGCCTGCTTAAAAATATTGTCATTGAATGCGCCCAAAAACTGGGTGAAAAACATAGCGCTAAAACGACGGCGCTTGAATAACTGAAACTGGTTGGACATGGACATTCCTACAGATAAATCGCGACTGATAGAGAAAATAGCGGCGCTGAACGACAATTTTTTTATGATAATAATCGTAAATTTTATTAAAAACTATATCAAGATATAGCATAGGTTTTATCAATATTAAGCCGTATAATAGCAAGGCTTCGGTGAAAATACATGCAGTCAATGCTATGATTCGATATTTAACTAAGTTATGATTTATAAATTTTATGTGATTGCGTTTTAGGGTATAAATAGTAGTGAAAACAAAGGCTACTACCCATTAATGCTATCTATAAGCTAGTAGCCTTTTCTAAGCTAGTAGACCTATAAGGCAGTAGACACAGAGTGCTAAAGCCGACACTATAGATAACCAGTCATAAAATTAAAGTAGTAAACCATTAATTCCAGATAACTGCTATAAGTTTATTCACCGGTCAGACTTTACGATCGTTATCGTTGATAAGATTGTGCCGCGTGAGCTGATAGGACGTAAAGATGATAAAGCAGCCTTCAACTCGAGCATGCAAGGGTCTAATGATGCAGCGTGACACAGCCATAATCCAAAACGATAATAATAATCCAAGTACATATCCAGCAGCGCCGCGTAAAAATTTCAGACGCTCGGCATTGTGCACTGCGCTTGCGACCAGTTTGTTCGGTATAGCACCTGCGGCAATGGCAGATACCATTAATAATGTAAACAATACCGCTATCACCAACTCATCTGCTGCTGAGCAAACTGATAGCAATCAAACGCTTAGTAACCAGACTAACAATAGTCAAAGTGCGAATGAGCAAGCATCTATCAAGCAATCAGCTACATTGTTCGATGACGATACTCAGCTAGATATGGCTCTAGATGCGCTACGTCTAAAAAAAGCAGTAGAGCAAGGCATCATCGATCAGTCAGTATTGGACGACTATAGCGAACAAAGCCTAGGAATTAAAAAACCTAACTCGACAAAGTCAGGATCTAAAAACGCAACTTCTCAAAACAAAAACGCTCAAAATCTAGAAACTTTCACTGATAGTCCGAGTACTTCATATAATCCAAATAACGCTCAATCAATCGCTTCTAATGATGACCTGTTGCAACAAGCAGCTGAGATTCAGCAGCAGGGTTATCAAATGATGACCCCTGAGCAGATCGATCGTGAGTTAGCGGCAATGGATGCGCAGAATGCTCAAGATATTGATAGTATCAATATTAGCAATAATGACAGTGACTTTGATGCGCCAATCGCTACGTTAGATGATACAACATCGCCAATTGGTCTCGATGTAGAGCTAGATGCGACAAACTTGCCAGCGCCTAACAACCTTGATACGTTGGGTAGAAGTGAAACAACGCAAGAACAGCCGAGCACAGCTGAAGGGATGTCACGTCCGATTGAGGTAAGTGGTGCTTTGAGCAATGAAGATGTCGCTAGGAATGAAGCTATTGTTAAGAATGAAAATGGCCTGACGACTGATGATAGTAGTGATGAGTTGATAGCTGGTACGAATGTGCCTGCCAATGTAGAAGGTACGACGACAGATATTATCAATCCTAATGACTATCTACCAGATTATCAGAATGATACTCAGGCCGTTGATCAAAGTATCGAACAAGCCAATAGACCACGGCCACGCGCGCGCAATAGAGGTAATATCGTGACGCGTCTGTATAATCGCTTTTTTAACGACGGTGGCGTGGTTGCTTTGCCAAATGTAGAAACCGCTATTTATCTAGAGCAAGTATCTGCTGAAGACTCGCCTAATGGTAAGGCTCAACTGATTGAGGCTGATAATGACATTCAGCCAATGAAAAACATCAAAGCAGCACTGGATGATACTTCCGTTCAGTCGGTTATTGACTTTACTGCGGCATTGCCACGTTTGCGCGAAACAGCACAGAATGCTGCTAAAGCCGTTGGTTACTATGAGGTTGAGATGCGCTTGACCCAACCTGATCGCGATACAGTTAATGTTGTGATTGAAGAGCTAGGCGAGCCGGTACTGGTAGACAGCCGTATTATTGAGATTCGCGGTGAGGGTAGTGAACAGGAAGAGTTTGCATCGCTTGAGGCAGACTTGCCACCGCAAGAAGGTGATATTTTTAATCATCGTGTCTATAAGAGCAGTAAAGCGGCCTTAGAATCTTTGAGTAATACCTACGGCTACTTTGACCAGTATTGGCTGAACAAATCCGTTGATATCATCTTGCCTGATAACAAAGCAGATGTCTCGTTGGTTTATAACACGGGTGATCGCTACGAGTTTGACGATGTGGTGTTTTTTACCTACGACAAAGAAACCAATACGCTGACCCAAGATCCTGACAAGCTACCAGTAGAGCTTTCATTATTACAACAGCTCTATGGCTTTACGCCGGGCGAGCCATTTTATCGTCCCGCAGTTACGAAGTTTAGTAATGACTTATCGGCAACTCGTTACTTTAATACGGTCAACGTCGAGTCGATACTACCACCAACTGATAGTAGTGAAGCTGGTACCTTAGCGTTTGACAATGCTGCTACCGAGGGTAACGACACATTAGATGACGATATTAACAATGTAGACAATGATGGCATCGCAGATCTGAGTAGCAATGATGGCGCAGCTGCCTTAAATGTGACTGCTAGCAAAGAAGATACGGTTAACGATAATAGCGACATAGGCGCAGAGAGCGATGATGCTCTGAGTGCTAACAGCGGCGAGACGGTCAATGAAGCGGATATCGCTGCTATTGATTTTGAAGCTGATGAAGCCACCCTTGATAAGCTACAAGCTATCAGACAAAAAGCAGAACGACTAAGCCGCTTGCCGAATGATCGCGTGCTTGATGAAAAAGATCAGGAAGCTGATAACCTATTGGGTAAAATCAGTGACTCAATTAGTAATGTTGCACAAAAGATATTCCCTGATGAAAAGAGTCTGATCGCTGACGAGAACTTTGTACCGCCAACGCTAGCAGGACGTAAAACGCCACAAGACGTTGCAGAAAGCAAAAAAGTACCTTTATATGTGTTTGTATACGCGGATAAACCGCGTGATGCTCAAGTTGGTCTGGGTTATGGAACAGATACTGGCGTTCGCGCCACCGCAAAAATAGACTATAACTTGCTCAATCGCCAAGGCTATCAAGCGGGTGCAGAAACAGAAGTATCGAGAATCAGCAAAAACGTGGCTGTATACGCCAGTCGCCCATGGAAGCATCCGCTCAATGATAAGTTAGATGGGCGTCTTACTTATGAAGAGGAAGTGATTGACCAAGGCGAAGGTAATTTCGATCTGTCGACGACAACGCTGAAGGCGGCTTTAGCACGTAATATCCGTAGTGATACTGGGTGGAATCGCAGCTACTCTGTGCGTTACCGCTTGGATGAGCTTGAAACGGGGGTTGATGGAGCAGCATTAGATGATCTGCCTATCCGCTTTACCTCTTCAAGTCCGAAACAGCGCGCGCTATTGTTTGGCTATGGTATGAATAAAACAGATACTGACAATGCTACCAATCCAACGCAAGGCATGCGCCAGTACTATTCAATCGAGGCTGGCACTGATAGCGCATTCAGTGATACCGATATGGCGATTATTCGCGCAGGCGTTAGTGGTATTTATAGCTTTGGCGAAGACAAAAAGCATCAAGTATTAGGTAGTGCCAATACAGGTTATATCTGGGCGGATGATTTTTACGATGTGCCTTATAAGTTGCGTTTCTTTGCAGGTGGCGATCAGAGTATCCGTGGTTATGACTATGAGAGCTTGTCACCATTAGATAAAGGCTATCTAACGGGCGGGCAGGTACTAGCGGTCGGTAGTGCTGAGTATAACTATGAATTTAAACCAGGTTTCCGTGGCGCATTCTTCACTGATGTCGGTAATGCCTACGACAAAGATTTTGACACTGAGACAAAAGTGGGCGTTGGTGTCGGTATCCGCTGGGCATCGCCTGTAGGAATGGTACGTGTCGATGTGGCTGCTGGTGTGACCGAGGAAAGCATTCCAGTACGACTACACTTCTTTATTGGTTCACCGTTATAATCGCTTAATGTAGTAGTTCCAAATGTTTAGTAGCTCCAAATGTTCTAATCATCACTTATCGTACCGATTGCTGGTCTTCATTTTTTAACGTAGTTGAGTGTCATGCTGACAGAAAATACCCCGCCTAATAATGCTCCAGACGAAGATCCAGCACAGCGTGATGCCCGTGCCGTTAGGCGTTGGTATCCGTTGTCATTTCTGCTCAAACTGCTGGTATTGGTACTTATCGTACTGGCGATCATGTTTGCTATATTCTTTTATGCGGCAGGTACTGACGCTGGTACGAAGTTTATACTAGAGAAAATCAGTGTTGAAACAGGTATTGATTTCAAATACGGACGTGGTAACTTGCGTGATGGTATTTGGGTCACTGATATCGATATTGAAGCGACTGAAGATCTTGAGATATTAGTAGATAAGGCCTATGTGAAAATAGGCTGGCGCGCAGTATTTGCAAAAGAAGTGCATTTAAGTGATGCAGACATCCAGACCATAGAGATCATCAATAAAAAACCGCCTACTGGTGAACCGTTTGATTATAAAACTTTAAAGTTGCCAGTGAATTTGCGTTTTGACCAAGCAAAAATTAAGAAAATTACTTATAAGCAAGTAACCAAAGATCCTATCGTTATTCAAGATATTACGGCGCGTGACCTGACGTGGGTGGGTAGTACGGTGACTGTTGGCCGTGGTGATTTGCAGTATGCTGATATCGTGAAAGTCAGTGCCTTACAAGGAGAGATTGACCTACAGGGCGACTATCCACTAGATTTGAGTGCGATTGCGGAAGTCAGCGCCCTTGAAAAAGCCTATATCGACCCATTGAATATCTCTGCAACGGGAACGCTTAAACGTACTGTCGGTAAAGTACGTAGTCGTTATAACGATAGCGATGTGAGAGGCGACTTTGTAGTACAGGGGTTGGATGCGGGTGCGCCGTTCGATGCAAAACTACAGTGGGATGATATTCTTATCCCTTACGCTGATAGCCAAAACATTCGCCTACAAAGCGGTATGGCTACAGCTTCTGGTGTCATCTCTGAGATACGATTACGTATCAATACTGAATTGACGGCCAAAGATATTCCATCAGGTCATTACCAAGGCCGCGCCGTTATTGCCAACAGTCAGCTACGTATAGATCGCCTAGATGCTGACGTGCCAGCGGGACGTTTGGCGTTACAAGGTATTTTAGATTGGAAAGACAGCTTTGAGGCCACGGTGCGTGCGACAGGCAGCAACTTTGATATTCGCCAAGCTATTCCGGCTGAGTATACCGACTTCAAAGCTTATGCCCCGCAAACCCTTAACGGTAGGCTGTCACTGCGTTATCAGCAGCAGAATTCTACTGGTAACACGCAGATCGATGCAGATTTGCGTCAGCGCGATGGTGAGCACATCAATGCCAATATGGTCCGTGGTAAAACTTCTGCTAAATCTAAGCAAGTTGCGCCTTGGTATATTGATGCTAACTGGAAAAACCTAACCCGCCGTAACGTACCCAATATTGGCAATATCGACAGTCCTAGTGGGCAGGCGGACGTCATCGTTCGTGGTTCGACCCTATCAGTCGATGCCAATGCCGTTATCAATGAACTAAATGCTGCCCCCAAGGGCAACTATGATCTACGTATACGTAAGGCTGGTGATGTCATTGATATCAATCGTCTTAATTATAACGGCATAGTAGGAGACTTATCCGGCACAGGACAGATTCAGTTAGCGAACAAACAGCGTCCACTGACATGGCAGATTGATGCCAGTACCAAAGGTTTACTTCCTAAGAAATATCGTAGCGATTTACCGCTTGAGCGCCTAACAGGTAGTATAAGTGCACGTGGTCGACTGCTAAACATCACCAAAAATGGTGTCAGCGGACAGCGTCATGTGATTACTTTAAACAATACCGATATGCAAGCGCAGCTCGATGCGACGCAAGCGGATCGTGCTATCGGTATTACTGGTGCTGGTGATGCCAGTGTCGATATCGTAGGTGGTGAGCTGTCAGTATTTGATGCGCGTTTTGATGGTCGGATTGATACAGCAGATGTACCACAAGGTCGTCTATCTATCGATGCTGCGGGTACGCCAAAGCTGATTAGTATTCGTAAGCTGAACTATAAAGGTGAAGCGGGCGCAGTTGATGCGAAAGGTGTTATCGACTTACGTAAAAATATCGGCTGGAATATAGATGGTCGTTTTGACCAGTTCAACTTGGGTTATTTTTTACCCAACAATCCAGCGATAATCACAGGCGATCTAAAGACCAGTGGCGAATGGCAAAATGCGCCAAAAAATAGCAAAAACACCGCAGGCACATTGCAGCGCTTTGCCGTAAATTTTAACGGCATATTAGATGCCGAGCAATTGCCAGCAGGTAAGCTGAATATAGAAGCCAGTGGTGACAGTCAGCTGATACGTATCAATCGTTTCCGTCATGTGGGTGCGGCAGGTAGTATCGATGCCAGCGGTACCGTTGATGTGCGTCAAGGCGTTGCGTGGGATATCAACGCGGTGATGGATCGTTTTAACATTGGCTATTTCCTAAAAGATACCCCGAGCCTTATCACTGGTACGATTGACACAGATGGCCGCTGGAGTGACACGCAGCAGATCGTCAATATTAAACAAGTCAATCTGAATGGCATGCTAAAAGGGCAGCAACTGAGTGCTAAAGGCAGCCTATCAGCGAAAATGCGTTTGCCTAAAGATTTAGCAAGTTACTTCAAACAACTTCAGACCCAAGATGCCCAAGCACAATATAAGCAAGTAAATGCTTTGATTGATAGCTTAAATGCTAATAACCTTGTGCTGCGTTGGGGTGATAATTACGTCACGGCTAACGGCAATGCCAAGCAGCTACAAACCAAAATTAACATTACCAGTCTAGATCAGCTGTCTAGTCAACTGGCTGGCAAAGTCACTGGCGGTGCCACGCTGTCTCAACCAGCTGGACAAGCACTGCCTACTATTCATATTGATTTGGTCGGTGAGAGACTCGCGCTACCTGGCTTTATATTGCGTCAAGGCCGTGTACGCGGCAAGCTGGTCAACTTAGCCAATAGCCCAAGCCAGTTAATCGTGACGGCTGAAGGTCTAGATGCTGCTGGTCAAAGTTTCGATAGTGTCAAAGCGTCTTTTAATGGTACCGAAAAGTCTCATGTGGTCGATCTCAATGTGGCCAATAAGCAACTCGATGTCGGTGCTAGGCTAAAAGGTGGTTTTGATCGAGATAGGCTAAGCTGGTCAGGTGTCATTGGAAAAGGCCGCATTAAATCTAAATATGCGACTTTGAATCAATTGCAACCTGCACAGCTGATTGTGAATTTACCTTACAATCAAGGTGGTGAAAACCGTGATCTAAAAGTACAGCTTGCCGCTCACTGCTGGCAGGCCACGGATCAAACTGGCAAGCTTTGTTTACGTGAAAAATTAGTGGCATCGCCAGACCAAGGTGAAGTCAATGTAGCGTTGCAGAATTTAGACACGTCGTTATTCTCAGTGTTCTTACCAGAAGATATTGACTGGAATGGCAAGATTAATGGTAAAGCAATCGTCGGATGGCAACGTGGTCGTCCGCCAACTATCAATACCACGCTATACTCAGACAATGGCAAGATTGGCCTCGTTCAAGATGGCGAAAGCACATCAATGACTTTGCCATACAAGCGCGTGTCTCTCATTGCTCTGTCTGTGCCTGAGGGTATCAAGCTGCGTACTGATATCAATACTGGACGCGGTGCGCGTGGCTATGCTGAAGTGATCGTCGATCCTTATAAAGACCCTAAACCAATCTCTGGTGCATTGGTGCTGAACGAGCTTGATCTTGCGATATTTAAGCCTTTCTTCCCTGGTATGCGTGTCCTAAGAGGTAACGTCACAATGGCGGGTGGCCTAGGTGGTACCTTAACCAAACCGCAGTTCTATGGCGACGTAAAACTCTCTGACGGCCGTATAGCCATGCTTGATTTGCCCGTGAATCTGTCCAAAGTAAATGCGGCAGCCAAAATCCGCGGCACGCAAGCGACTATTGACGGCACATTCAATAGTGGTACAGGTGAAGGCGAATTGTCAGGGACAGTCAATTGGCAGCAAAAACTGCAGGCCAAATTGAGTATTGTCGGTGAAGGCCTAGTCATTACTCAGCCGCCATTACTGGTCGCTGAAATTGACCCTGATATCGATATTATCGTGCGCCCAGGCGATCGTTATGTCGACATAAAAGGGGCGATCAGTGTGCCGTCTGCGACCATTCGTCCGCCTGAAGCCAGCGAAGATATCATTACTCAAACCGAAGATGCAGTCGTACTAGATCGTCGTTTGATTGGCAATATCGATGAAGTACTGGCTATCTCAAAACCTTGGTCCATCAATGCTGATATCGGTGTTGATTTGGGTGATGATATCAACTTCCGTGGTTTTGGCGCCGTTATTCCATTGGCAGGTGCGATTAATGTGAGTCAGAATGGCACAGGTATCATGCGTGCCAGAGGTGTTGTGCAGGTCTCACGCCGTACCAATATCAATGCCTTTGGCCAAAGCCTAGAGCTGAATTATGGTCAAGTGCGTTTCAATGGCGATGTGATGAAGCCCAGCTTGAGTATTGAAGCAGCCAAAACCATTAATGGCAAGACAGTAGGTCTGCGTGTCAAAGGAACGACTGAAAGCCCCAATATTGTCGTCTTTAACAATGCAGGTCTGACCCAACAACAAGCCATGAATGCGTTGGTGACAGGCCGTATCGATAACAAGAGCGCGACGCAAATCAGTGAGCAAGGGTTTAAGTCGCAAGTGACTAATAATCTGGCCGCCGCTGGATTGAGCTTTGGTCTGAGTGGCACTCGTAGCCTGACCAATCAAATCGGACAGGCGTTCGGCTTGCAGAGTCTGACAGTCGATGCCTCAGGTAGCAGCGAAGATACTAATGTCAACGTCACAGGTTATGTGACCCCTGATTTATACATTCGCTATGGTGTGGGTGTTTTCAACGCCCAAAACAGTCTTTCTGTTCGTTATCAATTGACACGCCGTATCTATGTGGAAGCAAGCTCAGCAGCTGAAAATGCAGTGGATGTGGTCTATAGTTGGCAGTTCTAAATTGTTTATTAGGGCATGTCCTCAATTCAATCGATAGTTATCTAAATGGGTTAAAAATGGCTAAATCTTGCCAAATGGCGTCAAATAGCTGACTAATATCTCGATATTATCTGCGCTATTTTCCTTGTTTGACTGCAATTTATCTCATTTTTATCACCATTTTTAAAATGAGGACACGCCCTAGTAAGACAACTGCTTTCTAGTCGGTGTTAACTGAGAGAGCTTTTTAAATTATTTTTGAGCTGTATGACCTATAAAAAAACGCCTCATAATGAAGGCGTTTTTTTATAGAAGTATTGAAAAAGGTGTCACTGAAATAAACGTTACTTGGTTAGAATCAAGCGATTATTGCGAGTTAGGCGTAGTCGATACTCTTCGCCTTCATGCTCGATACGTACCTCTTTAGTCAGTGCAAATAGATGTTGTGATTGCAAAGTAGGCAGACGGTTTTCACGACAGTTTAAATAACGAGAGATGACCATGCTCATAGTAAATTCCTTTTGAGAAGAAGTGGCTTAAAAAATTGGCTAACCATAGCGTAATTGTTTTTAACGATAATAATTATCATTTAGATTTGATAAATTTGCAAGGCAATTGATAAAATAAAATGCAGTTATTATGTAAACTTATCTAAGTTCGCTGTCATAAATCATCTCGAGTGAATATTTTATCTATATAAATTAGTAAGTTAGGTAGTAAATCTAAATAAATAATCTAGCCTATAAAAACTATTAAATTATCAAAAATAATCAGAGTACACACCGAAATAAAGGATATAAGTATGTTGAACGGGTCAAATCAACAATCAGAGACGAAGCCGGAAAGTAAGACAGATGGTAAGGCGAAAACTAACAAACCTAGCATTGTAAATGTTGCAGTGGCTGTCATTCATTATAAAGATCAGTATTTGCTTGGGTTTCGAGATGCTACTCAGCATCAAGGAAATCGTTACGAGTTCGTCGGTGGAAAGATAGAAGCGAATGAGTCAGCAGCGCAGGCATTGATAAGAGAAGTGGCTGAAGAGACGGGTATTCTGCTTGATAATGATACTATTGTTAAGCTTGGGCGTTTGCATCATGATTATGGCGACAAGCAGGTCAGCTTACAGGTTTATAAGATTGAGCTGACAGCAGAGCAGTACGAGCAGCATAAACACCGTGAGAAGGGTTTAGAAGGGCAGGTATTAACTTGGGTAAGCAAATCACAGCTTTTGGCAGGAGCGTATCATCTGCCCGCTGCTAATAAGACAATCCTTGAATGGTTGAAGCTCCCATCAAAGATAGCGATTACTTATCCTCTGGCACATTTCGGCACACATACTGATGCAGCGGCAGCATGGCTACAATATCACCAAGAAAACCTAGCATCAGAGTCGTGGGTATATATCCGATTGAAGGACGCAAGATCTAAGCATCTTTCTGAGCAATTGATAACGGCACGTCCAGATATTTTAGCGATTTTACCTAATGATAATGAGCAGCCTTTGAATGTTGAGGAATCATTAACCGCTAATGAGACAGAAATGGGCCAGCGAATAGTTGCCAAGCATCTGACACAAACGACACTGATGCAGTGTTTCGATGAGGTAGGCAGCTCTACAGTTCTCACACAGTCGCTATCTAAAGACCATCCGCTTATCGTCAGCTGCCATGACATCGCGAGCATAACAGCAGCCAATCAACTTGCTAGCATGCGCATACAGAATGCATTACCACCAGTGATTGGTACTTTCGTATCGCCTGTGCTCGCTACCCAAACGCATCCTGATGACACACCGCTTGGCTGGGAAGCATGGTCAGCATTAGCAGAGTTGGCTGATATGCCTGTTATTGGGTTAGGTGGTCTGGAGCCTGCAATGCTCAATCAAGCATTGCAATATGGCGGTATCAGTGTAGCAGGCATTCGTCAGTTTATATAATCCGCACGATTCAAGAAAGCTATCTACAATCTATAGTTCCATCTGCCCTAATGTGACCCGTATTAGACGTGCGTATTAAGCTTAGTAAGTTCAAATAACTGATTTTTAACTTAGTTATCCAGCAAGTAACTATGTGGTTATGATGTGTTCAAACAACACTCAAACCCCATAGTTACTTACAAACCGTTGCGTTTTCCTACATTGCACTACTGTTTTAATAGTCCAGTTGTCCTTAGTATATATTGCATATCTACGATACGTTGATCTTATTTCTATAGACGAGTGACTGACCAAAAGTGATGTTCAAAATACAATAATAAAAAAGCTTTTGTAGAGTCAAGTTTTGCACGAATAATTTATACCAAAGCAAATGGCTTTTAGAAAACGAGACCAAATAGATGCCGTACATAAAGCGTTTTTAACAATCACTATTTAAGAATGGTACTCCTATGAAAACCAATAAGTTACCTGAGTCAGCATGGACTGATTCACAGGCAGCTGGTTCTCAACTTCAGCAGCCTAAGCAATCGCTCAATGACAATGAATATGGCGATGATACGCAACAGACAAACCAAGCTAGTAACGATGCTAGCTATAATCACGACAGCTCGAATGGCGAATATTCGCACCATCTGGCAAAAGACACGTCTTCGCAAGACAGCTATTTTGGATACAAAAGCGCCGACAAAAGCCCTAGGGCAAAAGAGTCAGCTATGAGTAACAACGAGATAAGCAAAGATCTAAAAAGTAGCAATGAGGACAATCATGACGTGGCTAGTGGCTACAAATCATCTGGCTATAAGTCAGCGCAAAATAAGTCGCTACAAAAGCTAAATGAAGATGAGCCATTGATGTCGGGACTGTTAGAGGATCAAATAGATAATCTCAGAAGTAGTTCTGAACACGCCATCGACGCTGAGCAAATGAGTGATGCACCAACAAATAATTCATCTTACAAAGAAATACCGGAGCGCATATTTATGAATGGACTGATCAAACATACAGGCATTGCCTTAGCAATTATTATACCGTTAGCAGCGTTCTCAGCCTATGCGGCCACGCCGCCAGTGAACATGGCAACTAATGGCACGTCTGATGATGCGATGAGTAAGAAGACCACAACAGATATGCTATCGGTTAAGCCAAGTGATATTATCCATAAATCTGCAAGCACACCAACTACCGTAGATAGCGTAGATCTGAACACCTATGCAGGTACTTGGTATGAGATTGGCCGTTTGCCGATGTATTTTCAGCGCAAGTGTGCTGGCGATGTGACAGCCAATTATGCTCAAAAAGATGACGGCTCAGGAATAACGGTAACTAATAAGTGTGTGAGCGAGGACGGTTCGGGTATTGTGGCAGAAGGTTTGGCTAAGCCAGTCGATGAAAGCGGCAGCAAACTAAAAGTGACGTTCTTACCGAAGTGGATTCGCTGGATTCCAGTCGGCCGTGCTGATTATTGGGTGCTAGCACGTGATGCAGAGTATAAAACTGCGCTAGTAGGGACACCTGATAAAAAATACTTATGGCTATTAGCACGCTCGCCAAACATCAGTCAGGAAACGTATACCAAATATCGTCAAATTGCTCAGCAGCAAGGTTATGACTTAAAACAGTTTACATTGACGTCGCAGAGCAACCAAACGGTGAATCTAGCACCATAAGCGTTATAACTAAATTTACTGCTTTAATTAAACCATATAGCGATTATTATTTAATAACGTCTCGATAGGGCAGCATATATGGCTGCCTTTATTTTTATTACTAGCTGTATATGAGAATTATATACAAGAGCTATATACGAGAGTAAAACCTATTATGCACGCTAGCTAATCGGTTACTACTGGCAAAATGAGGCGTTTTAGGCTAAAATCTAGGCGATTCAAATACTCTAGCGTCAATAACCCATATTGATAGTGGTTGATTATCATATTAGAGTCGCCATTTAGAGCATACACGACCTATCTATTTTACACTTCTTCATATTTTATTGATCATACATTACTGACCATAAGGATGTTTCTCGTGAGCAACGCTGATACCTTACGCCAATTACATCAAGACCACTTGAACAACTACAACAATCAAGAGCAACAAGCGATTGAGCTTATGGGGCTACTAAACAAGCTCTATAACAAGCAAGACGTACAAGTGACTTTGTTTGGCGAAACGCTAGACTCTACCTCAGTTGGTCAAATACTTGCCTTGCATCAAAAAGTAGCACTACGCGACCATGGCGCCAAAGCTATCGATATCGCTGATACTCTAGCGATGGTAAAAGTTATCTCAGAGAACACTAATATCCAAGCCACTCGTATCGATGTTGGTCAACTGATTGCTAATGATACTGACTTACAGACCGCTCTACAGTCTATCAACAACGCTGGTGCTGTAAATGGCGCGACGGATGTTGTGCTGTATGGATTTGGCCGTATCGGTCGTATTTTGACTCGTCTGCTATTGTCACAAGCATCAAGTGCGAAAGGTCTACAACTAAAAGCGATCGTTGTACGTCCAGCCGCTGCTGGTGACTTGGCTAAGCGTATCTCATTGCTTGAGCGTGACTCAATCCATGGTAGATTCTTAGGTGGCATCAGTATTGATGATGACAACAACGGCATGATCGTTAATGGTCGTTTTGTACAAGTTATCTATGCTAAAGACCCAAGCGAAATCGACTATACTGCTTATGGTATCGACAATGCTCTTGTTATCGATAACACAGGTATCTGGAAAGACGAAGCAGGCCTTGGTAAGCACTTACAGTCTACTGGCGTGAAAAAAGTACTACTAACAGCACCTGCTGGCGGTGATATCAAGAACGTCGTTTATGGTGTGAACAATGACACCGTTGGTGATGATACGATCGTTAGTGCTGCTAGCTGTACGACCAATGCGATTACGCCAACGCTGAATGTATTGAATGATGAGTACGGTATTGTCAATGGTCATGTAGAGACTATTCACTCATTTACCAATGATCAGAACTTGGTTGATAACTATCATAAAGCTGACCGCCGTGGTCGTAGTGCGGTGATGAACATGGTTATCACCAGTACTGGTGCTGCAAAAGCTGTTGGTAAAGCATTGCCAGAACTAAACGGTAAGCTAACGGGTAACGCTATTCGTGTACCAACACCAAACGTCAGCTTAGCAATCTTGAACGTGAATTTGAAAACTGCTCCAGCAAGCGCTGATGCGTTGAATGAGTTCTTACGCAAAATGGCTAACAGCAGCACTTGGCAGTCGCAGATTGCTTATACAGATTCTACAGAAGCGGTATCAACTGACTTTGTTGGTACGACTCATGTTGGTATTATCGATGCTCAAGCGACTATTTTGACTGACAACCAAGCTATCGTATATGTTTGGTATGACAACGAAGTAGGTTATAGTACTCAGGTATTGCGCTTGGCGACGCAAATGGCCGGAATCAGCTACGCTCAGATTCCAGCATAGATTACTAAATACAGTAGAGCAATAACGTCATGCCAAGTATAGTAGCGCTATCGTGTCATAAGAATGGCGCTGTAGCAGATGCTACTTTAAATAGCTTGGTAGGACTTTAACTGTCATACTTAAACACCCGATAGTCCGATTGATTATCGGGTGTTATTGTCATAATGGGCACTAAGTAAAAGTAGACTTTATACAGTGTTTATTTTGACGCAACAACATAGCAAAACCCCAAAATACAACCGTTGGTTGTAACCAGTTTATAGACTGGATTGTGAATTAAGGAACGTAAGATGCGATTTATTGATGAAGCCGTCGTAACGGTAAAAGCAGGTGACGGTGGTAACGGAATCGCCAGTTTTCGCCGAGAGAAGTATGTCCCACGTGGTGGACCTGATGGTGGTGATGGCGGCAAGGGCGGAGATGTATATGTCATTGCAGAAGACAACACCAACACCCTAGTTGACTATCGTTATACGCGTCGTCATGACGCCATGCGTGCTGAGAACGGCCATAGTAGAAACTGTTCAGGTAAAGGGTCTGATGATCTTTATTTACCAGTACCAGTTGGTACGACGGTAGTTGATACCGAGACAGACGAAGTATTGGGCGATTTGATTGAGATTGGCCAGACACTACTGATTGCCAAAGGTGGTGATGGTGGTCTAGGTAATACCCATTTCAAAAGCTCGACCAACCAAGCACCGCGTAAAGCGACGTCAGGTTTTGAAGGCGAGCTAAAAGTTCTTAAGTTTGAGCTAAAAGTAGTGGCTGATGTTGGTTTGATTGGTTTGCCTAATGCTGGTAAATCGACCTTTATCCGTCAAGTCTCTGCTGCTAGACCAAAAGTGGCTGATTATCCGTTTACCACGCTAGTACCAAACTTGGGTGTGGTCGATATTGGTCGTCATCGTTCATTTGTAATGGCAGATATTCCTGGTCTTATTGAAGGTGCATCAGAAGGCGCTGGACTTGGTATTCGCTTCTTGAAGCATGTTGCGCGTACACGTCGTCTGCTACACTTAGTTGATGTCAAGCCTGTTGATGGTAGCGATCCAGTCGAGAACGCTCGTGTTATCTTAAACGAGCTTGAGCGTTTTTCTCCTGAATTGGCCAACTTACCGCAGATTTTGGTATTAAACAAAATCGATCAGGTCAATGATGAAGATTTGAATGCGCTTTGTACTCATATCGTCGCAGAGCTTGGTTGGACTGGTATGGTCTTCCGTACGGCAACGCTAACTGGTGAAGGCGTTGATGCGGTCAAATATCATTTGATGAATGACATCGAACTTGAGCGTGAGCGTGAAATAGAAGATCCTATCTTCGCTGAAGCACAAAAAGAACGTTTTGAGCGTTTAGAAGCTGAAGTGCGTCTTAACACTGAAGCACAGCGTGAAGCATATCGTGCAGCTCGTAAAGCAGCACGTGAAGGCTTGGATGCGTCTGATTTTGACGACGATGATGACGATGGCGTTGAGGTAATGTACGTTCCTTAAGCTAGTATGCTTGAGCAGTTATACTTGAATTGTGAATTTAATCCCTACAATCAATTGATATGAAAAAAGGAGTTTATATGGCAGATGACATAGCAAACACGATGGAAGAAGCAAGATTTGTTAAGCAAACTCGCAACTTTGATATTCAGCGCGTTATTGTCAAAATTGGTTCATCATTATTAACCAATAACGGTCGAGGGCTGGATCGTACTGCCATATATGAGTGGGCAAAGCAAATTGCTAAGCTGCACAAAAAAGGCGTTGAGGTACTGCTGGTATCATCAGGTGCTGTTGCTGAAGGTGTGGTACGTATGAACCTTGAGGAACGTCCCAAAAAACTAGCAGCACTACAAGCCTGTGCTTCTATTGGTCAAATGGGGTTGATTGAAACATGGTGGTCAGCTTTGATTCAGCATGGCATTCAAAGCTCGCAGCTACTCCTAACTCATGATGACTTGTCTAATCGTAGTCGTTATCTTAATACGACGGGTGCGCTGACACAGTTATTAGAATGGCGCGTACTACCTGTTATTAATGAGAACGATACCATCACGATTGATGAGATTAAATTTGGCGATAACGATACCTTGGGTGCGATGGCAGCCGCGATGGTTAATGCTGATTTGTACATTATCTTAACCGATCAAGAAGGTGTCTTCACTGATAATCCACGTGATAATCCTGATGCCAAGATGATTCGCCAAGAGCGTGCAATGGCTGATTATTTATTTGATATTGCAGGAGACGGCGGTAAACTTGGACGCGGTGGTATGTTAACCAAAATTCGCGCTGGACGCCTTGCTGCAATGGGCGGATGTCCTACTGTTATCGTCAGCGGTGCTATCGATGACGTTATCACTCGTGTGGTATCAGGCGAAGCTGTAGGTACCTTGCTGACGACTAATGACGAAGATAAAATCATCGCACGTAAACAGTGGCTAGCTGCGCATCTACGTATGTCAGGTAGCTTGGTCGTTGATGCAGGTGCTGCAAGAGCATTGACTGAGCATAATAGAAGTTTATTGCCAGTGGGTGTTGTAGAAGTGCAGGGCGGATTTGATGAAGGTGATGTGGTAGAAATCATTCATCAAGATACAGGTGAGCGTATTGCCGTTGGGCAGGTAAACTTTTCATCGAATGATGCGCGCCGCGTCGCTCGTGAGCGTACCGAACAGTTCGATAAGATCTTTGGCAGTAGCGAAGAACGTGTCGTCATGGTACACCGCGACAACCTTGCATTAACTGTATAGCGCTTTTATATAACCTTTTTTATTCAACTTATTTTATCCAGCACAATATCCATTGATAAATATGGATATTGTGCTGTTTTGGAGATTTGTACATGAGTGCTTCAGACGGTAGTAACTCGGTTCAGCAACAGTTTGCACCTTTAAAAAATGATAGATTGCTACGTGCATTACGTTTTGAGCCCATTGATACCACACCGGTATGGATGATGCGCCAAGCTGGTCGTTATTTGCCAGAATATAAGGCCACTCGTGCTGAAGCGGGTGACTTTATGAGTCTGTGCAAAGATACAGACCGCGCTACTGAAGTGACTCTACAGCCCTTACGTCGTTATGACTTAGATGCCGCTATTTTATTTAGTGATATTCTAACTATCCCTGATGCAATGGGACTGGGCTTGTATTTCGAAACTGGTGAAGGCCCTAAGTTCAAACATCCTATCCGTGAGCAGGCTGATCTTGATAGATTGCCAGTGCTTGAGCCAAACGATTCTCTAGACTATGTCATGCGTGCTGTAACCAGCATTCGTAAAGCATTGAATGGTCAAGTTCCATTATTCGGTTTTTCTGGTAGTCCGTGGACATTGGCTACTTATATGATAGAAGGCGGTAGCTCGAAGGATTATCGTTATACCAAAGGCTTCTTGTATAGTAACCCTGATTTTTTACATCAATTACTAGACAAGCTGGCGACGTCAGTTATTGACTATTTAGATGCCCAAATCGTCGCTGGTGCTCAAATTGTACAGATATTTGATAGTTGGGGCGGAGCGTTAGGTCATCGTCAATTTATCGAATTTTCGCACATTTATAATAAACGTATTGTCGCTGAATTAAAGGAACGTCATCCACAAGTACCTGTAGTGCTATTCACTAAAGGTGGTGGGTTATGGCTTGATATTCAGGCTGACAGCGAAGCAGATGTGCTAGGTCTAGACTGGACGATGCCGATTGATCGTGCGCGCCAAGTATTGACTGAGAGTCAGCGTCAATTGACCAAGAAGCATAAAAAACTGCAAAGCAGCAAAGCTATCCAAGGTAACTTAGATCCAGCGACGTTATATGGTTCGCCTGCGACAATTCGTTCTGAAGTGAACGCCATGCTTGACCGTGCTTACGCTGATGGTGAAAAGACTGGTTACATAGCAAACTTAGGTCACGGTATCACCCAGTGGGTTAACCCTGACAATGCCAAAGTGTTTGTGGATGCAGTACACGACTATAAAATTTAAGAGTCAGAATATTTAGAGACTGATTCTGTCTTTGTTCGCATTTGTGGAACTGTATAATTTATAGAACTGCATGAGTTATAAGCAAATATAGAATCTATCAGTGCATATTTAGTATTTACCAAGAAAAGGGTGTTTTATGATTTCAGCAGCGATCGTAGGTGGTACAGGCTATACGGGTATTGAGCTCATTCGCTTATTATCTGCTCATCCTGAGGTTTCTATTGATTTATTAACTTCTCGTAGCGAAGCTGGCACTCGTGCTGATGAAATCTTCCCAAGCTTACGCGGTGTCTCTGACATCGTTTTTAGCGACTTAGGTGATAATACGCTTGCTGCATTGCAAAAATGTGATGTTGTATTTTTTGCGACGCCGCATGGTGTTGCAATGAAGCAAGCTGAAGCGCTTACCCAAGCTGGCGTCAAGGTCATCGATTTGGCTGCTGATTTTCGTTTGCAGTCACTGACTGACTTTGAGCACTGGTACAAGCAGTCACATGTTTGTCCTGAACTGTTGAAAACAGCAGTCTACGGCCTACCAGAAATCAATCGTGACAAGCTTGCGAATGCTTTACTAGTAGGCAACCCAGGCTGTTATCCAACTACTGCGATTTTGGGTCTAAAACCAATTATCGAAGCTCAGAATAAGCAAGCAGAGCGTTTGATTGAGTCTCGTATCGTTATCGATGCAAAATCTGGCGTGTCTGGTGCAGGCCGTCAAGCATCACTTGCACTTAACTATGCTGAGACAACAGATAGCTTTAAGGCTTATAGCGTTGAAGGCCATCGTCATTTACCTGAGATTGAGCAGGGTGTTGCACAGTTATTAGACAGTCAGTTCGCGCATCGTATTCGCTTTTTGCCGCATTTAGTACCGATGATTCGTGGCATGCTCAGCTCTATTCATATGGAGTTGACTGACGAAGGTGCTGCTATCGATTGGCAGCAAGCGTTTGAAAATAGCTATGCGTCAGAATTGTTCGTTGATGTCATGCCAAAGGGGCTTTATCCCGATACGCGCAGTGTTCGCGCTAGTAACCGTCTACGCATTGCGGTACATCAGGACAATGAGCGCGCTGAGCTAACGGTTATCGTCGTTCAAGATAACTTAGTCAAAGGTGCTGCTGGGCAGGCTGTACAAAACATGAATGTGATGTTCGGTTTTGATGAGTCAATGGGACTGAACTTTGCACCGATTGTTCCTTAATATCAACGACTTCATATTCCAATCATTCACATTTTCGGTGCTAGGTATTGATTATAAATTCGGCTATAATGACTTGCCCTTACCCTTAAGAGATACTGTCTAAATGCGTGTTCAGCTCGTACTACGCTTTTGCTCACAGCCAGCACGTCAATCGTGCAAAGACTCGGTTATACCTAGCTTGGAGCGCAAACAGCATTCCTTTAGAAGTAATAATGTCCCTATAAGTGGTATTGATAGCTCACAACGCGGTGCTTCTACATTGGTATTGGCACTGTTCGTTGTAGCCGTATTAGTGACAGCGATGGTTGGGCTGGTATTCGGTCATAAGCTTGGTTACCAACGTGGCCTTCATTCGATGGAAACAGAAGCCAAGCAAGCAATCATCGATAGCACTGAAGCGACACAAGCGCTAGAAGATTTGCGCCTTAGCAATAAGATAGCTACTAACCAAGCGGCAACTGCCAAACAAGAACTGGCCATCAGTTTGGCTAATTTAAAAGAACTGCGTGAAAGCCAGCAAGAATTGACGGTAGAAAATAAACAAGTGTCACAGCTCAATGAGCTATATTCAGATGTCATCCGTGAGAAAGGTGGTATGCCTTTACAGGTATTAGGTGCCAAAATTTCTCCACTACCTGAAAATGCTTTTGAGTATGGTTTTGATATTGGGATGCTCGGTAGCGATGGTCAAGCCAAACGCTTAAGGCCTGTATTGACGTTACTTAACAATGATGATCTTGTAGAAGTGCCACTTGACCCTGCATACCATATGATCGAAGGCATCGTTCGGATACGTGGTCGCTTTGTAATGCCATCAGGCTTTAGACCATTGCAAGCCAAACTGACTTTGCAAGCTGGTGGTCAGAAAGTAGAGCAGTTGTATGACTGGAAGCTCGGTGATAGTGTGGATAACATGCTACCATCGCTCCTAGATTTACCAGAAGTTGATGAAAGTCCTATCGTACCTTAATTACCTCATGTCTTAATGAAATACTCAGTGACGATGCTGTGGTTGAAACCGAAGCACAACAGCCCTAATTAGTGGTTGTGCTTTATACCATGCCTTATCGCCTGCCTTAATAATCTCTTCTATCTTAAACTTACCTTATAATTATATTTTGATTATGATGAAAAAAATGATATCACAAGCCACGCCAACGGTTGCTGATTGGCACTTTCCCAATATGCCTGCTCATCGTGCACAAGACGGTGATACCGATGGTGAAACGTCACCGCAAGCAGATGTATTGGTCGCAGAGCCTGAAGTAGCCAAACCGCCTATGTATGCGGTCGTTATGTACAATGACAACTACACGCCGATGGAGTTCGTTGTATACATATTGCAGTCAGAATTTCGTCATAGTATGGATGCTGCGGTCGAGATTATGCTGACTATTCATAATAGCAGCAAAGGTATTGCTGGCATTTATCCTAAAGATATCGCCGAGACTAAGGCCAAAAAAGTAAATAGTCTGGCACATCGTGAAGGTTATCCGTTATTGACCCAGATTGAGCCGCATCAAGGCGAGTAGAGCAATTTATTAATTTTTTATACTGATATATGGCTTTATTAAAGCTTTACCTACTGTTCTTTACTTCTAAGTAATCCATATTAAAGCTCACTTTTATAGTGAGCTTTTTCGACTTTTCAGTCACCCCTCTTATATATGAACTTTGCCTCTTAAAATAGTTTTATTATCCATAGAGTCTTGATTTTTATAGCAAATAACCCTATCTATTAAACAGCCTATTTAATAGTCTTAGACTAAGTATCTCAGTTAAACTTGCTAAAACTCTGTCATTTCTAGCTTCTAAAATATCAATCTCTCTTTCTATCTAATCAGTTTTTCAACATTTAATATTCGTTATTAGAGTTGTCGCTACTAGCTTGTAGCACGCTTTGATACATTTTAGTCTGTGTTAATAGATTGACTCCGTCGAAGTATCGTGTTGATATAAAGAAAAGCGGCCATTGATAGTTGTGATTACTGTTGGCTGATAGCGAGATTATAGTATTTAATCAATAGTCTACCGCTCACCTCATTTATTCATGACTTCTAATAATACGAATACAGCCCTTGAACAATTCATCTACCGCCCTGATTTACTTACTAACTCATTCATAAAACTATCAATTATAAAGATAGATATAACCGTAGGAAGTTGTTATGTTAAGTCGTCATCTTGAAGTTTCTCTACGTTTAGCAATGACGCTTGCGCGCCAAAAATCGCATGAGTATCTCACTGTTGAACACTTGCTTTTGGCCTTATTAGAAAACACTCATGCTGCCAATACGTTGACTGCTTGTAATGCTAATGTCTCGGCGTTGCGTACTGAGCTTGAGGTTTATATTAATAAACACACGCCAACTATCGATGCTGATACAGAACAGTCACCGCAGCCGACTCAAAGCTTTGATCGTATTTTGCAGCGTGCTATTTTTCACGTGCAGTCGATCGGTGGTGGTCGTTTGGTAGAAGGCTCTGATATTTTGGTCTCTATGTTTTCAGAACATGATACCTATGCTGTCTACCTGCTTAAAAAACAAGGCATCAGTCGCCTTGAGCTAACCCAGTATTTATCACACGGCCAAGATAAAGAGGAGCCATCTGAATCACGTGGTTCTGCAGGCACTGAGCGTCGTAGTGCTTCTGAAAAGACCAGTAAAGATCCATTGGTTGAATTTGCGACCAATCTAAACCAGCGAGCTGCTGAAGGTAAAACCGATCCTTTGATTGGACGTGCTTCTGAAATTGAACGTGCTGCCCAAGTACTGTGCCGTCGTCGCAAAAATAACCCATTGCTAGTAGGTGAGCCTGGTGTAGGTAAAACCTCTATCGCTGAAGGTTTAGCATGGTTAATTATTAACGACAAAGCACCAAAGCCCCTTAACGGTTGCGTGATTTATAGCCTTGATATCGGTTCACTGATTGCGGGAACTAAGTATCGCGGTGACTTTGAAAAACGCATGAAGTCATTGCTTGATGCGCTAAAGAAAAAACCAAATGCTATTCTTTTTATCGATGAAATTCATATGATTATTGGTGCTGGTTCATCTATGAGCAGCAATATGGATGTATCGAATCTTATCAAGCCAGCGCTTGCTAACGGTGAGCTGCGTTGTATTGGTTCAACGACCTTTACTGAGTATCGCCAAGTATTTGAAAAAGATCATGCATTGTCGCGTCGTTTCCAAAAAATCGATGTCAAAGAACCAAGTGTGGATGACACCATCGATATCCTACGCGGTCTGAAACCTCGTTATGAAGAATTCCATAATGTTGAGTATACGGATGAAGCGTTGGTCACAGCGGTACAGTTATCAGCCAAACATATTCATGAGCGTTTTTTACCTGACAAAGCTATTGACGTGATTGACGAAGCAGGTGCATATAAGCGCTTAGGTGTGGTACCTGATGTCGATGATATCGAAGCGGAAGAAAGTTTCATTGCTGATTTAGAGCAAGATTTTGATGCGCAGATTGATGCTGATATCGAAGGTATCGATGGTGATACAGATAATGAAATGCAGGATGAAGCAGCGACTGCAAAAGCAAGCGATAGTGCTAAATCAGCAGATGGTGTGAAATTGTCAAAAGGTCAAAAGCCACCGATGAAAATCGATGTTGCTGATATCGAGGCTATCATTGCTAAATTGGCGCGTATTCCACCCAAATCTGTATCGAGTGATGATAAGAGTATCCTTGAGCACCTAGATCGAGATCTGAAGCACTTGGTGTTTGGTCAAGATGAGGCGATTGCTACGTTGGCTGATGCTATCAAGCTATCACGTGCAGGATTAAAAGCACCAGATAAGCCAATCGGTTCATTTATGTTTGCAGGTCCAACTGGTGTAGGTAAAACAGAAGTGTCGCGTCAGCTAGCGAACCTGCTAGGTGTAGAATTGGTACGCTTTGATATGTCAGAGTACATGGAAGCGCACACGGCATCACGCTTGATCGGTGCGCCTCCAGGTTATGTTGGCTATGATCAAGGCGGCTTACTCACCGAAAAAATCAATCAGCATCCACATTGTGTGTTGTTGCTTGATGAGATTGAAAAGGCGCATCCAGATGTCTTCAACTTGTTACTACAAGTAATGGATCATGGTACGTTGACTGATAACAATGGTCGTGTGGCCATCTTTAAACAGGTCATAGTTATTATGACAACGAACGTTGGTGCTGATAGTATCAGTCGCTCGTCAATGGGCTTTACTCAACAAGACCATAGTCGTGATAATACAGAGTCGCTGAAACGTGTCTTCACGCCAGAGTTCCGCAATCGCTTAGACGCTATAATTCAGTTCAACCCTCTAGATACGTCAGTTGTTGTATCGGTTGTCGATAAGTTCTTAGTTGAATTACAAGTGCAACTCGATGATAAGCAAGTAACGTTAGAGATTGATGATGATGTACGTGACTACTTGGCAGATAAAGGCTATGACCGTCTAATGGGTGCACGTCCGATGCAACGTCTGATTCAAGATGAAATCAAAAAACCGTTGGCAAGTATGATTTTGTTTGGTGATCTGGTTAATGGCGGTGTCGTGCATCTGACCTTAGAGCCTAAAGTCGATGATTCTCAAGAGAATGATACGATGAAGCTGGATAAGGTGTCAGACAAAGGCTCAGCTGATAGTCGTATTATTCTGACAGTTGTTGAAACTCATGAGCCACATCCTGATTCTGAGTCTCTAGCCAGCTAAGTTGTTGGTGTTAATATGATAAAAACGGCTACCGTATTACTGCGGTAGCCGTTTTTTTATTGCTATAATTCATCAACAAAGCGTACACCGTTTTTTGTTAGTATGATTGTTTACAGTAAGCTGGCTTTAACAAAGCTATGGAACTTATAACAAGATAACAAGTATAAAAAGGACACACTATGGAACTGTTCGATGAACCGACAATCAAGACTCCAGAACAAAAACAAGCGATTTTAGACAATGTCCGTTTACCAGAAGATTGGAAAATGGCATTAGCAGATGAATTAACGTCTGAGAATATGGACAATCTACGCGCATTTTTAAAGGAAGCCTATCAGTCGGATGATAGTATCTATCCGCCTGCACCATTGATGTTCAATGCGCTTAATCTCACGCCGTTATCACAAGTCAAAGTGGTAATCTTGGGCCAAGATCCTTATCATCGTCCAGGTCAGGCTATGGGGTTATCATTTTCTGTTCCTAAAGCCATTCCTAAGCCACCATCACTAAATAACTTGCTTAAAGAAATGGCAGATGACATTGGCATTCGGCCTTCAGCGCATGGCGATTTGACATACTGGGCACAGCAAGGCGTTCTACTGCTTAATAGCTCATTAACTGTCCGAGAAGGCGAGCCAAACAGTCATCAAAATAAAGGTTGGGAACAGTTTACTGATGCCGTCATCGATGCCGTCAATGAACAGACAAAGCATACCGTATTTATTTTGTGGGGTAGTAAAGCCCAGAAGAAAGGTAAGTATATCGATACCGATAAGCATTTGATTCTGACAGCGGTACATCCATCACCACTGGCAGCAAACCGTGGCGGTTTCTTTGGCACTAAACCTTTTTCTAAAACAAATGACTACTTGGCACAGTATGGCCAAACTCCAATTGACTGGCAATTACCACAATAAATGCAAAATATACAGAATATAAGCTTAATGCCGTATCAACCCTTAAATATTCAGTCCAGCACCTTTTGGTCAGTTGAAGACGTTAAATGGATGCGAGAGGCAATTGAACTTGCTAAACAAGGTGCTGAGCGAGGAGAGGTACCCGTAGGTGCGGTATTGGTACATGATCAGCAGATTATCGGCCAAGGGTTTAATCAACCTATTAGTAGCCATGATGCTACTGCGCATGCAGAGATAGTTGCATTAAGAGACGCTTGTACGCGTTTAGAAAACTATCGACTGCCGCTCCAGACTACTCTATATGTTACTTTAGAGCCTTGTACGATGTGTATCGGTGCTTTAATCCATGCGCGTGTAAACAAGTTGGTGTACGCAGCGAGTGAACCGCGTGCTGGGATGGTTGGTAGTCAAATGGACTTATCATTACAACCTTTCTATAATCACAGTATCCAATCCTATAGTGGGTTATGTAGCAAGCATAGTAGCCAAATACTCAAGACATTTTTTCGTGAGCGTAGGCAAGCGGCGAAAAAGAATAGAGCCACTATGTAAACTCAAAATACTAATAAACAAGATATCAGTCTTGGTGCTAGTGGTCACGATGATTTTTTGCTATAATATTGCCCTATTTGATAGCACCCATTTCAATGGGCTATTAAAGACTTAACATACGAATAAATATTGTTTTATTAATGACATATGATAAGCGATATAAGTAACGCATATTATTGAGTAAGTATTATGACTAGTTCTACACCTGATAATGTTTTACTCAATACAGAGAATAGCCACATCTCATCAGTGCGCTATCCTGTTATTTGTATCGATGGTCCTAGTGGCGCTGGTAAAGGCACTGTTACATGGCGTCTGGCACAAGTACTGGGTTATCAGTTGTTAGACTCTGGTGCGCTTTATAGAATTGTCGGACTAAAAGCCTTTGAAGCGGGTTTGATTAGCGCAGATGCTAGCCAATCAATTGACGAAGATGCTGTACTGGCATTGACTGAAAGCTTAGAGATAGCGTTTGTACCAAACAATGACTCAGGACGTGTAGATATCATTGTTAATGGACAAGCAGTAGGTGAGCAAGTACGCAATGAAACGGTCGGAGGCTATGCATCACAGATAGCTGTCTTTCCACAGGTTCGCCAAGCATTGCTTAAGTTACAACAAGATATGGCCACTCGTTCTGGTTTAGTAGCTGATGGCCGCGATATGGGTACGGTTGTTTTCCCAGATGCTGATGTTAAGGTGTTTTTGACCGCCAGTGCTGAAGCACGTGCAGAGCGCCGTGTGACTCAGTTGTTGAACGCTGGTCAAACAGCAGATTTTGAGGCAATTTTAGCGACGATAAAAGAGCGTGATGACCGTGATGAAAATCGCAGTACAGCGCCATCAAAGCCTGCGGCAGATGCCCTATTACTTGATAGTTCAGCACTGAATGCCGATGCAGTATATGAGCAGGTCAAAAAGCATTGCCAAGATAAAGGTGTGTTTTTCACCAGTTAGTTATTTAATAGCTAGTAAAAACAACATATTAAGTACCAAAAAGTTTCCTATTAATCATTGTTTTAGTATAAAATAATACGGTTAAGTTAAATTTTATTGAAGCAGTAAGAAAAACCTAGTTTATTTAAGATATTGCAGTCGATATAAGACAGTTGTTGTTAGTCAGTTTTAATTACGATGAGCTCGCTATCAACAAACGTTTTTTTATATGATTGCATGGGATATAAAACCAGTATTTCGTTCTATACAATCATAAATTTGATCCGTACTGTGCTGGACAGGATACGGCTATACAAAGGTAGACATAATGGAATCATTTGCTGAACTATTTGAAGCGAGCATTGAAGAGCAGGGCCTAGATATCGAGCGTGGCTCGGTTATTACAGGTGCTGTTGTGGCCATCGATAGTGATTGGATCACAGTAGATACTGGTCTTAAATCTGAAGGTATCGTCGCTCGTGAAGAGTTTTTAAGCGAAGAAGGCGAACTTGAAGTTGAAGTTGGCGATAGCGTTGATGTCGTAGTTGAAGCGGTTGATAACGGCATGGGTCAAACCTTGCTGTCACGTGAGAAAGCTAAACGTGTTGAAACTTGGAACTTCCTTGAAAAAATCGCTGATAACGATGAAATCGTTAAAGGTATTATCTCAAGCAAAGTTAAAGGCGGTTTCACTGTAGATATCGGCTCAGTACGCGCGTTCTTACCAGGTTCATTGGTAGATGTACGTCCTATCCGTGATACAACGCATCTTGAAGGCAAAGAGCTAGAATTCAAAGTCATCAAACTTGACCAGAAGCGCAACAACGTTGTTGTTAGCCGTCGTGCAGTTATGGAAGCTGAAAACTCAGCTGAGCGCGAAGAGCTATTGAACAAGCTTGAAGAAGGCATCGAGATCGAAGGTATCGTTAAGAACCTTACTGATTACGGCGCGTTCGTTGATCTAGGTGGTATCGATGGTCTATTGCACATCACTGACATGGCATGGCGCCGTATCAAGCATCCATCTGAAGTTGTTGAAGTTGGCCAAGACCTAAAAGTTAAAGTATTGAAGTTTGACCGTGAACGCAACCGCGTTAGCCTAGGTCTAAAACAACTTGGTACTGATCCTTGGGATAACGTTGGCGGCACTTACCCAGTAGGTAGTGTTGTAAAAGCTCGCGTAACCAACTTGACTGACTATGGTTGTTTCGCTGAGATTTCTGAAGGTATCGAAGGTCTAGTACACGTATCAGAAATGGATCATACCAACAAAAACATCCACCCATCTAAAGTTGTTCAAGTGGGCGATGAAGTTGAAGTAATGATTCTTGATATCGATGAAGAACGTCGTCGTATCAGCCTAGGTATCAAACAAACTCTAGCTAACCCATGGGATGAGTTTGATAAGAAACATGAGCGCGGTGATAAAATCACTGGTACTATCAAATCAATCACTGACTTCGGTATCTTTATCGGTCTAGACGGTGGTATTGATGGTCTTGTTCATCTATCTGATATCTCTTGGAACGAAACTGGCGAAGATGCTATCCGTAACTACAATAAAGGCGACACCGTTGAAGCAATGGTATTGTCTGTAGATGCAGAAGCTAACCGTATCAGCCTAGGCGTGAAGCAGTTAAGCTCTGATCCATTCAACGAATACCTAGTCAACAATGACCGTGGTGCTATCGTTAATGGTAAAGTAAAAGAAGTAGATGCCAAAGGCGCTACTATCGAACTTGCTGACGAAGTTGAAGCTTATCTACGTGCTTCTGAAATCCAACGTGACCGCGTTGAAGATGCAACTAAGCATCTGACTGTTGGTGATGACGTTGAAGCTAAAATCATCAGTGTTGATCGTAAAACACGCAACATCAACTTGTCTATCAAAGCGAAAGACGAAGCTGAAGAGCGTCAAGCGATTAAAGATCTTGGTAGCACCAACACTACTGCTGCTCCAGGTTCTGATGCACAGCCAAAAACTATTGGTGATTTGATCAAAGAGCAAATGCAGTAAGCTGCAAACTATTGATATAAAAGTAATATAAAAAAAGCGACTTCGGTCGCTTTTTTTTTATGATTAGATTTTATTAACACAGTTAGTAATAGAGGTTTTTAGCCAAATGGGCAAACTCTTATTCCCATTTACGCTAATATCCGCTATCATTTGCACCATTGAGTAACGAGATGATAGTTATAAGCTTTTTATGGTCATAATATGATTCTGAATGTTAGTTTTCAAAGATTCAGTATATATAGTTTAATTATACAAACGCATTTACGTACTATAGAGCGTTGACTTATCATCAGCTTATCCATCAATCAACAAGGCAAGCGTAATAATGCAGCAAGCGATTAACAAATCCGAATTTATTAGTAATTTGAGTGCAAACTGTGACAACATGGCAGATACCGTGGTTGATGACGCAGTGCGTGAAATCTTAAACTTGATGACCCATACTTTAGCCAATGATGGCCGAGTCGAAGTTCGCGGATTCGGTAGTTTTTGTCTACATCATCGCCGTGCCCGTATGGGACGCAATCCTAAGACAGGTGAAAGCGTACCTGTACCGGCTAAAGCGATTCCACATTTTAAGCCAGGCAAGGCCTTACGCGAAGCAGTAAACGATACGGTAGCAAACCCAAACGGTTAATTAAACCAGCACTGGCTATCTAACCGTCAAAATTTATCATTCCAAACAGAGGTAACTGTCTCATGCGCTTTCTACTATTTGTATTGCTATTCTTGAGCTTTGCCTATTCACTTGGTTTGGTATTGGCAAATAATACTGAGGTCGGAGTCAACCTACTGTTTTCACAAGCACCTACGATGAATCTAGGGTTGCTACTTATTTTGTGTTTGATGCTAGGTATTGTTATTGGTATTTTACTGGCATTGCTTATCTTTCGTGTGCTGCAAAATAAGTGGGAAATCTCACGTCTGCAAAAAGCAAACGCAAACTTGCAAGAGCAATTGACTCAAGCCAATACAGTTATCGATCGTCAAGCAAGCGCGCCAACAGTAGATGAAGCTGTTTATGGTGCTTCTGCTGCCAATGTACAAAGTAGTGACGCAACTAGCCTAACTGAAGGCTCTACTCTGTCTAAGCGTAGACGAGATTAAGTCGTTAAGTGATTTTTTATGTGATCTGCTAGGTGATAGCTTAACGATCGCAGTACTGACCTCAAATACAATACTTTGATAACTTCAAAATATATGGTAAAACCATGAATAATGTAATTAACTCTCCAGTTGTCGTCGCTCTAGACAATATGACGGTAGAGGCGTCTCTAGCGTTAGCTGACCAGTTAGATCCATCTCAATGCCGATTAAAAGTCGGTAAAGAGCTGTTTACGCGTTGTGGCCCTGATATCATCAAGGCACTGCATCAACGTGATTTTGAAGTGTTCTTAGACTTAAAATTTCATGACATTCCGAATACCACTGCTCAAGCAGTGTTAGCGGCCGCTGAGCTTGGTGTATGGATGGTGAATGTCCATGCTAGCGCAGGGTTAGAGGCCATGTCGTTGGCAAAACAGCGTTTGCTAGATAGAGATCTTGATACCTTGCTCATCGCAGTTACCGTATTGACCTCTATGGATAGTGAAGCGTTGATGCAAACAGGCATCACTGATAGCTTAGATACCCAAGTAAGCCGATTAGCACAATTGACCAAGCAAGCTGGTCTTGATGGGGTAGTTTGCTCGGCTCAAGAAGCAAAGGCACTTAAAGCATTATGTGGTCAGGATTTTAAACTGGTGACGCCTGGTATTCGCCTAGCAGAAGATAATGCAGATGATCAAAAACGTATCTGTACACCAAGTCAGGCGCTAATAGACGGTTCTGATTATTTAGTCATTGGCCGTTCGATCACTCAAGCCTCAGACCCTGCTGCTAAACTACAGACAATACTTCAAAGTATTTAAGTTTGAATAAATGTTAAGAAAAAAAGACAGCCTAAATGGCTGTCTTTTTACTTTTTGATGGTCGAGGAAAAGCTGCTACACTACTTAAATTTATTCTTACAACCTTTCTAAAATATAATAACTATATTAAAAACGCTCATTTAGCTAAATATCAGTAGTACTGCTATGAGTGTTTATCGCTAATTAGATTTTTAATAATAACGCCACTAAGTGATGTTGGATAATATGAAATTACAGATATTGAGTGACTTACATATTGATAGTTATGCACGTCAATCGCACCCCGTTGGACATATTCCTAAAACTGATGCAGATTTAGTATTAGTAGCAGGGGACACTGCTAATAGCGACAAAGGTATGCCGTGGTTGCAAGAACAAGCAGCGCGCTTAGAAGTTCCCCTGATTACTATCGCTGGTAATCATGAATACTTTGATGAAGACGTATTGAGCTTTGACCGTAAACTGGCAACTTGGGATAATTATGATGCTGCGTCTAAAAAAGGTGTTCGCGTATTACAATGTCAGCATATTGATATCGGTGATATACGCCTTTTAGGTTGTACGCTTTGGACAGATTATCAGTATCATGCTAACGAAGACACCATGGCTGCTGCTAGGCATTTTATGCGTGACTACAAGCAGATTTACGCAGGTAACGAACTGTTTTCGCCTGAAGTATCTATGCTGATTCATGCGGAGCATCGTCAGTGGCTGCAGCAAGCTTTGATGGAATCTCATAAACTTGGTAAAAAAACAGTAGTCATGAGTCATCATAGTGTCAGTGCATTATCGGTGTCTGAAAAGTATGCCAATCTACCGAGTAATGCAGCTTTCGTGAGTGACTTGTCAGGATGGATGAATGAGGATTGGGCACCGATGCTTTGGGTACATGGACATACTCATGAAGCATTCGATTATAAAATTGGTAATACGCGAGTGATTGTCAATCCACGAGCTTACCCTAATGAGGTTAGTAGTACGGCATTAGAGTTTGCATGGGACAAAGTCATTGATATTGGCTAGGAACGTATGTAAATATTTGGCAAATCTTCATTTATTTTAGGTATAGACTCTTTTGAATAAAGTGTTTTTTGAAAGAGTGAAGGTATTTATAAGATATATTGCAACTAGATTTGTCTGTGGTTCATTCCTGATAAGAAATCTGCTAGGCTTGCTGTCATGAGTAAATATTTGAATAACACCCTGTCCAAAATATCTGCTGACAAGCTCGCGAGTCACACCCCAAGCGCGCCTGCACCTTCGCACCTACCAGATAGTATGATTTCCTCCGTTAGCCTATTGCCTGAAAATAAGCGGCTGATTCTATTTACTAGGCACTCTTTACGCGAGCGTTCTGATGGTAATGGTTTTGCTAGCTATCAGTTGCCGTTGACTCCCAAAGGTCGCATACTGGCAAAGTCTTGGGGTCGTTGGTTATCAGGTCATCTACCATATTCGCTCGACGTCGATAGTATCTCTAGCCCCATTGGACGTTGTATCGATACCGCGCAGTTAATGCAAGAGGGAGCTGGGCTAAAACGTGATATTGCACATCAGTCGCTGTTGGTTGAGCCTGGTAGCCTCGTCACCGAGCCTGAAATAGCTAATCCTGTGTTCAAAGAAATTGGCGTGCTGAACTTTATCAATCGTTTTTTGCAAGGCAATCTCGAAGGGACCAAAAACACCTATCAAGGCGGTTTGGATATTCTGTCGCTTTTTTATCAGAATCAGCCGCAGCACGGCCATCTGATGCTTGCTGTGAGTCATGACACGTTGTTATCTGCGTTCTTAGCAGTTATGTTCGATGTGGTAGAGATTGATTGGAATGATTGGCCAAAGATGATGGAAGGCGTGTTCTTATGGTTTGATGATAAGCCATTTGATCAAGCGAGCGCGCATTTCATTTGGCGGGGTCAAGTATATACGCGGCCGATTAGTTCATTATTAGACGGTTACCGTGCAGCTGGCTATCATCCTAGCAAGTTGCTATTGCCGCCAGAAGTACAGTGGAATTGATGTTTTGTTCTTAATCGCAAATTGAAATGAGTTGATATGCGTCGAATACGTTTTGAATAGGCATAAAAAAACCTTGCCATGGTATTAGAACCAGTGACAAGGTTTTAGTCATTACGCTATAAAAGCGAAATGCGGTCTAATCAATACAAATCTTAAGCTTGTAGGCCTTTGATTGTTTTGTTTAGGCGGCTCTTACGACGAGCAGCTTTATTCTTATGAATAATACCTTTGTCAGCCATACGATCAAGAACTGGTACCGCTTTTTTGTAAGCTTCGGTAGCCGCGTCATAATCTTTAGCTGCGATAGCCGCATCAACACGTTTTAAGTAAGTACGAACCATAGAGCGTTGTGACGCAGAGTTCTGACGACGTTTAGTGTTTTGACGGGCGCGTTTACGAGCTTGTGCAGTATTAGCCACGCGTATCTCCTTGATAAAGATAGATAAAAATATGAATGTTGATTGCAATAATGGGTTTAACAATCATCGGTGACGAGCAGCCGTCTCGTCAAATATGATGTCGATGTCTGATATTAAAGTATCTAATATGAATAGATCATCGTAAGCGTCAGAGCTGTTTGGAATAATTAAACAGCGTTGACGTGTAAAGCCGATTATCTTAGCAAATTATTGAACTAAGGACAATATATTTGATGATTAATGCTCAAAGAAGTTACGTAATATCATCGAATTTGGGTCATTCTAGTAACTAAATCAGTAGTAAGCGCTAATAGACGTAGAGGGTTGATAAAATCTCTTACAATATATCCTATATAATAGCGTCAGTTATTGAGGAATTTAGGTATGATATTCTAACGATAGACCTTGATATAGGTATTTTCTCATCAATATAGTTCATCTAATGTTATATAAGTGGATAGGGTATGCAGCGAAAAGCAATTGTGATTGGCGCAACAGGGTTAGTAGGGCAGCATTTGGTAAAGCAACTGAGTGAGCTTTATGACACATTGATTGTGATTGCTCGTCGCCCGCCACGCTACATTAATGCCAGCATGCGTTTTTATCAAATCAATGATTTTGATAACCTCTCTGAAGTGTTTGCAAGTGTCGGTGCCGATCGAACCACGGATGCTTTTAGTTGTTTGGGTACAACAAAAAAGCAGGCTGGTAGTGATGAGGCTTTTCGCAAGATAGATCGAGACTATAACGTAAATTTTGCCAAGTTATGTCGTGACAAAGGGGTAGAGAATTTCTTTTTACTCTCCTCGATGAATGCGGATATTGATAGTCGTTTTTTATACAATCGAGTCAAAGCTGAGACAGAGCAGGCTGTTATGGCATTAGATTTTGGCCAATTGGTCGTCTTTCGTCCGTCATTACTGCTTGGTAAACATAAAGGTCGTCCGCTTGAGAGCCTTGGTCAAAAAGCCTTTAAACTTATCTCGCCGCTCGTGTCAGAGTCACTATCGTTACATCCTATCTCTGCTAAACGCGTTGCCAGTGCCATGGCTATGAGTGCTCATGATATCTATCATCGTAGTAAGTACCGTACCGAGCCTCAAATTAAGCGTATCGACATTATCGAAAATAAGCAGATGCTAGCGATGACCCGTGTTAAAAAATAAAAGGACAGTTTTTCTAGTGACAGATTCAGTCTCAAAGCTGGAAAGCTACAGATATCGATTGTTAATTGCATTAGGACAAGATTGCATTAGAACAAAATACAAGAGTAAAAAACACAATAACTATTATCAAAGCATCGATAAGTATTGAAAAACCAGTCAGTTGAATCACTAAAACAAGGAGCAGGAGCAATGTCAGAATCGATACAAATGGATAGAGGAAATTTTGTCACTTGTGATCTATTGGATGCCAATCCTGAGTCGCAAGTATGCTTACCAAATATCGAAGGTAAGTCATTCCGTCAGTTTGGTGCAAAAGACAAATTCTGCGGTGAAATCGTGACGGTTAAGTGCTTTGAAGACAATAGCCGTGTTAAATCTCTATTGAATAGCGGTGGCAAAGACAAAGAAGGCAATGGCAAAGTATTGGTCGTGGATGGCGGCGGCTCTATGCGTTGTGCATTACTAGGCGATATGATTGCACAATCAGCTATCGATAATGGCTGGGCTGGGGTAATTGTATATGGCTGTGTCCGCGATGTTGATGACATGGCAGAGATGGAGCTTGGTGTGATGGCGCTTGGTTGTATCCCGCGTAAATCAACTCGCCGTGATGAAGGTCAAACGGATATCGAAATTAGTTTTGGTGATTTGACGTTGAATTCGGGTATGTTCATTTATGCTGATAACAATGGCATCATCGCTAGTGATAAATCACTTATCAGCTGAAGTTTTAGGCTTGGCTTGATTAGTCAAAACGAAAACCTCAGCTGATAAGTTGGGGTTTTTTGTTATGTAACGACAGTTAAAGCGCAATAATCGTTGTTAACCCTCAATCATTAATGAGTAAACTCTTAAGTGACAAACCGTTACGGCATAAGTTTTGGTAATTGCTCAAATATTCGTATAATAGCTTTCTGACTCCTTAACTTTGATTCTACTCTTTATGCCTATTACTGCTTTGACTGACGCGTTTGACCCTATTAACCAGCAGTTGTTTCCTATCCAAAATTCTGAGCGGCGTTGGCTAGCGCCTGTCCATGGTGCGGTCAGCAGTTTATGGTTGGCAAGCTTGGTTCAAACACCTATGTGGAATGTTGCCGAGCGCCTAAAAGTTGTGGTGGCACGTGACCAGAACCAACTCAATCAAATAGAGACTGAGCTGGCATTTTGCGGAGTCGATGCTTACGTATTCCCTGACTGGGAAACGCTAACCTATGATGAGCTATCTCCACATCAAGACATCGTTAGCGAACGCATCAATCTGTTGACGGATATGCCGAAAACGGGCGTGCTACTTATTTCGATACAAGCCCTCATGCATCGCGTCGCACCGCCAAGCTGGTTGATTGGACAGCATTTTGATTTGAGTGTTGGCGATCGATTTGATATCAATACCCAACGCGGGCTGTTGGCTAAGGCTGGTTACCGAGCGGTTGAAAATGTCTTTGAACCAGGTGAGTTTGCAGTACGTGGCAGTATCATTGATATTTTTGCCATGGGTCAGCCTTTTCCGCTACGTTTGGACTTGTTCGATGACGAAATTGAAACGATTCGCTTTTTCCATCCTCAAACGCAGCGTACATTGACTGCCGATGATTTGAAGGCGATGTTGACGGGCAACGATACCAGTATGGCGAAGGAGTCATTGTCACTACTGCATAAAATGCCAGATATCTCTAAACCTATCGACCAATTTCAAATCTTGCCTGCAAAAGAGTTTCCGCTCGATGAAGGGCGTGAGACGTTCCGCACAAACTTTGCCGCGATGTTCCCCAATACCAGTAGCCGAAAGTCTGAGCTGCATAAAGACGTAATGGCAGGGATTGCTAGTAGCGGATTAGAGTATTATCAGCCGCTATTTTTTGACTTGAAAGACTGGGAGGTGGAGAGTAGTTTATTTTCCTATTTACCAAGCGATGCGTTGTTTATCACCGATGAGTTAATCAATGAAAAACAAGCTGATTACTGGTCACAAATCCAGCGCCGCTACGAAGAACGTCGACATGATATTGATAAGCCTATCGTAGAGCCAGCAATGCTGTATCTACTATCTAACGCGCTTAACGAACAGCTAAATCAGTATCCAAGAGTAATATTAAGTGCTCGTGATGAACTGGCTACGATGAATGGTGTGGCAGTGTCAGAAAGTATAGATGCCTCACAAATACCATTGCCATCGAGTGTCACTAAACAACAAGGACTGGTGACATTAAGTGCTCAAGAACCGCCACAGTTAGCAGTCAATCATCAAAAGTCTGAACCATTATCTGAATTGCTCGACTTCTTGGATACGCAATCAAAGACTTCAACACCCGTACTAATCGTTGCAGAAACCGCAGGCCGTCGCGAGATTCTCATTGAACTGTTTAAGGGCAAGATTGATATCAAGGCGTACGATAGCTTTGAAGCCTTTCTAGCCGCAGATAAAACCAGCGCTATTAATAACAGTCATCTACCGCATGTCGGTCTGACCGTAGCGCCAATTGAGCGCGGTGTCTATGTGCCTGAACGCTTGGTGTTGATTAGCGAGACACAGCTGTTTGGTCGTCAAGTCTTACAGACGCGCCGTCGTCGCCAAAGCGGTGTGTCAGAAGAGTTCTTGGTTAAAAGCGTCACTGAGATAACAGATGGCAGTCCAGTAGTGCATATTGAGCATGGTATCGGTCGTTATAATGGCTTGATTACCTTAGATGTGGGCGATGGTGAGCAAGAATTTATCCATTTAAAATATTCTGATGACGCTAGTATCTATGTGCCAGTGGCCAATCTGCAAATGATTAGTCGCTATAGTGGCGGCGATCCTGCCTTAGCACCGCTACATAAGATTGGTAGTGGTAAATGGGACCGAGCCAAGCAAAAAGCATTAGAGCAAATTCATGACGTCGCTGCTGAATTGCTCAATATGCAGGCAAGACGTGAGGCCAAAGTAGGTATTCATTTTAAGATAGACCCATCACAGTATGAATTATTTGCCAGTCAATTTGCCTTTGAAGAAACCGCTGACCAAGCAAATGCCATTCGTGCGGTTATGGAAGACATGAGACAAAACCAGCCGATGGATCGTCTTATTTGTGGCGACGTTGGTTTTGGTAAAACAGAAGTCGCGATGCGAGCCGCCTTTATTGCCGTTAGTGCTGGCTATCAGGTTGCCGTACTGGTGCCTACCACATTGCTTGCCGGTCAGCATGAAGACAATTTCCGCGATCGTTTTGCCGATTGGCCAGTTCGTATCGAGAGCTTATCGCGCTTTGGCGGCAAAAAACATCAAGAAATGGTATTGGCTGATTTGGCTGCTGGCAAAGTGGACATTGTCATTGGTACTCATAAACTGCTACAACCAGATGTGAAATTTGCCAACCTTGGCCTGATGATTGTTGATGAAGAGCATCGCTTTGGAGTGCGTCATAAAGAGCGTATCAAGGCCATTCAGACAGATGTTGATAGCATGTCTATGACGGCGACTCCGATCCCTAGAACGCTTAATATGGCGCTCTCAGGCATGCGCGATATGTCGATTATCGCCACGCCACCTGCCCGTCGTCTTGCCATCAAAACTTTTGTGATGCAAAAGACCGAAGCCTTGATGAAAGAAGCCATATTGCGTGAGCTTCTGCGTGGTGGGCAGGTCTATCTACTACATAATGATGTTGCCAGTATCGAGCGTATGGCAGAGACCATTCGTGACCTAGTGCCAGAAGCGCGAGTAGGAGTAGCTCATGGACAGATGCAAGAGCGTCAGCTTGAGCAGATCATGCAGCAGTTTTATCATAAAAAATTCAACGTGTTGGTTTGCTCTACCATTATCGAGACGGGTATTGATGTGCCCAATGCCAATACGATTATCATTGAGCGTGCGGATAAGTTTGGTCTTGCGCAATTGCATCAGCTGCGAGGCCGAGTAGGACGCAGTCATCATCAAGCGTATTGCTACTTATTAGTACCTTCCCTTAAAGGACTCAAAGGTGATGCCAAGCGCCGTTTGCATGCGATTGAACGTGCCAATACGTTGGGTGCAGGTTTTATGCTGGCAAGTGAGGATTTAGAAATTCGCGGTGCAGGGGAAATATTGGGTAAGCAGCAAAGTGGCAATATGCAGGCGATTGGTTTTAGCTTATACATGGATATGCTTGAGCGTGCGACTAAAGCCATTAAAGCTGGCAAGGAGCCTGATTTAAATACACCATTGTCGCTAACCAGTGAAATCAACCTACATAGCTCTGCTCTTATTCCAGAAGAGTATCTACATGACGTGCATCAGCGCTTATTGTTCTATAAGCGTATTAGTAATACCGATGATAAAGAAGCATTGACGGATATTCGTACGGAAATGATAGACCGCTTCGGTGCACTGCCAGATCAAACCAAGCAATTATTCGCCATTCATGGATTACGTTTACAAGCAGAGCCGCTCAAGATCAATAAAATTGATGCCAATAGTAGTAGTATGACGCTGGAATTTGCACCTGATACTCCAGTTGATGCGTTAGCGATTATCAAGTTGATCCAATCAAATGGTCAGCATTATCGTATGAATGGCGCATCTGGTATCCGTTACCAAAATAGCGATAAATTGGCCACACCGCAACAGCGCGTGACGGTCATACAAGAGCTGCTGCGCTATTTTAGCGAGCACATGGTGACAGAGTCGCTTAGTATATAGCTGGTTGTCAAGTAGGCTAGGTAGTTAATCTAAGCCAATAAATTATGGTGCTATTTTATCAACCAGATAACTGATAAAATAGCCAAACTAACTTTTTAACCTTCTGTATTTTTATTTGCATTAAACAACAAGAGAACCGTCATTATGTTCCAACTTCATCATAAACTTGCTGCTGATAGTTTTTTAGTGGGGGATTTTCCATTATCCACTTGTCGTTTAATCAATGACTGCCAATTTCCTTGGCTGATATTAGTGCCACGTGTATCCGGTATCAAAGAGTTATATGAGCTGTCTGAGGCAGATCAAACACAGTTCTTACGAGAGTCCAGCTGGTTATCGAGCCAGTTAGCCAAAACCTTTCAAGCTGATAAAATGAATGTAGCCGCTCTTGGTAATCAAGTGCCACAACTTCACTTTCATCACATTGTCCGTTATCAAAATGATATGCAATGGCCAAACCCAGTATGGGGTGTGCCAGCTGTTCCATATACTAAAGAAGTATTGGCGCAAATGCAGCAAACATTGATGATGGCGCTACGTGGTCATCACCAAATGCCGTTTGATTGGCAAATGTAATTATCATGCTATTCTGCCTTCAATAAGGATAGATTGAATTCAAATAAAAAGAGGGGCCAGATACTTAAATGTATCTGGCCTCTCTTTTTATTTAAATTTGGATAAAAACTGTAAAATAGCGAACAAACTAGACAAAAGGTCGTCTTTTAGTCATCAGTAACCTTGTTTAAACTTATTTCAAAAGTATAATATATTATTAGATATATCTTATGATAAATCGTCATAAGGGCAAATGATGCACATGTGCTATATCCTTGTCTCTCATATCGCTCGAAACATTTAAGTGAAACTCATATGACCTTCTCAGAGACACTAAAATCAAGGTCGCCGCTGAAAGATGCTGGAGTTTGTCGTTTCGATTATCCAGAAGTGTTCGTGTTAATACTGACGGTTGTTTTGCGTGCTATATATTACGACTTCCGTCCTATCTCAATGGCACTATTGGTTATTATTACATTGCCAAGTCTCCTGATCCTGATATACAACTATCGACGCCAGACCAGCTTTTGGACGTCTAACATCGTTACTATTCTATTATCGGTTGTCATTGGCTCCCTACAATTTTGTATGATCATATCAATCAGTTTGGCTGTTTTGATTGGTATACGTATCATTCTTAGCCGGCCTGAGAACCAGCTCAAATTGCTTACAGTATCATTTATAACGGCTATTGTTTTTTATTACGTGGGTACCATTTTAAGTAATGATGAATTGGACTGCGGTGATAGTTGGCTACCACCTACCGTACTGCTAGCTAGTATGATTGTTATCCTATGTCAGTTTCGACGTATGTATCAAGAATATATTGGTTATAAGGCTTCCGCCCATAAGGCAGCGGGACGCCTAAGCACGATGGTATCAGTGATCAATAAACTGACTCGATTTGTACCCCCACAAATTTGGGAGCCTATTGTCAAATCGGATAGCCCCGTTAGTGTCTCTAATAAACGCGCAAAAATAACTATTATGTTTTCGGATATTGTCGGCTTTACCGAACTGTCTGATAGTCTAAGCTCTGACAACTTGGCAGACATCCTCAATACTTATATGCATTGCATGACGTCGATCGCTGATAAACATGGTGCAGTGCTTGATAAGTTCATTGGTGATGGCATGGTATGTTTCTTTGGTGAACCGAATAGCTGTGGATCGCGTCAAGATGCATTAGATTGCGTGGCAATGGCAATTGATATGCGCCGAGAAATGCGTACTTTGCGCCAAAAATGGCGGTTGATGGGGTTTGAAGGCTTGTATATACGTGTTGGTATTACCACTGGCTACTGTCACGTTGGTAATTTTGGTAGTAGTAGTCGATTAAGCTATACAATTATTGGTAAAGAAGCCAACCTAGCCTCTAGGCTTGAGTCCTGTGCGGGCAAAGATCAGATATTGGTTAGTGAAAGCACTTACGATTATATATGCCATAACTATGAATGCGAGCACGTTGCCGCATTTTGCTTAAAGGGAATTGATGAAAAGGTCGATGCATGGCAAGTACTTGATCCTAGTGCCAGTACAGGTCATCTGTCTAAATGGGTTGACCACACATTGCCTGGTTTCAATTTGCATTTGAATTTTAAAGATATGAAAGACAATGATTATCAAGATATTAGAGCTCGTTTAAATTTTGCGCTGGAACGCATCGAGCAAGAGGAAGAAAAAGTAGTAAAGAGCATAGCCGCAGAAAGTAAACGTGAGAATGCCAATCGCAAGTAAGCGTTTTAAGCTTATTGTCTCAAAATCCTATATAGAAAAAGGCCAGCTATCACATAGCTGGCCTTTTTTAATCTTAACTAGAAAGTATCATCAGTGTTTAATGATTTTCCTTAGCATGATTGAGGGTATATTTAGGAACTTCGATGGTCAAGTCTTCATCATCAAGCATGACCTGACAAGATAAACGTGAATCAGGCTCTAGTCCCCAAGCACGATCAAGTAGATCAGCTTCAATATCATCCATCTCATCTAAACTGTTGAAACCCTTACGTACTACAACATGGCATGTAGTACAAGCTTTCGACATCTCACAGGCATGCTCGATTTTAATGCCTTTTTCTAGTAGTGCTTTGCATAAGTTTTCACCAGCTTGCAACTCAACTTCTGCGCCTTCAGGGCAGATTTCGTGATGGGGTAGTACGGTAACTTTTGGCATAAATTATCTGTCCGATGCTAATCAATTTAAAAAATATTAGAAATTAGCTTAACGTGTTAGCTAAGCTATATATGTCGATGTATTTATTACCAGTCTTTGGCACTAGTACCTGCCATACTGGTCTTGACGCTTTGATTCATAATACGTGCAGCAAAGGCATCACTATGTGGCTTGAGCTGTGCTTGTTGTGCTTCAATAAGCGCTAAGTCATCAGTGCTGAGAGAGTTACGTAGCGCTTGTATATGCTCTGCTAGTGATTGTTGTTCTTCAGTAGAAAGCAACGCCGCAAATTCGTTAAGTGCCGACTCTAGGGCAAGTACTTCACGTTCCGCTTCTACCTTTGTCTCAATTAAAGACCGCGCGTTTTTGTCTTCTTCTGCGTGTTTAAACCCTGCAATCAGCAACTGTTCTTTTTGTTCATCTGATAGACCATAAGAAGGTACAATCTCGATTTTGCTTTCTGTTTTGGTCGTAGTTTCTTGTGCACTGACAGTAAGCTGACCGTTAGCGTCGATGCTAAAGGTAACTTCGATACGAGCAAACCCGGCTTTCATTGGCGGGATGCCATACAGCTCAAAACGTCCAAGTGAACGACAGTTTTCCACCGTTTCACGCTCACCTTGCACCACATGAATCACCATGCCTGTTTGACCATCTTGATAAGTGGTAAACACCTGACGTTTCTTCACAGGGATAGGCGTGTTGCGTGGGATGAGTACTTCAACCAAACCGCCCATGGTCTCAAGACCTAATGATAATGGCGTTACGTCCAATAATAATAAATTATTATCACTATCCCCGTTAACCAATTGATGAGCAGTCTGAGCAGCACCTAAAGCAACCACCTCATCTGGATTCAGACGGCAAAGTGGCTGTTTAGCAAAAAACTCACTCACGACTTGCTGTACGGCAGGCATACGAGTCGAACCGCCCACTAAGATAACTTCATCTAGATCTGTAGTAGACAGCTTAGCATCGCGTAGGACTTGTTCGCACACGCTGAGCGTACGGCGACTAACAGGCTCTACAATCGTTAGCACATCTGTACGGCTTAATACACCTTGATAAGATTGGCCATTGACAGTGACACTGATGTCTACTTGATCAGCATCAGTCAGTGCTTGTTTATAAGCTTTGGCTTGTTGAGCTAGTATTGATTTGTCATGTAGGCTTACATCTTTTGGATCGATATTTAGTTGTTTAATAATCCAATTGGTAATAAGACGATCGATATCATCACCGCCTAGTGCGCTATTACCACCAGTTGCCAACACTTCAAAGACGCCATCGGTAAGCTTTAAGATAGAGACGTCAAAAGTACCACCACCCAAATCATAGATTAAGTAATAGCTTTCTTTCTTACTGTCTTCTGATGAGTGGTCAAGACCATAGGCGACTGCCGCCGCTGTTGGTTCATTCAACAAGCGAAGTACGTTGATACCCGCTGCTTGAGCGGCATCTTTAGTTGCTTGGCGCTGTGCTTCATCAAAATAAGCGGGAACCGTAATTACGGCACCTTCAATGCTATCTGCAGGTAAAGCACTCGCTGCACGTTGCTCAAGAGCGGCTAGTATACGCGCCGATACTGCAACAGGGGAAACCTCACCTTGAGCCGTTACAAAGGCGGGCATATCGTCTTTGTTACCAGACAGCTCATAAGGATGAGAGAATTTGATATCAGCTTGACTACGACCCATAAAACGCTTAGCCGAGACGATCGTATTTTTTGGATCATCCGCTAAATGCGCTAGAGCGTCATAGCCAACCAATGGCGTACCAGTAGCTGGATAATAGACAACAGACGGTAATAATGTATCTGTCGCTGCGCCTGCCTCTAAGACTTGTGCCTTACCTGAACGCACCACAGCAACCAACGATCGTGTAGTACCAAGGTCGATGCCCAAGCCAAATTTATGTTGGTGAGGTTGAGCGCTTTGATTGGGTTCAGCAATTTGCATTAAAGACATAAGGATAACTCAGAGATAAAATAAATAAGTGAAATGGAGCAAATATAACATATGCAGTACGAGAGCTTAACGTCGGTAATCTCATTCCATGGAATAAGGATTCTGACAGTTTGATGCGCTTAGACTCAAAGATTATACGGTATCACGGTCACTATTTTAACCAAATATATAGAATTTAGCTTGTTAGTGAGAGTCATAACCACAGATGTTTAGACGTATAAGTCATCATCATCTGAATGCGATGAATTTGCAACATCATCAAGCCCAGTCGTCACATCAGCATTTAGCTTAACTAAAAATTTTAGTTTTTGTGTAGCATCAATCGCTGTTTGCCAATCTTGATTTTGATAAGCATTATTAAAGCGTTCAGATTGATTTACTAGACGCTCTGTAATCTGAGGGTGTAATTGCTGCAAGGCTGCAAGATCTTTGTCTTCGATAGCATCATCTAGATCCATACGCATCTGCATCGCATCTTCCAAAAAGTCCAAATCTGCGATTGAGTGCTCTATGTTTTGTGCTTGATCTGCCATGTCTAGTAAATAACCAGCACGGCTATCAGGAGCGCTTAGCGTTTGATACGCTTGATTGATTAAAGCCGACGCTTTTTCAGACTGCAACTGTGCTTGAACCATATCGGTCTGATTTTTGGCAACATTATCAGGATGATAGCGTTTCTGCAGCAATCGCAAACGTTGCTCTAGATTGCTCTGGTTGATTTCAAATTGTACAGGCTGCTCAAATAGGGCAAAGAAGTTATCAAACTGTGGTTCTGAAGTAATATCTGTCATAATCTGATGCCTTACTTTTTTATTTATTTTTGAGGTCATGACCTAGCTAAGAATATCTCAATCGCTTGGCTACCTAACTAAATTAGCCATTTTTCACGGCGATAGCAGAGATACTGCACTGTTCTTATGAAAGCTTACTGAAGCATAAATCTATCAGTTTTCAGCCGTTGAACAATTAAACTGTAAACGACTCACCGCAACCACATTCACCTTTTTGGTTAGGATTGGTAAATTTAAAGCCTTCGTTTAGACCTTCTTTTTCATAATCCATCAACAAGCCGTCTAAATATACGAGGCTTTTAGGATCAATGAAAATGCTAACGCCGCGACTTTCATAGCGCGTGTCGTTTTCATCAGGGGTATCTACAAACTCTAAAACGTAAGCCAGGCCCGAGCAACCCGCCGTACGGATACCAACTCGAATGCCTTCGCCTTTGCCGCGATTGTCCAAAAAGTCTCGAACATGCTGAGCGGCGCGTTCTGTCATTTCAATCATGCCAACTCCCATTGACTATTAATCATAAGTATCAATAAAAAATCTAGATAAACTGGTAATCAGAATTATGAAATTACCAAAACAATAGGCTTGCGACTATTAGAAAACAAAAGGTGACAATTACATAAGTGTCATTGTCACCTCTTTAGCGTCAGTAGCGATTACACATTGCTACTTTAGCGTTGCTAGTACAACGTAGCGCATACGCTAGCAGGTTTAGCCTAGCTTAGATCGCAGCTTCTTCTGCTGGAGCCGCAACGCCATGCTTGCCTTTATAGTCGCTAATAGCGGCTTTAATGGCGTCTTCTGCAAGTACAGAGCAATGCACTTTTACTGGTGGTAATGCTAGCTCTTGAGCGATATCGTTGTTTTTGATTTCGCCAGCTTGATCCAAGCTTTTGCCTTTTAGCCACTCAGTAACAAGCGAGCTTGAAGCAATCGCTGAACCGCAGCCATAAGTCTTGAAACGTGCATCTTCGATAATACCATTATCGTCGACTTGGATTTGTAGACGCATTACATCGCCACATGCTGGGGCACCGACCATACCGGTACCAACGTTTTTGGCGTTTTTATCAAGATTACCAACGTTGCGTGGATTTTCGTAATGATCAATAACTTGGTCACTATAGGCCATGGGGTTTTCTCCTAGTTAGATGATGAGTAGTCGTTTATCAACTTTAAGTGTCTAACTACTCATCGATAATTGGGGTCAAACGCTTAATTTAATTGTCTGATCAATTGTTTAATAAATATATCTTGCTAGCTATACTAAAAAGCTATATTAGAAATTAATGCTCAGCCCACTCGACTGAGTTTAGATCAACACCTTCTTGATACATATCCCAAAGTGGTGATAGAGCACGTAGTTTATCAACAGCTTCATGCATCTGTTTGATAACAGTATCGATGTCTTCGTCAGTAGTATAACGGCCGAAGCTAAAGCGGATTGAACTATGTGCCAATTCATCTGGACGACCAATAGCACGTAGTACATATGATGGCTCAAGCGTCGCTGACGTACAGGCTGAACCTGATGATACAGCTAAGTCCTTAAGTGACATCATCAATGACTCGCCTTCAACGAAGTTAAAGCTGATGTTTACAATGTTTGGTACGCTATTCTCAAGGTCACCATTTAAGTAAATCTCTTCGATGTCTTGTAGGCCATCCCAAAGCTTTTGACGTAGTTTGACTGCATGTGCATGGTCGGCTTCATAGCTTTCATTAGCTAAAGCAAATGCTGCGCCTAGACCAACGATCTGATGCGTCGGTAGAGTGCCGGAACGCATACCGCGCTCATGACCACCGCCATGTTGCTCAGCTTTCAAGCGGATACGTGGCTTACGACGAACAAACAATGCGCCGATACCTTTAGGGCCATATGCTTTATGACCTGAGAAGCTCATCAAATCAATTTTCATTTCTTCAAGATTGATTTTTACTTTACCAACAGACTGTGCGCCATCAACATGGAAAACCACGCCAGCTTCGCGAGTGATTTCACCAATTGCTGCAACATCAGTAATAGTACCAAGCTCATTGTTTACCATCATAAGTGATACTAAAATCGTATCATCACGTAGTGCTTCTTTTACTTGCTCTGGCAGGATAAGACCTGTGCTTGGCTGCGGCTCAAGATACGTAATTTCAAAACCTTCTTGCTCAAGCTCACGGCAAGTATCTAATACAGCTTTGTGCTCAATTTTACTGGTAATGATATGTTTGCCACGAGACTGATAAAAATGTGCTGCACCTTTAATGGCTAGGTTATCAGACTCAGTCGCGCCAGAAGTAAAGACGATTTCGCGTGGATCAGCGTTGATAACTTCAGCAACTTGACCGCGAGCAGTTTCTACTGCTTCTTCCGCTTGCCAGCCGTAACCATGTGAGCGTGAAGCTGGGTTACCAAAGACACCATCTACAGTCAAATACTCGCTCATTTTAGCAGCTACTGATTTAGCAACTGGGGTAGTGGCGGCATAATCTAAGTATATAAGGTTGTTATGTTGGCTCATGCTGGGTTTGCCTCGCTGTTCGATAGAGTAATAGTATTAATGTCTTTTATGGAAATATCTTTTGTAGAGGTGTGCTGACGCTCTGAGACTGACTGCACGTTTTCCATATCTAATAATTGCGCTAATGTTATATTTTTCAAGTACTGTTCGATATGATTTGATAGTGCACACCACAGATCGTGAGTTAGGCACATTGTACCACCTTGACAGTCACCGCGTCCTTCACACTGCATCGCGTTTACTGATTCATCAACCGCAGATATGATGCTCATCACATCTATCTCATTCAATGGCTTAGCTAGGTGATAACCACCTGCAGCACCGCGAATACTCGTGACAAGACCACGTTTGCGGAGCTTAGAAAATAACTGTTCGAGATACGAGATTGAAATCGATTGCCGTTTGGCGATATCGGATAATGATACAGCACTGTCTTGTTGGCTGGTCTGTAATGCCAAATCTAATAATGCGGTAACAGCGTATCTGCCCCGAGTAGTCAAACGCATGTGTTATCTCCAAACTTGATGTCATTTATGTTTAACAACGATCTTAGCCAAAAGTTTGAATCAGTGCTCATAAGATAAAAAGAGCAACCAATCATACGTCAGCTAAGTTTTGTCTTATCGTTATTGAACAACAGATGATTAACCCGATGTGTGCAACGATTAAGGTAATTATACTTAATCCCGAGTAATTTAGTCAAGATTAAAGTGTGGTTCAATGGTTAATCAAGCTTATTGCTGTAATTGATAAAAACAATGATGTCTAGAAGAGATATATGAGTGAGAAATAAGCAGCTTAATTTGTCTGCTCAGATATATTTAATGAAGTAAAAAATAAGCGTTCAATATCTATAGAAGACATTGAACGCTTATTTATAGGTAATTCAGCGAACCAAAACTAATTCATCAATAGTGCGATGACTGAGCCGATCATAATGACAAGCGCCACAACAGTGACAATCATCAACGTTTTTTGCTTGCTCTGAAGCTCTTTTACGGTTGTTTCAAGTTCACGATTTTTGATAGTTAAGGTATTAATCTGTGTTTGCTGTTCTTTAATACGCAGTTTGTAGTTGTTCTTTTTTTCTTCCAAGTCAGCTTCTGTAGGTTTGGTTTTAGTTTTACCACCCTTTATCTTTTTTATCAGACCCTGAATCAAGCTGCCAAGCCCAAGTTGCATAATAAACTGTTTGACCAGTTGTACTTGAATCAACTCACCGCGCATCTGTAGCTTTTCAGTGGTTTCGCTATCATGAGTGGTGATGGCGTTGATAACTTGAATGCTGTAGGCATTGATAACCACGTCAGGCTCACTACGACCAATCGGCAGTTGCGCATCTAGTAACACGCCTTTGGTACTAAAGGTGGCAAATACTTCTACATGTGGTAAATACAGGCGAAGCGCCACCACGGTGCCTTGCTTGGCGAGCGGATAAGCGGCCTTACGCAGTTCAGGATCCAAACGTAACAGTAATGTCAGCGCCGACTCGATAAATACTAAAATGATATTAAGAAAAGAGTGAGACAACGTAGAACGCTTCATGTAAGTAATCCGTTTTTTATTTAGCAAGTTTTAGTTATTGAGCAAACAGAAGTCTGTATTTGCCCAAGACTTGCAGTGATATTTTGCTTATAGTAACGTCTTTATAATAAAAAGTAACGCTAGTTTCTGTAGTGGCTAAACTATTACATTACAATTTAGCAGTCAATAAAGACACTCTTATTTATGACCAGTAATATACAAACTTAATGTATAGCAATGCACAGACGGCAATTGACAAATCTGTCAAAGCGTAGAAAATAGAAAAGCCAATCGTCTCAGTTATGCAGAGCCACTTATATATAAATTCCTAACGCTTTGCGTAACATTAGGTGTCAAATACGTAGTGTAGAGCACAAAAATATGTAAAATCGCTTGCGCTCCTTATGCTGCCTTGATATAAAGACGATAACAAAGAAGAACCTGTTAATGCGCCAGTTAGGTAGTTTTTATTGCGTAAGCACCATGAGAGCGTTACAATACTTGGCGTGAGCATTTATTACCCCCTTAAACTTGAAGGAAATTTTATGAATAAGTCAGAATTAATTGATAGCATCGCAGACAAAAGTGGTCTAAATAAAACCCAAGCTGGTGATGCACTAAACGCTGTTATGGAAAGTGTTGGCGAAGCGCTAGAAGCTGGCGATAGCATCTCATTAGTTGGCTTTGGTACTTTCAGTGTAAAAGATCGCAAAGCGCGCACTGGTCGTAACCCTAAGACTGGCGAAGAGCTAAGCATTCCAGCAAGCAAAGTACCAAGCTTCAAAGCTGGTAAAAACTTAAAAGAGCGCTTGAACTAAGCCGATTTTTTAAGCATAAAATGATAGTCGGTGGTTCATAGCTGAAGTAATGAGCTAGCCATCGAAGAGAGCACCTAATATTTAGGTGCTTTTTTTATCGCTATAGTTTGTATCATGCGTCGTGAATATTTTGAGTCTGCATGAAAAATCACGTATCATAGGGCGCGCGATAGGTGTGTCATTTAAGTCAGATTTCTTTAGTAAATTTTGTTTTTTACTATAAAATGCATACGCTCTTACTCTTACCATTGCGAGCTTAGATAGCACTGATATTGGCAGGTTGCACTTAACAGCTCCTAACAGTATTACAATGGTTTTTCATCAATATAGGTTAATAAAGCAGAGATAACTATGGATAAATTGCGCGATTTCTTAAAAAGCTGGCCAGGTCGCATTTTATTGATTTTATGCCTATCGCCGCTCGCTCTCTTGGGTGTCGAAAGCTATTTTGGCGGCAACGTCGATCCCAACCAGATTGCGCAGGTAGGTGAGGCAAGCGTAGGATTGTCCGAGTATCAAACTGCTGTCAATAGCCGTCGTTCTGAAGTACTAGAGCAAGTCGAAGATGCCAGCTTATTGAATGAAGATGTGCTTCATGAGCAAGTATTAAAAGGTCTAATCGACCGTACGTTGTTAGAGCAGCAAGCAGGCAAGCTTGGTATGACAGTCTCTGACGACACGATCAATCGTCTGCTGCGTCAAGAAGAAATATTCCAAGATGCAGAGGGTAACTTTTCAAACGATCAGTTCTCAAACTTTTTGCGTCAGCGCGGCATGACCAAAAACCAGCTATTTGCAGAATTTCGCAATCAGTTAAGCCTGGATCAATTAAATGCCAGTATCGTTGGTACGGCTGTCTATCCTATGCAAGCGGTCAGTCAATTAATTGATTTGCAACTTGAATCGCGCAACGTTTGGGTACACCGCTTTAATTGGCAGGACTATGCTGACAAAGTTAAGCTTAGCAAAACAGACATTCAGTCTTACTATGATGCCAACAAAGACACATTGAAAAGTGCAGCGATGGTTGACTTGGCTTATATTCAGCTCAGCCCGCAAACTATCAAGGTTGATGAAGTAACCGCAGAAGAATTGCAGCAACAGTACGAAGCTTATAAACAAAGCATCGCGGCTACTGATGAGCGTAAAGTCAGTCAGATACTGTTTACTGGTAAAGATGCTAAGACACGAGCCGATAAAGTGAGAGCACGTCTGAATAAAGGTGAAGCTTTTGCTGCGCTTGCCAAAGCAGAGTCGGATGATCCATCAGGTGAAACAGGTGGTGATATCGGACGCTTTAATCCGTCAGTGTTTGGCAGTGATGCAGATACTGTGCAAGAGGCACTAGAAGGGTTGAGCGTTGGTGATGTGACTGCGCCTATCAAGACTAGCTTTGGTTATCAGATATTTACGGTTACTGAAGACAATGGCAAAAAGATTCCAAGTCTAGACAGTATGCGTGATGAGCTGACTGCGAAAGCAAAAGAATATAAACGTCAGGAAATCTATGCTGATAAAGTAACGTCAATCAATGATTTGGCGGCAGATGGTTTCAGTATCGAAGATATTGCACAGCAAGAAAACGTCAGTTTAAAGCGTATCAAGGATTATCGTAAAGTGAATAATAAGTCTGCATTGCCGCAACCAGCAGTGGTTAAACAGGCATTTGATGAATTTACCATTCAAGATCAAGCGGTAACGGCAGGCGTGGAAGTTGGTAACGGTACCGTATGGCTACAGCCAAGCAATTATCGTCCTACTAAGACGCTTGCTCTAGCAAATGCAACCCCAAGGATCACTCAGATACTCCGTCAGCAGAAAGCGACAGCATTAGCTTTAAAAGATGCTAAAGCATTGGCTGCTGGTATCAAGACGCCAGCTGATATCAGTAAGCAATCGGTTAGTTTCCAAGCACTGGGTGAGATTAATCGTCAAACGACGCAGCTAACGGACAAAGAGCGTGGATTGGCCTTTAGCCAGCAAGCCGCGGATAACGGTGTTGTTGCGATTGCTAGTGAGACTGAGATGGGTGCAACGCTACTGGTTGGAGACCGTATTAAAACTGAGCAGCAGTCACCACTGTCTGATATGCAACGAGCGCAAACAGCCAGTATTATTCGTGACAATTTAGGCCAAGACCAGTTGCAAGACTATTTGGACTATCTACGTATGGTATATACGGTTGAGATTAATGAAAGCAACATGGCAAACGCACAAGGACGCTAAGTATTTGCTAGTTTATTATTCTTAGATATTAAAAAAGCCACTGTATCGATTGATGCAGTGGCTTTTTTTGATTGATACTTTAACGTTAATTATCACAAATATTATATAGACTGGGATTAGTCGCAGTGACAAACACAATTGCTGTGACTAATCCCAGTCTTAAATCAATAGATGATTATTTAATGGCGGAAATGGCGCATGCCCGTGAATACCATCGCGATACCATGCTCATTAGCAGCAGCAATGGTTTCGTCATCACGCATAGAACCACCTGGCTGAATGATAGCAGAGATACCTACTTCAGCAGCATTGTCGATGCCATCACGGAAAGGGAAGAACGCATCTGATGCCATAACAGCACCTTCAGTTGCTAGTCCGGCATGTTCTGCTTTGATAGCAGCAATACGTGCTGAGTTAACGCGGCTCATTTGGCCTGCGCCAACACCGATAGTACGTTGGCCTTTTGCGTAGACAATGGCATTAGATTTGACGTATTTTGCCACGTTCCAGCTGAATAGTAGATCTGCCACTTGCGCTTCAGTTGGTTGTACATCAGTGACGATTTTTAGGTCGTTAGCCGTGATCAAACCGAGGTCCTGCTCTTGTACTAGTAAGCCACCGTTAACGCGCTTATAGTCAAGTTGGATATCGCGCTGATCTGGTGCCGGTAGCTCGCCGCATACCAATACGCGTACGTTTTTCTTAGTAGCTGTCGCTTCAAGTACACCGTCTTCGATACTAGGTGCAATGATTACTTCTACGAACTGATTGTCGATAATGGCTTTTGCCGCAGCAAGCGTTAACGGACGGTTAAATGCGATGATACCGCCAAAAGACGATTCAGGATCAGTGCTAAAAGCAGTGCGGTAAGCCGCTACTTGGTCATTATCAACTGCGACACCGCAAGGGTTGGCATGCTTAACGATAACGCAGGCAGGCGCGCTGAAAGCTTTAACGCACTCAAGCGCAGCATCGGTATCAGCGATATTATTATAAGATAGCGCTTTGCCTTGTAACTGCTTAGCCGTTGCGATTGAGGCTTGTTTGCTTTTCAAAGGCTGGTTTTCAGTATAGAAAGCCGCGTTTTGATGCGGGTTTTCACCGTAGCGTAGGTCTTGTGCTTTTTCAAGCTGGACATTGAATGTACGTGGGAAGTTTTCTGGTTCTTGAGTTTCGTTGACACGGCTACCTAAGAAGTTTGCAATCATACCGTCGTACTGTGCCGTATGCTCAAACGCCTTTACTGCTAAGTCATAACGTAAAGCAGTTGTCAGTTTGGTACCACCGTCTAAGGCGTTAAGTACACGGTCATAATCCGCTGGATCAGTTACGATACCTACATGAGCGTGGTTTTTCGCTGCTGAACGCACCATGGTAGGGCCGCCAATATCGATGTTTTCGATAGCGTCGTTCATAGTCACGTCAGCACGTGCGATAGTTTCAGCAAACGGATATAAGTTCACGACGACCAAGTCGATACGTTCGATCGCATGATCACTCATTACTGCATCATCTGTACCGCGGCGTCCTAGGATGCCACCATGAATCTTAGGATGCAGCGTTTTGACACGACCATCCATCATTTCAGGAAAGCCTGTGTAATCTGATACTTCAGTCACGTCGACATTGTTTTCTGTGAGCAGACGATAAGTACCGCCAGTAGATAATAAACCAAAACCTGCTTTGAGAAGGCCTTGAGCAAACTCGACGATATTAGATTTATCGGAGACCGATAGTAGGGCAAGTGGGGTTGTACTCATAAGAAATTTTCCATAAAAAAAGCCTGACGTAAACGTCTGGCAAGGTGATGATGACAACGGTATGCCGTATCATGATAGATAAAGCGAGAAACATTTAATTGCCATACATAATGATAGTCAATGATGATGGGTAAGCTCATATAACAATGCTACATTAAATCATAGGTTTTCATTTTTTTGCGCAAGGTGCCTCGATTTAGGCCTAATATCTGAGCACATTTGGTTTGGTTGCCTCTTGTTTTTTCTAGGACGACAGATAAGAGAGGCTCTTCGACTTGCTTTAAAATTAGCTCATATAAATCAGTGGGCATCTCATCTCCTAACATCGCAAAGTACTGACGTACCACACGCTCTACATGAACCCGTAGAGGTTGCTGCGCACTATTTGTATAGTTTTGACTAGCAAAATCAAAGCCGTGCGTAGGTGGTTGGTATTCGTCTTTATTATAGTCGGCAGGGTGCTCAGAGCTTTTAGCAAAATGATTGGCATTATGCTGTGCATGAGGTGCCATAAAATAATATCCTTGAGATGAAGAAGAATTCTGATTGTAAGGGGTCAGAACCATAGTATATCAAATTAATATCGCCTAGCGCTGATAGATTCATTGTTATCTTGGCTATCACGGTTTAATTGAAAATGAATTGACGGTGTATTTTCTAATCACGCTTATTTATATATGACAACTTAATTTAATAAAGAGCGGTCATAGTAATGTCACGAATTTGCGCATTAGCCACAGGGATAGTGAATAATAGCTGTCTATCTGTATTGGCAGCTAACTGACTTTGCTTTCCTAGTAAATAATCGTTTGGATCTGCAATAAACTCTCCAATAATCTCATCTTTACCGTAAACGCTTATTTTAACATTGGGGTATAGTTGTGATTGCAGGCTTCCGTTACTCAGAGTAGCGCCTATATCGCTAAATGTACCAGCAGTTTTAATCTGACTGCTTCTATGAAAGGTATTGCTGATGGTAAGCGCTGATAAGTCTGCACTGGGCAAGCTGCAGGCAGCGACAGAGCAGATCGATTGGAGACGCTGAGCATATGCTGGGTTTTTGACTAAATTTTCTAAGTTAAAAATAACATACTGTGCTGCGAGTAGCAGTGCTAAGACCAAACAACCTAATATCCATAATAGTGATGCAATTGAACGTGTCGTTTGGGTTGGTGCAAACGGTAGCTGAGTTTTTCTTAAACGATCGTCGGCAACAGGGTCTTCATCTTTGACGGGTACTCCCATATCAGACAGAAGCTGTGATAAGTCTGTATCATCTGGTGGTGTTTCTTCGGGTTGATTTTGTTCTTCTAATAGTTTTTGCAGCCATGAATTGTTATCAGTACTCTCAACATTGGCATGAATATCATTGGCCGCTGCCGAGCTGAGCATGTCCTGTGTTGATGAGGATGCTGATATTGTACTAGTAGATGGTTTCTTTATTGATGGATTAGGGCTTTTGATAGTTTCTTCAGAAGGAGTCGCTTTTGGTTTTTCTGTGGTTGATACGCTAGGACTGGTATTACTGGCTTGGGTTAACCATGCATCCATGCTATCTAATGAGTCATACTCTTGAACGTTCTCTTCTGGATCGTCTATATCCATATCATCATAGATTAAGTCGTCATGAATCAAAGTATCAGATGATTTTTTCTTACTGATTGAAGATGTAGGGCGATTTGGCACATTTTGAGGTTTATGCTGATTACTATTAGTAGACGTTTTTTGCTCGTTTGATATTGGTTGATTTTGAGCTTTTTGTTGAGCAGGAATATTTTTTTGTGGTGTTGGTTTTTGAATAACCTCAGAATTTACCACAAGATGCTTATTGACCAAAAAAATTTGCTGGCAACGATCACAGCTGATGGTAGCATTGACTTGATTTAATTGAGTTTGTTTAACGCTATAGCAAGCTTGGCAATGGGGGCATTGTGTTTTTATTGGTGTGGTCATAGAGGCGAATCCAAAAAAGTATGGTTATCAATACCGCTTAGCCACTCACCAATAGCTGCCCACAATACGCATTGTACTTTTTCAATTTCGATGAATTATGGGCAAAGACAGAGTGGCGTCAAACACATAACATTTGACTGCCCTCTATCGTAACAGATGTAATTAAATGTTGCTAGCTGGTAAATGTACCTGATAAACGCTGCCAATGTTGGTCTTCTTGCGCAGTAAAAGCATGCTTAGGATCCAGTGCAAAATATGGCTGATAAGCTTCAGTGACTTGCTCGGTTTGTGACTCAATCAAACCTGCTAATACAATACGGCCCTTTGGCGCAATCAGTGTCGCAAAGTAAGGTGCTAAACCAACAAGCGGCTTCGCTAAAATATTGGCAACAATCACTTCTACAGGCAAAATGTCATGTTGCGCGCAATACTCTGTAAATTCTTCTGGCAAAAATGCCTGCAAACGATCGCCTACATTGTTGCGTACCGCGTTCTGATTGGTAGCAAGTACCGCCTGCGGGTCAATATCGACTGCATATACCTGACGTGCACCCAATAGCAAAGCAGCAATCCCTAGAATACCTGAGCCACAACCATAATCGATAACCACTTTGTCTGTTAGGTCTTGCTCTGTTAGCCAGTCTAGGCATAGGCGAGTCGTAGCATGATAGCCAGTCCCAAATGCCAAACCTGGGTCCATAATGATATTGGTGGCTTCAGGGTTAGGCGGCGTTAGCCAGTCAGGTACAATCCATAAGTCATTAGCGCATTCGATAGGATGATAGTTGCTCATCCACTCGCGTTCCCAGTCCTTATCATCAACAGCCGTTAGCCAAATACGAGTAGCCTGTACTTGTGCAGCAATTTCATGACTTAATTGCTCAACCGCTTGACGACTACCAGCATCAGTAGTCGCATCAAATAGCCCTGTTAGTATCACCTCATCCCAAAGCGGTGATTCACCTGGAAGTGGCTCAAACAGAGGTTGATCGCCAGCATCGTCTAAAGCTATTGATAATGCGCCTGCTTCTAACAAAAGCGCTTCAGCCAAGTCGACGTTTGATTTTTCGCATTGTAAATGCAGTTGTTGCCATGCCATAAAGATAACCTTAAGCGGAAATAAAAATAAGTGTAGGTGTTAGGGGCTGCCCTAGATAAATCTACATACAATGAAATGAATGATGTATATAGATGTTTTAACTAATAAATCTAAGAGGTACAAATACTCAGTTATTAGCGCAAGGCTTGTTTTGCTTCATTGACCACGCGTGAGTTACCCTGAGCTTGTCCTGATTGCAATATAACTTGCCATAGTGCTCGTCTACGATTGCTATCTTGAGAGACGCTAAGACCACGACGTGCCATCGCTTCTGCCTTACGAGGTTGGTTCTTTTTTAATGCTACTTGTGCCAAGTAGAAATATACCGCCGATGACTTAGGCGCTAGACGCTGTGCACGGGTAAAGCTGCTCTCGGCATTGGTTAGATTGCCCGCTTTCAACTGACTGATACCTACTTGCATCAAATTGCGAAATGCAGGTAGATTACTATTGTTGCTGGCAGATTGTTGAGTACGTTGCTGCGAGTTTCTTCTAGCGTGCTCAAGTAGCTCATTATGCGACGGTACTGATGGTTCAGAGATTATATAGTCATTACGAGAAGGCGCAATGATAATAGGGTCAGGCTGCGTCACTTCTGGTGCAGGAGGCGTAAATACAGGGGTCTCTTGCGTTAACGGATTTGGTGTTTCGGACTGTTCAACTGCATCGTAAGGCTCGGTTGGGTAGTTGCTTTGATCATTTGCTTCCGTGACAGGCGCTTGAGCAGTTGTCGTTGATGGCACGGTCGGTTGTGACGTTGGTAATATTTGAACAGGCGTTGTTTGCACTGTGGTCGATGTGCTAGGTGCTGTTTGACAAGCACTTAGGCTTAGCATGCCAACGATCGCGCTGCCTGCAAGTAAGGTATTGCTTGACGTAATTTTATTACGCCATAGCACTATGGTTTGTTTTACTGAAGTAGTTGTCCGTAAAGATGACACCATCATGTTAAAACCTTTTTTAAATATTAAAAGCTAAATACCAAAAACACTAGTAGAACCATTCAACAGCTAGAACCATTCAACAGCGCGGTCATACCAAGTATCAGCACGGTTTTCATCACCTTCACTTTGCTCGCTGCTACCTTCTGCACCATCAGACTCAACAACTTCGCCATTTGGAATTTCTAAACCTTCGCGACGACGTTGTTGATTGATATCACCTTGCTGGTTCTGAAACTGTGTCTGTTCACGAGCGCGATCTTGCTGATATAGGCTTAGCGCACAACTGCTGGCTTCTTCTGGTAGATGAGCTGACATTACTGGTAAGTAGCGAGCGTTGGCACAGCGTTCATTAGACAGTTTGCCTGAGTTGTTCTCTAGCCATAACCACTCGATACCTTCTGGCTCTGGTAGGGCAACTGGAGTCAGTTTTAGGCGTTTCATATAATCTACCCAAACTGGCAAGGCGCCAGTACCACCACTCAAACCAATCGGTTTATTATCATCACGACCAACCCAAACGACACTCACATAGTTGCCACTATAGCCTGCAAACCAAGCATCACGGTAGTCATTTGTCGTCCCTGTTTTTCCTGCTAGGTTTAAATTGCTGCCGAGTGATTGCGCACGTCTAGCCGTACCATTTGAGACGACTTGTTGTAATGCATAGTTGGTCAAAAAGTTGGTTTCAGGTGGAATACTGCGCTGAGTATTAAGCCCAGTACGCTGTAAGATACGGCCGCGATCATCAATGACGGTACGGATACTATGAATAGGAGTGCGGAAACCACCAGTGGCAAATACTTGATAAATGCCAAGCATATCCATCGGACTCAAATTAACTGAGCCTAGTAATGCTGATGGGTAAGGTGGAATTTTTTCTTTGATACCCATGCGCTGTAATTGCTTAGCAAAGGTATTAACGCCGAACTCCATACCTAAGCGTACTGCTGCTTGGTTGTAGGATTGAGACAATGCCGTGGTAAATGGTACATAGCCATGATCACGGTTGTCGTAGTTTTTAGGGTTCCAGTCAGTACCGTCGTTTAGATTGACCGTAATAGGGGAGTCATCTACTGAACTGGCCAAGTTATAACGACCGCTCTCAAGCGCAGTCATATAAATGATAGGCTTCAGCAATGAGCCAACTTGGCGTTTGGCATCGACCGCGCGGTTAAACCCTGTAAATTCACTACCACTACCCACGACAGACACTAGCTCGCCAGTCTCAGGATTGGCACTCACTAACGCGCCTTGTAAATCCTTAGTTTTGCTACTATTACGGCGTAGCTCACCAAGTTTTCTATCAACGGCCTTGTCTGCTGCCAATTGAGCGATAGGGTCTAGAGTACTGATAATAATCAGACCTTCGTTCTTGAGGTCGTCAGAATAATAGACGGTATTTAGCTCACGTTTGACAATATCTAAGAAGTCAGGGAACTGACTTTTGCCTTCAGCAGGCTTATCCACGATGCCAAGTGGTTGCTTTAAGGCTTTGTCATAGTCTTCTTGGCTCAATGTGCCCATGGTCAGCATGTTGTTAAGCACTACGTCACGGCGTGCTTTTGAGTCGTTTGGATTACGACGTGGGTTGTAGATACTTGGGCCTTTTGCCATACCAACTAGCATCGCTTGCTGATCTAAGCGCAGCTCATTAAGTGGTTTGTCAAAATAAAACTGTGATGCCAGACCAAAACCATTGATAGAGCGATTGCCATTTTGACCCAGATAAATCTCATTCAAATAGGTCTGTAAAATTTCATCTTTGCTGTAATGCAGCTCAAGTAGCACGGCCATCAATGCTTCGTTGGCTTTGCGTTTGATAGTGCGATCTGAATTGAGGTAGAAGTTTTTGATCAGCTGCTGAGTGATGGTCGAGCCACCTTGTCTAGCACCACCAGTAAAGTTATTGATTACGGCACGGGCGATACCACGTACCGATACCCCTTTGTGCTCATAAAAAGCGCGATCTTCGGTAGCGATGAGTGCATCAATTAACGGCTGAGGCACTTCGTCCAAAGACACAACCATCCGATCTTCATTGCTGTCGGGATAGATACCACCGATATTGACAGGCTCTAGACGAATGATACCGCTTTTGGCAGGCAGAGTACTTTGGATAGACTCTACTTTATTGCCAGAAATCGTCATTTTGATGACTTGTTCGGCATCTTTATCATTAGCACTATACGTAAAGCCGCGCGTGTGAATAAAGTAAGTATTACCTGTTCGATGATAGGTACCTGTGCGGTCATAAGCTTTATTGCTTTGATAGTTAAGCAACTCTAGCCATGTCTTCATTGTATCTCTATCGACATTGGCACCTTGATACAGCTCAAGCGGCTGCGAATACACTTTGGCTGGAATGTCCCAGCGCTTACCCTCAAACTTATGAGTAATGGTGCGATCAAGCTTGATCAAATATAGCGCCAACAGCACCATGCCTGCGATGATGATAATTAATAGCAGACTACTAAAGACCAAGCCGCGCTGCTGCGAGGGTAGCGTGTGCATAGCAGACTTAGATGACGCTGATAACTTGGTATTTGGTAACTTGTAATTAGGTTTTTGCACGGATGTCGCACCATTTTTGGATAAAAAACTGCCTCATAATGACGCAAATTGACAAATTTTTCAATCTATCATCGTCAACGCAGGCATTTATTGGTCGTAGACCATGAGTGATGGTACTGCTCATAGCGACGGCTTATAGTATAATCCCTATTAAAATACCGATACTTGTAATAAAGCGTCAGTCACTTTCAATCTGGTAGATAAACGCCATATAAGATAACAATTTACGATTGCCCTCACGATGTATTTTGTATGAATTCGCTGTTGCTAATTGTTTGCTATTAGCCGTTTGTTATTAATACTATGCTACTAGCAGTAGTAATATTCATGTGATTAAAAACGGCTCTATTGCATGACGTACACTACAGTCAATAAGAGCAAGTTTGCTTTAAATGAATGCATTTTAAGCAAGCCTGTCAAAGGAAGTAAGCGCGACTATGTCTAGTATCCCATCATCAGTATCATCTGCTACCAATCATTCTTATGAAGACACTTCTATCATCGAAGGCTTAGTGCTCCCGCTGGCTGATCACTGTTTCCACTGCGGCGACCCCGTACCTCAGCCACCCTTTTATGCTGAGATATTAGGTCAGTCACGAGAGATGTGTTGTATGGGCTGTCAGTTAGCTGCCCAAAGTATTGTAGAGTCTGGTCTTGAGCAATACTATCTTGACCGTTCAGAGATTAACCGTACGGCAAGTTTGCCAACTCAGCTGACGCGTCTCGAAGTCTATGATCATGACGAGATAAAATCGCAATTCGTTTACGCGCAAGATGGCATGTCAGTAGCAGAGCTGTCTGTTAATAACTTACGCTGTGCTGCCTGTACTTGGCTGATTGAGTCGCGTCTCGATGAGCTAGAGGGTATTGGTAAGTGTCAGGTAAATTTGACCAACCAACGTATGCGGGTCATTTGGGATGAGAACAAATTACCCATCAGTCGCATTTTAGCGGTCATCAATGAAATCGGCTATGAAGCCAAGCCTTATCGGCAAGATACTCATGAAGCCATGCTGGCACGTCATAATAATCAAATGCTATTGCGTCTCGGCATCGCTGCACTAGGTTCGATGCAAGCGATGATGTATGCCGTTGCGCTGTATTTTGGCGAGTATAGCGACATGTTGATATTTCAGCGTGACTTTTTACGTTGGGTGTCTTTATTTGTGAGCACGCCTGTTTTCTTCTATGCTGGTATTCCTTTTTTTACCTCTGCATGGTCAGCGATTCGTGCTCGCCAAGTCAATATGGATGTGCCCGTCAGTCTTGCATTGATTATCACTTTCTTTGCCAGTCTCTACGCTACCATCACTGGGCAAGGGGAGACATACTATGACTCGGTTAGTATGTTTATTTTCTTTTTGCTGGCAGGGCGTTATATCGAGCATAACGCACGTCTAAAAGCCGCGACTATGGCTAATGATTTGGTCGTGGTTGAGCCGGTATTGGTACAAAAAATCGCTGAAGACAAAGCAGCAGCTGCGCGTATTTTACAACTGCTAAAAGAAAATGAATCTCAACAAAGTCAAGTTGTCGAAGATAATGCTCAAAAGGGTTCGAGTGTGGCGGCTGAAGTCATGCCTGATTTTATGCAGCGTATGGATGCCAATGTTCATCAGCTCACATCGCGTATCGCTCAAGACTGGCAGCAGTCACGCAACCAACAGAATGTGCAATCACAATTCGAAGACGATATAGAGTCAAAGCAAATGGTCACCGCTCACAGTTTACAAGTGGGCGACATCATTTTGGTTGAAGCGGGTTCAGAGATTATCAGTGATGGTATCTTGCTAAGTTCTACTGCAACGGTGTCACAAAGTCTACTGACCGGTGAAGGTGATTTAATCATCAAATCTCAAGGCGATTATATTGTTGGCGGTGCACAAAACGATAGCCAGCCGTTCGAAATGCTCGTCACAGCATTGCCAAAAGACAGCCAGATAGGCTTAATTGATCGATTGATGAATCGTGCCATGAGCGAAAAGCCCAAATTGGCACAACAAGCAGATAAGCTGGCACGTTGGTTTGTGGCGCGTATTTTGGTTTTATCCGTCTTAGTATTTGTCGGTTGGTATATTGTTGACCCAAGCCAAGCGATTTGGGCAACCGTGGCAGTCTTGGTGGCTACTTGTCCTTGTGCATTATCATTGGCGACGCCGATTGCCTTGACCGTCTCAACCAATCGTTTGGCAAGCTATGGTTTTTTGACGACGCGTGGACATACATTACAAACGCTGGCTGAAATCACGCATGTTGCTTTTGATAAGACGGGTACGCTGACTTATGGTAAGCCAAATTTATTAAATATTGAGTTAGTCACACCAAAAAGCCAGACCGAATCTGATGGTTTATCCTCAACGGCGCAAAAAGACACGCTGTTGGCCATTGCCGCTGCTCTAGAAGTAGGGAGCCGCCATCCGATTGCTCACGCGTTACTGACGGCGGCCTATCAGTTACACTTGCCATCGACGCAAGCGGTACAAAATTATCCAGCAGGCGGTGTAGAAGCCATGATTGATGGCATGGTATACCGTATCGGTCATAGGGATTTTGCGTTAGATAAAACAAGGGGCAGTGCCAATGATATAGAGGCAAATAATGATGTAACCATCGATTTGGTGGCACAGCGAGCCAGCTCAGCAGTCGTGTTATCTCGTCAAAATATTGATGATAATGAATGGCAGGCGCTGGCGTGCTTTTACTTTAACGACAAAGTACGGGATAGCGCTAAGTCCATGCTCGATACGCTCAAAGAGCTAGGTATTGAGTCTGTGATGTTGACGGGTGACCCAAGCCCGCAAGCGCTGGTCATGGCTGAGAGTTTAGGAATGCAGGCGGCTTATAATGGTCTCTCACCGACTGATAAAGTCAATCATATTCAGCAGCTGCAAGCCAAAGGTGCGGTCGTACTGATGGTGGGTGATGGAATCAATGATGCACCAGTGTTAGCAGCGGCAGATGTGTCGACCTCGATTGCAGGTGCGGCAGACTTAGCACAAGTATCCAGTGACAGTATTATCTTAAATGGACAAATCGAAGCCATCACCGCCGCAAAACGCATCTCTGATAAAACGGAACGTATCATTAAGCAAAATTTCCGCTGGGCGCTTGCTTATAATAGTATTGTCTTGATACCAGCGGCTTTAGGCTATGTGCCACCATGGCTCGCTGCGATTGGTATGTCGCTCAGTTCGCTATTTGTCGTATTAAATGCATTGCGCTTAAAACGTGCTTAGCTTCTTTAAGAGGTACTTAATTTAAACAGGTCTGTAAAGTTTGCTCATAAAAAAACCGCCTTGCATCAAATGGAAGGCGGTTTTTTCTATACAGAGATACTGTTAGGTCGCTCTTAAAATTAGTCTTGTAGATAGCTTAGCAGACGCATAAATTCGATATACATCCAGACTAGGGTTGCAAGAATACCAATACTGAACAACCACTCGTAATCTTCAGAAACACCCATCGCAACACCGCGATCAATATTATCGAAATCTAATAGTAGAGTGAAAGAAGCGATAACGATGACAAATAAGCTAAAGCCAATAGCGATAGCGCCACCTTCAAATAGGAACGGCAATGATGAGCCAAACGCTAGAGAAAGTACCCACTGTGCGACATAGACAAGCATAATGGCAATAACCGCCGAGGTCACGATAGAACGGAACTTTTCAGTAACTTTAACTAAACCTGAACGATATAGACCCAGCATAACCGCAGCTGTGACAAAAGTTGCGCACATTGCAGTGACTGGTACTGTTGGATACATTCTCATGAAAAATAATGAGATACCGCCCAAAAATATACCTTCTAACAGTGCGTAAGGCACAGCCAAAGTCTTGGCTTTTTGCGGCTTGAAGGTAATAAAAAGAGCCAGAACAAACGCAGCAATCATGCTACCAAAGGCTGCCATCGTAATAAAACCTTGCGATAAACCTGCCATAAGCGCATAAAAGAAAAAGCCCACACCAGTAATGGCTGATAAACCAAGTAACAAGCTGGTCTTTTGAATTACGCCCTTGACCGTCATTGGATTACCGCCGATCGCAAGTTCTGCGCGACTGACAATAGGATTGGCCATACATAAGTCCTTAATAATAAAATATAAAAATAGTAATGTTAGTTACTTTAGCAAAACCGCCATTATTGTCAACTGTGTTTGCGTGACAACTGCTGCGGTGCAACCTCAGGCTGCTCATTGGCTAGCGCATCAGGCTACTGTATCGCTCAATACGCTAATTGAAAAACTGAACAGAAAGATTCGGCTAAGTAAAACATTTGATAGCTTTTATATGGGGTCAGTTACGACAGTTAACAACGATAATTAATAAACATGCTAGTCTAAGCGCGCATTTATCGCTATCATTACCTTGTACTTCACCGTTATACCGAGTCGTTTTATGGAAAACTCAGCGCAGTCAGCAAGATTGCCACACTTACATGAATCAGAGCTATTCCACGCTATTAAAAACCCCGCCTTTAGGCGTATTGGTCTAATGGGCCGTGCTGGTAAACGTAGTGTCACTCAAAGCTTGGTACAGATTGCCCAAACCGTCAATGACATGAATTTGACGTTAATAATGGATGTACAAACTGCCAATTTGCCAACGCTTGACCTCACAGACATAGAAAGAGTCAAAATCGTCAAACGGGGTTTGATTGGTGAGATTTGTGATTTGGTTATTGTGGTTGGCGGTGATGGTTCGATACTACATGCCGCTGAAGCGCTAGCACGCTACCGTGTACCTGTATTAGGGGTTAACCGTGGTCGTTTAGGGTTCTTAGCAGATGTAAAACCTGATGAAGCTGCGTTTAAGTTACGCCAAGTATTGATGGGAGACTATCAACTGGACCATCGGTTTTTATTGACGATGGAGATACGAGAAGGACGCAAAATTATCCATGAAGACATGGCGCTGAACGACATCGTACTGCACGCCGGTAAATCCGTACATATGATTGATTTTCAGATGAAAATCGATGGACATGACGTTTATAGACAGCATAGTGATGGCTTGATAGCAGCAACACCGACTGGCTCTACCGCTTACGCCTTATCAGGTGGCGGTCCAATTATTCATCCGAGTATGGACGCTATTTGTCTGGTGCCGATGCATCCCCATACATTATCTAGCAGACCGATTGTGGTCAGTGGTAATAGTGAGGTCTGTATTCGTATCCACGAAGACAATCGTACTCAGCCGATGGTGAGTGCGGACGGTAAGCCAAGCGTGCCACTTGAGCAAGAGCAACGTCTCCATATTCGTAAGCATCCTGATAAGCTTACTTTGTTGCACCCACCTGGGTTTGACTTTTATGAGGCCTGCCGTACAAAGCTGCACTGGAACGTACATGCCGAAGAATTCAGTCTTGATGTCGATGATGATATTATAGACGATGAATAAGCGTATCTATTAGACCAAAATATGATGCAAAAAATGGTAGTGGAGAGTAGGCAAGATGGATAAACAAACAATACTAGCAAGTCTAACGCCCGAAGTGGTTGATAAATTTCGTATGGCGATTGAGCTAGGTAAATGGCCTGACGGTCGTAAGATTACCGCTGAGCAGCGTGAGACTTGTATGCAAGCTGTGATGGTATGGGAACATGAGCATCTGCCGCCAGCTGAGCGTACAGGTTATATTCATAAACCCGTAAAAGACGATGGTACTGTCGTTGGCGCTGAATGTGATGTCGAGCACGAGCATCACTACCCTAATATGCCGAATCCTAAAGGTGCGGTACAGCCTGTTAAGTTTCGTGATAAATAGATTTATAAATAAGTTGTAATAGTTGTGATAAAAACAATTATCATAAAAAGCCACGCTATATAGCGTGGCTTTTTTTACTTTATCAATAATTAAATTATCAGAAATAGCTTAATCATCATAGACGATTAAATAGCAGTCGTATCGACACTAGGACGAACCGTTAGCGGGTTCTTTTGCATCAAAAATCCTTGCCAGCCCCAATGTAAAAAATTACGGATATTGGCATGATCGGTACCGTTAGGCGTTGCTTGAACCTTGGCATAATGCTCGCCAAATAGTTTAAGCGTGTCCAATTGGTTCAGACCATGGTGCTTAGCAAAACCAAAGATCTTTGCGCTACCTTCGTTCTCACCGGCTGCATTATGTACCATTCCATTTACGAAAGGGGCAGGTGCATAGCGATAAAAATCATCGATAAAGCTGATGACATCATTGAATCCAATGGCTTTTTTATTCAAACCATTAAGTAATGCCGATACATCTGATTGGCGGATACTCATAAATAAATGACCTCAGAGCAGATTAAAAAAACAATATAATATTTATGTGTGCTCAATGATGATAGTAGCCGTTGAGCGTTCAGCATTATAATTTAGCTAGCTTAGCGATTAAAATAGTCTTCGTCATCAAACGAAGGCGAAAAGTTGCCTTGCTCAAGATGCTGCATTTGCGACTGTACAGAACGCTCATGCTGAATACGTTGATAAATCTCTTCGCGGTGTACTGCAATATCTTTAGGTGCGTTTACACCGATACGTACTTGATTGCCTTTGACGCCTAGAACCGTCACACTTACTTCGTCGCCAATCATTAGCGTTTCGCCCACGCGGCGTGTCAAAATTAACATGCGTCACACTCCTTATGTCGCATCAACAAATTATTACTCATCAGATTACTTCTCAATTGCAGAACATCACCGCAGCACCAAACATGCAATATAACCATTATCACGATGCCAGATATCGTGCCAATAGCGGTAATGATAGGTAGATTCATTTAGCCCAAATGAAAGCCCCATTATAGGCGGCATAACAGATACTGTCACGGTTTTTCACAAAACTATTAGGTAAATGCTCATTTCAACTATGCTAAAAAATAAAAATAGGACCTAAAAAGATCCTATTTTATTTAAGTACTGTTTTTATTTAGATACTATTGATTCAAACGCTATTAATTTAAATGCTGTTTATCTATATACTATATAAAGTCATTAATAGCGGTTAATAGATAACCATCAATGCTAATGCTATATTTTAACAGTTTTTATGTCTTATAGCCCAGCGATTTTACTTTCACCGTCTTCACGATCTAGGCCAAATGCCGTGTGCAATGATTTAACGGCTTTTTCTAAGTGTTGATCTTGAATCAGAACCGACACTTTGATTTCGCTGGTTGAAATCATTTGGATGTTGATGTTGTTTTCAGCCAGTGTTTGGAACATAAGGCTAGCGACACCTGCGTGTGAACGCATGCCAACACCAACCAATGACACTTTAACAACTTCACTGTTGCCTAATATTTCTTTGGCGCCAATTTCATCTTTCACTTCTTCGTTAAGCACTTTTAGCGTCTTATCTAAATCAGTGCGGTTAACCGTGAAAGTAAAGTCAGTAGTACCGTTATCCGAAAGATTTTGTACAATCATATCGATTTCGATATTGGCACGACCAATTGGGCTTAAGATAGCAGAGGCGATACCAGGATGGTCAGGCACGCCGCGTACTAAGATTTTTGCTTCGTCTCTGTTGAACGCGATACCTGAGATGATTGCCTGTTCCATATTGTCTCCTTCGTCTATCGTAATTAGGGTACCCACGTTGTCTTGAAATTCTTGGTCAAAGCTACCGTCTGTGTTTTCATCAAAGCTAGAGAGTACACGTAGCGGCACGCCATATTTACCAGCGAATTCTACTGAGCGAATTTGTAGAATCTTGGAGCCAAGACTTGCCATTTCAAGCATTTCTTCAAACGTAATTTTTTCAAGCTTTTTGGCTTTTGAGGTCACACGAGGGTCAGTGGTATAGACACCATCAACATCGGTATAAATTTGACACTCATCAGCGCCTAAGGCCGCAGCAATCGCCACACCTGTGGTATCAGAACCGCCGCGCCCTAATGTGGTCGCGTTGCCTTCTTCATCGATACCTTGGAAACCTGCCACAATAACGATATTGCCAGCATCTAATTGCTCGCGTATGTTTTTGTCATCGATGCTTTCGATACGGGCTTTATTATGGGCATTGTCGGTTTTAATTGCGACTTGGCGACCAGTCATTGAACGGGCACCAATACCAAGCTCTTTAATGGCCATAGCGAGGAGTGAGATAGAAACCTGCTCACCTGTTGAGACCATTTGATCGTATTCGCGAGGATCAGGCTGCGTGCTAATTTGGCGAGCTAGATCAATCAAACGGTTAGTTTCGCCGCTCATGGCTGAGACCACGACGACCACTTGGTGACCATTGTCATGCCAGCGTTTGACTCGTTTGGCGACGTTTTTGATGCGGTCGATACTACCCATCGAGGTGCCGCCGTATTTCTGTACTATTAACGCCATAAAAATCTACCTATTTATTCAATAATGACTTTTTATTGTCATTGATGAGAGTCAATGTGATGCTCGTCAATGCTTGTATAGATAAAGCCAGATGATAAGAGTTATGCCTTTAGGTCTTTCATTCTTCTAATGGTATGTATCAACCTTATGGAATGAACAATATGCCCAAACGTTGACCTTTATACCATATCTACCGCATAACTTTAAGCCTCAGGAGCGCTTAGATGTATGGCGATTGGTTATAGTAGTTATAACCAATCACGTATTCTATGCGTAGTAGAGCAAAGCTATGTGATAAATATAAGGTACATTGTGATGCACTATACCAATATATTCACTAGCTTAATATTCACTAGTTTAGCTAAGCTGGGTTTCAATCCAAGCAGGTAGAGCGCTGATAACCGCTGCACTATTACCAGACTTCGGTGCGCCGCCTTGTGCGTAGTCAGGCTTACCGCCACCTTTACCACCAAGCTCACCTGCCAAATGACGAATAATATCACCAGCCTTCACTTTGGCAGTGACAGATTTTGCGACGCTCGCTGCGAGTGCTAACTGGTCATCTTTATCACCAATCAATACAATCACGCTATCAGGCAATTTTGATTTGATATCGTCCATCAGCGTACGGATGGATTTACCATCGATACCGCTTAAGGTGCTGATAAGAACTGGCGTACCTGCGATCGTTTGTACATCATCAAGCAAATTGGCTGCTTGAGCACTGGCGATTTTTTGTTGCAAACGCTCTAGTTGTTTTTCTAGGTCACGTTGCTTATCAGCCATAGTACGGACACGCTGCGCTACTTCAGGACGTTTTACTTTCAGCTGACTTGCCAATTCGCTCAGTTGTTGCTCGCTTTGCTGAATGTTTTTGACCGCATTCATGCCAGTGACAGCTTCAACTCGGCGGATACCAGCCGCAATACCAGACTCACTGGTGATTTTTAGCACACCGATATCGCCCGTACGCTGTACATGTAAGCCACCACATAGCTCGATAGAGAAAGGCTTGCGCTGACCATCAACGATACGATCTGTACCCATGGTTAGGACTCGAACGTCACTGCCATACTTTTCGCCAAACAGTGCCATAGCGCCTTGGTTCATCGCTTCGTCAATCGACATGTGCTCGATACGGGCAGGGGTATTGGCTTGAATTTGCTCATTAACGAGACGTTCGACACGCATGATTTCAGCGGCGCTAACAGGCTTATCGTAAGCAAAGTCAAAACGTAGCACTTCGCTTGAGACTAGTGAGCCTTTTTGCGTGACTGCGTCACCCAATACTTCTCTTAGCGCTGCATGCAATAGGTGAGTGGCTGAGTGGTTTTTGGCACTGGCTGCACGTATGCTGGACAGTACTTGCGCTTCAGCGGTTTGCTTAGTGCTGATATCGCCCATGGTCACGACACCATAATGGATAATCGCTTGACCAGATTTTTTGGTATCTTGTACTTCAAAGACGCCAGATGCCGTACGGATTTCACCAAGCTCACCAACTTGACCGCCGCCTTCAGCATAAAATGGGGTGCGATCCAATACCACAACGCCTTCCATGCCTTCTGTTAAGCTGTCTGCTGGGTTGCCGTCTTGATAAAGTGCGTCAATAGTCACGCCGTCTTCTTCAAGCTGCTCATAGCCGATAAATGTCGTTGGCGTTTCTACTTGGATAACGCTGCTGTAATCGACGTCAAACTTGCCAGCATCACGCGCACGCTCACGTTGTGCCTGCATATGCTCATCAAATTCGGCTTCATCAATAGCGATACCACGCTCACGAGTGATATCGGCGGTCAAATCAAGTGGGAAACCATAGGTATCATAAAGCTTAAATGCCGCTTCACCAGATAGCGTATCGCCATCTTGTAAGCCTTCAAGTTCGCTGGCAAGTAAACGTAAGCCTTGGGCCAATGTTTTAGCAAACTGTGCTTCTTCTTTTTGAATAGCACTTTCGATGACGCTTTGTTTGTCCTTTAGCTCAGGATAGGCACTGCCCATTTCAGCTACAAGCGGCGCAACCATTTTATAGAAGAACTCGCTATCAGCACCAAGTTTGTTGCCATGACGTACTGCGCGACGAATGACACGGCGTAATACATAGCCACGACCTTCATTACTTGGCGTGACGCCATCAGCAATCAAAAACGCCACGGCACGAATATGGTCGGCGATGACTTTCAATGATGATTGTTGCTCGTTGCTGATCTCTAAGATGTCAGCTGCTGCATCCATTAAATAGACGAACAAATCGATCTCGTAGTTGCCATGAACGCCTTGCATGATGGCACTAATACGCTCAAGACCCATGCCTGTATCGACACTTGGTGCAGGGAGTGGTAACAGCGTGCCGTCCTTTTGACGATTGAACTGCATGAAGACACAGTTCCAAATCTCAATATAGCGATCACCGTCTTCTTCTGGCGTACCTGGTAGACCGCCTTCGATATCGGCGCCGTGATCATAAAAGACTTCAGTACAAGGACCGCAAGGACCAGTGTCACCCATTGTCCAAAAGTTATCAGAAGCGTAAGGAGCACCTTTGTTATCGCCAATACGAATGATGCGCTCACTCGGAATGCCAATGTTTTTATTCCAAATCTCAAAGGCTTCGTCATCAGTCTCATAGATAGTCACATAGAGACGATTTTTATCAATCGCTAACCACTTATCTGAGGTCAAAAACTCCCAGATATACTCGATGCCTGCTTGCTTGAAGTAATCACCAAATGAGAAGTTGCCAAGCATTTCAAAGAAAGTATGGTGACGCGCGGTATAGCCGACATTATCCAAATCATTATGTTTGCCGCCAGCACGTACACACTTTTGAGAGGTTACTGCACGTGTGTAGTCACGTGGTTCCATACCCAAAAAGGTCTCTTTAAACTGATTCATACCGGCATTGGTAAATAGCAATGTCGGATCATTGTGTGGAATCAAGCTAGACGATGAAACTTGGGTGTGCTGCTTGCTTATGAAAAAATCGATAAAGGCTTGGCGAATATCGGCTGAGCGAAATGGCTGGCTCACAGCGGCTCCTTACTGACGGATAGAATTGAGTAAATGACATAAAATAATTTTGCAAGCGATTTTAGCACAAACGCCCAAGCTCTTGGTACAAGAGTTATAACTACTAGGTTATTATACGTGTGCTAGTCATTGCCTAATTTGTAGAGTGTTGATGCTAATTGGTCAAAATTGCCGCATCCGTTTCATCTAATTTGTCTTGCGTCGTTGGATTAGACTCGATTACTTGCACAGGCAGATAACGTAGTTGAAGCTTGATTGGCAAGTACTCTGGGAAATTCTCTGCCATATCATTAGTAATGAGCGTTTCAATCTGGCGTACGTCATATGAGCTCGGTAATGTCTCTCCACGCACGATTGCTCGCACCACTTGGTTCTCTGCTGAGGTATCAAACTGCGTATTGGTCAATACATTGCCTTGATCGACAAAGTAGTTGTTGATGGCTTCTTTGACACTACTCTCAAATACTTGCTGCTTGGCATTGGTCTGTAGATTGATGGTCAAATAAGCACCTAAGCCGCCAAGTAGTAATAAAGACACCGCGTTACGCTGCAAAAAAGTCAAATAAGTATTGGATTTATAATCGTCATCGACTAAACGGCGGAACCCTAGTACCCACAATACAAGCGCATTGGTAAACTGGATAGCAAGAATGTTAGTAGCTGCCAATAACAGCGCGCCAAGCCCGAGTTGCATCTCGCCATTAGCGAGCAAGATACCACTAGCTGCCAGTGGTGGTACTAAAGCTGTGGCAACCGCAACGCCGACAACCGCAACCGAGAGATGCGGAGATACCATCGCATAAGCACCAGCCGTACCACCTGCTAGAGCAATCATCAGATCCATGGAGGTAGGCTGGGTGCGAGATAGGATTTCTGCCGTTAGCGGTTGATCCTTATGTAGCCAACCAACGATAAAGCCGACCAATACCACCAATGAGACACCAATAATGACGGTAAAGAGCGACTTACGCAGTAAGGGCATACGGTGATCGATAATTGCTAGTGCTATACCCGTGATAGGGCCTAGCATCATCGCAACCAACATTGCTCCGATGACCACGGCTGCTGAATTGGTCACTAGGCCGTAACTGGCAATGATGGCAGATAAAATGTTCATAATAAAGTACATCTTGCTAGGTAGCGCGTTCGCCTCAATCCTAACCCGTACTTCTGGGTAATCTACCTTTTGATTGCTAAATTGCTCGGCGACAAATTGCTTGTAAGACTCAAGCTTGGCTTCTTTTTCCTCTTGAACCTCATCTTCGTCATTTTCACCTTGAGACTTTTGAGCGTCGCTGTCTTCTACATCGGTGTCTTTACTTTGATTTTTATCTTCTGAGTCATTATTTTGATAGTCATTATTGCGACTAGATGCATCTTTTGTTTTTGGTTGATTGGCTGTTTTGTTATCTGATGACTGTGCTGCGATGTTTGTGTCATCAGCAAGATCGTCTTCTGCTTCTACCGTTACTTCAGCATCACTATCATCTTGAGCACTTTTTTCTGTTGTTTCCGCCGTATCCGACTGGAAGAAGTCTGACTTCTCTTTCGCTTCTATAGTTTCTGACTTTGCAACCTCAGACGCTTCAGTATTTGATTGTGACTCAGGTTCTGTCGATTCTAAGGTTGCTACGACCACATCGTCACTGTCTAAAGCAGCATCATCAACTACTGGGTCAATTGTTGCGTCTTGATTGTGAGAGGCGTCAGTAGCGATTGATGAATCGTTTTGATCCACTGAGTTAGGCGCAGTGTTTTTTTCAGATGAGGACATAGCAGATAGCGTTCTTAGTAGATAAAGAAAGTCATTATTGTAATGATAAATAGATAAAGATATAGGGGATTCTTGAAAATTATAAAAAAGAGTTGAGAGAAGATGGGAGTAGGAACTGATGTTTCTTATGATTAATCCTAAAACCTTAATAATAGCATGGTTTTTATTCTAAAGTCATTTAATATAGATGCTACAAGGGTTCACGGTAAATACTTACTTTTTTTGTGGAATTAAGGTTAAATATATCATATCCACAATAAAGATAAGGAATAACTTATGAACTGGCCATTATTTTCTGTCATTTACTCAATGACAGCCACTGTGACTATCGGGCTTTTTATGATTGGTGCTCTCATTACAGGGTTCGATGAGATATTTCATATTCAGATAGCGGTTGGATTGGGCGTTCTAGCTTCGATACCTGCAGGATTATTCTTTACCAAAAAAATTGGCAGTATTACTGGGAATGAGGAAGGCTATAAAACATAAAGTCAAACAGTCAAATATAAAGACAAGCAGTGTTATCGATGTGAAGTGGAACCGCCCATCAGCAAATAAAAAAAGACCTCAATATTGAGGTCTTTTTTGTCGTCATTAGAATTATTTGGCTAACTAGCATCGAAGCTAGATTTAATAAGGTTCTATTTATTGAAGTTCGACAACCGCGCCATTCTCAATATTGGCATATACTTCTAACACATCCCAGTTGGTCAAACGAACACAACCTGCTGAGCCTTGACGGCTGATACCTTCAGGTACTGGTGAGCCATGTAAACCGTAAGATGGCTTAGATAATCCCATCCAAACGACACCGACTGGGTTGTTTGGTCCTGGTGCTATCATGTGAACTTTCTTTTGAGCGCCTTCACCAACGGTTGATTTATACCAAGGCATTTTCACTTTATTGATAATTTTGAACGTGCCTTTTGGAGACGGTGTGGCATCGCTACCAACGGTCGTCGGATAAGTAGCAACCAATTTGTCACCATTGTAGGCATACAACGTTTTGTCGGCTTTGTTGGCGACAACGCGATTGATACGTTGGTTCAGCTTGTCACGAGTATTTAGCACTGTGATAGTCTCGCCAACAGCGTACTTTTTATTTTTGTTAAGTTTGTCTAAGTAACGTACATCCATATGGAAACGTTCACCTAGCATCTCTTTGATATCTTGATAATAAAGACCTTTCATTTTTGACTTCGCTTCTGAACCAGAAGGGGTAGTCGCAAAATTGGTATTGATATCGTCTGCAGTCAACGTATAAGTGACCAGTACAGGTTTGTTCGCAGGAATGTTTTTAATCAAGGCATCCCAAGTTTTTTGATCCATTTTACCAGTCGCTGGCAAGCCTTTCATCGTTTGGAAGTTAACAAGGGCTTTTTTGCTATTCATACCCCAACCGCCATCAATAGGACCAGGAGAAGCATGGTTCCAATCGAGCAGCGCCTGCATTTTGATCGTCATCGCTGAGTTGACTTTCATATTAGGTGACCAAACAGCACCGTTCACTTGCTTGGCATAGTTCGACAAGTTCAGCGTTGTATGTTTCTTACCATCTTTATCTTCGATATTTTTGATGGTTGGGTCATCACTGAAGTCTTGACGCTTCTCACTCTCTGGTAACTCAAAAGCGAGTGGATCAGACGAGTCGATAGATGATAGGTCGCTAGGCGCAGCAACGGCTTGACCTTCACTAATGTCATCGTTACGGTCAGCCTGCTCATCTTTACGCGTTAGTTCTGCTGCACTCATATTGTCAGCAGCTGGGGCTGGCACGTTTTGGTTGGCTTCTTGCTTATTATTGATAAGCTGGTTCATGCTGTCGACTGGTTTCGCTTTCTCTGTATTTAACTGTACAGTAGCAGCGCCATCTGAGCGACTACGGTTCTCTTGCACATTAAGGCTAACCTTTTTGGCAAGACCTGGCATAGCGTCAGCCGTGCGTACTGGCAATGTGCGAGTACTATCGGCAGGTGCAGCAAGTGCGGCTACACTAGCACTTACAGCTGCGATAGATATGGCAGTAATAATTGGCTTTATTTTCATCATATTGAGTCACTTGTGGTTGCTACTAATGCGGCTATTATGCGCATAATTTGATTGCATCGCAAACTTTTGACACATCTTTTTGCATTTAAGACTTGCCAAACGTCAACTGCTGACGTATTCACTACAGTTGGGTAATAATTTAACCAAGGTGTGTATGGCGTCGTGCTCGATTCTTACGCAAACTGTTCATTATTGGCACTATTTTTTGTGCAAGTAAAAATGACAGTTATTGGCGCTATTAGAGGTTTACGTCTATAATGTATGACTGAATTTTATTTAATATAACGATTTTTAGCAAAAAGCAATTTAACCCGCTAGCAGTTAATCCACAAGGTGCGATATGTCAGAAGACCAAACAATGAGTGCAGAAGAGTTTCAAAACCAATACTTCAATGATGAGTCTGAGGGCTTAGACGGTGAGATGGAGTATGATTTAGAGACTGGACTTCTTGGTGAGCACGATGAATTTGCTAACTTACATGCAGAGCTAAACGAAGCACGTGAGCAGCTCGTCAGTATTCGCGACTTTATTCGTTTTTCAGTCACGCAGTTGCGTAACTACGATGTAGTTGTTGCACAAGGCACAACCGATGAGTTTGCAGAGGCGTCAGCCATTGTCCTGCACTCTTTGTCTCTCGATTGGTCTGCCAATGAGCAGATTTTAGACTGTCGTCTGACCACGTCTGAAAAGCAGTTGGTACTAGGACTGTTAGAAGAGCGTATCGCTGAACGTAAGCCACTCAGTTATTTGATTAACTTGTCGTATTTCTGCGATCTGCCTTTTTATGTCGATGAACGAGTTCTTATCCCGCGCTCACCGATTGCAGAGTTGATTCGTCAGCAGTTCCATCCGTACTTTGAAGTTACCGAATTGGCCAAACCACTGGGTGTCAGTCCGAACGAAAAGTCAGCGGTATTTTATGATCATGGCTTGGATGTGAAGCAGTTGTCGCAGCCTGAGCGTATCTTAGACTTGTGCACTGGCTCTGGTTGTATCGCAATCGCGCTTGCTACCCGTTTCGTTGATGCGTTGGTCGATGCCGTCGATATCGATAAAGGCGCATTAGAAGTGGCAATGGTCAACGTCGATCATCATGACCTTGGTCATCAAGTCAACGTAATCGAGTCTGATTTGTTTGCCAAGATACCTGCTGAGAACCAGTATGAGCTTATCGTCACCAATCCACCGTACGTCGATGCGGCTATCATGGCAGATTTGCCGCCTGAGTTCTTATATGAGCCTGAGCATGCACTAGCAGCGGGTCAAGATGGCTTAGATTTGGTACATCGTATCTTATTTGAAGCGCCAGATTACCTTAGCCCAGATGGGTTGCTGATCTGTGAAGTGGGTGACAGCGAATGGGCGCTAAAACAAGCCTATCCTGAAATTCAATTTGATTGGTTGAAGTTTGCACATGGCGGGCATGGTGTCTTTGCGATTACCTATGATGAGCTAGTCTCAAACCGTCAATTGTTTGCCTCTTATGTTCAGCTATTAGATAGCCTTCAATAGACAGATATTAGGTTAAATAGACGTCGGCTTCATGAGCCGAAACTATAAATAACAATACAATCACTCATTAAAATCAGTATAAGCAATGACCATGAGTGATTGGTTACATAGTCATCAGTAGCGTTTACTTGTTTAAGGACAGTTATGGCAGGCAATAGTATTGGGCAGGTTTTTACGGTCACCACCTGCGGTGAGTCACATGGCGCAGGCCTTATGGCCATCGTTGATGGCGTACCACCAGGTTTAACATTATCTGCAGACGACCTACAAGTAGATTTGGATCGTCGCAAACCAGGTACGTCTAAGTATTCAACCCAGCGCCGTGAGTCTGATGAAGTTGAGATTATTTCTGGCGTATTTGAAGGCAAAACCACAGGTACGTCTATCGGTTTATTGATTCGTAATACCAATCAAAAATCCAAAGACTATAGCGATATCAAAGACACTTTCCGTCCTGGACACGCTGACTATACTTATAGTATGAAATATGGCTTCCGTGACTATCGTGGTGGCGGTCGTTCGTCAGCGCGTGAGACGGCTATGCGTGTAGCAGCTGGTGCTATCGCCAAGAAATACTTGCAAGAACGTCTAGGCGTGCAAATTCGTGGTCACGTGACTCAGATTGGCAATGAGCACAGTAATGTCTTAGACCCAAGCCAAATTGACTGGGAGTTTGTAAATAGCAATCCGTTCTTCTGTGCAGACAAAGAAGCGATTGGCCGTTTTGAAACCTTGATTGATAACTTGCGCCGTGAAGGCACCAGTTGCGGTGCGCGCCTTGATATCATTGCGAGCGGTGTGCCAGTAGGCTTAGGCGAGCCAGTATTTGATCGTTTAGATGCAGATATCGCTCATGCGATGATGAGTATCAATGCGGTGAAAGGTGTCGAGATTGGCGATGGGATGGCGGTGGCAGGTCAATTCGGACATAGCGCTCGTGATGAGCTGACCCCAGATGGATTTGCAGCCAATCATGCTGGTGGTGTCTTGGGCGGTATCTCATCAGGGCAAGATATCCGTGTGAGTATTGCTCTAAAACCAACATCTAGTATTACCACTGCTGGTAAGAGCATCAACACTCAAGGTGAAGCCGTCGATATGCTGACTAAGGGTCGTCATGATCCTTGCGTTGGTGTGCGTGCTACGCCTATTGCTGAAGCGATGCTAGCGATTGTAGTGCTTGATCATTATCTACGTCACCGTGGTCAAAACGCCGACGTGAAGCCGCCAGTACAATCGATTACTTAGTATTTTTGTCGTAGAGTAATCAGCCCTTTGTTGTTTCCAGTAGTTTAATACTAGAAATGATAAAGGGCTTTTTTATGTCCAAATAAAATAGAGGTGTTACCTAAATACAATTAATGTATTGAGCGAGCAAGATATCAGGCTGCCAGTTGATATTCATCAATAGCGACGCACTGCTGGTATCGAAATACCAATAACAACCGCTGACTAGGAATCGCTAGCCAATGACCAAACTCAATACTATCGACGCCTTGGCTTGATAAGGTTTGTGCACAGTGATGACGGCTAAAGCCGATTAGGCTCTTGACGATAGGGTTATCCGTTAATTGATGTGACATAGATTTTCTACTCCTAATTTACTTTACGAATTTGACGGTTCAACAGATCTTAGTGCTATCGTAAAACAATGAAGTAGAAATCCTGTGTAGTCATGATGGAAAGTTGATGAATCCATATATAATCATTCCACTATAAAAGTATTACAGCGTTAACCTCGCTTGAAGTATCACATATACATCTGCACTCGGTTGCCTTGTACTACTCTTAAATTGAATCGACTATAAGTTATTATTTTCAGGCTAATGGCAGGGTGATACTAACCATCACACCAGAACGCTGGTTTTTACTAGTATCAGTGTTATCAGTTCTAGCTTTATTAGTGTCAGCTTTATCACCATTGGTACGGACATTATTGATGGCTACCTGACCACCATGATGTTCAATTACTTGCTTCACTAAGGTAAGTCCAAGGCCAGTACCTTTTTTAAGCGTATTACTATTATGGTCAGTTTGCCTCGGCTCAGTCGTTGGATCTGCCGACTCTGTATTTAGGTCATTGATGTTTGTTTGATTCGTCGTTTGGTCCGTTGCCTGATTCATTATTTGAGCTGAGGGTTGGCTTTGATGAGACAAGCTAAAGTAACGCTCAAAAGCTTTTGCGACAGCATATTCGGGTAGCAGCTTACCATCATTGAATATATCGATAGTGACGGTTCGAGTAGTGCTATGCAATGAAATATCAATGGTACGATTTGCAAAGTGTATCGCATTATCAAGCACATTTTGCAGTACCTGTATTAACCAAAACTGGTCAGCATACACGCTGGTCGATGCCAATATTTCTGCTGGCAAGTTTGCAGTATTGGTTACATTCTTATTATCAATATGTATATCGATAGGGTATAGATTCTGCTGTTGCTGCTTGGCGGCATTATCTCTGATCAGACTTTGCAAAAGTGGTAATAGGGGAGTCAGTTGTCGGTTGAGCTTAAAGGTAGGCTGTTCTACTTTAGCAAGCAACAGAAGTCGGTCGATGAGCTGTTGCATCTTTACGCTTTGTTCACCAACCGTCTCAATAAGCATCTGCCGATCTTCATTATCTAGTTTATTGCCATCTAACCCATCGTCCTCTAACAGCTCGCTACTGGCGCGTATGGCAGTCAAAGGGCTTTTTAGCTCATGGGTCAAAGTATGGACATAATCAGTCACATAAGCACGGTTTTCGAGTCGATGCTTCATAGTCTCGATGGTATCTGTCAGGCTATTTAATTCATGACCTAGATAGAAATAGGGCTTTTTAGTGTCTTCTGCCAATGCACTGGTATATTGAGTCACCAAGGTAATACTTTGCTTAAGCCACCATGCTACTAGACCTGCCAGTATAAGGGCAGCGATACTGATAAGTAGGGCGGTGATGAGCATGCGGTTACGTGTGTCATCTAAATAAGGCAATACGCTAGCGACAGGCTTACCAACACTGACCACACCGATGATATCTCCAGACGGATTTTTGATGGGCTGAGCCACATACATGACCGAACCATCGCGCCGCTGATAATCTCGCAGCGTGCTTCTTGCGCCGTATTGTCCCTTTAAGGTGAGATAGACATCGTTCCAGCGTCCATAGTTTTGCCCTTCATTATTATCAGGTTTGGGCAGGGAGTCGTAAATGACTATGCCGCTACTGTCTGTCACATATACCCGAAAGCTACTGTAGCTTTTGGTTTGATCGACAGGACTTAGCGTTTCGTCCATCGCTGGCATGCCGACAAATGCAGCATCAAGTTGCGCTTGATACTCTTCAGCATAGAGCTGCCCTGTAGATAACGGCACCTGTAGACTGGCCGCGAGTAATTTACTGGTGTCTAGAAGCGTGTCTTCGATGACCTGCTGCGCAGTTGGCTTGACGTAGCCAAACAACTGAGTAAACACGACCACGCCGCATATGACGAGCACTAAAGCAACGGCTAGCCAAATTCTAAAAAATATACTTAAATTGAGCAGTCGTTTGTGTTTAGGAGCTTGCTGAGCAGTACCAATAGGATGCAGTTTGGCATACCAATTGCTTTGGTCATTATGAATATCATTCTCAGTAGGATTGGTTTTATTATTCATAAACTAGCAGCCACTGTTAAGCTGGACATAATGCGTAACCCAGTCCGCGATGCGTATGGATGACGTCGATATTCACATCTACCATAGCAAGCTGTTTACGAATTGATTTGATATGACTGTCTATAGTGCGTGCCAAGCGGTGATCAGGATAGTCGCTTACTGCGCTAAGTAACTGCTCACGGCTAAAGACTTGATGCGGTGCTTGCAATAACGTTAGCAAAATTTTGCGTTCTGTATTACTAAGCTCAAGCTTTTGCTCTTGCCACGTTAATGAATAGTTGAGCGGTTGATAATGCCAAACGCCAGATTGGTTCTCAAACGTTAATGCTTGTCCTGAAAGGTTATTCGAGGAAGTATTATCAGTACTTTCATTTGAGTGTGTGGTATGAGAGCCTGACTGCTGAATCAGCTGTTCACGTCGCCAAATGGCTTTTAAACGCGCGACCAATTCACGTGGACTAAAGGGTTTGGCGCAATAATCATCACCGCCCATCTCCAATCCTAGAATACGATCGACCTCATCGCTACGCGCGGTCAAAAACACGATAGGTAAGTCTTTTAAGGCGTCGATATCAGGTGTATGACGTATTTGTTGACATAGGCTCAAGCCGTCACCGTCTGGCAGACCGACATCCATAATGATCGCCGATAGATCTTGTGCTTCATGACTATGCAGCATGGGTAACACACTACTGGCATTATCCAACCAAGTTATCTGCCAACCTTCGCGCTTGCAGGTGACCTTGAGTGACATCGCGATCGCAGGATCATCTTCTACCAGTAAAATATGGGTCATAGTCTCTACATCGTATTATAAGCTTAGTAAATTATCGTAGCACAAAACAGCAGGTTGCTCTTGCTGCCACGAGTTAAATGGTGTGAAAAGTTAATGGAAAAGTAGGGTGCTCAGTAGATAGTATGCGATGTGATTATTTTGATGCATGTAAAAAAGGCCAGCTCAATGGGTAAGCTGGCCTTGGTAATAAAAACTAAGCGTGATTATCTATTAATAGACTAAGCGAAAACCTATTTAAGACCTTTGCAGTTGGCATAGTAGCTCACCGTAGCGGGCCAATCTGAAAAAATGCCTTGGACACCGACATCTTGCGCTAGTACGTCAATATAATTCATCATATCACCGTCATTGTTGATAGCATCGCTAAGACCGCTATAGTACCAATCGCCACCATCGGTTAATGGCCCTGAACGCTCTATCGACCAAGTAATGATTTTTAGACCATTGGCTTTGGCTTGTTTTGCGTATTCTGATGGTTGCATATTTCCCTTACCATCAGTAGTGACTAACAACCAAAGTGCTGGAGCAATGGTGTTAATGCCGCGTGCTTTGATATCAGCCAATGAGTGCTTCCATGTGCTTGCGTCATTTTTATCAAATGTTTTACTCTTAGCGGTCTCATTGCTGTCATCAATCAGATAAACGGCATTAGCCCCATAAGCTGGCTCGTTTTTGATCCAGTAATCAAGATCTTCTATATTGAATGACTGGGCAAATACATCGCTTGCAGGTACATTTGCTGCCTTATAAGTATCTATCAGCTGTTGGCGATAATCGTTCAAACGATAGCCGTTAAACGGCATGGTCACGGCGGGTGCTTTTAGCTCAGGCGTGTGCTTCATACCCAGCTTGCGAGCCAACGCGATATGCTCTTTTAGAGTTAACACTTTGCCGTTTTGCGAGTATAAGTCCGTTCGCCAAGGCGCAGTCGCATTCATATATTCACTAATACTGGTTGCTTTTTTATTGGCAGCATCCATTTTACCCGTCAGTGTTTTAAACTCAGTACCGCTAATATCTGAGGTGCGACATTCGATACTATCGGCATTAGTAAGTTTGCCTGTAGCGTCCAATATGGGCGGCACAGTGCACTGCTTGGCCAGCGGCGTGGTTAGAATATTGGTAGTGGTGTGCAAATCGTTTTGGGCATGACGACAGACAAGCTCACCGTCATTGGTAAAAGCGACATCACATTCCAAGATTCCAGCACCCATTTGTGCTGACGCCACGTAGCTATCATAAGTATGTTCAGGCAGCTGTAATGGCGCACCTCGATGTGCAATAGAGAAGTCAGTCTTACTTGGCAGTTGCCCTTTGCACGCCTGTAGCTCTTCTTTTAGTGGTCCCTCGTCCATATCATTGATCAGGTAAAATGGACGCACTCCATAGGTATATGCGACAGGTGAGGACAATTGTGGCTGTGATTGCGCTGTCGATAAAGGGGCTTTTGATATTAGCGTTGAGCGGCTATCGGTAGTGCAGCCTACTATCAATAATGAGCTGATCAGCGTTAAAGGTAAGGCGATATTAATCTTATTAACCTTAGCCGGCGTCTGCTTACTCAGCTCAAGCGCTGATTTATTAGAAATTGTCATGTAAAATGTTCCTGCAAAATTATAAAAAATCCCATCGGACGTATGGATAGGAATTGAAAGATTAACGTTTGACTATTGGTTGCTACTTGCTGTTTGCTAAAAACCACTAAAGGTCGTGACATTGTTGTAAGAGCCTAGCCTTGTAGGAAATTGGCCTTGTAAGAACTTAGCATTAATGCGGATACAATTGTAGGCACATGTACTAAAGAATAGACAGCTGACAGTATTTGAGCTTTATAGTTTTAAGCTTGATAGTATTGAGCTTATCGGTCGTAAAACCATACGTGTCTTCTTATACTGTTCTTATTTTTGCTATTGTTCGTTTAGTACCTCACTATTGACCATACTCTCAAACTAACAGATGATATTGACCATATAATGACACACACATTATTTTGGCAAAAAATATAGAAATGCTTAAGGCATATCTCACTACATTATTAAGGATAACTATGAGTAACTATTTAGACGCAGTCGTCGTTGAGCATAATCCCTCTCAAAAAAAGATAGATCGCGCAGTGATTTGGCTACATGGCTTAGGTGCTAGCGGTCATGATTTTGAGCCAGTTGTACCGCAGCTTGGCTTGGCTGATGATATGGCAGTACGTTTTATCTTCCCACATGCACCTAAACGCCCAGTCACGGTAAATGGCGGCATGGTGATGCCAGCATGGTACGACATCATAGAGATGAGCCTGGAGCGTAAAGTAGATGTGGCTCAAATTGAAGAGTCTGCTCAGCAGATACAAGATTTGATCAGTCGTGAGATAGAGCGCGGCGTGTTACCAGAGCATATCGTTATCGCAGGATTTTCGCAGGGCGGGGCAGTTGCATATCATGTGGCACTTGGCTATCCAAAACGTTTGGCTGGTTTGATGACGCTCTCTACCTACTTAGCAACCAATGACAATATTGAGTATAATGCTGCCAACAAAAACATGCCGATTTTGATTGAACATGGTTCTCATGATCCAGTGGTACCGGTCATCCTAGGTGAGCAAGCACAGCAGTTATTGTCGGCGAAGGATTATAATGTGTCGTACAATACGTATCCGATGGCACATCAGGTTTGTATGCCGCAAATTCAAAATATCGGCAAATGGTTAAACACTGTTTTGGCGTAAATTATTAAGCTGTAACGTAATGTAATGCAGGCTACTTATAGGTTGAAACCTAACCGATATCTCCTATATAATAGCCAGTCTTATTGGGGATGTTCTGGCTTCGACGCTGGTGATGAAACTCAATGATGCATGTCGAGAGTGTATGTCCTCTCGTTAATCAAACATATATTGTTATAGTCGCAAACGACGAAACTTACGCTCTAGCAGCTTAAACCCTGCTTACTTAGTTGCTGATCACCTACAGTTGGTTAACTAAGTTGAAGCGTCCGCATGTAGGCTCGCCACAAGTGATTGTCTCAATTGCTTGGGTTCAAAAGTAGAGAATCGTCCAATCCATCCTGACTGTCGGATCGGTGCGGATTAAAACTAAAGACAGAAACTAAACATGTAGATTCATGAGCGTAATGCTGGCGGACGCGGGTTCAACTCCCGCCATCTCCACCAAACACTGATAAAGGGCTGACCGTCATAGACTGTTAGCCCTTTATTTTGGGCGTTTTTTGGGTTTTCACTACCTCATAGGGGTATGGCGAACCATATAGAATGTTGGTATTATTGTTGGTATTAGAGTTTATACACACTCTCAATACCAACAAAGGATAGCCCAATGCCCTTAACTCATACCGTCATCAATAAGCTACAGCCTAGTAGCACCTCGATTGATACAAAGCGACCTGACAAGCATAGTGACGGTAACGGGCTGCAATTATGGGTGCGTTACACGGGCGTTAAGTCATGGATCAGCGCATACCGCTGGCAAGGTAAACAGCAAACCCTCACTATTGGTAATTATAGAGATATAGTAGCCCTTCATGATACAACCATACTCGATCTACAAACTGAGATATGGCACGGATCTGAACCATTAACTGGAACAAGCCCACGGCCATACCCTATCGATGCGTTCACAGGCTTACTACAGTATGTTGTTAAGGCAGTAGCACACTATACGCAAGCTCCGACAGCTATTACAAACCAATGCGTTTTAGGGGCACTGGCATACATGGGGCAAGGATTTATTGATACAACACAGACTCATGCTAACCATCCTAATATTAGTGGCAGAGGGCGGAAGCGGTAGCGGCAAGTCACAAGCTATGGAATTAACTAGCTTCAAAGTACGTAAGTACAAAAGCAGCTATATGCTGATTATCTTATTAAGCTATCATCGTGGGAAAATGACAAGGCAAGTCTAAAAGATAAAGAGCTAGCCGACTTTTTAGAATCCAACCCAAAGCCCCAAGAACGTTTTAAAGAAGTAACTATTGAGCCGATACTCGATAAGTTTATTGACGGTAGTATCAGTAATGCTTCATAAATGACAGACAAAGCAGCCCAATTTTTTAATGGTGATACTGCAAGTAATGTCTTATCATCATTGACGACCCTTAATGGTGATGATGAGGTGTTTCGTTTGTGCTCGCTAAAGTCTGCCTATGCAATACGCATATAGATGCCTACAACGTGCGTATGACGCTATTAATACAGGGGCAGTGCTTTATCCTAGAGCTAGCACTAGCTGACCCTATAATGAATGGACAAGGGTTTTTAGCCAGTGCCTTGATTGCATGCCCTGAAGATTTGCACAGTCAAAGAGTATGGTGCGATGAGCAGCGCAATAATGACAACCCTTACTTAATAGACTACTAGACACGCTGCCAGAGCTTAGTTGATACATTATCAGCCAATCTACCCAGTGACAGTATAGGAATACCGAAACGCATTAAAATGCAATAGGAAGATAACGGACTTTCTTGAGTCCATAAAAATAGCATGAAATAAGTAAGCGATATTAATTATAAACAATATGCTTTCAACAGTAGATGATAAAATGTTCTATCGCTTAAACAATGAGGTGTTATCTTGCTAAGTAAGTTGCTAATAGCACTATTTCTTGGGTTTTCATCAATGACAGTTTTAGCAGATGAAAAAAATCAAGATTTGTGCGTAAGTTTTAATGATGCGTCACACTTAGGCTCAAATAGCTATCGCAGTAAAATTATCTACAACGAGAATTACGATGCATTTCCTTACGCAACCAAAATAGGCAACAGTATTGTCGGTATTTTTAGCACTGGTACTGCGCACGCAAAATCAGATAAACAGGTTATGTTTAGATCAGATGACGGCGGTGACACATTTAGACTCAAAGACTTTTTTATCAATGACGACCAAACTTATGATTTTAGCCTAATAGCTGATTTACTAAGCGAGGGGAAATCGGTTGATTTGAAAGTTTGGAACTTGAGAAAAAATGCAGGTTTAGTTAAAGCAACAACTACGAGTAAAGCTGATGGGTATTCTATTTGGTCAACACCTAAGAATGCAGGGACTAGGCTCTATCGTACTGGTTATAACGCTAAAACTTGGCAAACCGCGTTGCTTGAGTCATTAGATGGTGGTATTACATGGAGATTTAAGAGTGTCATAGCTCCTGCGACAGCAGGTAGGCAGTTTAGTGAGGCTGACATTGTCAACACACATTCAAACAACTGGATTGCTTATATTCGTGAAGATAAGGGTAAGCATAATAATCTTTATAGCTCAATTTCTACCAATAATGGTAATACGTGGTCAATTCCTACAGCTTTAGACCCTAAGCTCATCAATGGCCGTCAACCAAATTTGACTAAACTAGATGATGGCTCGATTATTCTAATCACAGGTGATCGAACAGGCAAATCAGGTTACGCAGGCGGATCAGGCGATATAGTTTATGGCAACGATACGACAGGTATAACCATCTTTAGAAGTACAGACAATGGCAAAACATGGTCAATTAGAAAAAGAGTAAGCCCGATTTATAGTACTGATGGTGGTCAGCCTTTTGTGGTTGATTTGGGCAGAGGAAAGATATTTATCGTATGGTATGCACGCAAGACAACAAAGGGTAAGCCATCAATTAATAGCTGCACTGTTGATATTAATAACTTGTGAAAAGGAATAGAAAAAGCAAGATTGTCGTGAAAGTGAGTATAAATTGATACACAAGTTATTCTAACCTTGGAAAGTTTGAGATAGTTTTTGATGTCCATAAAAAGAGCACGAAATAATTAAGCTAAGATAGGACAAAGTAAAATCACCTAATGATTTAGATAACATTTAGAGATAACGACCATGCGCACATTGAGCGACTATATACATCTAAGCATTAAAGCCTGCCGTAACAGCTACAAAGCAATGAAGCCCACAGCATGGCAATGAGCTATGAATATAAGGGCAAGACATATCGCTATAACATCGAGCTATTAAAGACTCAATGCAACTATGACAGTTATCGGTAGTGTTTAGCGCGATTCAACCCCATGCAAGAAATTTCCAAGTAAGAAATAATATTCCTAAGTTGCTAGCACGTTCAGCATAACTTTAATATTGCAAATAATTACAAAATAATATTTAGTTGATAGGGTTGGCATTGAATAACAGCAAAATAAAAAATGATTGTTGGTATTATGGTTGGTATCGTCTATTTTTAAATTATTAATAATGTTTATTATCAGGTATTTATAACTATAGTTTAGTTTCCGCCATCTCCACCAAATATTAAAAATCCGATCACTTAGGTGGTCGGATTTTTTTTGTCTAAATTTTATGGTTAATTAAAGAAACAATGATACCAATGAACTTTTAATGAGAAAGTAAAAACTATTTATATAGAGTAATCATCAAGCCTTTGAAATTGAATCACAATTTTTCGTTGCCTATGGAGAACATAATATTAACTTGTCTTAAAGAATAATTCTGATTATTCTTAGTTGAGGCCTATTCTTCGCATCAGGCGATGCAGTAGCAAGAATAAGCGGACTTTCAAATAACTACAGGGAATGTATTATGTTAGGAAAAATGATGTATCAGCCATTGCTGATCAGTGGTCTAATCGAACACGCTGCCCGTTATCATGGTGATACGGCGGTTTTGTCCAAAGAAGTCGATGGACAGATGACTCATACCAATTGGCGCACTGTCTCAGATAACTCAAAACGATTGGCCAATGCATTGGCTACACTGGGACTTAAATCATCAGAACGCATAGCAACTTTGGCTTGGAATAATCGTCGTCATTTAGAAGCTTGGTATGCGATTTCAGGTAGTGGCATGGTTTGCCATACTATCAATCCACGTTTGTTCCCCGAGCAGCTTAGCTACATTATCAATGACGCTGATGATCGAGTACTGTTTTTTGATACTACTTTCCTACCGCTAATTATGGCAATCAAAGAGCATATCAAAGGTGTTGAACACTTCATTTGTCTAAGTGATCGAGATGATAGTATCGTAGAAAAACTGCCTAATGTACTGTTCTTTGATGAGCTATTAGCAGAAAATTCTACTGATTTTGACTGGCCCCAATTCGATGAAGCGACCGCCAGCTCTTTATGCTATACATCCGGAACTACCGGTAACCCTAAAGGGATTTTATATACACATCGCTCTTCTGTGCTGCATGCTATGGCGTTATGCATGCCTGATGTCTCCGCGCTCTCTGCACAAGACGTTTTGCTACCCGTCGTACCGATGTTCCATGTCAATGCGTGGGGCACGCCTTACGCGGCTGCCTTGACTGGTTGCTCTCTCATACTTCCTGGTCCAAATCTCGATGGTGACAGCCTAGTATCTCTCATTGATGATTGTCATGTCACAGTTGCTCTAGGGGTTCCAACGATTTGGCAAAGTCTATTGACCGCTGCCAAAGCCAGAGGCAGTAAGCTTGATAGCATGACGCGTACCATCGTCGGAGGAGCCGCATGTCCACCATCGGTAATCAAAACGTTCAGAGAAGATTTCAATTGTGATGCAGTGCATGGTTGGGGCATGACAGAAACCAGTCCACTTGGAGCGATGAATCAAATAAAAGCCAAGCATAAATCGCTGAGTAAAGATGAGATTAATGAGTTGCGTAATTCTCAAGGTCGTCCGCCCTACGGCGTTCAGCTACGTCTCATAGATACTGATGAGCCGCTACAGCGAGTCGAAGAAGATGGTATGTCTCAAGGTCGTTTACAGATCAAAGGGCATTGGATTATCAATGATTATTACACAGAAAATCCTGATGCGATAACTGAAGACGGTTGGTTCGACACAGGGGATATTGCAACCATTGATGCTGATGGCTATATGAATATTCGGGATCGCTCAAAAGATTTGATTAAATCTGGTGGGGAGTGGATATCATCAGTAGAGCTAGAGAACATCGCAATCGCCCATCCGCAGATAAGAATGGCGGCCGCTATTGCTGCAAAGCATAAAAAATGGAGCGAACGTCCAGTATTGATTGTGGTGAAAGAACCAGATTCAGAAATCGATGAGTCGCAAGTACTGGGCTTTTACGAAGGTAAAATTGCCAGCTGGCAAATGCCCGACAAAGTCATATTTGTAGATAATATCGTCCTAAATGGTGCTGGGAAAATGGTCAAAAAAGACCTGCGTGATGACTATAGCAATATATTGTTGGATAGTTAATTTAGCTGTCAAAAACAAAAATTGATAATGCTACCTGCAAAACCAAGTTTGTAATCTGGTTAGATTTCTCTAAGAATACTGGTATAGGTGAATAGAGCGTTTGAGGTGCTCATCATCTATATCGCTTATCATGATTATTATTTCAAACGAGCATTGAGAGATTAATGTACATCAGATGCACAGATTGAGATAGATAGATCAGGACAGTATAGAACGCCAGATACAACAAAGCCCCTGATGTCAGGGGCTTTGTTGTTCTATAAGATAGTATAGGACTATATAATGGTACCCGGAGCCGGACTTGAACCGGCACGCTATTGCTAGCGAGGGATTTTAAATCCCTTGTGTCTACCAATTTCACCACCCGGGCAAAACTTGTTTTATCTAAAACGTAAACTAGCTGATAGACCATCTAGTTACTAGATAAGTGGTCGCTATTATAATCGGTTGTGATAATAATGCAAGCCAAAATTAACGTAAAGTTAATAAATAATTGGAGGCTGGAGTCGGAATCGAACCGGCGTTAACGGAGTTGCAGTCCGCTGCATGACCACTCTGCCATCCAGCCAATCAAGGTCGCCTATATTAGCAAAAATATAGTAAATTACAAGTCCTTTTTTCGTTAAAAACAGCTTATTTACTATCTTGTCTATATTTAGCCCTAATTTCAGGACATTTATGCTATTAATAGGCTTTTCCAAGCCATCAGTAACCCAGTGTTTAATGATGATAATTTAAAATATAATACGCTAAACAATATCTCTATTGTCACGTTTAGCACTTTTCACATCGCGATAAGTGGCCGTGCAAATTAATACGAGTACGCCAAGAGTAATGGCAGGCCAAATTAAGATATATAAGCCGTAGATAAAAACGTTGTCCATGATATCTCCTTATAGTATTACTAAATAAGTAGCGATTAGCCAAATACTGCTTACTAATCACTATTCGGATAAAGCGACTTTGGTTTAAGATTTAAGTGACGATGGGATTTCCGATTTTTTGTCGTAATTGCCCACGCGCTGCTTAATTAAGTCGAAGTCGAAGTCGAAGTGTTCATCCCCCATCAAGCTGATAATCACACAGACAACGGTACTAGCGCCGTAAGCGGTTAGAGAGGCTAGCAGGACCATATATTGACGTAAGAAGCCAGTAGCGAAGATAAGCATCAGCACTAGCGTGATGGCTGCGGCGACCATGCCAATCTTACGACCTAAGAATCCAAAGACCATTAGCCCAATAACAACCGCTGCACCGACACTGGCCAGTATTTCAAAGAATAGGGCAATGACACCAGTGATTGGAAGTAATTCGAAACGGGCAACGCAAAATAATAGTAGTCCGACGATCACTGCTGAGGTAAAGGCGGTATTGGTGACGCGATTCCAAAATACACTGGCAATAACAGGAAAGACAATAGCACCCCATAGTGCACCAACGAATACTAGCATGACGAGAATATCGAGCTTAAAGCTTGCAAAGATTAGTCCAGCTGCCGTCGCAACAATCATCGTGCCACGACCAATTAGCATCATCGTTTTAGGTTTTACATGGCCTTTTTTGGCGATGTTTTTACCGTAGACATCTGCCATCATAATAGTTGATAGCGCTGATAAATCTGAGTCAGCGGTCGAGGACAATGACCCAATAACTAAAATAAAGAATAAGGCGATAAAGACGGGATGCAGATAAGTACTGACCATCTGAGGGATAAGGTTATTCATATTGCCATCGAGTGGCTCGACGCCAATCGTCACCGCCATTAGTCCAATCATCCCAAGACCAATAACGATACCAGCATAGCCGACTGTAGCCGTGATAAACGTCGCTTTAATCTTAGTTTTATCAATCGCAAATAATCGCTGAGTGATGGTTTGATTACCGATAGCATATGCTAATACAGCGACAAAATAGGGTGCACCTTGTTGAAAGAATGCCTCAGAGGAGAAGAAGTTCTGCTGCTCTAATGTCAGGTTTGATAGTCCGCTGACCATAACTTCAGGGCCACCCATGGCAAATAACACAGCGGGAATAATGATAATACCAATGGCCATTAGAGCTACTAGTTGGGCAAAATCTGTAAAAACGGATGCTCGAAACCCTGATGTCAATGTGTAGCTCAGTACACCGATACCTGCGATCATTACCCCTGTTTGGAACGATAATGGCGATAAAACTGACACCAAGGCTCCAGCAGCGGTAAAGTTGACCATCAAGCTAATTAAACTGCCCATAATATTGGATATGGCTAAGATTAATTGGCTTGATGAACCGTGGCGGGCATGAATCAGTTCACCTAGTGTATGACCGTCTGGTGCCAATTCACGAAAGCGCATACCAAAAGGGTAGATGAATAAAATCATCAATGCACCCCAAAAGCCATAATGTATCGGCCCTGAGACGCCATATTTATAACCAGAAGTAGCCGCAGCATAAAATGAGGCGGCCCAAATCCAAGTGGCGGTCATGCTGGCTGCACCCATACCAAAGCCAACACCGTGACCTGCGACCATAAACCCAGAAGTTGTCTCTTTATCTTTTTTAATTAATAAAGACAGTAAATAGGTGCCGCCATAAAATGCTAATAATAATAAAATAATCGTTAATGATGAAAATTGGAACAATGACTCAGTTTTCAAACTCAGACCTCGCAATTGTTAGTTGATGAATAAAGTTCAGTAAAAATGAAAGATACCAAACTATTAGGAATACAGCATAGCCTACACAGCCCTCATACCGAACGTATGTGGCTAATATAAATAGCGAAAATACCAACTGTAGTGGTAAGCAAATGCTAAGTGTCACGCCCAAATCTTAATGAGACAAATAGTGTCAAATCAAAAAGACAGGGACTACTTTCGATAGGCGTCAGTTAATGGGTAAACCATCACGCTATTAATAGGCATACACAAAGGTAGCTACATGCTAAAGAAAACTCATGTGATGAGTGTCTATAGCGGAATTACGAATAAGCACTAAGCCATGATGGCATGACCCGAACTCGATTTAGACAGCCTTGTCAGCTGTAACAAGCAATAGGTAGGAAGTCTCTACTTATCTATTGCGATTGATGTATTACTAAGCGGCATTAATAAATAAAACTACATATTTGTTAAGTGCCTGTAACATATTTGCGCGGTAAGAGTAACCTATTATGTCACCAACCTCAAACATTATCCGATATTTACCAGACAATGACTGAAGATAACATATAAGTATTTATTTAAAGAGATTTAATAAGATGTTTAATAAGGTATTGAAAGATAGGGTTTTATTATGAGTAGCATTGAGTAATATATCGCTATGAGCTAAATGATAACTATGAGTAAGTAACTGAAACTTTCATTAGAAAAAATAGATAATGAGCGATAGATGGTTGTTCTTAACGAACAAGTAGAAGTGAATTTTTATATATTATCTTGTTTGGTATAGTAAGTGACTCGGTTATCACGTAAAAATCCAGCCAATCCAAGGCCATAACGCTCAGCCACGCGCACTGCTGTACTGGTAGGTGCTGACATGCCAACTAGCCACGGGATCTGACTTCGAACGGACTTTTGAACCAGTTCAATAGAGAGACGCGAAGTCATAAGCACACAGCTAATGTCTGCTTTTTGGCGTAATTGCCAACCGATAAGTTTATCGAGTGCATTGTGGCGGCCTACATCCTCAAATAAATACAGCTGCTGATTATGTATCGTTGCTGCGGCATGTACCGCACCTGTCAGCTGATGTGTATGCTGCGCGGCATCCACTTGTTGACGCAGTGCCAATAGGTAGTCAAGACTTGGTGCGGCCGTTTGAATGTCATCTATACCTGTCTGTTGGTTATGTTCATATTGCAAACGATCTTGAGAGTAAGCACTTAAATTAGGCAAAGCTTGTGTTAATCCAGTAATACCGCACATGCCGCAGCCTGTACGCCCTGCGAGCTGTCGTTTTTGTGCTTGGATACGTTGATGGCAGCGTTGGCTCAATACCAACTCCACGACATATATATCGTAATCTTGAAATTGTTCTAAGCTTTGCTCAATTGATACTGAGTCAAGGCTTTCATCATTCGAATCTTGAGCAAACTTCTGGTAGCTAGCGATATCTGCAAGGTGAGTCACTTCCCAGTCGAGTAACTCGTGACTGTATTGAATTAATCCTTCGCTAAATAAGAACCCAACAGCCAAATACTCTAACTGATGAGGACTGGCCATCAACACAGCATAATGAATCCCATTAATAATGATAGAGACCGCAGCTTCTACGGCTAAGCTAGTAGTCTGAGATTCAATTTGAAGGTAAGAGTCATGAGTAGGGTTATTGCTAACTGACGGGTAATGATGCTTTTGTGCTAAGTGGCTACGAGCAAGTGGTGTCTCTGACAACCTCTCATCGTTAGACAGCTCAGGTGTAACTATCTTAGTGCTAGTTGATTTATCTATCATAGCGGGGTCTATAAGAGCCTCACTTTGCTGAGCGTTATCTTCAATAGTTATCACGGTTTATCATGGCCTAAAATTATGAGCGTGCTTATGGTCATTTGAAGCGAGAGCCAATGAAAATGTTATTCTCATTAGCTCTCCGCAGTATGATTTACGCAGGCGTAGCTATCGATGTATTTGCCTCTACGCGCTCTAACACGACGGTCGTCGATTTGTACGCTGGGATATGAGAATCTGGCGCATGTGTATCTAAATCAAAGAGGTCATTGCACTCAGGGTAATAAGCAGCAACAGCGTTAGAGGCAATATCCATCTCGCTCAATACCAATGGGCCCAATACGCGTGGTTGTTCTAAGCTATCTTTAGCACGCTGGCGAGTAACCATAACACGGTCACCTTTTTGCCAACCTAAACGACTTATTTCATCGGGATGCATGAACAGCACGTCACGACGATCCGTTTGACGATAACGGTCTTTAAACCCAAAAATCATAGTGTTAAATTGGTCATGGCTGCGGACACTGGTCAATTGCCAAACCTTTTGTGCTGTATCTGCAATATCATCGATATCGTTTGCAGCTGCCATTTGTGCAGCGACAAAAGTAATCGGATATTGTGGTACTTCAAACTGGGCTTTGCCGCTCTCGGTATTCCATACACGATGACGCGCCGCATGATACAAATGAAAGCCACGCTCAGAGGTGCGAATACGTTGATTAAAGTCTTCAAATCCATTAATAGCTTGAGCGATATAGTCTCGAATAATATCGAAATTTTCACTCATCACAAGCCAAGGAATAGACGAGTCAGCGCCGAGTACATGGGTCGCAATATCCGCTACGATTTGCGCTTCAGATTTTAAAGTGTCGCTAACAGGTTTGAGTTTGCCCTGAGTGGGTACGATCTGACACATGGAGTCTTCGATAGTGGCAAATTGCTCACCCTTTGTTGTGACAATACGCTCGGTACGGCCTAAGCAAGGCAGGATCAAATTATTTGCACCGGGGTATAGCATGGTCTCATTGAGCTTAGTACCGACAAATATATTAAGCTGAGTAGTGGTTAAGGCTTGCTCAATGGCGCTGGTATCAGGGGCAGCCACTGCGTAGTTACCACCCATGCCCATAAAGACTTTTAATTTGCCAGCGATAAGGGCTTTGGCACCTGTGACGACATCGTAGCCATGCTCTTGCGGCATAGGGTGCTCAAATACATGCTCTAAACTGTCTAGTAAGCTTTTGCTAGGGCGTTCATGGATACCCATGGTGCGATCACCCTGTACGTTCGAGTGTCCACGTACTGGAGATGCACCGGCGCCATCGATGCCAATCATGCCCATTAATAATAATAGGTTGGTAATCATCGCGACATTGTCATCGCCCTGCACATGCTGGGTAATGCCCATGCCCCAAGTGCAAATCGTTGCTGGACTATCGGCCACGAGTTCAGCGAGATTGATAATATCTGTCTGAGAAATACCGCAGCCAAGTGTGATATCTGACCATGATTGCTCTGTTAGCCACTGTTTTAGAGGTTCAAAGCCTGAAGTATGAATGGTAATAAAATCATGATTGATTTTATCGTTTTCAATTAACCACTTGGCAATGCCCGTCAATAGCGCTGCATCACCGCCGATTTGAATTTGAATAACGTCATCGACCATGTCAGCGCTTTGACCAGCTGCCATGTGTGTTGGTTTTTGCGGATTCCTAAATTTACTCAGGCCTTGCTCACGCATTGGGTTAATTGAGATGATTCGACAGCCTTGCTCATGAGCATGGGCAAGCATCTCTAGCATACGTGGATGGTTAGTCGCTGGGTTTTGCCCAAACATCAATATCAGCTTGGCCTGCTCGAAATCTTCTAGCATCACCGTCGCTTTACCAATACCTAGCTGTCTGCTTAGCATTACTGAGGTTGGCTCGTGACACATATTTGAGCAATCAGGCAAATTATTGGTACCAAAGCAGCGTACGAACAATTGAAATAAGAAGGCAGGCTCATTAGTCACACGTCCTGACGTATAAAATAGCGCCTCATCAGGTGAATCTAACTGTCCTAACTGCTCAGCGATTAAGCTATAAGCGGCTTCCCAAGGAATAGGAACATAGCGATCTTGTGCCGCATCATAATACATGGGCTCTGATAAACGACCACTGTGCTCAAGCTCGTAACCAGTCCAGCTCTGTAGCTCAGTGACAGTATGTCTTGCAAAGAACTCGGCATCTGCTTTGTGGGTCATGGTCTCACTGGCAATGACTTTAATGCCGTTTTCACAGACATCGATAGCTTTGTGTGACTTATGGTCAGGCCATGCACAGCCTGGGCAGTCAAATCCACCTTGGGGCTGATTACTTTTAAATACACTTATACCGCCGCGCAAAAATGTCTTATAGTCCATTAGTTTTTGGGTAGAGGAGATCAGCGCAGGCCAACCAGCAGCAGGGTGGGAGTAAATAGGAATTTTGCGCATGACAGACCTCATATAGTAAGTGACAACAGCGAAGCTTTGATAGACGACAACTATATAATGGTCAGTGAAAAGTTCATATGATCATTAACTATAGATAACAAAAAACCTCCAAGAAAAATCAATTCTCTTGAAGGCCTTTTAAGTTGTCGGAAATGGTTGTATCCGACAGGTACAAATTTATAAGTCGTAAGTCATGGACAGCATTAGCTTAAAATCAAACTGTCGTCTTCAACTTTTTCGCCACGAGTTTGCTCAAACATATCGAGTAGATCATGTACGGTCATGCCTTTACGAATATCACCAGCCACATCTAATACGACTTGACCCTGATGCAGCATCACGGTGCGTGTGCCATGTGCTAAGGCTTGTTGCATTGAATGGGTGACCATCATCGTAGTCAGCTTATTGTCCGTGACAATCTTATCAGTCAATTCTAAGACAAACGCCGCAGTCTTAGGATCGAGAGCTGCAGTATGCTCATCAAGCAACAAGATTTTAGAGGGCTGCAATGATGCCATTAGCAGACTTACCGCTTGACGTTGACCACCAGAGAGCAAGCCCATACGATCGGTTAGACGATTTTCTAAACCTAATTTTAAAACGGATAGTTTTTCTCGGAACAAATCGCGGTTGTTCTGGTTCAATGCAAATTTTAGACCGCGATTACCGCCGCGTTTGTAGGCCAAAGCCATATTTTCTTCAATCGTTAGCGCTTCACAAGTGCCCGCCATCGGATCCTGAAAGACACGAGCAACCCAATGCGCGCGTTGATGGGCAGACTTTTTGGTCACATCAATGCCATTTAGCAAGATTGAGCCACTATCGACGCGAGTCGTACCGCTTACTGCATTCAAAAAAGTAGATTTACCTGCGCCATTGGTACCAATGACAGTGACAAATTCACCGTCAGCAATGTTTAAGCTGATACCACGTAGGGCAGGGTTTTCGATAGGCGTGCCTGGATTAAAGGTCAACCGTAAATCAGTGGCTTGCATCATAATCGTTATTCCTTATTGTCTCTTCAAGCGTCGCAAGTGTTATAACTACCTGCTTTGACTGTCATTAGGCGCGAACCTTGCGTGATAAAAACTTGGTTTTCGCTTTTGGCAATACCAAGGCTAGTACCACGAGCAATGCGGTAATCAAGTTCAAATCCTGTGGACCAAAGCCGATGCTACGTAGCGTATCGCTTGATAATGCGACCTGAATAAACAGTTTGTACAATACCGCGCCGACAACAACGGCAAAGGTAATCAGCCAAATACGCTTGGCAGGAATGATCGTCTCACCGATGATGACTGCTGCTAGACCGATAACAATCGTACCGATACCAATCGAGATATCTGCGCCACCCTGAGTCTGAACAAACAGCGCTCCCGCTAAGGCAATCAAACCGTTAGAAATCGCCATACCGATGATGGTCATCCACGAGGTATTGATACCTTGCGCCTGTGCCATTCTTAGGTTTGAGCCAGTAGCACGCATCGACAGACCTGTCTCAGTGCTATAGAACCAGTTCAAAAATAACATAGCAGCTGCGACAACGACACCAATAATCAGGCAACGCATCCAATAACCATTACCATCGGTCACCAAGGTGCTAAACACTGTGGTTTCGCCAAGCAAGGGTAGGTTTGGCGCGCCCATGATACGTAGGTTGACAGAATATAAGGCAACCATGACCAAGATACTGGCAAGCAGTTGCAAGATGCCAAGTTTGACATGCAACCATGCCGTGACGATACCAGCGACTGAACCTGCTAACATCCCAAAAGCACAGGCCAACCATGGGTTGATACCAGCGATGATAGAAATACCAGCGACTGCGCCACCTAACGGAAAACTACCGTCAGCGGTCAAATCTGGAAAGTCGAGCGTACGAAATGAGATAAGCACACCGAGTGCTACTAGGCCATAAATCAGACCACTTTCAAGCGCACCAAAAAAAGCAATTAAAGACATAAGAGATCAGTAAGTCATAACCAAGTGTCTAGCGTATGGTACCAAGATAAGTAAATGGCAATTGCCAAAATCATCTACCTGCTAAACAGCTAAGCGGTGAATTTAACAGATTAAGCAATCTGCGGTTAGGGTAAACCAAAACATATCACGATTAACAACGATCATAAGCTACCTTGGTTTGAAGCAATGGTTCAGGGCACTGCAATGCAATCAATAGACCTATCCTCTACTTAACAAGTATCAGATAAATTCTCAGACAAATACAGCACTATTAAGCACGCTTGCAAAAAAGACTCTGTTTAGACAAGAAGCCCAGCCTAATGACTCATAGCTGGGTTTCTTATTTAATCATTAGCCGTATATTTAAGGTATACAACACAGTATTAAGTAGTGTCGCTTTCCTATTTATACCTGCTATTTTGAGCCAAATACAAAGGTGCGTTATTCTACCACTTCTTTAGCTTTATCGATAACCGCTTGTGGCAACGTAATGCCTTCTTCTTTAGCGTGTTTTGGACTGACATATAGATCAAGCGCTTGTGGAGTGTAAACAGGGATAGCACCTGCTTTTTCACCGTTTAAGATACGTACGACAATTTTACCAGTTTCGCGGCCAAGCTCATAGTAGTTCACGCCTAAGGCAGCAACAGCACCGCGCTCAACTGAGCTAGTGTCTGAGGCAATAAGAGGAATCTTACTTTGTTTAGCGATTTGATAAAGTGACTCGTACGCTGATACCACGTTGTTGTCAGTTGAAGTGTAGATCATATCGACCTTACCTTCGAGACTACGTGCCGCCATCGCAATGTCATTACTACGCTGTGCAGGCGCTTCTAATACATTGATACCGAGTGGTGTTAGCTTCTCTTTTAGATTTTTTAAGATAATCGTTGAGTTGACTTCACCTGGGCTATAGACATAACCGACGTTCTTTAATGATGGAATGATTTGACGCATCAAATCAATCTGTGGCTCATACGGTAGGGCATCTGATGCGCCTGTAACGTTGGTGCCTGAGCCATCTAGCTTAGGTACCAGTTTGGCTGCTACTGGATCAGTAACTGCTGAGAATACCAATGGAATGCTGCTAGTAGAAGCGGCAACAGACTGCGCAGACGGTGTTGCAATAGCGACGATAACATCCGGCGCATCAGCGACAAATTGCTTAGCAATCTGACCAGCAGTAGCAGTGTTTCCTTGCGCGCTTTGGAAGTTAACGGTTAAGTTTTCACCGTCCTTGAAGCCTGCTTCGTTTAGCTCGTCGATGACACCTTTACGTACATCATCAAGCGCTGGATGTTCGACGATAGCGGTAATCGCAACGGTCTTCATAGCCGTCGCTGCATCACCGCTAGCGGCAGCATCAGTGGAGCCATCATCTTGTGCTGATTGGTTACAACCAGTCAAGATAGCCGTACATACACCGCCTAATAATAAAGCCTTACCGAAATTAAAACGACCAAAACGATTTTGAGACAACATGGGTCTTACTCCTAAAATAATAGTGTGTCCGTACACTATATAAATAATTGACGAGCTAATAGATAGCTTACTACTTTTTATTTGGTTTCAGCATCAATATCAACATTGATGGCGTTTTTTAGTAACTCTGCTGGCAAGCTGACACCTTGTGTTTTGGCATGCTTAGGACTGACATATAAGGTCAGATCATTCATGACTTCAGGTTTGATGGTGTTAACCGCTTCGCCATTTAACACGCGATATACCATCTTGCCAGTAGTACGACCAAAATCATAGTCATTAACACCAAGCGCAGCAGTCGCGCCGCGTTTTACACTGAATTCATCAGACGCGATAATCGGTAACTTGAGCTCATTTGCTGCTTGGGTCATGGCCTCAAAGGCAGAGGCAACATTGTTGTCAAATGAGGTATAGATGATATCTGCACGTCCTTGCAAACTGCGTGTCGCCATACCGATATCCGTTGGACGATTGGCAGGAATGTCTAATAGTGACAGACCTCGAGCTGGCAGAGCTTGTTTGAGATTTTCACGCAATGACACTGAGTTTGCTTCACCTGGGCTATAGACATAACCAATGGTCTTTAAATCAGGTTTTATCTGCTGTAACAAATCCAACTGCGGCTCTAATGGCAGCTGGCTTGATAGTCCAGTCAAATTGCTTTGAAAAGGCGTGCCATCTGCCGTAATGAGCTTGGCACCCAATGGATCTGATACAGCGGTGTAGATAATAGGGATAGTGGTGGTCGCGGCTACCACTGACTGCGCAGAAGGCGTTGAGATTGCTACGATCGCATCAGGATTGTCTCCTGCAAATTGCTTGGCAATCTGTCCCGCAGTCGCTGTATTCCCTTGCGCACTTTGAAAGTTAACAGTTAGGTTTTGACCTTCGACATAGCCGTTATCTGCTAATTCATCAATAATACCGCGGCGCATATCATCTAGTGATGGATGCTCAACGATTTGAGTAATGGCAATTGATTTGGCAGGTTTGTCTGTAGCCGTGCTATTTTCAGCAGTCGCTGCGGTATCGGTAGAGGAGTTTGAGCAGCCGATTAGTCCAAGTGTGCTAATGGCACTAAGAGCAACGCCATATAGGCTTAAGCGTAGAGTAGAAGCGATAGTCATTATTAGGTTAACTCATAGGTTATATCAATCGCAAAAACCAAGTAGATACTGCCAGACTGATTGAGCCTACTAAATTATATAGTAGTCATTTTACTCATCTGTTTGGTGTACTTTGGTTTTTTGCCATGATATTGAAGAATGCAGATTAGCCAAGTCAATGCTATGTTGATGCTGAGATAGCAGGCTAACAATTAAATAAAGTAATCGTTCCATCGATTATTATGTTCATATTATGACAGTAATGTAAGTTATCGCAATAAGAAATTAATGTGTAGCGGTCATGGTGATAGATAATAAAAAAATCATCACTTCTTTTTATCTTATTAAGACGCGTGAGGCATTGAAGCTCTTATCTAGATCTGAATATAACGGATGCCGCTAGGGTACTTTTGTTTGCTCAAACCATATGCAAAACGCTTACATCCTAGCAACGCATCTATTACGTACTCACTTCATAATTAACGTAAGCTAATTTTCATACGAGAAACATGATAATTCTAAAGATAATCCAGTCATTTTGGTGACATTGTGCTGCCATAGTGGATGTGAAATAGACTTTACTATTTATCTAATTTTTTTATTTATCTAAATTTTTCGAATGACTATTTTAAGGTAATATTATGAACACTGCTAATCTTAAATTATTAACCATCGCTGGTATCACTGCTACTTCTTTGATTGGATTGCCTGCTATGGCAAAAGATGGTCATGGAAACGGGCACGGTAATGGACATGGTAACAGCAAAGGTAACTCTGCCCATGTTAGTAAAAACTATAAGCATAGTGGCAACGCCCACCCAAGTATTAACGCTTATCGCAATGCTAGCCCAAATGCTTCATTTAAGCGTGATCTTGATAGATACGGTTATAGAGTAGTCGGGAAGATTGATAGAAGGGATTATGATCGCTCTGTCGTTTTAGACCGTTATGATGACCGTTACGTTCGTATTCGTACGCCAGAAAATAACATTGTGACGGTGATTAATGACACGTTGCAGATTATCGATATTTTGAGTAGATAAGTATCAGGTTTGGTTTTTATGAATTTGACAAATCAGCCATAAAAAAAAGATGCCACTTAGGGCATCTTTTTTTATTTTTTAATGTTAAAAATAATAGCTAAGCCAATACATCACCAACAACACAAGCATCCGGTAAGGTAACGACAGTTAAGCCCGTCTTTGGTTCGCCAGTTGACAGTACCATACCTTCTGATACGCCAAATTTCATCTTGCGCGGGGCAAGGTTGGTCACGCAAATAACCTTTTTATTAACCAATTGCTCAGGCTCATAGAACTTACGAATACCGCTAAACACATTGCGTGGTTTGTCTTCACCAACATCTAGCGTGAACTGTAGTAACTTATCAGCACCTTCGACATGGTTACACTCTAAGACGTGTGCGACTTTCATCTCAACTTTGGCAAAGTCTTCGATACCAATATAATCAATTTGCTCGGCATCAGTACTAGCAGCTGTTGCAGATGCTTTGTCTTTTGCGGCAGGAGCGTCTGCTTGAGTTAAGGATGCTTTAGAATCTTCTACCATTGCTTCAATATCTTTTTCTTCGATACGTTGCATCAGTGGTTTGAACTTATTGATTTTATGACCTAGTAACCACTCATTACGACTGGCAAAACTTAAGTCATCAAGGTTCAAAAACTCTTTGGCATTATTAGTCAGCTCAGGTAATACTGGCGCGAGATAAACCATCAGTTGACGGAAAATATTGATAGCGACCGAGCAGACGTCTTGAACTTCTTGCTCAGTACCCTCCAATTTCGCGAGTGACCATGGTTTTTTGGCATCGATATATTCGTTGGCTTTGTCCGCACATTGCATGATTAGGCGCATAGCACGCGAGAATTCACGATTCTCATAAGCAGCAGCAATCTCATCGCCCGTTTTGGTGATGTCTTCTAATAGCTCTGACTCGACGCAAACTTCTGACAGCATACCGTCGTACTTCTTAACCAAGAACCCTGCACTACGACTGGCGATATTGACAACTTTACCAACCAAGTCAGAGTTGACCTTTTGCATAAAGTCTTCTAAATCTAAATTAATGTCTTCAACTTTGTCAGATAATTTACTGGCGAAATAATAACGCAGGTATTCAGGATGTAAGTGCTCAGCATACGTCTCGGCTTTGATAAAAGTACCGCGTGACTTACTCATTTTTTCGCCATTGACCATCAAGAAGCCATGGGCAAAAACACCAGTCGGTGTACGGTATTCGCTACCAGCTAGCATGGCTGGCCAAAACAAGGCATGGAAATACACGATGTCTTTACCGATAAAGTGATAGACCTCGGTTTTATGCTCGTTTTCTTGTGCCCAGTAGCGGTCAAAATCAAGTGCTTGGTCTGTACCAGCACGCTTATCACATAGGTTTTTAAAGCTTGCCATGTAGCCGACTGGCGCATCTAGCCATACGTAAAAGTATTTGTCTGGTTCATCGCTTGGGGTATCTGGAATTTGGAAGCCGAAGTAGGGCGCATCGCGTGAGATATCCCAGCTGGCAAGTCCTGCCTCAAACCATTCTTGAAGTTTGTTGGCGACTGACGTTTGCAAGCGATTATCACTACGTGTCCAGTCCTGTAAGAATTGCTCAAACTCTGGCAAATCAAAGAAATAATGCTTAGAGGTTTTGAGTACAGGCGTTGCATTAGACAGTGTCGAATGCGGGTCTTTTAGATCCGTTGCATCGTAAGTGGTGCCACATACTTCGCAGTTATCGCCGTACTGGTCTGGTGAATCACACTCTGGACAAGTACCTTTAACAAAGCGATCGGCTAGAAATAATTGCTTTTCAGGATCAAATAGCTGCTCGACGTCTTTTGTGCTGATATGACCAGCATCATTGAGACGACGATAAATCAACTCAGAGAACTGTTTGTTTTCTTCTGAATGGGTGCTGTGGTAATTATCAAAGTTGATAAGGAACTTTGAAAAATCCGCTTCATGTGAGGCTTTAACTGAGGCAATTTGCTCTTCTGGTGTTACGCCATTGGCTTCTGCTTTGAGCATGATTGCCGTACCGTGTGCATCATCCGCGCAGACATAGGTGACCTGATGGCCTTGCGCTTTCATCGCACGTACCCAAATGTCAGTCTGAATATATTCTACAAGATGCCCCAAATGGATATAGCCATTGGCGTAGGGCAGCGCACTGGTTACTAGAATCTCACGCACAAAATCACCTATATTTTTATATAAACGGGTTAGTTATCGAACATCTTAAGCGGTTCATCGCTCATCGATGCGACATCGTTAATGCTAAAAACTTCTAAAAATAATAAAAATTCAAAAAGTGTGCCTATGATACCGTAAATCAAATAAATTTGTGATATTCCTTGGTAATTACTTCTCATTTGGCAAGTACTTAGTAACCATAAACAATAGCCTTGCATCGTATTTGATAGTTATAGAATGATCATCAATCGACCATGAAAAAACCCACTAAGCAGTATGCCCAGTGGGTTTTTGTTTATGTATTACTAGCTCAGGTATTAGTAGCAAATCCCGATCAATTTAGAATGAACCAAACATCGTACCTAAGATAATAACAGCGACCACAGCGACCAATGGAATGACCATCGTAACCATCGCCAAGTTCAAATAAGACTGCTTATGGGTCAGACCACAAATGGCGAGCAAGGTAATGACAGCGCCACTGTGCGGAAGCGTATCAAGACCACCTGCCGCCATAACGGCTACGCGGTGCATTAGCTCAGGGTCGATACCGGCATTGACTGCCATTCTGAGATAGTCTTCACCCAATGTCGACAGCGCAATACTCAAACCGCCAGACGATGAACCTGTGATACCAGCAAGCGTAGTCATAGCGACCGCTTCTGAGATCAGAGGGTTGTCAGGGTTTAGGTTTAGAATGCTATCACGAATGATAAGGAAGCCTGCGAGCGACGCGATAACCGCACCGTAACCAACTTCTGATGCGGTATTAAAAATCGGCAACATAGAATCATAAGTACCACGGTTAATGGTTTTTTGTAGATTATTCCAATGTCCGATACGGAGCAGAATTAACACCACACAAGCCACGACCAACGAGATAATAATTGACCACAACCCAAGTGAGCCTGCGACATTTAAGTCTGGGAACTGAGTTTGTAGACTACTGAAATCTATCGACGGGAATACCATATAGGTCAATAGAGCGTTCAAGCCAATGACCAATACAAGTGGAATCATCGCAATGGTAAAAGAAGTATGGTGAGTATTTAATACCTCAGCTTCTTTTGCCGTTGCGCCAACGCCGCCTACATCTTCTTCGTCATGCTGACCATAACCTTCGCCTGCTGCATTGGCTTTTCTGGCGCGTGACTGAAGCCACATCCAACCACAAATAAACATGATCGTACCACCGATGATACCCAAAATAGGTGCGGCAAATACGTTGGTGTTGTAGTAAGGAATTGGAATAGCGTTTTGGATAGCTGGCGTGCCTGGTAATGCGGTCATCGTAAACGTAAACGATCCTAACGCAATCGCTGCTGGAATCAAGCGTTTTGGAATATCTGCTGCTCTAAACAAGTCTTTGGCGATTGGATAGATAGCAAAAGCCACAACGAACAACGATACGCCGCCATAGGTCAAAATAGCACAGACCAAAATCACCGCAAGAATGGCTTTGCTGGCACCGAGCTTTTCGACGACCGTATTGGCAATGGCGGTTGCTGCACCAGAGTCTGCCATTAAGCGTCCAAATAGTGCGCCTAGCAAGAATATCGGGAAGAATTTGAGTAAGAATCCACTCAACGCGCCCATAAAGACATCGGTATAAGCGGGAATGGTGCTTAAGAAGTCACCTGACAGTAAGACTGCTAATGTCGCCATAATCGGTGCTAGGATCAACACAGAATAACCGCGATAAGCAAAGAACATGAGTAATAATAGGGTAATGACAATAGCAAGTGTACTAAACATGACGGCCCTCCTTGGCAAAAAAATAAGGCAGCGAGTATGCCGTGCCTGTCGATATAGGTCAATAAAATTAATCAAAATAAGCCTATTCGGTCTGTTTTATCAAACATAAATCTAGACTCATAGACTGCTAATCATTAATATCTCGACAATTTAACTCCTGCACAGCGTTGACTCACATGCGCTGATGGTTATTTTCTAGTCGCTACGAAAATAATATGTTAAGTTAGCACAAGTGTTTCACGCATGATATAGCGAGATAGAATGTATTGTTATGAATGCCAATGTAAAATATAATGCTTGCCCTTTATCAGACGTAGTGGCAGTAACCGCACTTAAATCTGATAAGCGTTTAACAAAGCGCTAATAACAACTCTTAAAACCAAACATCAAATTTACAAGGAATGTGAATATGTTTAGTGCCATCACTAATATGAGCGTGCAGTTAGTCAATCGCTATCTACCATCCCCATTCGTATTTTCGATCGTTTTGACCCTTATCGCGTTTGCTGTAGGACTGGCTACTACTGGCCAGGACATGATTGCTATGGCAGGGCACTGGGGCAATGGACTGTGGTCATTGCATAGCTTTGCCATGCAAATGGCGTTGGTCCTAGTGACTGGTTATGCATTTGCTAGCGCACCATTTATTCAGCGCTTATTGGACAATCTCGCTAGTAGAGTCCACTCTCCTACGACCGCCATTATCGTATCAACCTTAGTTGGACTGGTTGGTTCATGGATAAACTGGGGTTTTGGTTTAATCATCGGGGCAATCTTTGCAAAGGCACTGGCCAGAAAAGTGGCTAACGTCGACTATCCGCTATTGGTCGCTGCCGCCTATTCAGGCTTTGTAATTTGGCATGGTGGCTTTTCAGGTTCGATACCGCTGACACTTAGCTCGGGCGGTGATACGCTACTGACGCTGTCAGGCAATACCATGACCGAAGCAGTACCTTTATCGCAGACGGTATTTGCAGGCTACAACATGCTGCTAGTAGGTTTGCTTATCGTTATTTTGCCTCTGCTAAATCGCTTTATGCATCCTAAAAACCCTACGGTTATTGATCCTAAGCTGATCAAAGAAGATATCTACGTCGCGCCCCAAAGAGACACGCCTGCACAAAAGCTAGATGATAGCCGTATTATCGCTGTCATCTTATTGGCCTTAGCACTGATGTACTATATCAGCGAGTTTGGTAGTAACGGTTTTAACCTAGGGCTAAACATCGTCATTGGGCTATTCTTGTTCATAGGTTTGCTATCGCATGGCACGCTAGAGCGTTATTATCGTGCCGTACACTCAGGGATAGGTGGCATCACGGGTATTGTGCTATTGTTCCCGTTCTACGGTGGCATCATGGGCATTATGACGGGTGCCAATGCAGGTGGTATCTCTATCAGTACGCAAGTGACCGAGTTTTTTGTCAATTCCGCTTCCGCAGACAGCTTTCCGATCTTTGCATTTTTAAGTGCTGGCTTGGTCAACGTCTTTGTGCCGTCTGGCGGTGGACAGTTTGCAGTACAGGGCCCTGTTATGATTCCTGCTGGTATTGAGCTAGGCGTTAGTCCAGCCATTACTGCCATGGCAATCGCGTGGGGTGATGCATGGACTAATATGATTCAGCCGTTTTGGGCTTTGCCATTATTGGGTATCGCAGGTTTGGATGCACGCGCTATCATGGGCTACTGTCTGATAGTACTGGCAGTATCGGGTGCCATTATCATGAGTGTGTTTTGGCTATTGGTATAGTCATTTCACTATAAAAGTATTACTGCGTTAACCTCGCTTGAAGTATTAGATATACATCTACACTCGGTTGCCTTGTACTATTTTTAAATTGAATCGACTATATGGCGTTATAACGCTTAAAAGAAAAATAAGCATGATGAATTTTCACTGTTAGGTTTTATTAAAAGCAACAATCAAACGGATAATTGAGATACTTAATTCAGCATTAGTTTATGCACGGATTAAAAATATAAATAACAGTCATAGGAGACAAGCATGAGTCAGTCAAAAGTATATAACAGTGCCGAAGAAGCGCTAAAAGGCGTCGTCAGTGACGGGCAAACGCTCGCGATTGGTGGATTCGGTCTATGCGGTATTCCAGAAGCATTAATCGAAGCGCTGCGCGATAGCAAAGTTAAAGAGCTGACTTGTATCAGTAATAACGCTGGTGTCGATGACTTCGGTCTAGGGCTATTGCTACAGACGCGCCAAATCAAAAAAATGATTTCATCTTATGTGGGCGAGAACAAAGAGTTTGAGCGCCAGTACTTGGCAGGCGAGTTAGAAGTTGAGTTGACCCCGCAAGGTACATTGGCTGAAAAATTGCGTTCAGGTGGTGCAGGTATCCCTGCGTTTTATACCGCAACAGGTGTAGGTACTCTGGTCGCTGAAGGCAAAGAGACTCGTGACTTTGATGGGCGTACGTATGTGCTTGAGCATTCCTTACGCGCTGATGTCGCTCTAATTAAAGCGCAAAAAGCTGACAAAGCGGGCAACCTAATATTTAACAAAACCGCTCGTAACTTTAACCCAGATTGTGCGATGGCCGGTAAAACCACGATCGTCGAAGTCGAAGAAATCGTTGAAACGGGTACATTTGATCCAGACGAAGTGCATCTACCAGGTATTTTTGTTCAACGTATTGTATTGAATGCTAGCCCTGAAAAACGTATCGAAAAGACCACGACTAAAGCTGTAGAAGACGCGTAAATAAAAATGTGGTCGACGCTTAATCGTACGTGACATTAATAGTCAATTTTAGATTAATAATAGTTTAGACAGTCAATTGATTCGATAACTGGCTGTCTAAATGAATAAAAATAGAATATCGCAAAAAATAAGGAAATCAGCATGGCATGGACAAGAGAGCAAATGGCGCAACGCGCTGCAAAAGAGCTACAAGATGGCTACTATGTGAACCTAGGCATCGGTCTCCCAACGTTGGTCGCCAACTACATTCCTGAAGGCGTAGACGTATGGCTACAATCAGAGAATGGCTTGCTAGGTATTGGTGAGTTCCCTACAGCAGAAAACGTAGATGCCGACTTGATTAATGCGGGCAAGCAAACAGTAACCGCAGAAGCTGGTGCTAGCTATTTTAGTAGCTCAGAGTCTTTTTCAATGATTCGTGGCGGTCATGTCAACTTGGCAATATTGGGTGCAATGGAAGTCTCAGAAAAAGGCGATTTGGCCAATTGGATGATTCCCAAAAAGATGGTTAAAGGCATGGGCGGGGCGATGGATTTGGTCGCAGGCGTGCAGCGTGTGATTGTATTGATGGAGCAGGTCAATAAGCATGGCGAACCTAAAATCTTGGCAAACTGTGAACTGCCATTGACGGGTAAAGGCGTGGTTGATCGTATCATTACTGAGCTTGCTGTATTAGATGTTACTGACAAGGGTCTGAAACTGGTTGAGTTAGCAGATGGTGTAAGCTTTGACGAGCTACAAGAAAAAACACCAGTAAGTATTATTCAGTAAACTTTGTACAGTAAAGTGATTGTCGTAAGATTAATATGTTTTATCCCGCAAATAAATACGCCACTATGATTATAGTGGCGTATTTGTTCAGTTCAATTTTATAAAAACTAATAATATTTTAGACCATGATAAGGAATATGTATGGCGACCCAATTACAACAAGATTTGACAGGCAAAGTAGCATTAGTCACTGGCTCTGCAAGTGGTATCGGACGTGACATCGCTGAAACTTATGCAAAAGCAGGCGCAGCGGTTGGTATTGCCGATATTAATCTCGAAGCAGCACAAAAAACCGTTGATGCTATTGAATCTGCTGGTGGACGTGCTCTGGCGATTGCCATGGATGTTACCTCAGAAGAGGCAGTAAACGATGGTGTACAGCAGCTGGTTGATACTTTTGGCAGTATTGATATTTTGGTTTCTAATGCCGGCATTCAGATTATTGACCCTATTGATAAAATGGCGTTTAGTGATTGGAAGAAAATGCTTAATATCCACTTAGATGGCGCTTTTTTGACCACTAAAGCTGCGATTAAGCACATGTATAAAGGCGATAAGGGCGGCACAGTTATTTATATGGGCTCTGCTCATTCGCATGAGGCTTCATTGTATAAAGCCCCTTACGTAACCGCGAAGCACGGATTACTAGGACTGTGTCGTGTGTTAGCCAAAGAAGGTGCCGCGCATAAGGTACGCTCGCATGTAATTTGCCCAGGATTTGTCAAAACACCATTGGTCGAAAAACAAATTCCAGAGCAAGCAGCTGAAAAAGGTATCAGTGAAGAGTCGGTTATTAACGATATTATGCTGGTCAATACCGTAGATAAAGAGTTTACGACAGTAGAAGACATTGCCCAATTGGCGCTATTTTTAGCGGCTTTCCCAACCAATGTGTTTACTGGACAATCTATCGTGGCCAGTCATGGTTGGTTTATGAATTAATATATATACAATTTGCATATACCACAACGTCAGACCTACTGGCGTTGTGGTTTTTTTATGAGTCCAATTCAGCTACACTGTCACGATAGAAGGTTTGGCTAATGTACTCATGAACGCTATCGATTGCGAGGTATGCAACGAGACGACTTGAGCGATTTGCCAGATCTACCCACTTGTATAGGCCATAATAGTAGCTATGTTTAACTTTATGAAGAAAAAAACCACAAAAACCGAAACGCCTCAGCAGCAGGCAGAGCGTGATAGTGCCGTCGACAAAGTCCTACTTGGATATGAGATAGGTGCTGTCAGTATTGCCACAATGGTCACAGGACTTGAGCGTGATGGTGAAGCACTTACTTTAGACCTGCGTTTGCCAAAAGATAGTAACCCTGAAGTTATCCAGCAGGAGCTTGGGCAGTTGCTACATCCGCATGGTATTACCACGATTCATATGAATGTGCGTCTGCCTGCGCCAGAAAAAGGTTCAGGTTCAAGCTTACCAAAGCAGATGCCAAAGACAACCAATGCGATGGAATCCCAGCCTTCATCTGGCGCTAATAACAATACTAGTAGCACTAACGCTGAGCCACCGATTACAAAAGCTGCACCTACCCAAGCTTCATTGGCCGCGCATCCTCGTATCCGTCATATTATTGTTGTGGCATCAGGTAAGGGCGGTGTTGGCAAATCAACCACCACGGTCAATATCGCACTAGCACTACAGAAGCTTGGCAATCGTGTTGGTGTACTGGATGCAGATATCTATGGTCCTAGTATGCCAACGATGCTAGGCGTTGCTGATGTGAAGCCGCAACTAGAAAACGAGCAGTTCGTGCCAGTTGATGCGCATGGTATGGCAATGCTCTCTATCGGTAGTTTGCTCGATGGAGATAATACCCCGGTTGCATGGCGTGGACCAAAAGCCACGGGTGCATTGATGCAGCTATACAATCAAACCAACTGGCCGCAGCTAGACTATCTAGTAATTGATATGCCACCAGGTACGGGTGATATACAGCTGACATTGGCGCAGCGTATTCCAGTCACAGGTGCTGTCATTGTCACGACACCGCAGCATGTTGCACTGCTTGATGCGCAAAAAGGCGTTGAGATGTTTAATAAAACCAACATTCCTGTGCTTGGGGTGGTTGAAAATATGGCGCTACATACGTGTAGTAACTGTAATCATACCGAAGCGATCTTTGGTACGGGTGGCGGTGAAAAAATCGCTGAACAGTATCAAGTGCCGCTGTTAGGGCAGCTCCCCCTTGCCAGTGGCATTCGTGCACAAGTGGATAAAGGCGTGCCAAGCGTCTTAGCTGATGATGAGTTTGCACAGTATTACCTAGATATTGCCAAAAACATCGAAACCAATATCAATAAATTCGCAAAGCCTGTCGATGATAAGCGGATTTTTTGATGTTGGAGAAGTAGCCTAAGCTGGCGACTTTTAAAGTGAATGTATTGTCTAAAAAGAGGATATCTTGAACTTATCTATTTATCAAAGCCATTTAGACAATACTCCTAAGCAGTATAGAGTCGTACGATTATTTCGTCCGCCGATATACATCATTGAACTCTCAAACAATCAGTTGATTGCCGTTTGCTACTATAAAGATGGCAGTAGCAAACGCTATCAGATTAATGCTGACTTTAGCAATCGCCGAATGGTAATTGCCGATTTTAACAAATTCACAAAGGCTCTCGCTGAGCTGTTAAAAAAGTTTCCAAGTCACTTTTTATGGGTGAGTGCGCTTGCATCAATAGATGTTACAGAAACACTAGTAGATGGATTAACCAATATCGAAGTTAAGGTGATAACTGAAGCGTTTTTTGTGGGTGCTGTACAGGCAAAAAGAAGAGTTTCACATAGCACCGTGAGCTATCAAGGACAGATAGTACCTTTAGAAAAATTTGGCTAGGATGCCGATATCATGAATAAAAGCCACGACAAACCGTATATTGCCGCCAACTTAAAACTGGCAAATCTCGAATATCTTATCCAAAATGGTCAGCCTGTTTTTGGTGTTTTCTCCCAAGTCAAAAGTATCAACTACTTAGACTATTATAGTCATCTCATTTCACAAAAATCCTTACCTAACTGGCGTAAAGAACTAAAAGCCAACCAATTCTGTTTCATTCAGATACTCCAGCCCCCGTATCGAGTGTGCCTCGCGCTCGCAACGATTAAGCTTGCGACTAGTGCTTTCGTTTACATTTATAATGAGGATACGCAGCAGCTGGAAGTCTGTGAGGCGCTACAGCCTTTGACGCATCATACGCACTTAGACGGTGATGGTTATCAAGGGCAGATGGCATTTACACATACAAAGCTTAGCGTCACCTTAGATTTTAGTCCTGCTCAGATGACTATTGCGCTCGACAGTCAGTATGTTGCAGTCACGGCAGCGTTAGCACGAAGCGCACAACCGTTAGCCATATGTACGCCGACTGGTAGGCGTGGCTGGACGTTTACGCAAAAAGAACCATTGACCGCACTATCTGGGCATTTACTTATTAAAACCAAGTCAAAATTTTATACTGATGCTCCTGACGCTCAACCTCAAAAAATAACTTTCACCGATGCCACTATTGCCAATCTAGATTGGACGCTCGGCTATATGCGTCATGAGACCAATTGGTTTTGGAGCTGTATCACTAGCTATTTGTCAGATGGCCGTCGCTTTTTGCTCAATCTGTCTATGGGTGTCAATGAGACAGGAGCCAGTGAAAATGCTTGCTGGCTTGATGGGCAGATATTCTATTTGCCACCCGTTATGTTTGCTCGTGAGGGTTCAAATATTCGATCAAGTCAGCCAGACAGTCTTAAGCCAAGTGTTGAAAGTGTAGAAAGTGATGCTAGCGCCACAAAGCCGTGGCGTATTTATCATCAAAATCTAGGGTGGAGCAATGTCGATATTGATTTAAGCTTTACACCGATTACCGTCTATAAAAAGACTGATAATTTTGGTGTGATAGCCAGTATCTTTGAGCAATGGATAGGTTTTTATAGTGGTGAAATTCGAATAAGAGATGAAGTCATTAGGCTTGATAATGTTATGGGGCTCGCAGAAGATCATTTTGCCAAATGGTAGCTTCTAAAATATAAGATGGGGATAAATGAGATTATTGGCTGTATTCAGTTTTAAGTAGCCGCTCCTCTATAAATTTTGCCATCAATTCCGTATAATCGTCGCTATCAAAATACTGTTATCATAACCGCTATTAAATATTTGCTAAGGAACAACAATGTCTATCAAGTCTGACCGCTGGATTCGTAAAATGGCCGAAGAGCATGGCATGATTGAGCCATTTGAAGCGGGTCAAGTACGCTTTAACGATGCTGGCGAGCGCTTGGTGAGCTACGGCACCTCAAGCTATGGTTATGACGTGCGCTGTGCTCCTGAGTTTAAAGTTTTTACCAACGTACATTCAGTGGTCGTTGATCCTAAAAACTTCGATGATAAAAGCTTTATCGATATCGTTGGTGATGAGTGCATCATTCCACCGAACTCGTTTGCTTTAGCCCGTACTATGGAATATTTCCGTATTCCGCGTGATGTATTGACTATTTGTCTTGGCAAATCAACGTATGCGCGTTGCGGTATTATTGTCAACGTGACGCCGCTTGAGCCAGAGTGGGAAGGGCACGTCACTTTAGAATTTAGTAATACGACCAATCTGCCAGCCCGTATCTATGCTGGCGAAGGCGTTGCGCAAATGCTGTTTTTCCAAAGCGATGCTGATGATGTCTGTGAGACCAGTTATAAAGATCGCGGTGGTAAATACCAAGGTCAACGCGGTGTGACGTTGCCGCGCACGTAGGCAGTAAGCGTCCGTTTAAAAGCTTATCAGTTATAGAAAGTTAATAAGCCTTTAAATAGTTAATAAAAAAGCTAGTCATATTAAATATGGCTAGCTTTTTTATTGGGTTAAATAGAACTGGTCTAAGGGTCTATTAATTTCAAGACTTTCTACTTTAATACCTTTAAACCAGCTTTATTATCGCGCTTTGGTTTAGACGCTTTGGCAGGACTGTTGTTAGACATTGGTGCTGAGTCGTCTTCTGGCTGATAGTTGTCATACTCTTTTGGATCAAAAAACATTCCTTGCGAGTTCTCTTTAGCATAAATCCCCATCACCGCAGTAAGCGGTACCCAGATTTCTTGTGAGACGCCGCCGAAGCGCGCGCTAAAATGAATATAGTCATTTTCCATACTCATGTTACCAGTAGCACGGCTGGCGATATTTAATACGATACGACCGTCTTGCACATGTTCGGTTGGTATTTGCACATTGTCAGCCGTGGCATCGACCATCAAGTATGGTGTCAGAGCGTTGTCTTCTATCCATTGATATAGTGCGCGTACCATATAAGGACGGGTAGGTGTAATAGAGGTGGTTTCGCTCATCTAATGATTTCCTATACTAATAATTTTTAATAATGAAAAATATCTCTTTCAGCAATTTATCAAATGACAGATGCTAATTAACGTCTATCTTATTTATACTTTATTTTAGGACAGCTTTCGATACTTGTCTAATCAACGCACGCTTTTTTGGAAGCTACTACGCTCAAACACTCTCGTTTGGTATTCAAACAATGGACGGCTAATGGCACGTGGCAGCTCAATACCCATCTCATCTAATCGCCATAATAGTGGTGCTAATAACACGTCACACCAACCGAACTCATCAGCCATAAAATAAGGCTTATGAGCGAACAGGGGTGACAGAGTAATCAACGAATCACTAAGCTGTTTTTTGGCAATGGCGGCTTGTGCTTTATTAAAGCTATCTGGATGCGTCAGCAGACGTTTGCCAAGTACTAACCAATCACGCTGAATGCGCCAAGCCAATTGGCGAAACTGTGCACGCTCTTGCGGTGTCTCAGGGAGCAATTTATTTGTGTGATAACGCTCTTCAAGATACTCAAAAATGACGTTAACCTCATAAAGCGCAATCTCACGCTGCTGCAAAACAGGCAAGGTATGATAAGGGTTTAGCTCAGTCAAATCTTCAGGGCGCTCAGAATGTAAGCGAGACAAATAGTAAGCGAGCTTTTTTTCTTCAAGTAATAGGCGTACCACATGACTGTCGTAGCCGTCATCAGCATACAAAATTAGCTGACTACTTGGAATGTCATTCGCATCAATCATGAAAGCCTAATGTTAATAGTGAAGGTTGTCATCGTAAACAAACTCGCAACGTTTATCAAGGTAGTGTACGTAAACATTAGCGCTGAGCGACTTATTTTACGGCATATCTAGTATTTATGCTCTATATTAAGGCACAAAAAAGCACTACCGAAGTAGTGCTTTTTTAATTCTAAAAACTAACTGCTGACTATGACTTATTTGACATCTTTCCAGAATTCTTTATTCAATAAGTAAACTGGGATGAGCAGTACTAATAAGAATAGAATTACAAAGAAACCAATTACTTGACGGTCGTGACGAGCAGGTTCACCCATCCATGCCATAAAGTTAACCAAGTCACCAACCTCAGATTCAAACTCTTCTTGGCTCAACTCTTCTTGCATATTATGCAATACGTGAGGCATCGCTGCATTGGCCAGTACTAAGTTGTTTGCACCCCAAGGACGGCTTGGATCTTCATAGAACGATAGTAGGTAAGTATATACCCAATCATCGCCACGTAGACGTGTCTCAAGTGATAGATCAGGCGGCGCTGCGCCAAACCAAGACGCTTGAATCTCAGGATCGATCTCAGCAGTAATGTGGTCACCGATTTGATCGGTGGTAACCATCAGATACTTTTCAACCAACTCAGGCGGTATCTCTAAATCTTTGGCAATGCGTGAGTGACGAACATACTTAGCTGAGTGACACCCAGCACAGTAGTTCATAAAGATTTTTGCACCGTTTTGTAGCGAGCCCTTATTGGTAAAATCAATAGGAGCAGTACTACAAGCCAAATGCTCTTCAACACCTTCAGCGTTAGTAAATGTACCACATCCGTGACCACCAGCCGCCATTGCCGTACCAGCAGTCAACGTCAATGCCGCGCCTAAGCCTAGACCAGCTAGGGATTTAATTAGCGTGCTCATTAGTGACCTCCGGTAACGCGTTCTGGTGGCTGTTTACACTTCTCGATGGCAGTGTAGAACGGCATCAGTAAGAAGAACAAGAAATATAGAATCGTGAATACACGAGCCATGATAGTTGCCGTTGGTGTCGCAGGCGTCGCACCTAAGTAGCCCAATACAACAAAGCTAATAGCAAATACAGTAAGCGCGATTTTAGACAAGATACCTTTATAACGCATAGAGCGTACAGGCGATCTATCAAGCCATGGAATCAAGAACAATACAGCAATTGCAGCACCCATTGCGATAACACCACCAAGCTTATCAGGAACAGCACGCAAGATAGCGTAGAAAGGCGTGTAGTACCATACTGGTGCAATATGCGCTGGGGTTTTCAGTGAGTTCGCTGTCTCAAAGTTTGGTGGCTCAAGGAAGAAACCGCCGCCTTCTGGGAAGAAGAATACCACTGCAAAGAAACAGATAAAGAATACTACGATACCAACCATGTCATGCACAGTGTAGTACGGATGGAATTCGATACCGTCTAAAGGCACACCATTTTTGTCTTTTAGCTTTTTGATGTCGATACCATCAGGGTTGTTCGAACCCACATGGTGCAACGCCACAATATGCATAAATACTAGGCCCACGAGTACTAATGGAATAGCAACAACGTGTAGAGCGAAGAAACGGTTTAGGGTAATACCAGAGATGATATAGTCACCACGTACCCATTCAGCAAGGCCATCACCAATAACAGGTAGCGCTGCAGGTAAGTTCAAGATAACCTGTGCACCCCAGAACGACATATTGCCCCAAGGTAGTAGGTAACCGAAGAAACCTTCTGCCATAAGTGCTAGGTAGATACCCATACCTATGAGCCAGATAAGCTCACGAGGTTTTTGGTATGAACCGTATAGCAAGGCTCTAAACATATGCAGATATACAACGACGAAAAACGCAGAGGCGCCGGTTGAGTGCATATAGCGAATGAGCCAACCACCTTTTACGTCACGCATGATGTATTCAACAGACGCAAATGCCCCTTCGGCACTTGGGTTGTACATCATCGTAAGCCATATACCAGTCACCAATTGGTTGACTAGTACAATCATTGATAGCACGCCAAAGAAGTACCAGAAGTTAAAGTTCTTCGGTGCGTAGTACTTTGACATATGGTATTCATAGGTTTCGGTCGCTGGAAAACGCGCGTCCACCCAATGCATTAACTTTTTACCCATACTCATATTAAGCCTCCCCAACCGTCAAGATGGTACCATCCATACCATATTCTGGAACGGGTAAATTAAGTGGTGCAGGGACGCCGCTATACACGCGACCTGCTAAGTCATATTTTGACCCGTGACACGGACAGAAAAATCCGCCGTACCAATCATTACCACCTAAATCCACCGCGCCCACATCAGGACGGTAGTTTGGTGCACAGCCCAAATGTGTGCAAACGCCTTCGACCACCAATACGGTTGGATCTAAAGAGCGAGTAGGATTTTTGCAATATTCAGGTTGTAGAGACGCATCAGACTCAGGATCGGATAATAGAGGTTTGACTGACTCTAGTCCTGCAACCATGTCTTCGGTGCGCTTAACCACATAAATAGGTTTACCACGGTATTTGACGACGATCATTTGTCCATCTTCGATAGAACCAATATCTTGGGTCACTGCAGCCCCTGCAGCCTCAGCTTTAGCGCTTGGGTACCAAGAACGGACAAAAGGTGTCGCCACGGCAGCTACCCCAGCTGCACCAATCGCGGCAGTTGAGGCAATAAGAACTCTACGGCGTTGTACATTAACGCCTTCGGCTTGGCTCATTAATACTTCCTCCAGGTGAATGAAATGGGATTATCCCACACTGGGTTTGTGGCTTAGAAAATATACAATATCAAGCCACTTTAGCTGTGCCTAATTTTGCTAATTGTTGCTATTCTAAGCTATTTCGGTGATAAAATAAATTATTGCGTTAAAAATAAAGCAACCTCAATAGGACATATTAGAAGGTTGAATATGACAATCAAACCAAAACAGTTGGATTATCAACGTCTAACGCTAACTTTGCTTTAACAAGGATTATGATGTGATGACCTTATAAATAATAAGGATTTTCAGCAATAGCGAATGATACTTGAAATTAAGGTAATGTTCACTAACTTTCACCATCTAACTACTTTGTAAGTTGCTGTAAAACAAATATCACCACTCTATATAATAAAGTGGTGATGTCTTCACAATGATTAATAATGTTTTGTCAGGCTATCAGAAACTTATTTATCGAAATACGCAATGCATAGTACATGTGCGATATTCCAATAAACTCAGCTAGAGAGTTGCTAATACTAGCCTTCAAGCTCACTCCAACGTTCAAGCTTATGCATCATCTCATCTTCGATGGTTAAGAGACGCTCACTAGCAGCTGTCGCCGCATCAAAGTCAGTATTAAACCAAGAGCCATCGGCCAGCTTTTCTTGCAATTGAGCTTGTTCGGCTTCGAGTGCAGCGATTTCTTTTGGCAAGTTATCCAGTTCGCGTTGATCATTATAATTTAGCTTTTTGGCTGCCTTATTTGGTTTCGCTGCTGCGCCAGACTTATTTGTCGCTTTATTGGTTGCTGCATTGTTGGCAGGTGCTTTGGCAGCACGGGATGCTTCTTCGCGGTTCTTTTGTACGAGGTACTCTTGATAACCACCTACATACTCACTAACAGTGCCCTTGCCATCTTCATCTTCGCCAAACACCCATGTAGAGGTAACGACGTTGTCCATGAATGAGCGATCATGACTAATTAGCAAAATCGTACCACCAAAGCTGGCGACTGACTCTTCTAATAGCTCAAGTGTTGCCATATCCAAATCGTTGGTAGGCTCATCGAGTACCAAAATATTGGCAGGTTTTAATAACTGCTTGGCCAGTAGTACTCGGTTACGCTCACCACCAGACAGTGCTTTGACAGGTGTACGTGCGCGCTCTGGGGCAAATAAAAAGTCTTGCAAGTAGCTCATGATGTGCGTCTTACGGCCACCAACTTCGACAAAGTCAGAGCCTTCCGAAACGTTTTGCGCAACGCTCGCCTCAAGATCTAACTGATCACGCAACTGATCAAAGAATGCGATTTTCAGATTAGTACCTAATTCGACACTACCAGACTTAGTGACTTCATCATCAGACATGTCGAGTAGAGCTTTGATAAGCGTAGTTTTACCCGCACCGTTAGGGCCGACAATACCAATCTTATCGCCACGCATAATAGTGGTCGTAAAATCATCTACCAAGACGTTGCCGTCATATTCAAGATGTAAGTTTTTAACTTTGCAGACAAGCTTGCCGCTTTTCTCGCCTTGACCCATGGTGATGTTTACATTGCCCACTTGCTCACGGCGATCGCTACGCTCTTCACGTAAGGCTTTTAATTCACGGACACGGCCTTCGTTACGGGTACGACGTGCTTTGATACCTTGGCGAATCCAAACTTCTTCTTGTGCCAGTTTTTTATCAAAGTTGGCATTGTTCTTTTCTTCAGCCTGTAACTGTAGTTCTTTTAGCTCTTGATAGCGCGCGTAACCACCTTCGCCTTGCGTCACGTCATAGCTGGTCAATTGGCCACGGTCAAGCTCAATAATGCGAGTCGATAGCTTATTTACGAATGCTCTATCATGAGTCACGAACAACAACGTCAAACCTTGCCAATCAAGCAAAAAGCGCTCTAACCATTCGATACTTTCGACATCCAAATGGTTGGTTGGCTCATCTAGTAGTAGTACATCAGGCTTGGTAACTAGCGCACGAGCAAGTAACACGCGGCGTTTACGACCACCAGATAGTGATGATAAGTCGTCTTCTGGATTAAGGCCCATGGTCGTAATTAGACGCATGGCATCGCGTTCTAAGTCCCAACCATGTACCGCATCGATATCATGCTGTAGGGTCGCCATATGCTCACAGGCATCCATATCACCATTCGCGCACATATCGACTTGCTTATTATAGTTAATGAGCAAATCAGCCGTACGACGACTACCGCCCATAACGATGTCTAATATGCGACCACTGGTCTCGGGAACGTCTTGCTCTAGCATCGCTACACGCATGCTACTGTTGGTAATAATTTCGCCACTGTCAGGCTGCAATGAGCCATTGATCAGTTTAAACAAAGTGGATTTACCTTCGCCGTTGCGGCCAATCAAGCACACACGCTCGCCTGTATTGATAGAAAAATCAATACCATCAAGAACAGGCGCGACGCCAAAGGCTAAGTGAATGTCTTTTAAATGAATCAGTGCCATAGAGTATCTTAAGCTTATATAATAGTGAGGTAGGGGTTGTTGCAAAATTGCCTGCAGTATAACATGCCACCGCGTCACTGTAGTGCGAGTAAATAGTTTTATCAGTACTATTTATTGCTTTTACTAACTGCTCCTATTCCATGACTATGTTCGTAGATTTATCGCTAATCTACGGCACTCTTCAAACTCCTTAGTGATCCATCCTTTTAATTTAATACTTACTATAATTTAGAGAAAAATATGAACCAACCTAAAATTACAGATGATACTTCTGATATTCAAAATGATTTGCAAACCCAAGTAGTCGATTTGCAAATGAGCCTCGCGCATCTTGAAGTAACTGTCGAACGACTGGATGACGTTATTACGCGACAAGACAGAGATATTCATACGCTGCAACGTCAACTACAGCTAATCTATAAACAGATTGAAGGTCAAGATACAGAAAGTGGTATTGCACCATTCGATGTAATGGCAGACAGACCGCCACATTATTAATAAGTAGAATTTGGAAAGAAAGCATCTAATAGCGGAAAATATATACGTATTTTTATATATAGATACTGTCTGATGACTATGTGGTCATAACATAGAAATAATGTGTTTTTGTAGTTGTTTTAGTGTTAAAAAGTCTTTACTATCTTCCACCTCGGATGCTGATTACCTATTAATTAATACTTGGTAAAACAGTAAAACAATGCGGATGTTTGGAGATATAAAATGCGCCACACCTTTCATTTAAAAACTCTTGCAGTAGCTGTTGCTACTCTTTCTGTTGCTAGCATCGCTAGTGCTGCTGGTCTTGATCGCTCAGGCCAAGATATCACCGCATTCCTACAAGACGGCACTTATGCAGAAGCTGTCTACACTTATATCGATGCTGATGTTACTGGTAAAGATACCTCAGGCAATAAAATCGATGACATCGCAGAGTCTTATGATTTTTTCCGTTACGGTGTAAAAGCAGATATCAACGAAACCTTTAGCATTGGTGTTTTATATGATGAGCCTTTTGGTGCTGCCGCTGACTACGTTGGCGAAAACAATTTCGTAGATCAAAATCCTGCTTCACCTAGAAATGGTGAAGGTACTAATGTAGAAGTACGCACTGAAAGCATTACAGGTATCCTAGGCGCTAAATTTGGCGAGAATAAGAACTTCCAAGTATATGGCGGCCCAGTCGCTCAGCGCGTTGAAGCTGATGTAAAGCTACGTGGTCCAGCTTATAGTATTGCTAATGGTTATACCGCTCACATCAGTGCTGATCAAGAATATGGTTACCTTGCTGGTATTGCATATAGCAAGCCTGAGATCGCATTGAAAGCTGCTTTAACTTACCGCTCAGAAATTGAACATAATGCGCAATCAGCTGAAGTTTATCCAAACGCTGTTCTTTTTGGACTTCCAACAAATAGCGGTGAAAGTATTGAGGTTACTACACCCAAGTCAGTAAACTTCGATTTCCAGACAGGTATCAACTCAACAACCTTAGCGACTGCCAAAGTACGTTGGGTACCATGGAGTGACTTTGCGATTACTCCATCATCGTACAACAATGTTAGTCAAGTATTGGCAACATTACCTCAAGGCGCTGGTATTCCTGCTGAAGGCTTAGATTTGGTTAGCTATGATGATGACCAATGGCAAGTAGAGCTAGGTCTTGCTAAGCGCCTAGCGCCAGCACTAGCAGTAAGTGGAACTGTTGGTTGGGATAGTGGTGCTGGTAATCCTGTTACCTCACTTGGGCCTACGGAAGGCTACTACAGTGCAGGCTTAGGCGCTAAATATAACGTTACTGAAAACTGGGCAATCTCAGCTGGTGGTAAATATTTATGGCTTGGTGATGCTGATGGTCAAATTCCAAGTAAAACAGTTGTGAGTGATTTTGAGAGCAACGACGGATTTGTACTTGGTGTAAAAGTTTCTTACCAAGCTCAGTAATTCATAGCTTAGTTATACAGCAAATATTTTAAATGTTATTGATAAAAAAGCGATCCTTTAAGGGTCGCTTTTTTTGTAGGCAGTATTATAGTCATAGTGAACCCGTTTTATCCCGAGGGAAAACTCTCCTATGAACAAATACTTTTTTAGAAAATTCACATTTAAAAGTAGAAGTAAACGGCATTGTTTAATTTATATCTTATTTGTACTGTTCAGTCATAATTGAGAAATAAAGCACTTTAATTGTTGTTTTAGTGTCAAAAAGCTATTAGTATTCAACTTAGGACACGACTTTGATACTCTCAATGTTAAGCGCAGCAATGCTATATATTGATTATTAAAGTAGTAATACAACAAGGACCGTTGGAGATACACAATGCGCACTACCTTTCACTTGAAAACCCTTGCAGTAGCAATCGCTACTCTCTCTGTCGCTAGCATGACTAATGCTGCTGGTCTTGATCGTTCAGGCCAAGATGTCACTGCTTTCTTTCAAGATGGTACCTATGCAGAAGCCGTCTATACTTATATTGATGCTGATGTAAGTGGTTATGATAGTGCTAACACTAACCCTTCTCAAAATGATTACGCACGTGGTGACAAGACGGGTGATATCGCTGAGTCTTATGACTTTTTCCGCTATGGCGTAAAAGCAGACATTAACGATACCTTTAGTGTTGGTATCTTATATGACGAGCCTTTCGGTGCAGCTGCTGAATATACTCAAAGTAACTTCGTCTCACAAGGAGATGTCGACGCTTCTATTGCTTCTATTACTAATGGCGCAGCGCCAAGTCTTGCAGCGGCACAGGCTGGAATTGGTGCTCTGGCTGCAGGAGAAACAGCGGGTGTTTTAACTCCAGCACAGCAGGCTCAGTTAGATGGATTGCGTGGAGCAGTAGCGGTAGCACAAGCTGAAGCAAGTACCGCGGGCGAAAATACTAATGTAGAAGTTCGTAGCCAAAGCCTCACAGGGATTTTGGGTATGAAGTTTGGTGCCAACAAAAACTTCCAAATTTATGGTGGTCCAGTTGCACAGCGTACTCAGTCTGAAACCAAATTACGCGGTTTAGCTTATGGACCTGCTAGCGGTTACACTTCAAACAGTAATCCTGATATGGACTATGGGTATATAGCAGGTATTGCTTATAGTAAGCCTGAAATCGCATTGAAAGCTGCTTTAACTTATCGTTCTGAAATCGATCATGATATACAAATATCTGAGTCGTATCCGTTAGTAGCTATTAGAGCTACAGCAGCAGGAGCTACTCCAGAACAAGCGGCTGCAGCAGCAAATAGAAACAGCAAATACGAAATTACTACTCCTAAATCAGTCAACTTTGATTTCCAAACAGGTATCAACCCTACAACACTAGCAACAGCAAAAGTACGCTGGGTACCGTGGAGTGATTTTATTATTACACCACCACTTTATAACGATACTAGTAAAATCAGTTATGGCCCTGATGGACTGAACTTGGTAGAATATAAAGATGACCAGTGGATGGTAGAGCTTGGCTTAGCGAAACGTGTCGCTCCAGCACTTGCTATTAGCGGTACTGTTGGTTGGGATAGTGGTGCTGGCAACCCTGTAACTTCATTAGGTCCGGTCGAAGGCTACTATAGCGTTGGTCTTGGTGCCAAATATAACGTTACGGAAAACTGGGCAGTATCTGCGGGTGGTAAATACCTATGGTTCGGTGATGCCCAAGGTCAATTGCCAACAGGCAAAGTCGTTGGTGACTTCCAAGACAATGATGGCTATATCGCTGGTGTGAAGCTTTCTTATCAAGGGAAATAATCTTTCTATATAACTGCTGAATAATAAAAAAGCGGCCTACAATAGGTCGCTTTTTTATGGGTTTTCTATTAAATATTTGATTGTTAGTGCTCAAATATAGGTACAACAGCAAAGATAATCTTTATAGTACTAATTCATATAGCAGGGCTACATTTTATTTGTTTAGTTTAGCTCCGTAACCATACACAACAAATACCTTTTAGCTTAAGAATAGATACGCACTTATACTTTATCGAACATCTAATAAGTAAGTTGCTAATAACTTAGCACACTTGAGGTGTATAACGATGTATAAGCAGGTAGCTAAATACGGCGCTGAACAGAGGTAGTTGTCCTAATAAAGGTCTACCATTCAAGGGTGGGTAGCAGTTGGACTGCCAAAAAGGCTAGGACAATCTAGCGTAGTATATCCATCACAGAGCTATCCATACTCCTGTCCCATTTGCCATAAGTTTTCTTGGTTCGATACTGTAGTAGGTTAAATATACTAAATCGTTACTCATAAAAAAACCTCGCCAATAGTGACGAGGTTTCTTTATAAGAATAATCTTAAGATTTTAAGTAAACTTATTTGTTTAAGTTTAGCTCCATCTCTTTGTACTTAGCAGAAACTGAAGGTCTTGGGCCACCAGTCATGATACTAACGGCAAAGATAGCGATAGTACTTAAGATAAAGCCTGGAACGATAGCGTATAACCAGCTATTTAGTGCCATACCATCTACTTGGAAAGGCCCATAAATCCATAGGATAACAGTCAGAGCACCAACAACCATACCAGCAACAGCACCATTACGGTTCATACCACGCCATGTCAGACTGAAAATAACCAATGGACCAAACGCTGCACCAAATCCTGCCCATGCATTAGAAACTAGGTTTAATACTGAGCTATCTGGATTAGAAGCAAGCATGATAGATACTAGCGCAACCACTACGACAGAAACACGACCAACCAATACCTGACGAGCTTCTGGTGCGTCTTTATCAAAGAATAGTTTGTACACATCTTTGGTTAGAGAGCTTGATACAACCAATAGCTGAGATGAGATAGTACTCATAATTGCCGCTAAAATAGCTGCTAATAGGAAACCTGAAACCAATGGATGGAACAAGAACTGAGTGAATACTAAAAAGATAGTCTCAGGATCGTCCAGCGTCATCGCAGTTTTTTGTACGTAGGCACGACCAGCAAAACCAGTCATTAGTGAACCAACAAGGCTAACAACCATCCAGCTCATACCGATGTTACGTGCGGTCGGTACATCTCTCACTGAACGAATTGCCATGAAACGTACGATAATATGCGGCTGGCCAAAGTAACCTAAGCCCCATGCCATTAACGAAATAATACCGATGACACTCATACCGCTAGTAACGTCTAAAAGGGTAGGGTCGATATTTCTAACCGCTTCTGTAGTGGCTGAAATACCACCAAGATCAGTAAAGGCAACGACAGGTACGATTACCATGGCAAACAGCATGATGACGCCCTGTACAAAATCGGTCATAGATACTGCTAAGAAACCACCGAATAGCGTATAAGCCACAACCACACCAGCAGTAACCCATAGGCCAGTACTATACGATAGGTTAAGTGAGCTTTCGAAGAGTTTACCACCACCTACAAGACTTGCAGCGGTATAGACGGTAAAGAATAGAATGATGACCACGGCTGAGATGACGCGTAGCATGTGCGACTTGTCTTCAAAGCGGTTGGCAAAATAATCGGGTAGGGTGATAGCGTTGTCAGCCACTTCGGTATAAACACGAAGGCGAGGTGCTACGATGAGATAATTTAGTAATGCACCTAATGTCAAACCAAGCGCGATCCAAATACTGACCACACCATCGGCAAACATATAACCAGGTAAGCCAAGTAGTAACCAACCTGACATATCTGATGCACCTGCAGAAAGTGCGGTTACTGCTGGGCCTAAGTTACGACCCCCTAACATATAGCCTTCAGTATCATTGGCTTGCTTAAAATAAGCGTAAACACCAATCCCAATCATCACTAAGAAATAGGCGCCGAGTGATATCAGCACGCCACTAGAAACTCCGTTCATATAAATTGTCCTTAACCAACATAATTGGCTGTAATTATTTTTTAACTATAAAAGTTCTGTCCTACAAGGCGATGTCCAAAACAATATTTAAAGACAAAAAAAGCCATTAATTGAGACATAATGGCTTTTTTCAGTATCTTCTGTAGTTATATATGATTGATGTCGTTCTATGGCTAGCACTCATATAGAGATAGAGAACAATGGGAATTTCGCATTCCACTTATCTATTGTTATTGCTCGCATCTGCTATTTATATATGAGTATTAGCAACCTACACAATCAATCAAAACCATTAAACCTACTGTTAACCATCATATCTTACTAGAAGTATTCAATATATGACTATCAGTGTCCTTGTGGTAAATTTTTGTTATACAAACAACGTCAAGCGTATTATAACGCATGATAGATTCAAATGCGAATAGGTAGAATTTATATATTGTTATAGTTAGCTAGTTTTATTCAATAGGAGCCAGTAAATCTAAGAGCGCAGTGACACTGCTAGACTGTGTAAGCTTCGGATTGATGACCACACCTAGATAACGCTGTAGCTCAATATTATCTGCCATATCAATACGTTCCAAATCTTGGCTGACCATCGTTTGAGGCAGTACTGACCAGCCAAGACCGACAGATACCAACATACGAATAGATTCAAGCGGGTTGGTGCTCATCGTGGCATAAGGCTTTAGATTGTGCTTGGCAAATTCGGCCAAAGTAATCTGACTGGTAAAGGTATTGGCAGACGGTAGAATAGCAGGGTATCGGGCCAACTGCTCTAAAGTGACGTTTGATTTGGTTGCCAACGCTGATAGCGTACCAGTCATGAAGTAGAGAGGGTCTGACCATAGCGTATGGTAGGTTAGCCGCTTATCATAGACAGGTGGTAGCGTAACAAAGGCTAAAGACAAATCACCATCTAGTACTGCTTTGTGTGCTTTTTCAGAATCTACGAAGTGTACTTCTAACTGAACAGCTGGATAAGCTTGAATGAAGTGTTTCAGGACAGGTGCTAAATGATGTAGGCCAATATGATGGCTAGTACCAATGACTAACTTGCCAGAGACAATGTGCTGAGAATGCTGCAAGTTGATTTTAAAATTCTCATAATCTTCTAGCCAACGCTTGGCATGAGGTAGCATTTCGCTGGCAGCTTGAGTAGGTACAATTCCACGTCCTACCGTATCAAACAAGGTAATGTTAAACTCGTCTTCTAAGTTTTTGATACGTTTACTGACAGCAGGCTGCGTGATAAATAGCTTTTCTGCGGCACCTGAGATACTGCCAGTGTGCATAACGGTAACGAATGTCGTCAAGTTTGTGGTGTTCAAACGAATGTCCTTAGCTACTTTATGAGCTATAAATAAAAGTTGGCTGACCCAATCACAACGTATTAGAAATAAAAGTTTGCGTCTGGTTAAAAATCATCAATTATTATTATAGGATTTGCCTGCTATAATCACAAGACATCGAGGCGTATTGTGACATATTTATTCTAAAAAATTGGCTATTTGCCATTTAAAACGTATTTTAAGCGTTAGTTTTAGTCATGTGTTGGGTCTCATAAAGAAATAATATTTAAATCATAGATACGACAGCAATTATTAAACATTATAGATAGACATAGTATTTACATAGAATCTTAGCTTGGCAATGTTCAAGTAAGTAAAAATTAAGTAATTAGTAACCTATAAAGGATAGCAACATGGCTGGTCAAACGTTATATGACAAACTTTGGAACGCTCACGAAGTCACTAAGCGCGACGATGGTTCGAGCCTGATTTATATCGACCGCCACCTATTGCACGAAGTGACGAGTCCACAAGCATTTGAAGGGTTGGAGTTGGCAAATAGAGCGCCATGGCGTTTATCGGCTAACATTGCCAGTCCAGATCATAATGTGCCGACCGTTACTAAAGAGCGCCTAGAAGGGGTGCCTGGGATTAAAGACAAGGTATCACGCTTGCAGGTTGTCACTTTGGACGATAACTGTACCAAGTTTGATATTGCTGAATTTACTATCAATGATGCCCGTCAAGGAATTTTGCACGTGGTCGGTCCTGAGCAAGGTTTGGTCTTGCCAGGTATGACAGTTGTTTGCGGTGACTCGCATACAGCGACCCACGGAGCACTTGGTTGCTTGGCTCATGGTATCGGAACCTCTGAAGTTGAGCATGTATTGGCAACGCAGTGTTTGATTCAAAAGAAATCAAAAAATATGCAGATTCGCGTCACTGGTCAACTTGGTGCTGGCGTCACTTCAAAAGATGTGGTGTTAGCTATCATTGCGAAGATTGGTACTGCAGGTGGTACAGGACACGCGATTGAATTTGCAGGTCAAGTGTTCGAAGACATGAGTATGGAAGGTCGCATGACCGTCTGTAACATGGCGATTGAAGCAGGCGCGCGCGTCGGTATGGTTGCGGTCGATGACACGACGATTGATTATGTCAAAGGTCGTCCATATGCGCCAAGCGAAGCACAATGGGAACAAGCGGAAGCCTACTGGCGTACACTATATTCAGACGATGACGCGGTATTTGATACTGTGGTAGAAATCGACGGTAGTCAGATCGCACCACAGGTATCTTGGGGTACATCGCCTGAGATGGTGGTAGATATCACGCAATCTGTACCGACACCAGATCAAGCCATTGATGAAGCTCAAGAAGAAGGCTGGTTACGCGCTTATACTTATATGGGGCTAGAAGCTGGTCAGAAAATTACGGATATCCAACTTGATCGTATATTTATCGGTTCATGTACCAATTCACGAATCGAAGATTTACGTGATGCGGCAGCGGTAATCAAAGGTCGCAAAGTTGCTGATAACGTAAAAGAAGCGATCGTTGTTGCAGGTTCTGGACAGGTGAAGTTGCAAGCAGAGGCTGAAGGATTGGATACGTTATTTACCGAAGCTGGTTTTGAATGGCGTGAGCCGGGTTGCTCAATGTGTCTGGCAATGAATGCAGACAAACTTGAGCCGCAAGAGCACTGTGCCTCAACGTCGAATCGTAATTTTGAAGGTCGTCAGGGTAATGGTGGTCGTACGCATTTGGTAAGCCCAGCAATGGCAGCTGCCGCCGCGTTGGCAGGACATTTTGTGGATGTTCGTACGTTTTAAGACTGATAGTAAGTAGCTGACATCATGCTTGTATGAACGATAAATATATGAACATGGTGTCAAAGATGGTAAAAAATTATTTACTGTTTAATACGCTTATCAAAATCATCAGCCAGCAAAAATATAATTGATAGGAAATTTTATGCAAGCTTATAACACCCAAACAGGTATCGTTTGCCCGTTAGATCGCGCAAACGTCGATACCGACCAAATTATCGCAAAACAGTTTTTAAAGTCTATTAAACGTACAGGTTTTGGCGTAAATCTATTTGATGATTGGCGCTATCTTGACGAAGGTTATCCTGGTCAAGACAACAGTACACGAGTCATCAATCCAGACTTTGTATTGAATAAGCCACGTTATCAAGGCGCTACTATCTTGTTGGCACGCAGAAACTTTGGCTGTGGCTCTAGTCGTGAGCATGCACCTTGGGCGTTATCAGAGTATGGTTTCCGTACGGTAATTGCGCCTAGCTTTGCAGATATTTTCTATAATAACTGTTTCAAAAATGGCATGTTGCCGATTGTGTTGGATGAAGCGATTGTAGATACGTTAATGAAAGCAACGTTCGATAACGAAGGCTATGAGTTGACCGCGGATCTTGAGCGTCAAGTCGTTATCACACCAACTGGCGAAGAGTATGCCTTTGAAGTAGATGCCTTTCGCAAACATTGCTTATTAAACGGACTTGATGATATTGGTCTAACCTTGCAACAAAGTGATGCTATCAAAGATTACGAGCAACAAATGATGCAAAAAACACCGTGGATATTTAACGACGTAAGAGCGTAGAAGGTCATTTTATAATCTACTGCTCATAAAACTATGAGTAGTCGCAACGCAGCGTTGAGTTATGGCGGTGAACTGTCTAAAATGAAGGGTAGTTTTTCACTACATTTTATTATCTCTCTTGAATAGTAGCCGCCATTATGAATACAAAACGTTATGCTCTATGGACAAGTACAATTGTTGCTGCAAGCTTATTATTGTCAGGCTGTCAGCTATTGACGGGCTATCAAAAAATAAATGAGGCAGAGAGTGCTGAAGCATGGGTGGGTAAAATCAAACCTATCGTTGGTGAAGTAAATATTGCATGTGTGGGTACATATCATTGCGAAATTGTGCAGATAGATAAAACGCTCATTATTGCGCCCAACAGTCACGAGCCAATCAATCCTCAGATTATGACAGCCTTACCACGTCAAGAAGGTATGGCAAAAACATCGATGAATATGGATATGACACCACTCGTCAATAAAAATGCCATAAAAGTTGTGCCGTTAGCACCTTCGAGTATGCCAGGATTGACCAACTATTATGCACGGGTCATGCCTGCCAAATACGAGGTACATGTGAATTTTTATCCAGAGAATAACATGGGCTATGTTGAGCGTTTTGCGATGATTCATGATTTCACTGAAGCAGGTACCTATCAGTTACGTGCTTATCAAAAGAAGAGCAGCGAAAAATCAGGCAGTCTATTGGACACAGCATCACCTGAGCCTTTATGTATTGAGCTATTGCAAGGTACTCAAGTACAGCGCCGATTCTGTAAGCAACTAGACGCTGAGCATCAAGGCGAGTTTGTAGAGACGGGTATGGCCAAAGCAGTGACATCAGCACCTAAAGTCAAAAAAATGGCAGTATAAAATATGAGTATAAAAAGCTCGAAAATATAATCAACCAATAAAAATATTTCCAAAAGGATCAGTATGGCAACGATTTTAACATTAGCGGGTGATGGTATTGGCCCTGAAATTATGACCCAAGCCATTGACGTGCTCAAGGCTGTCAATGATAAGTTTTCACTTGATTTAACGCTTGAGTCTGGATTGATTGGCGGTATAGCTATTGATGCAACTGGTGAGCCTTTGCCAGATGAGACATTGGCTCGTGCTCGCGCCGCAGATGCCGTATTGCTAGGTGCAGTTGGTGGTCCTAAATGGGATGCAATCGAGCGTAGTAAACGCCCTGAACGTGGTCTATTGAAAATCCGTGGTGAGCTTGGTTTATTTGCCAACCTACGCGTAGCCAAGCTCTATCCACAGTTGGCTAATGCCTCAAGTATCAAACCTGAAATTATCTCAGGTTTAGATCTATTGATCGTTCGTGAGCTAACAGGCGGTATCTATTTTGGTGAGCCTCGTGGTATCCGCACATTAGAAAACGGTGAGCAGCAGGGCTATAACACGATGGTGTATAGCACAAGTGAGATTCAGCGCATTGGTAAAGTTGCCTTTGAATTAGCAAAAACGCGTGCGCAAGCAGCAGGCACAGCAGCTAAGGTATGTTCAGTTGATAAAGCTAATGTGTTAGAAGTCACCGAGCTGTGGAAACAGACGATGATCGAGATGCAGCAAGCTGACTATAGCGATGTGGCGCTATCACATATGTATGCTGACAATGCTTGCATGCAGTTGATTAAAGATCCTAAGCAGTTCGATGTCATGGTGACGGGAAATATGTTTGGCGATATCCTATCTGATGAAGCTGCGATGTTAACAGGATCAATCGGGATGTTGCCATCAGCGAGCTTAGATGAGTCAGGTAAAGGCATGTATGAGCCGTGTCATGGTTCAGCGCCTGATATCGCAGGACAAGATAAAGCCAACCCATTAGCGACTATCTTGTCTGTTGCTATGATGCTGCGTTACACCTTCAAGCAAGAAGAAGCGGCACAAGCAATTGAACAGGCAGTCAGTGATGTGCTTGATGATGGTCTACGTACGCTGGATATTTTAGATAGCAGCGAAGCTGGACTTAAGCGAGTAGGCTGTAAAGAAATGGGTCAAGCGGTCTTGGCCAAACTGATATAAGTTAATTTGCGTTTAAAGGCTATTCTTATATAGCATTTTCCACAGTCTCAGTTTGCGTGTTATATACCCATAAGCTACCAAGTGGCTTATGGGTTTTTTATCGTTCATCTGTTAGCAAAGCTTATTTATAAGCGCCTTATTAACAGAGACGCTGTACAACGAAGCTCCTTTTAACACAAAGCTGTTATATGCTCACAAGGTAATATGACAATATTGATGACTCGTAAAAGACTTAAAACCTTTTGCTTTTAGCAGAGTAAAATATCAAAAAACTAGATTACAAAGGCAAGTTCTAAAATCTAAAAAACTGTAGTATTTGAAAACTGAAAATAATAATAGAATTTTTTAAATGAGGAGTGTTACATGTATCAATTAACAAGAATCAGTAAGGCATTGACAGTGGTTAGTTTCTCTAGCTTACTATTCATGGGGCAAAGCATCGCAGTAGAGACAACAGATAGTGTGAGCTCAAGTAATAGCGTCAAAGCTCCGGCAGAAGTCAGTCCGGTTACTAATGGCGTAAGTCAAAAGTTAACAGGAGATAGTAAAGTCGCGACTTCATTGAATAAGCTACTACCTACGATTAAGTACACAACTGAGAACCTATCTGACAATGCAAAAAAAGTAAACAATGTCACTTGGACGGCGGATGCAGAGATCGATCGTAATATAGGAACAAAGCTGCAGGCTCTATTAAACTGGCATCATAATGGAGTAGGGCCTGTCGATGGGTACTGGGGCAAAAATACTCGTAAAGCCATGCAGGCATTTCAAAAAGCAAATGGTTTAGACGTAACCGATACGTTGAACAACGAGACGTGGCAAGCGCTGACCAAGAATGAGAAGCTTACGACTCAACCAGTACTAGTCAGTTATCAGCTTACTGAAGCAGACGTGAATGTCAAAACCACAACCATACCTGCTGATTCTGTTGCCAAATCCAAGCTTGAGGGAATGTACTACGAAAGCATTACTGAGGCATTGGCAGAGAAGTTTCATATCAGTGAGAAATATTTAAAATCGCTTAATCCTGATGCCAGTTTTACTGCGGGTGAAATTATCACGGTATACAACCCTGGCAATCCTAACACTAAGCCTGTGCATCGCGTTGTCGCTGATAAAGCCACTGAGACACTCTACGCTTATGATGAGAACAATAACTTGATTGCTAGCTATCCGACGACAGTGGGTAGTACAGCGACACCATCACCAACAGGTACGCATACTGTTAAGGTAAAGGTGCACGAGCCCAACTATACTTATACGGCCAATGACGGTAGCAAGTCTATCATTCCACCAGGTCCCAACAATCCAGTAGGCTCGGTATGGATTGGGCTTAGTAAACCAACTTATGGCATTCATGGATCACCAGATCCTGCTCGTATCAGTCGTCAAGCATCAGCAGGTTGTGTGCGTTTGACCAATTGGGATGCGCTTAGTCTGCTTGGAGTAATAAAAAATGGCGCAACTGTCGAGTTTAGTTAGACACGGCAGTACTAAATCATAAAAAATGGACAAAAAAATACCGCTAAAATCTAGCGGTATTTTTTGTGGTAAGTATAAACAGTCAATACTAAATAACTAAAATATTGATAGGCAATAATGAGCAGATTAGCATTTTCATTATTATTATCAGTTTCACTACCCAAGCGTCATATCAGCTATCAGCGATAACGTAGCTATTCAGTTATTAGCTGTATCTTACCAATGCTAATACTTTCATAACCATATTGGTCAGTCAGTATTTAGTTTTTACCACGGTAGGTGATACGGCCTTTAGATAGGTCATAAGGTGTCATTTCAACTTTAACCTTATCACCTGTCAAGATACGAATATAATGCTTACGCATCTTACCAGAGATATGCGCGATGATTTCGTGCCCGTTTTCTAAACGAACTTTGAACAAAGTATTAGGAAGGGTATCAATGACTTCGCCTTCAAATTCAATAATATCGTCTTTTGCCATAATTTGTATCAATCAATTAAAAAATAAGCCCATATTATACGTAAGTTAGTGGATTAAAGCAATACGAACCTGCTTTTGACTTGACAGCATGTAAGTGATATGTATGCCAAACCATAACGTTTAATCAGGCAAATTTAACCAGACAGGTGTTAGCGGTGCATCTGGCAATAAGCTTTGAAAACGTTCAGGATAATAAGCATTGATAAAATACAATCCATCACCTGAAGCAGTTGGCGGTGCAATCGTTCTATCTTTTTTATGCAAAATCTTTAAAAAATCTGCTGGCTCTAGCTCATGTCTACCAATGGCATATAGTGTGCCCATCAAATTGCGAACCATATGATGTAAAAACCCATCTGCTTGTATATCAAAAACGATAAATTGACCATGAGCAAAGAGGTTGGCATGGCTAATCGTGCGCACTGGCTGATTGGATTGACAGGCCGCAGCACGGTAACTGCTAAAATCATGTGTACCTACGATATCAGCTGCTGCTTGCTGCATGGCTTTCAAATCAAGCGGTTCATAGATATGAGTCACCTGATGATTTAGTATGGCAGGACGCTGTGCTTGGTTGAGCGTAATATAACGATAGCGACGAGCAATAGCACCAAAACGCGCGTGAAAATCAGCTGGCATAGGTTGTATCCAGCGTAGAGCAATATCATCGGGAAGTAGGCTGTTCACACCGCGTAACCAGTTATGAGTAGGGCGATACGCATGAGTTGTAAAATGGGCAATCATATTGCTCGCATGGACGCTGGCATCAGTACGCCCAGCTGCGATGACTTCTATAGGCTCATTGGCAACTTTGCCGATAGCTGTCTCTAAGGCTTCTTGTACACCCAAAACCTCTCGTTGTCGTTGCCAGCCATGATAATGAGTTCCTAAGAACTCAATAGCAATCGCTAAAGTGTAGGTTGGTTCAGTTTCAATAATTTCAGTCTCAGACATTAGGGTTTCTAAACTTATAAAATTGGAATTAATTAAAAGTCGCTTATCGCTTTTTGATGTTAGTGCCGGTTTGATTGACATTATTCAACCAACGCTGTCTGCGTCTGGCAGGACTATCATAGCGAAGTAACAACCATAGTAACCGGGCATAAATAGCGGGTATTGTCAGACGCCCACCAGCAATCACATGATGCTCGTACTGCCAACTGCCCGCCGCATAGCTATCGCTGACGCCACCAAACGGACATTGACTGGCTGATATCACCATATGTCCACGCTCATGAGCAAGGGTCAGTGTCTCTGCTAGTGCAGCTGAGTAAGGGATGTTACCGGCGCCAAATCCCAATAGAATGATGCCACATGGTGGCTGCGACAATAAAGCTTGTAGCTGGTTGTTTATCATCGAAACATCGTTAGGTAGGCAATATAGCGCATGAACACTCGCGTTTTCAGCGCGTGTTTGAATACTGGATAGCAAGTCTTGTTGGTCATCAAGCCAATGTTGCCTACGAGTGTCAGGTAGATTTTTTATATAGCTATTGGCTGGGTAAGCGGCGCGAGAATGACCAGTAAATGCCATTAGATCATGGCTGTGAATTTTTTGTACCGTTTGAGCAGGCCATGATTCGCCGCCAAAACTAACCTTCACGCCTGATTCACCAGCAGCGGCTAGTTTTAATGAGTCGTTGAGATTGCCCCAAGCATCGCTATGTTCATCGATGTTATAGGAATGCAATATCTCACTGTCTAATAATGGGCGCATACTTGCGGTCAAAACAATACAGATATCACTACCTGCAAAAGCTTCTGCTAAAAATGCGCCTAAGTAACTCAACGTATCCGTGCCAGTGATGAGCAGAAAGCGTCTATCACCTTTAGTATAAGCATTCAGGAGTAGTTGATAAAAATGCGTAAAGTCGCTAGGGGTAAGCTGGCTGCTGTCTTTGATCAGGGCGTTTTCTAACCATGAGACTGTCGGTAAGTTATTCGTACTATCTTGTGCAGATAAAAGTTTTTGTAGAGTAGGTAAAAACACTTCTGCTGATAATGGCGCTAAAGGTCTGCCGTAGCTACCAAAGGTACCACCAGCATAAATCAGTTGAATAGGATCGGATAGATTTTTGAGCATAACAGAAGATGGCATAGTATCAACACAGTAAACAAGTATGGAAGAAAAGAGGTGCTGGAGGATTGACCAACGATGGCTGAAGGGTTTAATAATAGATAGTATTAGAGTTAAATGCAAAAAAATCAGCAAGCATCCCGTGATTCGGAAGTACTTGCTGATGAGAGACTAGACTATTAACTACGCAGTACGCTCAAGTAATAGCTGTGCTTGCTGTTTCTGCTCATTAGTACCTTGAGCTATCACCTCATTGAGTAAACGCTTTGCACTGTCGTATTCACCCAATTGTAGATATTGATCTGCCAAGTCTAACGTGACTTGATTACTGTCTAATGATTTTACGAAATCAAAATCTGCTGCGAACCGTGATGAGAAGTCTTCTGCTGATTCAGTCTCTTGAGGCGTGATAGAAGTGTCACTCTCAACTGGCGCAACTGTAGAGACTGGGGTAGTGGTCGAGGGAGCGTCAAATAGAGAATCAGCATCGTCAATATTAAAATCATCGTCTATCAGCGTATTGTCATCAAATCTTAATGGTGCAGCAGGTGCAATATTCGATTCTTCAACATCGCTAACATCATTAACCTCGATATCATCCTTGAGTAATGGTTCCTCGAGATTAATATCTGTAAAGCTCTCTTCTTCAAGGGTCATGCTCTCAGAAGTATTATTTCCAAAATCAGTATTTTCCAGAATAAAATTGTCGAAATCACTGTCGTTTTCAGTCGTAGATAGGTCATCATTGGAGACAGTATTGATATTATCTGATGTATCTAGGCTGCCCAAAGATAAAGCAAAGTCATCTTCACTGTTTTGAATAGTATCAATAGAGTGTTGTTCTGAATTCGTAGAGACGTCATTAGCTACGACATTATCTGTATCGTCTGCTAAATCATCGAAGTCTAAGATAAAATCTTCTTCTAGTGCTGCTTTCTCATTATCATTATGTGAGAGGTTAGTGTCTATAGATGATTCATTCGAAGTATCATCAAATGAATCAAAGTCAAACTCAAAGTCACTGAGTTCGTTATCTTCGTTATTACTAACATTATCGTTAGTAGAAGTCTCTAAAACGTCGTTATCTACATTGTCCAATGGTATGACAGGCGTTTCACTGGTCGTATTAGGCGCAGCGACATCGTTCTCTAAATCGCTGAGGGTCAGATCAAAGCTATCATTCGAAGTTTCGGTAGTAGGATTGACACTGTTAACTTCGTCTGACACTTCTAAGCTGTCGATAGGCTCACTTATTGCAATATCATTATTTTCTCCTTCTTCAATTGACTGATGGCTTGCTGCATCGATGTTATCAGTTTGACTAACAGGCAAATCGAAGTCGATGCCACCAAAATCATTGTTAGCATTATCTGTTGCTAGCGTTTGCACAGCGGCAGGTTCTAATTCATCGAAAGATAGATTTCTTATCTCGTCTGCTTGAGCGATAGTCTGACTATCATTATGAGTCTTTATAGACTCATAAACATTATTAAAGTCTTTTGGCTGATCTATCGTAGCGTATATGCTTAGTAACTTAAGAGAAAGTGCTCCATCATTAGGTTTGTCACTTAAACCGCGTTTGAGAGTTTCAATTGCTTTATCATAACGTTGCTGATCCATAAAACGCTGAGCAATGGTAACGTGATCAAATTTATTCTCATCAATTGCAATATTTTGGGTAGGAGCACCATAATCTACTTTTGACGTTGGAGTAATTGTGTTTCTTTCTGAATTTGTAGGCAATTGTGCTGACGATTTTTGAGCTTTATTTTTGCGTAATAAAAAACCAGCTACTAATAAAATAAGTACCAATCCAGCGATGATATATAGCATATTGTCCATAGTTACTCCTACGCCTGTGATCACAATCTATTGTGTTGATCAACCAGACAATTATTGATTACGTAATTTTTTAAGACGAGCTTGTAGCTCAGCCAGTTTTTGATTCTGTAGTTGAAGCTTTTTAGTATAACTATTAAGAGCGTTACTAGTACTTGATAAACGCTGAGCTTGTGCTGCAGTTTTCTGCCTTGTGGCTTTCAGAGTTGCCAGTATGTCGGTACTCAAACCATTCCCAGTATTTGAAGCTGATTTCGTTTGAGTTCCATCTGCATTACCGTCTCGCCCAGGCGCAAGCACAGAAAACTGCGCTTTTGGTAACATTTGCGTTTTAGTAATCACTACTTTCTTAGGACGTTTGGCCTTGACTGCTTGAGTGCTTTTGGATGGTTTCTTAATAGATTTTTGAACGGTTTTTTGCATCGCCGCTGTATTTGCTCTACGAATATATTGTCTTTGTGCATCGATGGCCGCTTCTAGATTTTTCTGTGACGGTATGACATCGTAACTGGGTAGACTGAGCTTAGCATCTGCTTTTAATTGGTCCGCATCTCTATTGATAAAGGCATCAGGGTTTTGTGTTTGAATTTGCTTCATCACAGTTGAAGTATCTAGGTTATTTTCTTGCGCTATCTGTTGGGCAATGATCCATAGACTATCGTTACGTTGTACTTGGTATTGATTAACTGTCGAACTATCTATTGCTATGTCATTTGAAGAGGTATTATTAATAGCGCTATTAGGAGTTTTCGAAGTTGTATTGTCAATAGAAGCTGCAATGACGCTAGTATCATTGTTCTCAGTATTGCTTGCTATGATGCTAGTAGTTGGAGTAGGTACGGGTGATGTATCAGCATCTGTTTTCTTACGACTCGGCTGTATCTGCCGTATGACTTGAATATTTAGAGTGTCGAGTGGTTTATCAATTAATACTTTATCTAATATTGGAGTGCTTTTTATACTTGCCTTATCGCTATCGTTGTCAATAGCTTTCGTAGGTTCAGTGCTGTTATTCGCACTCAAAGCACTGCTATCTAAACGGTTTGATGAACTAAGGCCGTTATCAGTATTCTTTGCATTACTGATAGTATTTTTTATATCAGAATCACTATTTAAACGCCCATTATCAAGCCGACTAGGTGCGTAAGTAAGATTGCTAGTCTGCGAAGTAGCTGTCACTGTCGGGGCTTGTATGTTAGATACTGATCTGGAAATAGAAGAATCAACTGCTGCTATGTTTGCTAGAGCTGGTTGGTTTTCAGCAGTGTTAGATACTGATATTAGTGGCGGCGGCGCACCTTTTCTTACGGTTAACGGTTTGACTGTGCTTGCAGAAACACTAGGTAAATTAGGTTTTTTTGTACCTTTGACAATGTTTTCTGGAGTCTTATTAATCGGTAGACTATCGCTTAACGGCATTAATAATGTTTTTGGTACGACATTTTGCTGCCCATTATCATTGATCGATAAGACCAAATCAGCAAAAGGCTTGGACACAGGCTGCGATGTGCTGATTAATACCTGACCACTGGTCGCTGAAGTTGCTTGAAAACGCACCTGCATTGAATCAGTCGGCGTCAATCCCATCTGTTGATAGATAACTGGATTGGCCAAGCTCGCTGAAAAGTCAGCCGCTCGTATGTCGGTAACCACAATACTTGCGTTTAAAGGTTCATGTTGAGCTGAATTAACGACTGTCTTACCGATATTTGCCGCTTGCGCGCTTGGAATAATAGCGGCCAAACCTACAGAATAAAGTAATGCCATCGATACCGCGCGATGTACAGGAGTCAAGCGACGAGATAAATGACAAGACATGAGCAGTCCTTTACAAAATAAGTTATCTTTGCTGTTATAACAAAGTACGGTTTAGTTTACCAGTTTATTTCACAACTGTTGCGTCCAATGCGTAAATGTTTATTTAATGTTCAGCTTATTTTCTTGTCAAGTAACATTGCATCGCCATAACTAAAGAATCGATATTCTTTTTGAATAGCATGTTGATAGGCCTGTTCAATCGCTGCTTTGCCAGAAAAAGCTGATACCAACATTAGCAATGTCGATTTGGGTAAATGAAAGTTTGTTAACAGTCGATCAATGACACCGAATTTAAATCCTGGATAAATAAAGATGTCTGTGTCCCCTGACCAGCTAGAGAGTACTTGTCCATTAATAGCCGTTTTTTGATACGCCGTTTCAAGGACGCGAGTCACCGTGGTACCAATCGCGATGACCTTATTACCATTTGCATGCGTTTGATTAATCAGTTCAGCAGTTGCTTGTGGCAGATGTGCATACTCACTGTGCATAGTATGATTGAGCAGGTTGTCTGTTTTAACTGGCGCAAAGGTACCAGCGCCAACATGCAATGTCACAAAAGCAGTATTGATGCCTTTTTCTGCCAGTTTATTAAGCACCAATTCATCGAAATGCAAACTTGCTGTCGGTGCAGCGACACTTGCAAGCTTAGCAGGATCATGAAAAACCGTTTGATAACGAGTATTATCAGTGTCATCAGCATGACGTTCAAAGTAAGGCGGGATAGGTAGCTCGCCGTAGAGTTCTAAATCAGGCAAAATTGGCGCATCAAAGGCTAAAATAAACAAGTTGTCCTGACGACCAATCATCGCGCCACTCATATGACCATCAGAAAGTTGAAAACGTTGACCAAGTTTCAGTGCTTTACTGGCTTTTACATGGCAAAGGGCAATATGTTCTTGGTTGACTGATTCATTATTTGAATCTTCTAAATGCAGTGTCGTTATATCTAAGTCTGAGACAGTAACCAATCGCTCAATCAAAACCTCAAGTTTACCGCCAGTGTCTTTTTGACCAAATAGGCGTGCCTTCATAACCTTTGTATCATTAAAGACAATCAGGTCTCCATCGTCTAACAATTCAGGCAACTCAGAAAACAAACAGTCTTCTACAAGCGTAGCATTTGTGTCAGTGTGAGCAGGCAAGTACAAGAGTTTTGAAGCAGAACGTTGTGCTAATGGATATCGCGCAATCAAACGATCTGGTAGGTCATAGTCGTAATCTTCTACGCTTAGATAATCTAAGACGTCACTATTGTTATTGGTATCAAGCGGAGTATTAGAATCGGAAGATGCAGTGTGAGCGTTGGTCATAATCAGTCTTTAAATGGATAGAAATTTTGGCATAATTGTAGCAGAAATACTGCTATAAAAGGTTGCTTTACTAAGTAGTCACCGTGCACAAAACATATTTGAATAGCCTAAGCAAAAGTAATAGTTTTCAACTGTTCTAATGTTTATTACGTTAGTCTTTGCTTATTTTACTCAAATAAATTTAATTGAGGCAATAATTGGGTTGCAGGTGTCAATGACGAAAAAGTGACCCCGACTAATCGAATAGGAAGCTGGCGCGGAATATCTAAGAATAACTTATCTAACCAGTAATGAGCAGATTCAGCACTACTAAAAGCGGTGGTCAGCGTGTGCGTACGGGTAATCTGAGTGAAATCGGCATACTTAACCTTGAGTGTTATAGTATGAGCGATGAGATTTTTTTTGTGCAGTTGCGCGAAGGCATCCGCATTTTGTTCATAGATTTGTACACGTAACGCCGTGTCATCGTTTAGGTTTTCTCTAAAAGTAGTCTCCGAACCAACAGACTTATACAGGCGCTCAGATTTGACAGCGCGTTCATCCCGACCATGAGCGATATCGTGATAAAACTGTCCTCGCTTACCAAACTCATTAATCAATACTTCGGCTGACATACGGCGTAGATCAGCACCGTTAGTCACGCCCATCGCATGTAATCGTCTTGCCGTTGCTTTACCTATCCCATGAAATCGTTCAATAGGCAGTGTACTGATAAAAGCATCAGCGTCTTCTGGTGTGATAATCGCGGTGCCGTTAGGCTTGTTGATGTCAGAGGCAATCTTGGCCAACATTTTGTTGAAGGACACGCCAGCAGAAGCGGTCAATTCTGTATGTTGTAATATTTGTGCTCTTAACCAGTTGGCCATCAATGTCGCTGAGCCTTTATGTACAGTAAGACCAGTGACATCGAGATAAGCTTCATCTAGTGATAATGGCTCAACATGAGACGTTAAGCTGTACATGATATTTCGAATATCGCTGCTCACAGCTCGATATACTTCAAAACGTGGTCTGACAAATATGACTTCTGGACAACGTTTGCGAGCCTCATAACAAGACATGGCTGAGCGCACTCCAAACTGACGTACCTCATAGCTAGCTGCTGCTACAACACCGCGACCATTTGGATCTCCACCAACCACTAGTGGCTTGCCCCGTAATTCTGGGAAGTCACGTTGTTCTACACTGGCATAAAACGCATCCATATCTATATGAATGATTTTACGTGGACTGGATGCTGTAGGAGTTTTCATGATTAATATTTTACATCACTCAATACTTTCATTTCAGTATCGATTATTAAACGGTAAAAGGATTTTTTGAATATAGAACCATAAAAATATGGCAATATGTGAATAATTTATATATCAATAATTAAATATAGTGTAAGGTTAATAGTCAGAGATATATGGCGTTAAAACACTAGCAAATTTAATATAGTTAACATATGTTCACTAAAAGATGTTCAGTATTGTATATACCTTAAGTTTTTTAGATTTTCTATACCGCCTGTCTGAATATTATCGCCTTCCATCATGAATATTATGGTTATATGTTACAGTTCTAATGCTATCGTTTTACAATATATTAACCACGATAATCAATAGTTATGAAAGTAATAAATGGTCTTTTATAGGGATTGTATTTACCTGATAAGACATTGTTTATAGCTCATACCAAACTTATAAATTGAGTACTGGTAAATTAACTTTCTAAAAAAATAGTAATGAGAAAGTTCAAGATAATTAAGGAGCTGATGATGAGTCATGAATTAAAAGGGAGCGATTTAACACGAGCAATGCTAGCGCGGGGTGATAAAAAGATATGGTGCGCAGTGTGTGATGAAAGCGATGAACAAGCGATGATGGATCAGTGTGGTAATGATTTTACAGCCTATATTGTGTCATTTAATGATGGATATTTTTATTGTAGTGCTGGCATGCCATGGAGTTATGCGGTACCGATTAAGATAAGCGCTGTCATGCCATTTGAAGTATCGATATAAGCGAGCTCGGAATTTATTAAAACAAATATAAATAATAAGCACAAAAAAACCTCCGATAAAGGAGGCTAATTTGTACTAAATAATGGTACCAGTGGTCGGACTCGAACCGACACGCTTTTAAAGGCAACGGATTTTGAATCCGTCATGTCTACCAATTCCATCACACTGGCATGTTAGGTGATAATAGTTATTGACTAAATATTACCGAATTGGGCTACAGTGTTGACTGTATAGGCTGCGTATTATAGCAGCCTATTTACATGCGTCAAGTATTATTTTATACAAATTTTCATTTATTCTAATGATGCTAAATAGCATCATTCTAGCCGACAAAGGCACGCTCAACTGCGTAATCTGCTTGCACACCCATACGTGGTGAAACAGTCAAGCCAAAGTCATCTAAAATAGCAGAAACCTCAGCATTAAACGGCATACTGCCACAAAGCATGACACGGTCGTCATCTTTATTCATTGGCGGTAAACCAATATCTTCGAACAATTTGCCTGATTTCATCAAATCAGTGACACGTCCTTGGTTTCTAAACTCTTCACGTGTAACGGTTGGATAATAGATGAATTTTTCGCGATACCATTCACCAAAGATTTCATCGTTAGGCAGCTCATTTTCAAACATTTCACGATAAGCCAAATCATGAACATGACGTACGCCATGTACTAAGATGATTTTGTCAAAACGCTCATACACTTCAGGATCACGTGCTAGTGACAAGAACGGAGCAAGGCCAGTACCAGTAGAGAGCATATACAGATTCTTACCTGGTAGCAGATCGTCCAATACTAGTGTGCCCGTTGGTTTTTTACTGACTAACAGCTCGTCGCCTACTTTGATATGTTGCAAGCGCGAAGTTAATGGACCATCTTGAACTTTAATAGAGAAAAACTCTAAATGATCTTCATAGTTAGGGCTGGCGATTGAATAAGCGCGTAATAATGGCTTGCCATCAACAACAAGTCCAATCATCGCAAATTCGCCATTACGAAAGCGCAAGCCATCGTCACGAGTGGTTTTGATACTAAATAGAGAATCATTCCAGTGATGAACCTCTGTGACCGTTTCGGTGCGAAGTTTTGACATAAAGTCCTCGTTAATAAGTTGTTATTTGTGTGTTGAGTTTGAATAAGTATTAAATCAGAATTTTCAATGTTAAATTGAACATTATAAAAACGTATCAGTCTTTTAATCGTTGTCGAAACTGCTATTTTTATGAACGAGTAAATGATGAGTAAGCGTAATAGAGTTGGTTTATCAGCTTATATATAGCCAGCTATTACGTCATTAGACATAGTAAATTTGCGTCAACGATGACAGCATTACCGGTCATATCGCCCAAATGTAAATGACTCTCATCAAATTTCTTGCTCATAATACCAAACTTTAAAATAAAAATCCGTCTAGCAGTGTTTGTCTAGCATGATAAAATGGAATATCGTTAGTGAGTAATTTTGTATCATTTGGCAAAACTGCTTTATCAAGACAGTTTTGTATTACTGGAGTTGGTATATGCTTGATGAGAATCCCCTGTTAGATAACTACCATCAAGCTCCTGTCATTGGCTATCACCGTGCGCCGATTTCACAAAAATTCGGTGCGCCGCGCCAGCCAAACCTAGTAGCCCTGACTAGTGTCATTGAGATGTTAGCGCCATATGATACGCCAGCTGCATTTGATGGTTTGGATAAGTTTAGCCATATATGGGTGAGTTGGCAGTTTCATCATAATTATCGATATAAAAACAATAATAAAACCAGTAGTGACTTTCGCGCTCAAGTACGACCACCGAGATTGGGCGGTAATCAAAAAATAGGGGTATTTGCCAGTCGAAGCATGTATCGTCCTTCGGGGTTAGGCCTATCTGTCGTCAAGCTCGAGCAAGTCAAAATAGTTCAAGGTCGTGTATTATTGATTATCAAAGGTGCTGATATGATAGATGGCACGCCAATCATCGATATAAAGCCATATGTGGCCTATAGTGATGCGTTGATTCAGGCAGAGAGTGGATTTGCACCAACCGCTCCAGAATTATTAACTGTGACCGTGACCGATGCAGCTAACGAGCAGTTTATGATGCTAGTAAGCGCAGGCAAGCCTAGTAATGCTCATAGTGATACAAGCAACAATGATACAAGCATCAATGACGCAAACACTGGATTGAATAATGCGACAGTTGTGTCTACGATTCATCATATACAAAGTCAATTGATAGGCTCAGATATGAGCATTATCAAAGAGCTAATTGCCCAAGACCCGCGTCCAGCTTATCGACGAACAGAGATAGCCACACCATTTGTTATGCGTTATAAATCCGTTGATGTGAGTTTTCAGTTGATAGAATCAGGACAGCTACAGATAATCGCTGTGGTTACGGTGTAGCTGGCTTGCATCGATAGCGTTTTTGACAACACATTTTAAAACAATAGAAGAAGAGAGATATGTCTGCTCAACAGTACTCGATAGTGATTGATTTGCGTTGGTGTCTAGATGAGCTATTGGCAGATAAAGTGATTGACCAACGCGGCTATAACCTAGTCATTACTAGCCGTCGCGACAAAGCGCAGCATCCTTTGCTCACGATTAGTGAATTTGGCTTGCCGAATGGCCATGCGACGGACAATAGCGCTGAAAATAAATTAACTTTGGCTTGGCTCAACCAATGGTTGGCAGCTAAAGCAGACATGACTTTCGTTCGTATTGACCCTCTAAAAGTTGATGTCCCTGCAGTCACACAATTGATGTCATTTGAATATGCACGTTCGCAGCATATTCTACCGATTGAGGTCGCTGTAGACGAAGTGATTATTGGAACGGATCAGCCTTTTTATACTGACTGGCACTCGAGTATTGAAAAATTGATCAAATCAAAAAGCTATCGTACGGTCTATATCAATCCTGAGCAGATCAAACGCTATCGGCAAGAGTTCTATCAAGTCACCCAAGCGATTGCAGGCGCAAATAGTGTCCATAAGCGTGCAGCTGCCGATGTGACTAATGTCGAAGCCTTATTGCAATTGGGTGACAATACCAACCCTGATGCCAATGACCAGCATATTGTCAGAGTTGTTGACTGGCTGCTGCAATATGCCTTTGAGCAACGAGCTAGTGATATCCATTTAGAGCCACGTCGTGAGACAGGTAAGGTACGCTTCCGTATTGATGGTGTGCTACATACGGTGTATGAGATGCCATTGGCAATCATCGTCGCGGTGACCGCACGTATCAAAATTTTAGGACGGCTAAATGTCGCAGAAAAGCGTAAGCCGCAAGATGGTCGTTTAAAAACGCGAACGCCGAAGGGACTAGAGACAGAGCTTCGTTTGTCGACTATGCCAACCGCCTTCGGTGAAAAGCTAGTCATGCGGGTATTTGACCCTGAAGTACTGGTACGTTCCTTTGCTCAGCTTGGTCTATCGGGCAAGCAGCTTGAAACGTGGCATGAATTGACTGCTCATCCAAATGGGATTATTTTGGTCACTGGGCCTACAGGTTCAGGTAAAACCACGACCTTGTATAGTACTCTCAAGCAGTTAGCAACTGAACAAGTCAATGTCTGTACCATTGAAGATCCTATTGAAATGATTGAACCTGCATTTAATCAAATGCAAGTGAATCCAGGTGTCGATTTAAACTTTGCTGATGGCATTCGCTCTTTGATGCGTCAAGATCCTGATATTATTATGGTGGGGGAGATTCGTGATGCTGAAACAGCCAATATGGCAGTACAAGCTTCATTGACAGGACATTTGGTGCTCTCGACACTACATACTAACGATGCGCCAAGTTCAATCACTCGCTTGCATGATTTGGGTATTCAGCCATTTTTGACATCAGCGACTATCTTAGGCGTAATGGCACAGCGCTTGTTACGTACACTATGCCCGCATTGCAAAAAAGCGGTAGACGTTGTGCCAGACAGCGAGGTTGCCATTCAATGGCAGGAGTTGGTACAGCCTTGGCGCGCGCCTGCCCCAGCACAAATTTATATGGCTCAAGGTTGCGAGCATTGTCGACACACTGGTTATCAGGGACGAGTCGGCCTATACGAGATTATGCCATTGTCTAACGAGTTAAAAAAACTGGTCGCAGCCGATACAAACTTAGATGTGCTCAAACAACAAGCCTATCGTGAAGGTCTACAGCCATTACGTCTATCGGGGGCAAAACGTATTAGTGAAGGTGTGACAACCATAGAAGAGGTAATGCGAGTCGTGCCTCTTAATTAGTCTCATATATTAGGACGAGGATTGGTGAATAGGTTTTTAAAAGTAGAAAATACGATGCCACTTGAAAACAGCTTCCTTCACAGCAATCAATGCAAATAAGATTTAAATTTTTAATTCCCAGACTTTTAATTGAGAAAGTTTTAACAACGAGATTATTTATGTTTACAGATACTCATTGTCACCTCAACCGTTTAGATTTGACGAAATATGATGGTAAATTATCTGGCGCGATTGACGCCATGAAAACTGCTAATGTTACCCGTGCGATGGCGATCATGTGTGATTTTGCGGAGTATGACGAGATTGCCAATATTGTGAGCACCTACGGTGACGAGACACTAAATCTAGGGATGAGTGTAGGGATTCATCCCTGTGAAGATATCGAGGTACTGAAATCAGCGACGGTTGAGCGTCTAATAGAGACTGCTGATAAAGACCATGTATGGGCAATAGGCGAAACAGGGCTAGATTACTACTGGTCTACAGAAAATAAAAAAGAGCAGCAAGCCAGTCTTGCACGTCATATCCATGCCAGTCAGCAACTAAAAAAACCGCTTGTTATACATATGCGTGACGCAAAAGAAGATACGATCGATATCTTAAAAAGTGAAGGCGCTGAGCATGGTATTATTCATTGCTTCACTGAAGATTGGGAGACTGCGAAACGTGCTTTAGATTTAGGATTTTATATCTCTTTCTCAGGTATTGTTAGCTTTAAAAGTGCCCAAAATATCCAAGATGCTGCAAGGCACATGCCTAGAGACAGAATCTTGATTGAGACCGACAGTCCATATTTGGCGCCTGTGCCTAAGCGTGGTCGTCCCAATGAGCCTGCCTACGTACCTTATGTTGCCAGCTTTATCGCAGATATGTACGGTTGTGATAGTAACGAGGTCGGAGCATTAACCGCAAAAAACTTTGAAAATTTACTGGCACAGTATCGCTAAAATGGTTATGCTATGACCAGTCAGTCATTTATGTGATAGTCGTATAGTTCAATCCCCTTTAGTATTTAATTTACTAAATGTAACTATATGATTATCAATGACTATTTGTAAATATAAGCATATCCCTTTTATGGTATTTCAGCAGTTCTTGTATAGTTTTATACGCTCATTGCCAAATGTACGCACATAATTGATGGTCATATGCTTAATCTTGTCATGTTTTAGGAGAGATTATGAGTCGTCAGCACCAGTTCAAGGCACGAGAAGAGAACATCTTAGCGATGGCAGAACAATTGCTACTTGAGTCAGGCGATGGTGATATCACTTTAGACAGTTTGGCAGATCAGCTCGATTTGGCTAAAGGCACCCTGTACAAGCATTTCTCCAGTAAAGATGAGCTTTATCTGCGTATTATTATTCGTTACGAAGAGCAATTGTTTGAGATTAACCGTATTGATGACTGCCCCTCGGCAGGTGTGGCCCGCATGATTTTCCAGCAGTTATTCAACCCGCAAAAAGCCATGCTTTTGAACCAAATCGAAGAGCGTCTGGCAGCATCAGTAACTGGTCTCAATCGTTTGTTTGGTGAGTTATATGATATCCGTCGCCAGCGCATGAAGCGTTTGATTGATATTATTAGTGCATACCTAAAAGATGAGCACAGCAATTTGAGTACTCGTGATTATCTATCGTCTATTTGGGCGATTGGTCAGGGCGGTGCAGGGCTCTTAAACTCAAGCTTTTACCAACGCTACTTAGGTCGCCGTGATACGCTGCGTTACGCCTTTGTTCAGCAAGTGCTAGAGTTGCCAAGCCATTATCCTGCTGATGATGAAGAGGTCATGGATGAGGATATGCAAGAGCTGGTAGAGCAAATCGATACTGAATCAGAAGAGCACCGCAATACCAACTACTAAAGTAGTTATTGGTAAAGTAACCCTTAGTAAAGTAATTATTAATAAACTAGCAAGTAATTTTTGGGTTATGAACCTTTCTTGGTTTTAATAAATCGTGTTGTAATGCGTACTATTGCAGCACGATTTGTATTATGAATTTATATATCTTCTAATATTCTTCAAAACCCTTTCTCATTCTGCGACAATTAAAATTGGGCTTATAGGTGCAATATGCCGGTCACTGTCAAGACTCAGTCCAGTTCAGCGGCTACTTGCTCTTTCACTTTAATTAGTCAAACGTCTCAGTCAAACTGCTTAGATGCAAGACCTACAGACCGTTGTCGAAGCTGCGTCTCCATATCAACTGATACCCATCACTTATCATCATTCTCATCAATAAACAGTCGGACACAGACTGGTTTTACATTGGTAGAAATCGTGGTGGTAGTGGTTATCTTATCTATATTTGCTGGCATAATGAGTTTGTCTGTCGGTAGCAGTGAATCCCGCAAAAACCGCGCTTTTTATGAGCATCTTACCGATTCGTTGAGCTACGTTCGCCTATTGTCGGCTGAACGTATGAAGCCGATGGGTTTGCGTATGCAGGCAGATAAGCAAGGACAAGTAGAGTCAGTCATTGTTACCCTATCAAATCCATATGTTGCGTATCAGACAACTAATATGACGTCAGATAGTATCGACAGTCAGCCTAAGAATGCTATGGAGCTGTCGGCAGAGGTGGCTGGTTTATCAGACTCTACTGATGAGCAAAAACCAACGCCAAGTTGGGAGGTCGAGTCGGGTATTAGCTTGCCTGAACTACCCACTGGCGTGAGTATTAGAGTTCAAAATTTGGATTCTAGCGGTTTACAAAATATGGGACGAACCCAAACGTTACAGCCTTGGTTTAGCGATCAAAACGTACCGCAGGTATTGTGGTTTGGTACGGGACAAGCAACGCCCGTTACCATTGAAGTACTTCACGATTCGCGTTTAGTAGGCGAGGTGATTACCATAATGCCAGATGGCAGCATGCGAATCGGACAGGGGTTATAGTGGCTAAATTATATAAACCTCCTATGACAAGCCAGCCTATGTCACCAAAATCTATATCACTCAAGTGTGGACGCGAGAGCGGCTTTACCCTTATCGAAGTGATGGTTGCTCTGGCTATTTTAGCAGTGGTAGCCGTCGCGGCGAGCCGTGCCAGTAGTGCATACCTTGGTTCGGTTGATATATTGCGTACTCGTACGCTTGCTCACTTCGTCGCCCAAAATGCCGCCGCTGATTTGCGTATTCAAGAGACGTGGCTGACAGCCAACCGCACCCAAACCGTTAATGCTCAAGGGCATGATTGGCAAATAGTAATGACAGTCGGTGACGCCATCACACCTGCCCTAAAAGAAGTGAATATCGCAGTTGCGCCTATTATAGATGGACAGATACGCACATCGGTCACTGATATCACTGTGATGCTAAGTAATGCTGAGCAAGATACGGGCAGTTTGGATTTAAGTGTTCTAAGCACAACAGGTGATAGCGGGCAAGCAGGGGGCGGTCTGTGAGGCATCAGCGTGGTTTTACACTGCTTGAGCTAATGGTTGCGATGGCAATATTTGCGATGCTAGCCGTTGCAGGCTGGCAAGTGTTTGATGGGGTCAACCGTGCTCGTGAGCGCGCACAATTTCATGCTGGCAATCTGGCTGTCTTGCAGTACGCTTATTTACAGTTACAGCAAGACATGGGTCAAATTATCCCTTATCAAGAGATTACTACCCAGAGTGTTAGTGTAGCGAATAACAGTCCAAGCGATAGTACTAACGCGAACAACAAACCCCAATCAAGTGAACAAATAAACGAAATAGCGCCTGAGCCCTTTATGAGTTTAGATGGCGAGCATATCAGCTTTGTACGCTTTGCCGATCCTGATCCACGATATCAGAATAGCAATAGCCTCCAACGTATCGAATATATTTTTGCGGATGAGCGTTTGATACGTCGCCAGTATACCAGTATGGAAGGCGGGCGAGACAGCGTCAGCCTAGACAGCGTATTGCTCGAAGGTGTCACAGCAGGAAGCTGGCAAGCTTATCTACCAGAGCTAAGTACCAGATTTCCAAGCGATGACGCGAACAGTAGTACAAATACAGCGGTGAGACAATCAGCGAATCCAGCTAGTCCTAAGCCCACAGCTGTTTTATTACCGAAAGGAATCGCGGTTAGCTTTACATACCAAGACATGCCAATCACTTGGCAATGGGCACTTGCTCCACAACCGATAGCGCATAGCAATAGTCAAAGCACAGTCAATAACACAGATAGTAGCAGCAATGATAATGCTAATAATGACAACAGCGGTAGTGATGGTAGTGACAATAATAGTAGTGCGGATAATAGCAATTTAGGAACGAATAATTGAGAAGGTAGTAGTTAAAATGCATCAATTGCTCAACAACAAAGGCTATGTATGTCAATGACTGCGAACTCTCAACGCGGTGTTGCACTGCTGACTATCTTATTATTGGTAGTAAGTATTACTGTGGTTGCAGGATCGATGCTTGCTAGCCAAAAAATTGCAATTAGGCGTAGTGGTCTGTTATTCGATCAAAATCAGTTGCTGCAAGATATCGATGCAGGTCAACAGTTAGCAGTGACGATGATTCGCGCTGATGGCAACCTCAATGATACGGATAGTGCGCAAGATATCTGGGCGCAGCCTATACCACCTTATACATTGGCTAGTCACAGTGTCAGCATCGAGCTACGCGATGAGTCTGGTCGTTTTAACATCAATAATTTGTATCAAGATGGGTCGGCCAATACCACTGCTTTAGCAGTATTCCAACGACTACTCACGCAACTAAATCTAGAGCCTGATATTGCTATTGCTATACTTGATTGGCAAGATGCAGACGACGAGGTATACCAAGATGGCGGTGACGAAAGTACGGTATATGCGCAGCAGTCAAACGCTGTAGCAACAAATGCTTTGCCAAATCAGTCTTTTGTTAGTATCGATCAGCTACTAGAAGTAAAAGGGGTGAGCGCTGAAACATTATCAGTATTACGGCCTTATCTTACTGCGGTGCCTTATTATGTGCCTATTAATATCAATACTGCCAGTCCCGTATTGTTAGCCGCACTAGTTGATGGTGCTAACAGCCAACAGATGCAATCACTGGTAGATATGCGCGCGCAGCAGGCGCTGACGTCTATTGATGCAGTATGGCAATTACCGATATTTGGCAGTGTGAATGATGAGCAACGAAAAGCCTTAACACCCATGCTCGCAGTTGATAGCCAAGCATTTATGGTGCTTATCACAGCGACTGATAATGCAACTGTCGGTCAGGCGAAAGAGCGTTTTGCTACTGTTTTGATTAGTAAAACTGTCGTTGATAATAATCAAGTAGTTAATAGTAGTGAGGCTGCTAATAATAATCAGGCGAGTAATAGTAGTGAGGTAGACAGTAAAATGCCCAAGGAAGTCAAAGTAGTGACACAGCGACTATGGGCATTTCGTCCGAGCTTTTAGCAGATGGTATTGAGATCGTATTTAGTCTTTGAGGCGTGTTTCTTCGCTAGACTTCCAGTTATAAGCCCCGTAAAAAAGCATCTGTGCTTGACGAGTACAGTTATGTAGCATTAGCTGTTTGTTCTCTTCGATTTCGTTGAGATCAATCTCATCATCGTGATCTTCCGTGTAGGTCAGCTCTAGCCAATCAATAATCCAAGAGAAAAACATATTCACACCAGCCTCAGCCAATAGACGACGGTCATAAGCGTTGATATGGGTAAACGCTGGCTGCAACGCTAAGTCGTCGGCCAACCCTTGAGCATGTATCTTAATCAACTCATTAATGGCTTTTCTTACTGCTTCTGACCCACCATAACGCTCACTGACCAAGAACTGCCAGTAATAAGGCTGATCGCTGACCATGTACAAGAACAGCTGAATGCTTTTTGCGATTTGACGATCAAAGCTACGTTTACGGCCAATCTGCAAGCTATCACTTAACGTGGCTAACGTACCGCCCAATTCCTCAATGACCAAAGCGCGCCCGAGTGACTCCATATCATCAAAATGGCGATAAAACGCAGTCGGCACAACGCCAACCTCGCGTGTTACTTGTCTGAGACTGATAGAGCTAAAAGATTGCCCTGTCATACATAAATCGAGCACAGCATTAAAAAAGGCGTGCCGAGTTTGAAGTTTTTTTTGTTCGCGACTGCTCATAATATTTCAAAATTGTCCGGTAGGTGTTTATCATACTCATTTCAACGCATAAATACGACTGAAATACGCCATTCGTGTTAATTTACTAAACCTGCACTGGTCTTTTAAACCACTGTGCCCCAATGACCCTGCAGTTCTTGCGCCAGTCGATAAGCTTCATGGTCATTCATACCTGTAATAAAATCCAAAATATTTAAGACATTATGATAGATATCGTCAGACAAGATGCGGCGATGTTCGTCAAGATGGGGCTGTAGTAATCTTAACAGACGTTGTTGCTCAAAAGACATCGGCGGCTGCATAGTAGCAGTTTGAGATCCAGTCCAAGCGAGCGGCATAAAGGCATTCAATAGGCTATGCAAACATTGATTAGCCATAAGCTCCATTCTTACTTTGCTCGGATGATTAAATATTTTTTCGCGTGCCAGTTGCTTAGCTTGATTGATACCATTCTGTACGCTGGTATCGCAATGGGCAAATAGGCTGCCTTGAAGTGTACCAGCTAGCAATGCATCACTATTGGCTACAAAAGCATCGGTAACTGTATTGACCAAACGCATCATGGCTCGTGCGCGCAGGGAGGCGAGGCTTTGTCTGACAGACATATGCGCTGGCAAGTTTACGCTACTCGGACGTTCACCAATCAGCTCATAAAATATCGTGGCAACTTCGCTATAGGTTAGCATATTCAGATTGATGCCATCTTCTAAATCGATTAGCGCATAACAGATGTCATCTGCCGCTTCTAGCAGGTAAGCCAATGGATGGCGCGCAAAGCCATCGTGTTGCTCTGAGCGCGGTAAATGCAAACACGCAGCTAACTCTTCTAGTTGAGACGCCTCGCTATAAAAGCAGCCAAATTTCTGCACGGTATAATGGTTGTCATTGACATCGTTACTGTGAGTTGCCAACCACGGATACTTCATAAAGGCGCCTAGCGTGGCACAGGTGAGCCGCATACCACCCTTATCAGGATGATGCTCATTACGTGCCAATAGGCGAAAGCCTTGAGCATTACCCTCGTATGCCAGTAAGTCTAATCGCTCATTGCTGCTTAAATTTCGCAAAACTGCTTGCGGCTCAGGCTGTCTGAACCAGTCACGAATCGCATACTCTCCAGCGTGGCCAAAAGGCGGATTGCCAATGTCATGAGCGAGACAAGCTGCTTGTACGATCACGCCGACGTCTGCTGGTGAAACTCCTGCTGGTAGGCCGCTACCTAATGCATCATGGATTTTTTCGGCGGCCATCATTCCCAAAGAGCGACCAATAGAAGAAACTTCTAGCGAATGAGTCAGGCGCGTATGAATACCGAGCTGATTGGTCAATGGATGGACTTGTGTTTTCTGATTTAACTGGCGAAAAGAGTGAGAAAATACCAGTCTGTCATAGTCTTTGTGAAACTGAGAGCGAGTACTGGTATTGGCGTTAAATTTTTTGGAAGCACCAAGACGCTGTGAGTTGAGGAGATGTGACCATTGTGTGGTAGGGGACGGCAAAGAGGTTGGTGTACTTAGCATATTGAAACATCCGGAACCAAGGGAGTCTCTAGCATAGCAAAATAGCGCCCTTGGTACAGCTATATAGTCAGAGAACTACTAAACGGCTACGGTGTTACCCTCCTTAGAGGTACTATTTGTACAATCTGCAATCAGCTGCTTTATACCCGTTTTAGACTTCTTTGACTAGAGTTAATGCCCTATAAATTGGATACGATGTCAGTTTTGCTTAGCCTACTATTGGTAGTAATTTCACTCGCCTTGCTTGTATCCAAATTATATTGAAACGACTATATTAAGACTTTTGACAGTTAAAAAGTACGTCTTCCTTGTCGATAGCTACATCGCTGTCCAGTGTCTTATTAAGCAACGTCGCTTTGTCTCCATTGACTTGCCATATGATGCCGTGGGTATCGTCTAATCCAATATCGCTGATATAGATGCCCTTATCAGCATCAGTTTCACTATTAGCAGTAGCTGTTAAATCGTATTCGATACCATCGATGAGCAAATGCGCTGTCTGCGGTGTACTGTCGCTATGATAAGAAACGCCGATAGTAGCAGTAGGCTCACAAGAGAAAGGAGTGCTGCTGGCATGAGCTGCATGATCGTGACCTGCGTGCGCATGTTCCTCGTGGCTATGACTTTCATGACTGTGATCTTCATGATTAGGCCCTTCATGATCGTGTTCCATATCACTATGCTCTTCGTGGCCGTGATCTTCATGCTCTTTATCATCATGCATCTCATGACCTTGTTCATGTTCGGCGTGATTATCTATTGGTGCTTCTTCAGATGCCACTGCATCGGTATCGTTGTTTGGCTGACAGCCCAATAGAGAGCCTGCCATCACACTACCTAGTATAGTAATACCTGCAAGTTTAGAGAAAGAGAAATAAGCCGCCATAATATAAGTCCTTAAATAAGCAAAATAAAGATATGTTATAATATAACAATATACTGACAAAATAAAGCCGATGATGGAGAATATCCAACATCGGCTAATTAACTTTAAATAATCTGTACTACTTAAAGTTACACGTTAAATCTAAAGTGCATCACATCGCCATCTTGCACGATGTAAGTTTTACCTTCTAGACGCGATTTACCAGCAGCAGCAGCGCCTTTTTCACCGTTGTATTCGATAAAGTCGTCATACGCAATGACTTCAGCACGAATAAAACCACGCTCAAAATCAGTATGAATCACGCCAGCTGCTTGCGGCGCTGTCGCACCAATAGCGACAGTCCAAGCACGTACTTCTTTTACGCCAGCGGTAAAGTAAGTCTGCATATCAAGTAAGTCATAGCCACCGCGAATGACTTGATCAAGACCAGCTTCTTCCATATCCATCTCAGCTAGGAAGTCTTTTTTATCGTCTTCATCGAGCTGAGCGATTTCAGATTCGATCTGGTTGCATAGGGCGATGACGATAGAGTCTTCACCAGTGGCATAATCACGAACAGCGTCAAGGTATGGGTTATTTTCAAAACCATCTTCAGAGACGTTAGCGATATACATGGTTGGTTTTAGCGTGATTAGACCATAGCTTCTGATCAGTTTTTTCTCATCAGCGTCTAGGTTAGCAGCACGAGCCGCTTTGCCTTCTGCTAGTAATGGCTCAATCTTTTTGAACACATCAAGCATGGCGCCAGCATCTTTATCGCCGCCTTTTGCTTTTTTGGTCAAGTTAAATACCGCGCGCTCAACAGCTTCTAGATCCGCAAGTGCCAGTTCAGTATTGATGGTTTCGATATCATCAATCGGGCTAACGCGGCCATCAACGTGTACCACATTGTCATCATCAAAACAGCGTACCACATGAGCAATTGCATCGGTCTCACGGATGTTCGCTAGGAACTGGTTGCCCATGCCTTCGCCTTTTGACGCGCCTGCGACCAAACCTGCAATATCGACAAACTCCATGGTCGTTGGTAATACGCGTTCAGGATTGACGATATCAGCCAGTTGTTTTAGGCGTGGGTCTGGTACTGGCACGATACCCGTGTTGGGATCTTTGGTACAAAATGGAAAGTTTTCAGCGGCGATACCCGCTTTGGTCAACGCATTAAACAAGGTGGATTTACCCACGTTTGGTAGGCCGACGATGCCGCAATTAAAACCCATAACATTCTCTCAATGTATTAATAAAATCAGTTGGTATAAAGTTTGGTTAAATGATAAATCAAAATTGGGCACATTGTAGCAAATTTACCTGAATAGGGGTGAGGTTGTTACGGTATATGCTCAGGTTTTTACCTGATAATGATAAGCAGCTTTATGATAAAAGCAGGTCATATTTGGGGCTTAGAAATGAATAAGGCGAATCAATAAGAGTGACGCATAGCTCATGTGGGCTAATAAATCCTATTTTTTAATATGCTAAACTGTCACGCATAGATAAGGGCTTGAACTTCACGTAAATTCAGCACATATATTCTGTCAATTTTAGCAAATCATACTTATTCTAAAGCTATAAACAGTCAGACATACGCTGATAATATCGCTAAAATAAAATGTAAGGCAATTTTAGACAATGACAACCTCGATTTTTGACACACGCCACTATAAATACCCGCAGAACTTCCTTGAGATGAAGCCTAAACTGACTCGACTTGAGCAGGCCATTAAAAAGTTAGAAGCGAATTTAATCGATACTGCTGAGACGACAAATATTAAGTTGTTAAAGCAGAGGCTAGATAGTGGATTGGGGTTAAAGGTTTACTATGCCAGAGAGTTAAATCCCGATCAGTTAATGGCCGCGACTACGATCGAGGGCAAAGTATTGGTAATTGCTGGAGCTGGCTCAGGCAAGACCAAAACCTTGACCTATCGGACCAGTTATCTATTAGAAAATGGGGTGTCGCCTAAAGAGATTTTGCTACTGACCTTTACGCGTAAAGCCGCGAATGAGATAAAGGATAGAGCTAAGTCCTTGCTAGCAAGCAGTCTTTCAAATCAAGAACTATCAGACGAAGAGCTGGCTGAGGATAAGCTGCCAACTGATAAAGCATTAAATAGCATCACTAGTGGTACTTTTCACTCGTTTTGTAATATGCTGCTGCGCCAGTATTCAGGACTACTCGGTATCAATCCAAGGTTTACGATTTTGGATACTGGCGATAGTGAGGATGCTATCGACTTGGTGCATAAAGAAAAAAAGTATCCTGCTCAAACCAAGGCACAGGCCTTTCCGCGCAAAAAAACACTGCAAAATATCATATCGACGTCTAGAAGTAGACGTATACATATTCGCGACTTAATCGAAAGTAACTACCCAGATATCGCCGTACATATTCCAATTATCGAACAATTGGCAGTCGACTTTCATGAGTACAAGCGGGCCAATCACTTATATGATTTTGACGATATTATCAGCCAAGTGGTACGTCATTTGAAGACCAATGACACCTTTCGACAGCTACTGCAAAGCCAGTATCGTTACATTATGGTTGATGAGTATCAAGACACTAATATTCCGCAAAAGCAGCTAATCGACTTAATATGTGAGCCTGAGACGGTATCACTGATGGTAGTCGGCGACGACAATCAAAGTATTTACGCGTTTCGCGGTGCCAATTATGAAAATATTTTGCTATTCGGTGAGACTTATCCTCAAGCCAAACTTATTAAGCTTGAGCAAAATTATCGCAGCTCGCCATCCGTTTTAAATTATATCAACGCGTTGTCCGCGCAAATCACGCTAGGCTATCAAAAGCAGCTGTATTCTGATGCGCCGATAGAAGGACACAAACCAGTATTTCGACGACTAAGTGATGAGCCAAAAGAAGCGGGCTATATCACTGATAAAATTGTCGCGCTAAAGCCAGAGTATGACTACAACGACTTTGCGGTATTATGCCGTACGTCTTTTCAGTCCAATTACGTACAGCTAGAGTTTATGGCGCGCAATATTCCCTTTATCGTCGTGGGTGGTATCAAGTTCATTGAAAGACGTCATATCAAAGACGTATTGGCCTTTGTCAAAATACTCTACAACCCAAATGACACAATCGCTTGGCATCGTATTTTAACTTTGTTTAAAGGGGTGGGTGCAGTGACGGCGACGCGCTTAACCCAAGCTATTACTGCTGACAATAATGCGTTTGAATCTTTACTGGCAGCGCCTTTTGCAAAAAAAAGTGATCAGCTAGAACCTCTATATCATGCGCTTACTAAGGCACAGCAAGCTGAATCGGTCGAGACAGCTATTGAGAATATTCTTGAGTTTTATATTCCAGTGTTAAAGCTGATTGAAGACAATTGGCGTGAGCGTACCGAAGACTTTCGGGTGCTAAAGAACTTAGCGACAGAGCACACAAGCCTTGATAGTTTTTTAGAAAACCTCGCTTTAGACCCTCCTAATGATTCGGTGGCTGTCATGGGTAATCTGGATAATGGACAAGACAGTAGCAATGACAAAGTCACTATCTCGACCATTCATAGTGCTAAGGGACTTGAGTGGCCAGTAGTGTTTGTTAACTCATTGGTAGATGGCATCACGCCGCATCACCGTTCTTTGGATGACTTTGAAGCATTAGAAGAAGAGCGTAAGCTGTTTTATGTTGCCTGTAGTCGTGCCAAAACGCAGTTATATCTGACAGCACCAAACTACTTTTCTAGTTATTCTGGATATTTTGATAAGCCGTCACGTTTTATCGCTGAGCTATCTGCAAACGAGGTAACGGTTGAGACGACAAGGCGGACCATGATAGAAGACGATGATCCCATTTGGTGGTAATACGCTATGTTGAGTTGATTATCCAATCAATTAAACATAAGCTAATAAGGTTATTCAGTAATATAGATAAGTGAGCTTTCGAATAGTCGAAAGTTTCATGATCAAAAAAATGGAATAATTTGACGCTATTTTCATCAAATTTGTTGCTAGATTATTGCTCAGAGCTAGTATTATTCCTATCAAAAATACCTTCTCAGAAACCTCATAACCAAAAGTATGTGACGCAAAAATATTTCTCAGATAAGGGTTTCAAATTTGTCCTAATGCGTTACTATTACCACCTAATTCTGTTAGACCCTTATATTTGATACTCTGTATTAACACCCTAAGAAAAGGATAGGTTATGCGCTACGAAGTTATCGTTATCGGTGCAGGTATGGTTGGCACGTCAATCGCGTGGCATCTACAAAAAAATAACTCAAATGTATTATTGTTAGACAAAAAGTTGCCAGGGTCAGAGACCTCATACGGCAATGCAGGATTGATTCAGCGCGAAGCCATTCATACACATCCTTTTCCTCGTCAGCTGACAGAAATGATCAGAGTGTTGCCAAACCAAGGTACCGATATTCGCTATCGTATTCCAGCCATTTTGCGTTATCACCAAGCCCTGCTTCAGTACTGGAAATACTCTACACCTGCTTCAGTCAAAAAGATTGAATCAGAGTGGCAGACGTTGATTGAGCATTGTACCAGTGAGCACCAAACCATGATTAGCGCTTCTGGTGCTGACGAGCTCATTACTCGTGATGGTTGGTTGCAATTGCATCGCTCAGAAGAGACGTTTAAAGAAGCGCAAGCAGCAGCCATTGATGCTCGCAACCAAGGAGTTGAGCATAATGTGTTGAACGTTGCAGAACTAAAAGCCATGGAGCCTAGTGCCAATTTTGAAGGTTTTGTTGGTGCGATTCATTGGAAAAACTCTTGGCAAGTATCGAACCCAAGCTCGCTCGTGAAAGCTTATGCAAAAAACTTCCAAGATATGCAGGGTACGATCAAAGAAAGCGATGTGAAAGAAATCGTAAAAGACGGCGAAGGCTGGAAAGTTATCACTGATAACGATACCTACTATAGTGACAAATTGGTTATCGCAGCAGGCCCATGGTCTAATGATTTGATCAGACCACTTGGCTATAACTTGCCATTGTTCCCAATGCGCGGCTATCATCAGCATTTCAAAGTGACAGAAAAGAACACTATCAATCACAGTATGTTTGATATGGACAAAGGCTTTGTGATGGGGCCAATGCAGCAGGGTATCCGTATTACTACTGGTGCTGAGATGACCACGATGAATGCGCCAAAGAACTTTGGTCAGTTAAAAACTGTATTGAAGCTGGCGAAAAAAATCTTGCCACTAGAAGATGCGGTTGAGAGTGAAGCATGGGCAGGCTCTCGTCCTTGTATGCCTGATATGAAGCCAGTAATCGGTCCTGCAGACAAGCATGACAAACTATGGTTCGCATTTGGTCACAGCCATCAAGGCTTTACCTTAGGACCAATGACAGGGCGTCTGGTCGAAGAGATGATTCACGATAAGCCTGCATTGGTCGATCTTGCACCATTTAGTGCCCAGCGTTTTTCTAACTAAGCGCGTATCTGATATATAGTTGATCCAATTTAAGAGCGGTACAAGGCAACCGAGTGCAGATGTATATGTGATACTTCAAGCGAGGTTAACGCTGTAACGCTTTTATAGTGGATTGATTATAGTTAGCACAGACTTAAATTAATAAATGAAAGGTATAGACATGATTAAGAAGCTACACAGCAATCAACGTATGAGCAAAACCGTAATCCATAACCAAACTATCTATTTGTGTGGTCAGGTAGGTAATGCAGAAGACGATATCAAAGCGCAAACATTGACTTGTCTAGAAAAAATCCAAACGTTGCTAGAAGAAGTTGGTAGTGATAAATCAAAGCTACTATCAGTAACGGTTTGGATCAAAGATATGGCTGACTTTGCTGCCATGAATGAAGTCTATGACCAGTGGTTTGAAGGTGTTCAGCCACCAGCTCGCGCTTGTGGTGAGTCAGCTTTAGCACGTCCTGAGCTATTGGTTGAGATGATCGCCATTGCTGCTGAGTAATAAACGGCTCGCAGTATCTGTATCAAATAGAAATAAAAAAGGCCATGATAGCGATATCGTGGCCTTTTTTGTACTTGGCAATAAGCAAGTTTAATTATTGAAAAAGGGCGTGCTAGCTTTCTAGATAAAGCTTACGCTATGTGACGTCAGCTAAGCAATACAATGATTATTATAGGAATTAGCACCCTTTCCATACCGCTTGGCGTTTCTCAATAAAAGCATCAATACCTTCACCCACATCGTCTGCCATCATATTGCCCGTCATTACTTCACTGGCATAGTCATATGCATCTTCAACGTTCATATCCAGTTGTTTATAAAACATATCTTTGCCAGTTCTCACCGCTACCGGAGATTTGGAAGTAATTGCTATTATCAGTGACTGTAGTGTTTGATCGAGTTGCTCTGCTGGTGCGACTCGATTGATCAATCCATATTGCAAGGCAGTATGCGCATCGATGAACTCACCTGTGATTAGCATCTCAAAAGCTTGCTTACGAGGTAGGTTACGGCTGACAGCAACGGCAGGCGTGGAGCAGAACAGTCCAACATTTATCCCAGAGGTGGCAAATTTTGCATTATCAGCGGCAACGGCCAAGTCACAAGCGGCGACCAGCTGACATCCTGCAGCGGTAGCAATCCCTTGTACTTTTGCAATAACGACTTGTGGCATACAGTTGATAGTAAGCATCATTTTGCTACATTGCTGGAATAGGGCACGGTGAAATGCTGCATCTGCATGCGTGTGCATCTGTTTTAGATTATGACCAGCACAGAATGCTTTGCCTGTCGCTTGAATCACGACTACTCTAATTGTGTCATCCTGAGCGATTTTGTCTAGCTCTGCTTGCATGGCAGATAGTACTTCAACGGACAGGGCATTGAATTGTTTGGGTTGGTTTAAGGTGAGCGTGACGACGCCACTTTCTTTATTGTCTTCTCTAATAACCAGAAGGTCGTCTAGGTCTAGAGTGGTGCCTAATTGAGTCATTTATCATCCTTGATAATGGGTTGGTTTATAGTTTTATATATAGTTGACTAAATAGTAGCATGGCTCATATTCTATACGATAGATGGAGCACATAGAAAGCGCACGAAAAAATAGCGCACTCAGATGATTAGTACGCTATTGGTTTTTCAATCAGATATAATCTAAATCTATACTAAGCTGTATATATACTGAACCTAGTATGCGCCTTCGCTATAGATAAGCTCGTAACTGTGGCTATAAATCTCAACGATGTTACCGAACGGGTCTTCCATATAAATCATGCGGTAAGGTTTTTCGCCAGGGTAGTAGTAGCGTGGTTTTTCCATACGCTTTTTACCGCCTGCTGCAACCATACGCTCAGCCAACTCTTCAACATTTGGATCTTGAACACAGAAGTGAAAGATACCTGTTTTCCAATATTCAAAGTTGTTTTCAGGGTTTTCTTGATTTTTGAATTCAAAAATCTCAACACCGATACGGTCACCAGTAGATAAGTGAGCGATACGGAAGCTGCCCCAACCTGCACCAAATACTTCAGTACACATCTCACCAATCGGGCTGTCATCTTCGACAATCTCAGTTGGTTCCATGATGGTGTACCAACCCATCACTTCGGTATAAAATTTTACGGCGGCATCTAAGTCAGGGACTGACAGACCGATGTGCGAAAAGCTTCTTGGATAAACGTTGTTCATAATTTGTGCTCCTGTTTGCTGTGCTCTTGTTTAACGTGAGACCAGTATACAAATGCACCGTTATTATGTAAAATTATCAAATATTATATAAATAAGTATGAGATGTAATGATAAATATCACATGGCTACGAACTTTCTGTACGCTTGCCGAAGTTGGACACTTTACTCGTACGGCTGAACGTCTATATATGACGCAGTCTGGTGTGAGCCAACACATAAGTAAGTTAGAGGAGCAACTAGATACAGACTTGTTGATTCGACAAGGAAAGCAGTTTTCATTGACCAATGCAGGTGAGCAGCTTTATAAAGAAGCAGGCGAGATACTGCAGCGATTATCAAATTTAGAACAGCGAATCGGTGAAGATCCGCCTTATGAAGGATTGGTACGGTTGATGTCACCGGGTAGTGTGGGCCTCAAACTATATCCGCAGCTTTTGACACTACAGCAGCAGCATCCAAAACTAGTAATTGATTACCGCTTTGCACCCAATTCTGACATTGAGCGGGCGTTGGCAAATCACGAGATTGATATCGGCTTTATGACAGATGTATCAGACGATGAAACGGTTAGCTGCAAACCTATGGCACAAGAAGCATTGATACTAGTAACCCCTGCGGCTACAGTAGAGCCTAGCTGGGAGCAGCTTATGGCACTTGGATTTATCGATCATCCGGATGGCGCCCATCATGCAGGCATGCTACTGACTGCCAATTATGAGCAATTTCAGCATATCAATGATTTTGAGAAAAAAGGATTTTCGAATCAGATAGGGTTAATCTTAGAGCCAGTCAGCAGAGGATTAGGCTTTACTGTTTTGCCAGCACATGCCGTGGCTGCTTATTCAAAGCCTGAGCTGATTAACAGTCATCATTTACCAGTTGCCGTTAGTGAGACGCTATATCTGGCAGTCAGACGACAGCAAGCACTTTCTAATAGAATGCATACGGTCATTGACGAAGTAAAAAAATGGCTATAGACATGTTAAGAATGATAAATGCACAGCTAACGAAGGGTTAATCGAAAGTTCAATAGCTGTGCATTTAGTGAAGGAGGCTTATTGATAGATTGAGCCTATGAAAAATTGCATCTATCTTAAAGTCTGCCCAAGTTTGATACTTGCAGCGATATTAGCAGCAGTAGTTTCAATATTGTTATAAGCAGAGCCTAACACGTTATCAATCGTGTCTACTTTTTGGATACTCGGCATGACCACATCGAACTGGCTAGTCTGAGCAGGTTTTAGCCCATCGACGCTGCCGCAGATAGCGATAACAGGTGTACGGCTGGCGTTAGCGATTTGGCTGATACCGCCTGCCACTTTACCCATGGCTGTTTGTGCATCGAGCTTACCTTCGCCAGTGATGACGAGATCAGTCTCTGCGATATGCTGTGACAGGTGAGCCACTTCGGCCACCGTATCAAAGCCTGACTTTAGCTGAGCTTGAAAGAACGTCATCATCGCATAGCCAAGACCGCCAGCCGCGCCAGCGCCTTCAACGTATTGACAGTCTTCATAGCCATGCTGTCCACATATGGTCGCAAATTGACTGAGTGCCTTGTCCAAAGTATTGACTTGTTCTGGGCACGCGCCTTTTTGTGGGCCAAATACTGCGCTTGCACCCAGCAGACCGCATAATGGATTGGTCACATCACAAGCAACCTCAAATACCGTGTCTGATATCTTTGCATGCAGGCTAGTATTATCGAGCTTATGTAGGCTGGCAAGTGCGCCACCACCATGAGTCAGTAGGCTATCATTGATGTCATGAAATGTTATGCCTAGCGCCATTAGCATGCCAAGGCCTGCATCATTGGTTGCGCTACCACCTAGACCGATAACGATACGCTTAGCACCTTCTTCTAATGCATCTTCGATCAGCTCCCCAACACCATAACTGCTCGCAATAACAGGATTACGCTCATCAGCTGTCAGTAGATGCAATCCGCACGCTTGAGCCACTTCGATAACAGCGGTCGCGTCAGGCAATAACAGATACTTTGCGGTAATCGGTCTCATCAATGGGTCATGTACTCTGACTTCTTTCCAGCGCCCGCCCAATACATAAGACAATACCGCTGAGGTGCCTTCACCGCCATCGGCCATTGGCAACAGCTTGTAGTCAGCATCTGGAAACACTTGACTAAAGCCAGACTGAATGGCATGGCACACGTCCAGTGCTTCTAAACTTTCTTTAAACGAGTCAGGGGCGATCAAAATTTTCATACGGCTCTCTTTGAATATCTTAATGACACGATCATTGCGATAGTGTCATGTTTTAAAACGTTTACTTAGTAATAATCAAATAAACGTATGTATAAGTACCCAATCTCATGAACTAGATAAATACTAGGGTCAACAACCAGATAAATACGATGCTAGTCACACCTTGGATACCAGTGGCCATTGAATGAGCCTTGTACGCTTGTGCCACGCTCATACGACTAAACTGGCTAACAATCCAAAAGAAGCTGTCATTGGCATGTGAGATGGTCATTGCACCAGCACCAATTGCCATCACGCAGAACACGCGTCCAAGTTCGCTGTCTAGGCCAATCTGGCTCAATAGTGGGGCAACCATAGCAGAAGTCGTAACCAATGCGACTGTGGTTGAGCCTTGTGCTGTTTTTAGTGCAGCAGAGACGATAAATGGCATGAAGATACCTAAACCCAAAGCAGATAGCGTCGAACCTAGGTAATCACCGATCGGCGTCACTTTTAGCATGGCACCAAACGCGCCACCAGCACCAGTGATCAATAGGATAGGGGCTGCCACTACCAAGCCTTGCGAGATACTGTCGCTGATTTCTTGCGTTTTTTGGCTTGATTTAATCAGGAAAAACGATAAGAACAAACCGATAAGTAGTGCAGTAAGCGGGTTACCAATGAATATTAAAATCTCTGCTACCATGCTACTGCCAAATGGTGCGCTTGGGAAATTAGCAACCGACGACAGACAGATTAATATGATAGGCACGATAATCGGTAAAAACGCCATTGTCGCTGAAGGCAAGTGGCTGTAATCATCACGAGTCTTCATTCCTTCAGGCATTGCGGCTGTAGGAGCGTCTGCCGCATTGATATTGTCAGGAGTAGCGTTAAGAAAGCGATTAGACCACCACCAGCCAGCTAGTACCGCAACTGCTGTCACGACCACACCGACCATAATGACCAAACCTAGATTTGACTCTAGACCTAAGTTACCTGCCGCTGCGATTGGGCCTGGCGTCGGCGGTACGAACGTGTGGGTAGCGTATAGACCAGTTGCCAAGGCAATGCTCATCGCGACACTTGATACATGTAGGCGCTCAGCTAAAGACTCTTTTAGAGAGTTCAAGATAATATAGCCAGAGTCACAAAATACAGGTATAGAAACGACTGCACCGACGATAGACATGGTCAAAGTAGGGAAGCGTGGCCCCAATACTTTGATGACTGACTCTGCCATTACGATAGCCGCACCTGTTTTTTCAAGGATTAAGCCAATAATTGTACCAAATACAATCACAAGACCGATATAGCCTAAGATACCACCGAAACCATCAGAAATCGTTTTGGCGACAGTATTAAGCGGTACTTGATAAAATAGCGCGACCAAAAAAGCGGACAAGATCAATACTAAAAAGGGATGCCACTTTAGTTTTGCGGTAGCGAAAATAATAAAAAGAATGGTCAGCACAAGCCAAAATACAATCATCACTGTCTCAATATGGTTTATATCTTAATTGATTACCAATGCAATATAGCCAATTATATCGAGATTAAACAGGGTATATAGCTTGCTAAGTCTACTCTGTGTAGTACTTTCACAGGCTTTTACCATGTCTACATGTAAACGATATCGAACCAACTATCTGCATCACTAACGATACGAAATTTTAAAGGGGCATATTTTATAGCAAATAGACGCCGCTAGGAAATAGATTCGTTAAATAGTTGGCGCTGTCGACAAAAAATTGAGAGATACTTAATTTTGAAATGAGAGAAATTAGTAATAAAACGTCGAAGACGTGTGTGGAAATACTTTTATAACTAGCAATTGCTAATACTTCAAACCAAAAAAACTGGCCATCTATAATGACCAGTTTTTGTCTAAACAATATTTATCTACCTGAGTAATAATTATTTTTAGGATAGATATTCTAAGAAGTACCCTGATTAACAATTAGGCAATCTTATCAAAGAAAGCTTTATTATTGGTAGCAGTTTCAGTATCAAAGCTGACGTAAATGCCTTGATCATCCAACGTGGCATACCAATGATCATCGTTGCCACTGGTCAGCAGCTGAAAGTATTTGTCATTAACTATTCTGCCAACTGTATATATTTCACCTTCGGAATAGTATGCATTACCTTGGATACAGATAAGCTTGTCATCGGTATGGATGTTATTATTTTCTTTCATGTTCTTGCGCCCTATTAGTACATTAGATAGCAGTAGATTATCAATTCTGCTAATAGTAATAAAGATGATTATATAGGCAGTATCTTGTTGTTTGGTATAGCGTTTTTAAGGTAGTTGTTGCATTTAGTTACTACAACATTGCATAGATAACACCGCTATCATAGCAATAGATTTTTTGAGAATTCTAAGCTGTTTAGGAATATATAAAATCCTAATTTATCGAGATAAAGGAGTGCAAGTTAGCGATATAAATATTCTAAATACATAGACCTTAAGGTCAAAAATGACGCACGTAAAAAAACCAGCAACCTAAGTTGCTGGTTTTTTATAGACTGAGTCTAACTATATAGAAGATTACTCTTCAGAATAGTCTTCTTCAGCAGCTTCTTCGTCAGCTGAATCTTCGTTGTTACCATCTTCAGAAAGAATAGTAACTAAGATGCTAGCAGTAACGTCATGATGTAGCTGAATATCAACATTGTATTCGCCAACTTGACGTAGAGTCCCTTCAGGTAGCTTGATTTCAGCACGGTCTACTTCTAGACCTGAGTTAGTCAATGCTTCAGCGATATCGCGAGTACCGATAGAGCCGAATAGCTTGCCTTCGTCACCTGATTTAGCACGCATGATAACATTAACGTCAGTCAATGCATCAGCACGCTCTTGAGCAACAGCGATCTCTTTTGCTTCTTCAGCTTCAAGTTCAGCACGACGTGCTTCGAACTTTTCAATGTTAGCTTTAGTAGCAGGTAGCGCTTTGCCCTGAGGGATAAGAAAGTTACGTCCGTAACCTGGTTTTACATCGACAGTTTCACCGAGTTTACCAAGGTTGACGATACGCTGTAACAAAATAATTTGCATGAGTCATTCCTAGTTAGCGGTTAACCTTGATGGTTATCAGTGTATGGAAGTAGCGATAAGTAACGAGCTTGCTTGATAGCAGTCGCTAATTGACGCTGATATTTAGTAGATGTACCAGTAATACGGCTTGGTACGATTTTACCATTATCACTAATGTACTGTTTTAGCAATTCAACATCTTTATAGTCGATGTGAGTGATGCCTTCAGCAGTGAAACGGCAGAATTTGCGACGGCGATAGAAACGTGCCATGAGTATTCTCCTTTAATTAGTCTTCACTGTTGTCGTTGTCGTCATTATCGTTTTCACGATTGTCTGGACGACGAGTAGTTGCTTTGCGTGCGCGTTTTTCATCGGCATTCTTGGCTAACTGCGACTCTTCAGTGACAGCTTCGTCACGGCGCATAACTAGACTACGAATGATCGCGTCGTTATAACGGAATAATTCTTCAAGTTCAGCTAAAGTTTCACCGTCAGTTTCAATGTTGAAAAGAACGTAATGAGCTTTGTGAATCTTGTTGATTGGATAAGCCAGTTGACGACGGCCCCAATCTTCTAGACGATGGATAACACCGTTGTTGTCTTGAACTAACTTGATGTAGCGCTCAACCATGCCGACCACTTGGTCGCTTTGGTCTGGGTGTACAAGTAACACCAGTTCGTAATGTCGCATTATGACTCCTTACGGATTAGTAGCTATTAACCCTATGTTAATAGCAAGGAGATTTATAAGGTAAGCCCAATTCTAGTCATATTTTATAAAAAACAATCAAGAATAAGCTTAGTTTATAAAGCGCCGTATTATAACAGTACTCGGCAACTAACACAAAGGTTAATCATCAAGCTACTGTCAATAAAATATAAAAAGAGGCTAAATAGGCTTTGCTAAATAAAAAAGCCGCGATAGTACGCAGCTTTTTTAAGTATAACGAGCTATAAAACCAATAACCAAACCAAAATACTATTATTCAGATTTTGACTTTTTTACCAGTTGGCTACTGTCTGCTTTAACCACTAAGGTTTTGGCAAGTTTGTCATGCCAACCAATGTTTTCAGGGCTTTTAGATGCCATGTAGTAATGGATAGCAATAATCACAAAGCCTAAAAAGCTGGTAAACGAAAACAGTAAGTTATAGATAATAAATAACAGTAACGTACGTGTACCGATAAGCTTAATAAACGAAGGTAGGCGATGCGTGGTTTGATCCACAACACGAATACCAGTGATCAGCTTGCCTAGCGATTGACCACGCATGGTAATAAATACCAATTGTAAGGCAAATAGCCCAAAGACCATCACCTGTGACATCATCAATGTGCTACTAGGAAGGCTTTCCATTAGCGTCATTGAATATTGATAGGCGGCATCCATATCTTGAATGTTTTGAAACTTGGTATAGTCCACATCCATCTTAGTCAATGCCATTACTAATGGCAGTATGGCCAATATATAAAGTAGGCCATTCAATGCAGTCGCCAATACGCGTGACATGATTGGCGCGAGTACCACGTTGCCGACGACTTTATCATTGTCTGCAACAGCCTTTTTGAGAGTAGACTTGTTCAGTGAGACATTGTTGTGCGGCGTTTGATGACGATTGGTCGTCATATCGGCTTTCACGTTTTTAGGACGTTCAGGCTTGCCATATAGTCTGTCTAACGATACTGACTTATCATCTTTCGTTTTATTGGTATCTTCAGGGAAGACGGTCACGTTATTGATGATAGAGTCATTTACTTCAGGCGTGTTAGCACCGGTCGGGCGATAAACCGTTTGGTTATTGGTAAGATCACCTACGCGCTGCCACTGAGCTAAGCCTTCATGCCACATCAAATCATCAAGCAATACTTCACCAGATGCCAGCATGATATTCAGCTGCTCCAACTGATATGGGCCAGCTTGTACGTTATTTCGAGCAAGGAAAATCTGCATAATTGCCTGCATAGTTAGTCATGTCTTAGGACATTATATTAGGGTCTATTTGAAAAAATCAAATAGACCCTAATAGTGGTATCTTTAATGACTGTGTGAATGACCGCTGTGACTAAACGTAGCGGTTTACTTCGCTTCTTCACCAGCTAAGAAGAACCAAGTATCTAGTACAGAGTCAGGGTTCAATGACACTGAGCTGATACCTTGCTCCATTAGCCAAAACGCTAGATCTGGATGGTCTGATGGGCCTTGACCACAGATGCCGACGTATTTGTTTTGCTTACGGCAAGCTTCGATAGCCATAGACAATAGCTTCTTAACAGCAGGATCACGCTCATCAAATAGATGCGAGACGATACCTGAGTCACGGTCAAGACCAAGTGTTAGCTGAGTCAAATCGTTAGAACCGATTGAGAAACCATCGAAATGCTCTAGGAATTCTTCTGCTAATAGGGCGTTGGTTGGTAGCTCACACATCATGATGACGCGTAGACCATTTTCGCCACGTTTTAGACCGTTTTTCTCAAGTAACTCGATGACTTCTTTGGCTTCGCCAACAGTACGTACGAATGGAATCATGATCTCAACGTTGGTCAAGCCCATGTCATCACGTACACGTTTTAGTGCTTTACACTCAAGCTCAAAACAGTCACGGAAGTTATCAGACACATAACGGCTAGCACCGCGGAAACCAAGCATTGGGTTCTCTTCTGATGGCTCGTATAATTTACCACCAAGCAGGTTAGCGTATTCGTTTGATTTGAAATCTGACATACGAACGATAACTGGCTGATCCATAAAGGCAACAGCTAGCGTTGAGATACCTTCGACCAATTTATCAACATAGAAGTCAACAGGTGACGCATAGCCTGCGATACGCTCTTGGATTGCTTGCGCAATTTCGCGTGGCAAGCTGTTCATGTTTAGCAAAGCTTTTGGATGCACACCAATCATACGGTTGATGATGAACTCTAGACGTGCAAGACCGATACCTTCGTTTGGCATTTGGGTAAATGAGAATGCGCGATCTGGGTTACCAACGTTCATCATCACTTTGAATGCTAGCTCTGGCATAGATTCAACAGAGTTAGTCTGTACTTCAAAATCAATCTGGCTTTCATAAATGAAACCAGTGTCACCTTCAGCACAAGAAGCAGTTACGTCTTGACCATCAACCAATAGCTCAGTTGCGTTACCACAACCAACGATAGCTGGCACACCTAGCTCACGCGCGATAATAGCAGCGTGACAAGTACGACCACCACGGTTGGTGATGATAGCAGAAGCGCGCTTCATAACTGGTTCCCAATCCGGATCAGTCATGTCTGATACGAGTACGTCGCCTTCTTCTACTTTGTCCATCTCGTTTAGGTTGCTAACGATACGCACTTTACCTGAACCGATACGCTGACCGATTGAACGACCTTCACACAATACTTTTGCGCCAGTCGTGTCGATGACATAACGTTCCATTACGTTGCTGTCTTGACGGCTCTTAACAGTCTCAGGACGTGCTTGAACGATAAAGATTTCGTTAGTATCACCGTCTTTTGCCCACTCGATATCCATCGCTTGGCCATAATGCTGTTCAATCGTTACCGCTTGCTTGGCAAGTGAGGTTAGCTCTTCAGTCGATAGAGAGAACTGCATGCGATCTTGTTTTTCAACATCAACGGTTTTAACTGATTTAGCAGTGCTGCCTTCATCACCATAAACCATTTTCTTATGCTTGCTACCTAGGTTACGACGGATAACTGATGGCTTACCGTTGGCTAGCAATTTCTTAGAGATATAGAACTCATCTGGGTTAACCGCACCCTGTACAACCATTTCACCTAGGCCATAGCTTGACGTGATGAATACCACTTGATCAAAGCCACTTTCGGTATCTAGCGTGAACATAACACCAGCAGCACCAGTCTCTGAACGTACCATACGCTGTACAGCAGCAGATAGTGCAACACCTTCGTGCTCAAAACCTTTGTGTACACGGTAAGAGATTGCACGGTCGTTGTATAGAGAGGCAAATACTTCTTTAATAGCAATTAGGACGTTATCAATACCGCGAATGTTCAAGAAGGTTTCTTGTTGACCGGCAAATGACGCATCTGGCAAATCTTCAGCAGTGGCAGAAGAACGTACAGCAACAGCGATGTCTTCGCCGCCACTCATGGTTTCAAATGATTGACGTACTTCTTGCTCAAGATCTTTTGGCAGTTCTTGTTCAATAATCCAAGTACGAATCTTTTTACCAGTAGCGGCAAGCTTATTAACATCGTTTACGTCTAGTGTTTTTAGCTCGCTATTGATTTTGTCAAGCAAGCCTGTTTCAGTCAAAAAGCGGTTGAATGCATTTGAAGTGGTGGCAAAGCCGCCTGGAACACTAACGCCTAAATCAGAAAGATGGCTGATCATTTCGCCAAGCGAAGCGTTCTTACCACCAACCATTTCGATGTCGTCTTTTCCTAGCTGATCAAGATTGATTACAAGTGCTGTAGATTGCGCTGCCATGATAACTCCAGAAAATAAGGTTATTTAGTAAAGATTATAACGGTGAATTATACCGCCATATTAGGACAATTTCGAGGGTTTTCACCAAAAAACTTGTTAAAAATATACAAATTGTGGGGTTTGCTACATAAATTGGGGCCAGTTCGATTAGGTTTCGTATTTACTCGGATGAAAAATATCATTGTTAGTGATGATGTTATACGCTTACAGAAGCCAATTACTGCATAAAATAGATGCATTCAAATAAGCCACATTTAGAGTATTTCCATAATTTATGTTTCAATCTTATGTCCATATATTGGAGGTGCCATAAAAAACGTCTTAATAAGAGGTGAATTAACTATGACGACAAGATGAAAAACAATGTTGGTGCTAAGTGTACGCCTGTAACATTGATTTCTATTAAGAGGCTAATATGCGTATAATGTAGCGCATAGATAGTTGATGCACATTGCATGATAAATGTGCGGTATAGGTGTTGAAAAAGGTTCGTTTGAAGAAGGCAGTTATAGAACCTAGTTATACGAGTTATAAAGGCAACTATAAAAAGTCGGGCAAAATTCATGCTATTAATAGTCAATAACTGATAACTGTTTACCAAGTCTGAATTATTACTAAAATCTATACCAAAAACTAAATGAAGGTCACTATTGAGTTTTCAACCGAGGTGTCAACGATATGTACTCAAGCAATCCATCTGAACAAGTTAAGTCCACTATCCAAAATCGCCATGCGCTAAACTTGGACAGCTCACAAGCCATTAGAACGGCGTTTTTTATCTCAGATGGCACAGCGATTACGGCTGAGACACTTGGACGCGCTATTTTGAGTCAGTTTGCCTCGGTTCCTTTTGAGACAAGAGTATTGCCATACGTCGATAGCTTAGAACGTGCGGAAGATGCGGTTGAACAAATCAATATGGCGTATCAGCGCGATGGTTCGTTGCCATTAGTTTTCGATACGATCGTCAATCCTGAAATTCGTGAAAAGATCAACTCAGCACACAGTTGTAATTTAGATATGTATGAAGGTCTGATTGGCCGTGTTGCAGAAGAGACTGGTGTGGAGCCAGATGGTCATTCAGGGCATGCACATGACGATGTCGATTCTGAAACCTATAAAGAGCGGATCGACGCAGTGCATTTTGCCTTAGACAATGACGATGGCGCGCGTACTCGTCACTATAATGCAGCCGATATTATTTTGGTGGGTGTGTCGCGCTCAGGTAAGACGCCGACTTCTTTATACTTAGCATTACAATTCGGTATTCGAGCGGCTAATTATCCTTTAACCGAAGATGACTTGTACGACAATCAGTTGCCAAAAGCATTACGTGAGCACAAAGACAAGCTATTTGGTTTGCTTATTGATACTGATCGCTTGGTAAAAATCCGTCAAGAGCGCCGTGCAGGCAGTCGTTATTCTAGCTATCAGCAATGCCAGCAAGAGCAGCGCGCGATTCAGGGTATCTATATCACGCACGGTATCCCAAGCTTAGATGTATCAGAGATGTCTGTTGAAGAGATTGCCACGCGTATTTTGCAGATGACAGGTCTCAAACGCCGTATTGGGTAGTGAATGTCAGCTTAAACAGTATCTGTTCAATCGGTATCAATAAATGTTCAAGCAGCTTTCGTAAATGCGCAAAAAACACTAATAAACATACATCATTTCATCCTAGATAATTACCATATAGAGAATACTATGATTTCAGCCTATCAATCTATAAAGCCATCGTTGTTGATGGCAGGTTTAATCAGTGCAGCGACTTTACTGAGTGCTTGTCAAACATCACCATTTGCAAAGGATCCAGTACCTGAGCCGCGCTATATTCCAAGTATCGTATTGGGAGAAGCACAGACACTGACCGTTATGCCAAACCGTGTTGCTTGTGCTTCAGAATTGCCAATGCAGTGTCTACTTGCTAAATCTAAAGACGGTAGCGTATTCCAGATTCCTTATGACTGGATCGACGACTTCAAACCAACCCTTGGTACAGAGTACATTATTAGCGCCCGCCCGCAGATTGACGAAGGGCAACAGAGCGCTACTGGTCACTGGACATTGCAAAACATATTGTCACAACGTATGGTGAGCATGCCTTAGTAGGATGGTATTCATTTATCTACATGATACTAACTCATCTACATATTGATTCATTTATATCTCAAACATTTACTCGATAAATAAATATAAAGAGGACATCATGGTAAGTAAAAGTGCAAGCGACGAGACCAACGATACTGGTAAAGATATTCATACCGAAGTATCAAATAAATCTAGCGGACACGTGCCAAGCCCTGAACATACCGAAGGTAAGAACAAAAAAGAAAAGATAGAGCAGACTCACGAGCAAGTGACTGATGATGTCATGCATCATCCTGACCTAGTGAATCCGCTCGATGATACACGAATCGATATTAAATCTGGCTTTACCAAAGACTCTCGCCGTCTAAAAAGTGACGATCATGAGTATGAGTACGACGCCGTTGTTTTAGGGGCGGGCCCTGCTGGTGAAGCCGCTGCCATGAAGCTGACTAAATCTGGTAAAAGAGTAGTCGTCGTCGATCCGCGTGATCAAGTAGGCGGTAACTCTACTCACGTCGGTACAATTCCAAGTAAAGCACTACGCCAATCTGTATTTAACTTGATTAACTTCCGCCGCGATCCAATGTTTACCAAGGCGATGGAATATAAGCAGGTACCGCTAAATGAAGTACTCGCCAAAGCGCGTCAAGTTATTCGTCGTCAAGTCAGTACCCATACACGCTTTTATGAGCGCAACCGTATCGAAGTCATCCAAGGTTGGGCAAGTTTCATTGACGCACATACGCTACGTATTGAAGTCGATGAAAATGTTTATGAAACCATCACTTTCAATAAAGCCATCATTACTGTCGGTAGCCGTCCTTACCGTCCTGAAATTTTAGACTTTAACCATCCACGCGTTTTTGACTCTGACAAAATCTTGCAAATGGATTATGTGGTCAAAAAAATCATCATTTATGGTGCAGGGGTGATTGGTTGTGAGTACGCGTCTATCTTTACTGGACTTGGTTATAAAGTTGATCTAATCAATAACCAAGATCAATTGCTCAATTACTTAGACAGCGAAATCAGTGATGCCATCGCGCATGACTTTAGACAGTTCGGTGTGCTTATCCGTAGTAACGAAGAGATTGATCATCTTGAGACTCATGATGATTATGTGGTTTTACACTTGAAGAGCGGCAAGCGCATCAAATCTGATGCCATTCTTTGGTCAAATGGTCGCTCAGGTAATACAGAAGGCCTGAATTTAGAAGCCATTGGGCTAAAAGCAAATGGCCGTGGTCAGTTAAAAGTAGATGACACTTACTGTACGGACGTCGACAATATCTATGCGGCGGGTGACGTAATCGGTTGGCCATCACTAGCTTCTGCTGCCTATGACCAAGGTCGCTGTGCCGCTGCCTTTATGGTTGGTGATAGTGATGCTGAGCCAGTATCTAGTGTACCGACTGGTATTTATACGATTCCTGAAATCTCTTGTATCGGTAAGACAGAGCAAGAGCTCACGGATGAAAAAGTCCCATATGAAGTGGGTCAGGCATTCTTTAAACATCTGGCACGTGCCCAAATCATTGGTGAACGTTCAGGCGTATTAAAGATATTATTCCATCGTGATACGTTAGAGATTCTAGGCATCCATTGCTACGGTAACCACGCTTCAGAAATTATTCACATCGGTCAAGCAGTGATGAAGTGTAAGAGCAACAATACGCTTGAGTACTTTGTAAATACGACTTTCAACTATCCAACGATGGCAGAAGCGTATCGTGTGGCAGCATTGAATGGTTTGAACCGGGTGTTTTAAACCACCGCTATTAATATTGTATAAATAAAAAAAAGCGCCTACTATTATTAGCAGGCGTTTTTTTATGCTCATAGAGTTAATTGATTTGAAGGTTTATAAGTAGGCTTTTCGCTGTGGAATACGCTTGCGTAAAAATAGCAATAAAACAAAATAGAGCAACCATAAGCCAGCCAACGCATAAAGTCCTATAGCGACTTGAGAGACACTGGCACCCATTTGGTTAAGCTGCACAGAGGTGTTAATTGCAGGCGTGGTTGGTACTAGCCAACGTATTACTTGCAATACTTGAGGCAATTGGTCTGCTGGCCAAGGGTAGCCGCTTAAGAAAAATATCGGTAAGGAGATAAAAATTAATATCTGCATACTGCGCTCACGCTGCCGGAACCATAATCCGAGCACGCAGCCGAGCGTTGCGACTGTCGGACAAAATAGTGCCAAAAACAGCAGCGTACCAAGCATGTTTTGTCCGCGTGGATAATGATGTAACTCAAACGCCCACCCATAATAAAAGCAGCCAACGATAAAGCTAAGTGAGCTTAGCGCTCCAATACGTCCTAGCCAGCCACGTATACTGGTACTGTGACGGCGCTGCTCATACCATGTGCCAATCAGCATCGCAGTCGCCATCAAAAGTGTCTGCTGTAAAATAATAACAGAGACAGCTGGTACGACATAAGCACCATAGCCCTCGGTTTGGTTATACAGTGGCATAATCCGTAGCGGTACAGCTTGCGTGTTCTGTGCTGCGGTAGATGCATAAGCGCCTTTCGCAATGCTTTTCTTTACCTTTATACCTGCCGATACCGTACCTACTGCTTGAGAGAACCCCAATTGGACGTTTTTATTTAAAATAAAATAACCGCCATTACCCAGTACGCTAACGTGCGCTTGCTCTCCGGACTGAACTTGTTCTTCAAGACCAGCTGGAATCACCATATAGCCTGCAATTTGATCTGACCATATGGCTTCTTTGGCAGCCTGCTCATTGATAAATCGTTCAGTGTCTAAATATGGACTAGCACTCGTATAGCGTACGAGAGTACGCGATAAGTTGCTGTTGTCATGATCAATGATACCTACTGGCACATGATTGACCACCTCAGACGAGTAAGGCCAGGGATAGAAAAACCCATAGATAATAGGGGCAATAATCAACATCAAAAGTACGCCTTTATCACTAAAGACGTCTTTGAAAGTTTGAATAAAGCTGTTCCAAAAACTTTGTGATGCTGGCGTGACCGTTGATGTAGTTTTTGAGTGTGTATTATTTGATTGTGCAGACATTAGCGTGCTCCCCAACGTTCAGGATGCGCCAATGCGCGTTTGGTTAATAGTGCCGCAAGTATTAGCGCTATTATGGCTGCAAGCATGAGGCCATAGACGATAGGTAGCGAGATGGCGATCGGTGCTTGCATTTGTAACTGTGCAATATGGAGTTTGAGATAATGCGTTAGCGGCAGGGCATTTGACCAATATTGCGCGCTATCACTAATCGCAATATAAGGAAAAGTAACACCTGCAAAGGCGTAAGAAGGCGCTGAAATAAATCCAGTAGTCGATAGACCCATACGTAATGAAAAAGAATTCAAAGTAAAAATAGCACCTAGCCAAAACGACAATACCATTAGGCACAGAAACCCAGCATAGACTGCCATAAGAGACATGATGTTGATATTCTGATTGGACGTTGCCAGCCACAATATTAACGCTGACCACAAGCTATAAGCCAGTATTGGCCAAAAGTATTTACCTAATAAGCCAAATCCTAACACTGATAAGCTGACCGAATGGGGCACTTTTGCGCTTGACGATGATGCTTTGTTATCGCTGCTATCTTGTTTGGTTGATAGCGAAGATGTCGTTTTTGAAGGTTTAGATAAGGTTAAATGAGGCTTTCCTATATCAATAAAACGGTACCAGCGACCGATATTCTTATCACGTAACTCGCGGCCAATCGTGGTTGCGCCAATGACCATTGCCAGTATATGTAATAAGGCAGGTATGACGGTCGAAGCCAAAAACTGCTGATAATTGGTCGCAGCATTGAATAAGCTAATACGCTGCACACTGATAGGCGCGTAAGCCGTCATCGCTTGTGATGGTGCTACGCCTTGTTTGACCAAACGTTTAATCTCTACACCTGCGGATAATGTACTAGCGACTGCTTGGACACCTGCCTGAATAATACCAGAGTGTGTACCGTACTGTGCATTAACTTGTAGAGTCAACGGAGCAGGCTGGCTCGATAAGATATTACGAGAAAAGTCCTCTGGGATAATGACAACAGCGTAAATATCGCGCTGTAAAATCGCAGCCTCTGCATCTGCTTGGGAGTAATAAAGCTGTCTGACTGTCAAAGTAGGACTGGCCTCTAAGTAACGGACGGCAGTATTGGCAACAGCGCTGTTGTCTTGATCGATGACCCCGATAGGCAAATCGGTAATTTGAGTCTGTGAAAATATCCACCATATTAGCAGCACCGTTGCCAGTGGTATCCATACCACCATGCTAAAGTCCCAGTGATTTTTTGCCAAAAAACGGCGCTCGTAGGCTGCACTGCGTAAAAAAGCCTCACTTAACTTAGTCAAGTGCATGGCTTACTCTTGGTTCTGATTGACAGGAGTAGAGTTGATACGTACGACCACACTCATACCTGAGCGGATACGGGCATCGGGCTTAGATGGTCGTGCCTTTACCTCAAAAGTGCGCACATCAAAACCATCATCGTTATTGGTCGGACGCCAAGTGGCAAAGTCTGATAAGGTCGATGTCGCATAGACGGTAAACTGTTTTGTATAAGGCTTATCCGCTGATGACAGCGCTGGGATAGTACCGGTAAATGTCTGACCAATAGCAAATTGATTTAAATAAGACTCAGTGACGTTAAGTACCACCCATTGGTCATTAGTATCCACCAACGTCAGGAGTGGAACCCCTTGACCGATAACTTCTCCAGCACTCACGATGACATTGTCGACGATACCAGCGATAGGACTTCTTAGGTTCGCTTCCTCTTTTGCTACTAGCGCTTCATCGAGTTTTGCATCGACCTGTGCGACTTGTGCAGTGGCCGCTGACTTATCTTCAGTACGTGCGCCTTCTAGTGCCAAATCATATTGCAAGCGAGCTGCTTCGGTTTGGTCTTGAGTAGCAAGATATTGCGCATACGCCTCATCGCGCTTTTGTCGCGCCATCAGTCCTTCTTCGTAAAGGCGATTGACACGCTGATAGGTGTTTTCTGCCAAGTCAGACGCCGCTTTATTGGCTTGCCAAGCAGCTTTTGCTTGGGCGATTTCTTGCGGGCGCGCACCATTCTCTGCTTTGTCTAATTGGCTTTGCGCGATTTGCTTACCAGCACGTGCTTGATTAATCTTGGCATTAATCTCAGGCGAATCCATCTCAACCAGTTGCTGACCTGCCGTTACCGTATCACCCTCTGTTACCATAATTTGGGCAATACGCCCTGGTACTTTTGCAGCGATCGACGTTTGCTGCATTTGCATTTGTCCTTGCAGCGTAATAACTTCTGGCTCGCTATGCGCATTACTTTTGTATAAGCCGTACGCAATCGTACCAAGGACAATCAGTATGAATAGTGCAAGTAATGCTTTTTTTATATGCGCAGATTTGTCAGTTTTAGAGGCGTCACGATTATAAGTAGGTGTCGGTTGCTCTGGTTCAATATCAGACACGTCTTCTACAGGATCGATTGAATTTTGTATATCTTGAGAGGTCACTGACTCGGTTGCATCAGCTGATTTATTTGAGTCGTCTGATTCGCGTGGTAATTCTGTCATGACAATGAGATTCCTAAAGCAACAAAGTTGAAAATAAAGGGTTTATTACTAGTACACTCGAAACGCATAAGGCTTGGCGTTGTCTATGGTTTCAGAATTAAAAATAGCACCAAGAGCGACGATAAATGCTGAATAATAGAGCCACAGCATAATGACCACAGCAGCTGAAAGCGCGCCAAACTCAGCACTATAGTTATTAAAATTTTGCACATAAATTGAAAATAAGATGGACAATATAATCCATAAGACAGTGGCTAACGCGGCGCCCGGCATCAACTTTTTGAGGGCGACGGCATCACGATTTGGGGCTAGACGATAAAGGCCTAAAAAGCTTAAGAATATGATACCTGTCAATATGGGCCACCTGCTCCAAAGCGCAATTGTCTTTGCTATCTGAGGGAAAGGGAAGTAGGCAGCTCCCAAGGGAATAATCGCGATAGAGGAGACTGCGATAATCAATACGACTACTGCTGCGAAGGTCAAACCAACTGCGCGAATCGTGCTTTGTACAAAATTGCGCTCCTGAGTTATATGAAACGCAAGATTAATAAGAATAATTAAAGATTTGATACCTTTAGAGCCCGCGTAAAGTGCGAGCAAGGACGATACAAGCAGGCTGAAAGTCAGGGCAGACGTAGTCGTAGAAACCAACTCGCTCAGACGGGAGTTGAGCACTTCATATACTGTATCAGGTATAAACTGACTCAAAAGCGAGATTTGCTCTTGCATCTCAGCAGGAGAAAACGCAAGACCATAAAGCAGGACAAACACAGCCATTACTGGAAAAATTGATAAGAATCCAAAGAAACCTACACTTGCACAATGCGCCCAAACATTAGAGTTATTGGCAATACGCCACGTTTCTAGTAACGTCTGTAGCCAGTTTTTTATCGATTTAGAGGTCAATTTTTTCATAAAAGCAGCTGTTCGTAATAGGGTTGGTAATAGTAATTTCGCTGTCGGCTTCATGGTAATACAAAGCGTTTATCAGCACGACTTATGGCTTCTCACGTTACATCATTGCTCAGTATATAAAGTAGGCAATTGAATGTCAGCGGCATTGAGATAAGCATTAAAAGCAAGTGGCGTACCGCAGCTCTGCATAAGGGCAGCCAGTGACTGTACATAGTCATTAGCAGCTTGTGCTTGCTCAGTACGTGCCTTAAGTGATTGCGTTTGTGCTTGCACCACGTCAACGGTGGTATTTACACCTTCTTGTAACCCTAAGCGTCGTAGTCGCAATACTTCTGCTGCCAAATCAACATTACTTTGCAATGCCTGATAGCGTGATTGGGCATTATTGACATCGTGCCAGTTTTTTTCTACCAGTAGCAATAAATTGTCACTGACTTCAATCTCAGAGAGATCGGCCTGACGAATTTTGGCACTACTGGATGCTAATGATGCGGCTTTATCGAGTCCGCCCCATAGCTTCCAACTGGCAGATATACCAGCGACCCAGCTTGGATCTTTCTCCACCTGACCATAACCGTATAGCAATACCGTAGGCTTGTAGCCTGTATCTGATAGCGCATGTAACTGCTGAGCCTGTGCTCGCTTGGCTGCAACTTTTTGTAGTCCAGGATGATTGTTTAGTGCCAAGTCCTGAAAGTAGCTCACATCTGGTAGAGCGCGACTAGAGACAAACAAAGGTGTGGTCGGCTTGATGCGATAGTCGGTACGTAGTAGACGCTGTAGCGCAATCATAGCTAGGCGCGCGTCATTATTGGCATTGACGGATTCACTCTTGGCATCCGCAAGCGCCGACTGTGCTTCTAGTCTATCGACACGTGAGATAAAACCTTCTTCAAACAGACGTTCGGCCATATGGTCGGTCTGTTGCAATGTATCGTAAGCGTCTTCTCGTAAGTAAGCAGCGATAATCGCTAGCTGTGCCTTAAAATAACGCTCAATTAACGTATTATAAAGCTCATTTTTATCCAGTACGCTATCAGCCATCGCTTCTTGCGTACGTGCATCCGAGGCGCCAGTCAGTGCGTCTGTGCGCCCAGCAGTATAAATAGGCCAAACGACACCAAGACCTGCACCCGACGTAGAGCCTGAGCGCTTGAGGTTATAAGAGTCGGGAATACGCTCACCGACCAGCTCACCAAAGTCTGGTAGGTCTGCTGTAGGAGGGACTATGTTATCTACGCCATTGTTTACTTCGTTGACGATACCGCTTCTGAGAGAGGATAAATCTATATCCTCATCTAAATGATAGGCACTGGCAGATACTCGAGCAAATACGAGCGGATTGTCGATGGTTCTGAGCGCGTCAGTTTGGTATTCGCTAGCGGCAATTGCTGCTTGATTGGCAGCGATTTTAGGTGATACTTGTACCAGAAGCTTCTGCGCTTGCTCTAAGCTCAAAAAGCTTGAGACGTCTAGTGCGTAGCTGTTATCGACGGCTTTATGTGTAATAGGGTCAACAAGCGTAGACAGTGCCTGCGACTCAGCGTGTTGAGGGTTTGGTACTGTATGAAAAGGCGCTGCAGCTGGTTTATTATTATCAGTCAGACTATCAACATCTATGATTTGTGTCACAGCCACTGGTGTAACATCATCTGACACTTCTATACTGTCAGTGTCAGTGCTCGCGTAAGTCATGACAGGCACGCTCATTACTGCAACTGTCATCATAGCAGTCGGTAGCGCTGATAAAATGAATTTCATAAGTCACATAAGCCATTAATTAGAATGTAAGGTATTATAAAATAAGGAACAGCACCAATAGGTTTCATTGCTCAGGATATAAAGTTGCTGAACTATTATAGACTATTTGCCAGCTAGCGAAAAAATGATGCTTAAATAAATCATTCATATTCTAATATAAAAATACGTCTATATTAAAAGCGCTAACAAGCGGTCATTCGTCATAAGAGGTACACTGTAGAGCCACAATGGTGACGGGTCAATGCTCAGTATTTTGCCGTTTTCTATTGTGCAGCCAGTAGCGGTATGATAGAGGTTGGATTTAATTTTTAAATATCTGTTTATAAGTAACAACATAGCCAATAAGACGTTTTAAATTCGCGCAATTTATTTTTAGTTAGATTTTTTTTTAATCTTATTATGAAAACATTTAGGTAGTAATTAATAAATAAAAAATGCTCAATAAGCATTAGTCGATAAGTAGCAGTCAATGAATAGTCACTAAATGGCTATCTAATAGAATAAATAATATTAGTAGAGGGTGTGTCATGGCAGGGTATATTTTAGCGTTGGATCAAGGGACTACATCGAGTCGAGCGATATTGTACGATGATCATGCGCGTCCTATCAAAATGGTACAACAGCCAACGACGCTGCAAACACCAAGAGCTGGGTTCGTTGAACAAGATGCACAGCAGATTTGGCAAACTCAGATTAGCTGTGCACACGATGTTATTAATCGGGCAGGGCTGCTTGCCACTGACGTTACCAGTATCGCGATTACCAATCAGCGTGAGTCGATTGTGATGTGGGATAAGCAAACTGGCAAGCCACTGGCTCCTGCCATCATTTGGCAAGACAGGCGTACCGCAAATTACTGTAAGACGCTTGCTGCTGAAAGTGCTAGCAATAGTATGAATGACCCTGTGCATCAGGATGTTGATAGTATCAACATGGCACACGAGGTTCAGCGTATTACAGGTCTGCGTTTAGACCCATATTTTAGTGCCAGTAAGATCGCTTGGTTGCTCGAAAATAACCCGAAGCTTAGTGTACGAGCCAGCAAAGGTGAGATAGCGGTCGGCACGATTGATAGTTGGCTGATTTATAAGCTCACAGGCGGGGAGCATGTCATCGATGTGACCAATGCTTCTCGTACATTGTTATTCGATATCCATAAGCTGGCATGGTCAGAGACACTTTGTGACCGATTTGCTATACCTATGAATATATTGCCTAAAGTACTATCGTCCGACGGTGATTTTGGCAAAACCAAAAAAGGCCTGTTTGCAAAGCAAATACCCATTCAAGCGGTATTGGGTGATCAGCAAGCAGCGCTCTTTGGACAAGGTTGCCTTGATGCAGGCATGGCCAAAAATACTTATGGCACAGGCTGTTTTATGCTGATGAATATTGGCCAGCAGCCAAAATTGAGTGAGCATAAGCTACTAACCACCATCGCGTGGCAACGTAAAACGTCACCAATTCGTCCAGACAATTTATCATTTGACCAAATCGTACAATCAGGCAAACGCATGCTACAACCACCCAAAAAGGAAGTCACTTATGCCCTAGAGGGCAGTGTATTTATGGCAGGGGCTATCGTTCAATGGCTGCGTGATAATTTGGGTATGATTCAGCAAAGTAGTGATGTCGAAGACTTAGCCCGTCAAGTAGACAGTAGCGAAGATGTTGTTCTATTACCTGCCTTTACTGGACTGGGCGCGCCTTATTGGCGTTCGGATATCAGTGCTAGCATTACTGGTATGAGCCGCGGCACTACTAAGGCACATATTGCACGCGCTGCATTGGAGGCTGTGGCTTATCAAACTTATGATGTGCTTATCGCTATGCAGAAAGACAGCCCTCATCCTTTGACTGAGCTTAGAGTAGATGGCGGCGCTGCAAATAATGATTTACTCATGCAGTTCCAAGCAGATTTGTTGGGTGTTCCGGTATTACGTCCTAGAGATACAGAGATTACGGCAAAGGGCGCGGCACTACTCGCAGGTCTGAAAACTGGGCTATATGATGAATCGACCATGAAAGCTTCATGGCAGGTAGATCGCGTGTTTGAACCAAGTATGTCGGCTGATACTCGTGAGCGTCATCTTGCTAAATGGCAACAGGCTATCAAAAGGTCTCTAATGCCGTTATAAGATTGATTTACTTCATAAATTTGTCATAGCTGTACATTTATAATTACTCAAAGTATGAGGCTGCCGTACACAAATGTGATAAAGATACAGGCTGTAACGCAAGATAATCGCAATACGGACACAGTTTACAAAATCGGCCTATCTGTCCTTACCTATAAATTTCTATACTTCAATTGGATTTAGTAAGACCGTTAATAATTAGCAAATAAATAATAAATAATTTAAGGACAATACTATGAGTAACCATGATGCTATCGATCGCAGTGAAGTAAAACACATGTCAAAAGAGACAAAAGAAGATTTAAACGCAGACATCATTACCGGTGAGCCAGGCTCGCATCCAGTAGGTACAGGTATCGGCGGTGTAGGCGGTGCAGCAGCAGGTGCAGCTATCGGTACGATGGCAGGTCCGTTAGGTACACTAATTGGTGGTGCTATTGGTGCTATCGTTGGTGGCGGCGCAGGTCATGCAGCAGCAGAAGCCATCGATCCAACTCACGAGGAAGCGTATTGGCGTGCAGAGTATGCAAACGCTGACTACCATAGAGAAGAATACGATTTCGACCGTGACTTACATCCAGCATATGCAGTTGGTTATGCAAACCGTGCTCGTTATCCAGTAGATGCTCGTTTTGAAGATCATGAAGCAGATTTAGAGCGCTCATGGCATGAAGTAAAAGGTGAGTCTCGTATGGAATGGAACGAAGCGCGTCAAGCATCACGTGATGCATGGAACCGCGTATCATAAGACAGGTTAAATAACTAATAGGGCGGTTAAGGCAAATAGCTTGGCAACCAATACATTTAGTAATTAGCTAATATCAAGGATTGCTATATTATTACCTAAAATAGATTAATTGTATGTCCAGTTCTATTAGTAAATCTACTTATCAACATTTATGCTATTTTAAAACTTCCAAAGTTTAACTTTGGGAGTTTTTTTAGGCATAAAATTTGCAACGTATACACATAAGTGAATATTATGTACTATAATAATGAGAACGATGGGGAATATATGAGTAATAATACTGAAGGCAATAAACAGTTTTATATCGCAACGGCAAACCTGCTGAACTTTGCGAACCCTAATCGAACTTATTATGAAAATGCGCCAGCTTATAACGATAAAGCCTACGAACATAAGCTGCGAGGTCTTACAGATTTATTGGCTAAAGCGCATGCTGACATTATCGCAGTACAAGAGGTTTGGGATAGTAATGCATTAGAGGCGCTGGCTGTTTCACTAGGTTTCAAGCCTGAGCATGCGGTCATTCCACTTGCAAGTAATGATAGCGCCAGTATATATACCAAAGGCATGGGTGCACAGAATACACCTGCTGTCGGTATTATCAGCAGATTTAAGCAGTTAGAAACCAGTTTGCTAGAAAATATAGCACCGAAAGCCATTATTGATGTACCTGATATCGGTCCCTATCAACGCTTCAACCGTCCTCCATTAGTGTTACGTGTTGACGCATACGGGCAGCCTATTACTATTATTACAGCGCATCTAAAAAGCAAACGTGCTTTTTTCTTACGTGACGAAAACGGTGATTTATTAGAAGACATGGACGATCCAAATATTCGAGTTCGCGCCAAGCTTCGTAGTTTATGTATGCGCGCGGCAGAAGCTGCCTCTATCCGTATGTCTATCATAGAACGATTGCAACATACCCGTGAACCATTGATTCTATTGGGCGATATGAATGATGTCACAGGTAGCGTGACTACTCAGTTGATGACAGAAACTGGGGAGGTTAATTACGATAAAAGTATGCGTGATGTTGCACTGTTTGATGCTGCTCGGATTCAAGCAAGATATGGCTGGATGAAAGATGTTGCCTATACCCATATATATCAAGGCATGCCAGAAGTTATCGACCAGTTATTTGTCTCAGAAGAGTTTTTGCCTGATAGTAAGTTTTCGCTCGGTTATGTTGAACGGGTCGATTATTTTAATGATCATTTAAAGTGGGACTATGCCGATAGAGTCACTGATCATGGTATTATAAGGGCGAAAATAAAACTCAATGATTAACTTTATAAAATTAGACGGTTAGCTCTATTAAATTGCTGATCGTAGTATTGTTTTTTAACCTATTCATGTCCCTTGCTTGATAATGTGCAAGCGTTTATGATGCCTCTGCATTGAATAGAGTATTGACCATATAGGCTTTATATTTTAGCCAACAGTCAACCATCCTTTATTTGAGGATAAATACTATTCAATGCAGATTATATTTATAAAATAGGGCGCAACATTAAGAGATTCACAATGAGTGATAATAAAGACGAAAAGATTGAAGATGTGTTAGTAGATTCGGAATTGGCAAAAAAGCTTGTACCTAATAAGTTTAAGTTTACTAGCCAGCAAGGCCGTGCACGTCGTCAAAAACTATTGGCTGGTGCCAAAAAATTGAGCGAAACACATGCTATTAACGATATTACGTTAGCAGCTGTGTGTGAAGAAGCGGGTATACCAAGAGCGTCTGCTTACCACTTTTTCCCTAATATTGAAGCAATATTTTTAGCATTGCGTTTTTTGAATGCGATTGAAATATTAGAGATGGTAGAGACGGTCGATATTGGTAACTATGACAGATGGCAAGGGTATCTAACGGCGCTTATCGATCGTTGTATTACGATATTCCATAACGATGAGACAAAAGCCAAGCTTATCTATGACACCAATACACCTGATTTTGAAGGTGACAGCTTCGGTGAAGATATGGATCATCAAATTGTTGATCTGGTCTATAAGCGTTTGTCAGAGCGTTATGAGATGCCAAACTTCCATGATATCCAAGATACCTTGTTGATTGCTTATAGCATCGTAAATGCTATCTTTACGTTGTCTTATCGCCGTCATCAGAGTATTACTGAAGAGTATATCCAAGAAGCAAATACAGCATTTATTGCTTATTTACGTTGTTACCTACCAGAAAAGTTGCCACGTAAAAACCGCTAATTGAACTTGAGTTAAACACGAAAAAGCCGACAAATATGTCGGCTTTTTTACGTCTAACGGTTAGATGTTAAATCTTGTCCACGGCAAGTATCATCGCTCGCATCTAAAGGCGAGTACTGTTTATGATAACTGACTATTGACTTCTCTAGCGCTACATTGGTCTGTGAGTTATTGGCATTGACATAAGCTTCGCGGGCCTGCTCAAGCCAGCGATCGGCCATGCGAAAATGCATACCAGATTCGCGCCAGCCTCGCGCACATTGATTGGTTGCTGCCCAAATTAAAGCCACTTCACTAAATGCCATCTCACGTGGTGCTGACGCTATGCCATCACCGTCTTTAAGTGCGCTTACAGTTGCCCATAGATCAGGGCGCATTAAGGCAGAGGTAGACGGAATATCTTGATGCAAGCCCAAGTCTTGTACCGTGTCATTATCTAGCGCTTGCAATATAGGCTCTGCCATTTCTAACGCAACTTGACCTGCGGATGAGCGGCTATTCATACTGTCTTGATGAATAGCATAGTTCAACCACGCTTGCGCTTTGTAAGCGAAATACTGTTGAGCGGCTGTCTTGTCTTTTTGTTGATAGGGTTTTAATTGCGTGACCATACAATTTAACAGGCGCTGTTGTTCGCTTTGATATCTATAAGAGCGTACTTGAGTCTGACTATCATCGCGGCAGTATTCAGCCATGCTAGTTGAATTAGCCACTTGGACAGTCTCACTTTTAGCTAAAGCTGGCTGCATAAAGGTTAACGAAAATAAAGCTGATAGTGTAACGCATACTGAGCGCTTGAAAGGTGCTGCATTGATGGCTGAATCAAACATGGTGTAAACCTTATGTTAGAGTGTGTCCTCGTTTGGCAAAAATGAGTCCATTTTTAGAATGAGAACACGCCCTAAAATGCAGAGTTGCTGTTTAGGCGTTTATTTTTGCGAGGATCTTCGCGTTTGAATAAGTCTTCATCAAACTTAAAGCGTAGTCTAAAGTAAGCGCCTTCTTGAGTACTGTCGTCATAAGCAATATCTTCATCTTCAAAGCCCATGAAGTTATAACCAAGTGACAACCAAAGATTGGTCATTGGGCTATAGCCCACTTCTGCACCAAGCATATAGGCCAAATCATTCGCTTGCTCATTCCAGTAAGTTCCCGCTTGCAAGCCAACATCCCATCGTTCACTGATGTCATAAAGGCCACGGCCGTAGACCGCATGAGCCGTGTTATCACTGGTCAATCCATCTGCTTGATACTCTGTATACTTACCTGCATAACGACCAGACAGTGTCAGCGGACGTGTGGGATGGTAATTGCCATTCCATGACCAAACGGTCGTATTTTTTTGATAAGCATCGTCACCAGTGTTGTTGTCATCCAAACGATATTCGAGCTTTGCAAGCATATCTAGCTGATTGCTGTCGTAGTCACGATACGCAGCACCTAGCTGAAAACGATTGATAGTGCGATCACCATCACTATAGTCAGTGCGTGAATAGATGTCTTTGGCTAAGAAGGTAACCTCATCAGTATAGCGATAGGCGATACCAGCACTACCAAGTAGCGTATCACTTGTTTCGCCCCAACGTTTTTCAAAACGTCCCGATGCCTTATAATTCTCTTTGGCAAGATATTCAACACCGATACCTGCCGCTGTTGCAGTGTTACTTTCTTCACCTTCCAGAGATTCAACACGCTCAAATAAAGTGTTTAAGGTTAAACCTTCTTGAACATACCACTTGTTTTTTAGACCAATAGCTGCTTCTGCCTCACGTGCACTGATGGCGTCACGCATGCGGTATTCGCTATAAACCTTACCATCTTTCATGTAAGTGGCATCAAAACCAACAGTGGTACGTTGACGCTCATCTGTATCATCAAGACCATAAGTACCAGATAGGCTATTAATCAAATCATGACGTGCGTATAGTCGACCTAGATTTCCGAGTGGTGTCTCACCACCGATAGAAGTTGCATTACGTGAGCTGTTTTCGATATCTTGCTCATACTCTGCAAATACCAAGCTGTTATTCAACTTAGGTAGACGAGAGGTAACACGAGCACGAACAGTCGTACCTTCAATATCTTCTTCAGCGTTACTAACGCTGCTCAACGCTGACTGATTGATAATGTCATCATTAAACAAAGTGTCGTCTGTAATATCTACAACGTCTGTCGCGGCTTGAGTATTACGTGAGGCAGCAGTCGCGTCTTGTTTGTAATAACGAACCCCAATTTCACCAACGATGTTTTCGCTTAAACGATGCTCAACGCTTGCCTGCACGCCTTCGCGGCTAGCGTCAGTAGTATGCTCTTCTGTGCGTATACCTTCTAACTTAAGAGCAGTTTTCTTATCATTTAGAGTATGAGTAACCTCTACACCAGATTCAGTACGTCCAGCGGTAAGCGGTGATGCACCAGTGACAAAACCTTCATCAGCATCATTATAATAAGCTTTAGCTCGCGTATTTTTCTTATTATCAAAATCAAGCTCAATACGTAATGCGTTACCTTCAACGTCACTATCAGTCAATTCTGTCGCGTTGATTTGATTGCTTGACTGAAAATTTGGGTTCTCAGCTTTGTTCATCGCATATTCAGCGACCAGCTTTAGCTTATCATTGAATTTAACAACACTATTAACACTAGCCAACTCTTCTTTGTTCAATGGGTCATCGCTATTCACATAGCTACCACCGATGGCGACTTTATTCGTTAGTTGCTGCTTCGCGGCAATACCACCGACCAAATAATCTTCACCACCTTCATCAACTTCGACAGTGACACGGATATAGATAGGATTTCCTTCGATATCTTGACTAGCAATTGGTGCAGTTAAGAATAAGCTGCGGCTGATGGGGTCAATCTCATAATCAGCAAAGCGAGTAAGCGTCTCACGATTGATAATAAGCCCAGGGTTGTTGGCATCACGAGTAATAACTTCAACTGTTTCAGAGTTTTCTAATACCGCATCGAAGTTCTCAGCCAATGGATATGGGCCTGAAATGCCCAAACCGCGAGTCTCATTTACACGTTGGCTAGTACTGGTCTCTGCTAAAAAGGCAGTAACACGAGTATTGCTATCTTCAAATTGAGCCTTTAGGCCAGTTAATGTACGGTTATATTGACCAAGCTTGATACCTTCGTCATCATCAATCTGAGTTTTTAAATCACCATACATAGCGAACGAACGACCTTTATCAAGGCGCACGTAAAGCTTGCTAGTAGACTGCGCATCAAAGCCTTTGGCTGATGAGTCGCCATAGACAGGATAGTATTCGCCCGGATCGATATCACGGAACAAACGCTCGCCTTTTTTATCACTATCATATGCAAGCGTTAGCAGATAGTCGCCGCGTACTTTTCCTTTTAGGAACATCGCGGCACGACCAGAAGCTGTGTAATCATCATTGCCAGCAAAGTCATTTAGCTCTTGCTCAAACGCACCTTGAGCATCGGTAATGCTGCTACCATCAAAGTCTTTTAGTGAAATAGCACCTTCTACAATACCAACAGCGAGTAGTGGACGTAGTTGAGCAGTAAACTGTAACGGAATGATTTGTTTGCTGCTACCAGTGTCAATTACTAGCTCGCCCTTACCTGGTACGCTTGACGCGATGACTGGTATGAGTAGCTCACCACCTGATACAGTCACTTGGGTGCCAGCTTGATCTTTGCTGCTGTCTTCCAAATTGATACGACCGATATTAGTATCAAGCGTAAGAGAAGTAGTACCAATATAAGGACGATTATCGCGATCTTTTAGGCTGATGACGACTTGGTATTCACTAATACCGTCAGCTGGAACTAATTGTGCTTGGGTACGGTAGTCGATAGCTTGTAGGCTATCAGGAGTTAATACCTTAATCGTCTGCTCAGAGATGATCTGACCATTTATATCAGTCGCAACACCGCGTAATGTGTTCTTGCCGCGCTGTAAATCAACAGCATAGTAATCGAAAGCCGTTACATTCTGTTTTTCTTGCTCAGCAGTTTTACCTATTTTTTGTTCTGATACAGCTTTGCCGTTGGCATATAGTGTGAACACAGACCCAAGCGGTGCCTGAACCTGTACCATTTGTTTATAAGTGCTAAGCTGCTGACCTTCGTTTAGGTTAATGAAGGCAACATCGTTACTCGCCACTTCTTTTAAGTATTCTTCGAGCTCTTTTTCTACTGGCGGAGCAACAGTGGTCACTGTCATATCAACACGGCTATCTACTGGATTGGCCATGTCATTAACGATAGCCGAATCACAGTTATTACCAAGGTCTAAGTCACCATTGATGTTACAACCACTAGCATCTACATTGTCAGTAGTATCGGTATCATAATCAGGATCTAAAGTCAGCTCGGTTTTTACCGCTTGCTCTAACGTGTCATTTTTAGCTTCTACTAATTTGCTACGAGCAATTAGCTCAGCGTTTAAGCGTTCAGTGCTATCTGCCATGCCAGCAACGATTGCAAAATCCGCACGATGTAATTCGCCGTACTTCAAATCAACAAAACGACTACCGGCATCACCAGCATTACGATTGCTTTGGGTAACCAGTTCAGTCTCTCTAGGGATAGTAGTACGATCGACCTTTAGTACGTGTGTTTTGGCACTGATACCATAGAAGTTATATTTACCTTCAGGATCAGTCACGATGAAGTTGCCGTTCTCCATATAGATACGTACACCAGCGACACCAAGTTCGCCGTCTTCTTTTTGCTGAATACCGTCGCGGTTGATATCGTGATAGACCTTGCCGACGATAATACCGTCGGTATTCATCACTCCGCGTTCTACATCAATTTTCCACTGAGCTTCTCTGGAGCCTACACTTTGACCTTGGTCATTTCTAGCAACTGCGGTGGCGCGGTTGATACCATCGCCGCCTAGTGATGACGCACCTATGAGCACACGATAAGTAATTTTTTTACTTTCGCCAACTGCCATGTTTCCTAAGTTCAATACCTGATATTTACCATCAGCTTTAAACTCGGTAGTCTGTGCTTGATTGATATCAAGATTAGTCGTTGGACTAACACGTACACTGTTCTCAACGTAGTCAAAACCACGTGGTAAAGCGTCTTTTAGTTGTACATCGTAAGCAGTCGATTTGCCGTTATTGGTAATATCGATGGTATAGCTGACATAATCACCAAGCTCTGCAGTTTTGACATCGCTTTCTTTAGTGACGACTAGGCTTGCATTATTATCGATGATGTTTACTTGAGAGCTCAGATCATCGATACGTACAGTAAAATCGCTATCATTTGGTAGCTGATCAGCACCTGTGCCAACAGAAGGAGCAATACAAGCTGTTAACTCAGCAGTCAACGTATCGTCGACCAATGTCTGAATCAGTTTATCGTCAATAGCATTGGCATTATTCTGTGTTGGTACAGATAAGTGATATTTGCCTGTATTATTACCAGTTTCAATTCCTTTAAGAGAGTAGGTATCACCAGTCATTGGCGACTTAACAGTAATCCATACTTGATCAGGTTTATCAGATTGCACGTTACACTGCGCGTAACTGGCATCAATATAAACGTTGTCCCCGATTTGCGAGGTGGTTTTAGTACCGTCAAATTGAGGGGTAGTAAAGTTGATTTTAGGTTCAACAATAATCAGTCTGTCAATTGCTTCAACAGCTGCTATTGATGGGTCTTCTAATATGATAGCGCCAATCTTCACATCAGCGGTATCGCCATCTTCACCGTCGGCATCTGATAGAGCCTGTACGATAAGCTGAATACTCTCACTCTGACCAAGTTTGATCTGAGCGCTCAGGTTAACGAGCATGATTTGTCGATCTTCTGAATCGACTTCTCCGTTATTATTAAGATCTTGATAGACTTTTAAATTAGAGACAGTTGGCGATATAGCAAGTGTCAATTCAACAGTCTGATCACTATAGCTGGTGTTACTCAGTACGTTGACCCAACTTACCTGTGTATTAGGCATGACTGTACGTAAAGCATGCTGAGTCAAACTGATACCATATTCAGGTAAATTTGAGGCTTTTACTTGTACTTGGTTTGAGTCAGTACTGATAGTCGTGCTGGTCTCACTGTCAACGTTGTAGCTGGCTTGAGCAGTATTGCTGATCAGCTGTACCAATGTATCAGTTGCAGCAGATGCGGTATTTGATTGCATAAGCAACATTGCAAATGACAGCGCAGAGATCTTCGCTGTATGCAACGTAGCACGATTAGACAGTGTCATTAAAGATTTAGTCATATGTCGCTTATCCAATAAAATATAAAGGGGTAGAGTAGTAACTCTCCAGCTTGGCTAATCAAAATCGATTAGGTCAAGCTGGAGCATTAGTCTATAAGCGTCTTGTGAAGCTTATAGACTTTGAAATATTAAATATAAATTAACGAGCGTTTTTGATTTTAATCTTAAAGGTCAAAGTGCCAACGCCCTGAGGAACTATAGTATAGTTAGTACCAAGAACCGCAGTACTGGTAGTACTAGCTGTGCCTGCAGTAGATGACGTAGTAGCAGAAGTAGCAGGTGAGTTAGCTACTAAATCCGCACCAGCTGAAAAGTTAGACAGCAAATCCGAAATCGTTACGCCAGTAAGATTAAAACCTAATGCTGCTGAAGAAGTGTTAGTCGCCTGAATACGATAGATAACACATTGATCAGGGGTTGCATCAATAGCAGTTTGAACAAAGGTACTTGAAGCAACCGTACCTGAACAAGTCGCATCTAATGATTGAGCCTTCACTAAACTTAAGCCTCTAACATTAGTCGTATCAGTCACTGAAGTCACAGCAGGTGGATTAGTGCCAGCTGGGGTCAAAGTTACGATAGTCGTTTCAGTGCTACCGACAGCTGCAGCGTCAGCAACAGTTGTAGGAGTGGTTACATTGCCTGAAGACACATTATAGTTGATCGCTAATGTACCACCAGGTGCAATACCATTTGGAAATTGAGCTGTTGGTAGTGTAGAGCTATTAAGAGTGTACGTATTACCACCAGCAACGGTAGGTTGCAGTGTTATAGTAACCGGGGCTCCACCACCAGGCGGCGTATAAGTAACACTAACAGGACCAGTAACAGGTCTGACAGCCGCATTGTTGCCACCATCAGCAATAGTGAAAGTCAATGGATTGGTATTAGTACCTTCAGCATCTTGACCGCTGTTAGTAATAAGAGTTGAATGAATAGCTTGATTAGCAGTACCTGAGGCAGGGGCAATCTCTCTAGTCGTTGGATTGCTCACTACGACCGCTCGTCTGGTAAAGTTAGTCACACCAGCAGTATCTATACCAGCGCCGTTAGCTAGATCCGCAGCAGCAGGTACTCTAGTAACATCTATATTGTTATTTGTACTATCCAAAATATTATAGTCAGTACCAAGTACAGGAACAGCAGGTAACACACCAATCGGACCGACGAACTTATCGTAGACTTCCACGTTATTCGTTGCTGAACTATTAGCAGTTGTATACTGAGTTTTATCGACGTTAACTGTGAAAGTAATTGTGCGACTTGCGCCAACGGCTAAGTTTGCTACGGCAACATCAATAGCTCGTCGACCATTAATAGTAGAAATCGTAGCGGTACCAGCACCACCAGTTACGGTCACGTCTGATGCTGCGCCATTAGGCAAACTTAAACCTGTAGGAAGGACATCCCTGATGACAATATCGGTCGCAGCAGCACTATAGTCAGTAGTAGCGTTAGTTACTACGATACTATAGTTGATCTGCGGATTAGCCACTGTCAAATCGACAGTACTCGTAGCTGTTTTTACAATTTTAAAGGTAGGTAGTCTTACAATAGTTTGGTTTTCATTCACCAATGTCGCATTTGCTGGAAGATTAGCAGTAAAGAAAGTACTGGTTGCTGTTAATGTACCTACACCTTTGTCATTACCATTACGAGCGTCTGGCGTAGCTGCTTCGTAGCTTAGATTAGCTCTAGTACCTGGCTGTAGTTTAATAGTACCACCATTAGCTATGGTACCTGTCTGTGCTTGACCATTTAAAGCGGCTATTTGAGCAGAAGTTAGAGGAGTACCATCTGCTTGTACAATAGTAAACGTAACAGGCGCAGTACCTAAAGCATAGTCTGGATTAGCCGTTACTAGTGCTGAGTCATTACCTGTGGTATTAATGGTATAAGTATCCGTCACGTTACCCGTGTTGGTTAAGTTATGAGTAAAGGTAGTCGTACCACCTGGCGTAGCAGTCTGATTAATAGCAATATCGTCACCAATGCTGCCATCATCAATAGTCGACGTGAGTGCAAAGTTAGCCGTTTCGCTAACGTTGACAGTCACGATGTTTGACGACACGTTTGGCTGAGCGATACCAGCAACACTATAGTTTGCGGTTGCAACGTTATTGATGGCAGCAGCACCTGCACTAACACCACCAGTAGTATTAGGAGTAGCTGCATTAGCACCACCAGAGATACCCATTACTGCGGCAATACCGACAGCAAGCAAGCTATAGTTAAAAGTATTTGATTTCATGTAGTACTCCAAAATGGATGGTAAAAAGCCGAATTAATAATGGAAGGGTGAAAAATAAAGGTTTAACCTTCTGTTAACTAGTTAACAGTAGTGTTTAAAGCCACAGCAGCTGATTTTTTAGCTGGTAACAACTTGATATTCCAGCGTAAGGTACGGTATTCAGAATACGGAACTTGAACCATTTTGCCATTTACCTTTTTCATCAAAGGCATATCAGCATAGTTTTTGCCATCAGTGCTGGCTTGTGCGCTGGCAGGATTTGCCTCACCAGTAAATGTCATGTTTGCAGGGATAGGCAGTGTCACCATCAGATCATTAATGTCTTTATTGATGGTATTGGTATAAGTTGCTTTGTATTGAATGACAGTACCAGCTGGTGCTGTACGTACTGGTGAATATACTGTTTTGCCGTCCGCATTCTTAATGACCTGATTAGCAGTCAGTTCCATTTTTAGAGCGTCGTCAGCATGAGCAGTACCTAGCAAACAAGCAGAGGCAAAAGTTGCTAGCATGACATTATGTAAGAGGTTAAAACGTTTCATATAAAATCCTTTCTTAGAACATGACTATCAGTAAAAAGCGAACGTCGTATATCATGATGGAGGAGCTATTAATCTAATATCATTCGTCGTTTTAAAAGGCATCTATCTCCCTTTCTTCTATTTTCACGTAATTAATACAATTAATCATCACAAAAATGACAACTGGCATTTTGGAGTATACAAACGGTAAAAGCCCTGTCTGGTTGGACAGGGCTTGAGTAAACGTTTAATAAACAGGTGTTTAGTTACTAATGGTAGTACCATATTTAGTATTAAAACGAATAGCCTGACGGCGAGTAGCGGTAGTAGCACCTAAAGAAAAAGTATTGGTAGTAACTGTACCGTTGTTGCCAATAGATACCGAATTTGTTGCAAATGATGGAATACCACTATTTTCACCAATAGGTGTTGGATTGGCCAAGGTAGAGGTAATCGATGAGTTATTAGAGTCATTTTTAATCTGTAGCGTATCCTTAATAACAATATCTGCTAAGGAAACATTACCGCGATTTATAGCTTCAATTCTATAAGCGATACATTGTCCAGGGATAATGTTAGATATTGGTTTTGTACTATACGCACTACTAGCACTACCGTCATAATTAACACCAATTGTGGCAAGGTTATTTAGGCTACAGTCATGGACATACTGACTTTTGATTAATACCAAGGCAGCATTTTCTTGAACAACATCACCAAAATCATTGCTAGGGTAGTTGTATTTACTGTTAGTAATGTCTATTTGTAGGACATTGCTCGTAGTATCTACAGAATATGTATAGTTGCTAGGCTCATTTTGAGTAACGCAAAGCCTTGTATAACTACCTACTTGTGCTGCCGTCAAGCTAAAACTATAGGTTCCATCATTACCAATGTTTACCGTCTGAGGTGAGAACGTACCACTATCACCTGTACATTTGTTTAGAGTAATGGTATGACCCGTAGTAAAGGGAATACCAGATTCAGTTGGTGAATCGTATTTACCATTGAAATAAAGGCTATTATTTAGGTATTTGCTAGATATATCATCCTTAGACGGACTTAAGACATTACCGTTATCGTTAAATACTGTACCTGAGAATACGTAGTTTGCATTATTGGTAATAGTACAAGTAATATCATCACCGTAAGTGGCATTATTAAGTGTAAACGAACGAGTCTTAGCTAAGGAGTTATAGCTCATTGCGGAGGTAGGCATAGATGTTGTGCTACCGGTCGTAGCATTACTACAAGTGTAAGTCGCACTATAGTTGGCTATGTCACCTAGTGTAGTACCATTCATTACACGCTCAGTAATGGTATAACTTGTGCTATCTGCTAATGTAAGCGTTGCACTGGTTCCGTTAGTAATGGTCGAGCCTGTACCAGTAGTAGTAAAGCTATTAGCAGCTAATGATCCACCACTAACTGCTATTTCAAATTGGTCGTTAGTGTTGACACGTGTACTACTCAACGCTTTTTTTACGGTGAGCTTAGGCGGTGCCAGACAGAAATAGAAGTCTGAATAACCTACTACATGATCACCTGTTGATGTAGTTGTAGAGGCACTAGCATAATTATTACCATGAGTCGTAATAAACGGTGTATTTGCTGCTTGGGCATCCCATTCAATATTAAAATTACAGGGAAGAGTGGGACTACAGTTGGTCCACTGGTTTGCGGTAATCGTTTTATTCGAATTAGATACAGTAAAGTTATTAGCGAAATTGCTAAAAGCACCACCTGTAGTAACAATTGATACCGATTCAGTGTATCTTCCAGCAGCATTCGCATCCAAGTCTTGAACGACAAAACCGTATTTTGTAACGGGTTTATTAATAGTGGCCGTCAACCTGTGATTCACATCGATTTTTTCGCTGCTATGACGCATGTTAAGAGCATTGGTAGTAACACCAGTAAAACTGCTAACTTCTGGATAGCCAGTCCTAACAAAGTTAATATCGGAAAAAGATAAGACAAGTTTAAGACCACTGTCAAAGCTATAAGTGGTACTAGAGTTGCCTGCTGCTGACCAACTTAAAGTAGCTTTAGGCGCTGTTGTAGTACTCTTAGAACCTAAATAATACATAGCATGTCCACTTGGACATACGGGATCAGCTTCAGCAAAAGCTACATTACTAATAAAAAACATAGGAATAGCAGCTAGCAATGTCATTATCTGACATATATATCTATTGAATAAATGCTTTTTCGTTGAATTCAAAAGTCGTTCTACCTTTTGCATCTCAATATTCCTATGTATTAAAGCCTAATGTAAACGTTTATTTACCAAAAAAAAATGTGTTATACATATTTTGTATTTTAAGTAATGTTTTTGTAAAAATCATATTAAATAGATGAATGGCGTTTTTGTCATGACCAGTTACCGTATGTTGCATAGCCAAGCAATCATATTCCACAAAGCTATCAATTAATAATATTTACCTAACAACTAATCATTATTTATTTAAAAAATACTTGTTATTCCATCATTTCTCTACAGCCATAAACAACTAGCGCGTAAACGCTTATAATGGAATGTCATAGTAATTAATGATTGAATGGATAGTTGTAGCATTATGACGGTTTGGCAGGTGTGTTGATTTGATGCATTTGCCAATATGAGTAATACTATTTTTATAATCAAGCTGTATATCATCGCACAAAACAATGGAATGCTTGGACGTAGCAAGGATGTCATAAGTAAATAAATCTCTCATCATGCATTATTCAACGAAGCCCTGCCATTAGGTAGGTATGACTGATATAAAAGGATTAACAAGAATGAATTATTATAAGGATGCTGATAGCACCGAAACTCAGGAATGGCTGGCAGCCTTTGAGTCTGTGGTTAAACATGCAGACAAGGACCGTGCTCAGTTTCTCCTAAAAGCTTTATACAATATGGCGGTTCAAGAAGGACTGCCGTTTAACAGACTAGACACTGCGTATGTCAATAGTATCGCTGTTGAGGATGAGCCAATGTACCCAGGCGATCTAGGCATGGAGCGTAAGATACGTGCGCTAATTCGCTACAACGCACTTGCTATGGTTATGCGTGCCAATAAAAATGACGACGACTTGGGTGGTCACTTAGCGACATTCGCCTCTAGTGCAACGCTTTATGAAACGGGTTTTAACCACTTCTTCCGCGCCGCTAGCGATCATTTCGGTGGTGACATGATCTATTATCAAGGTCACTCAGCACCAGGTATCTATGCCCGTTCTTATTTAGAAGGTCGTTTGACCGAAGATCAGCTTGATAATTTCCGCCGTGAAGTAGGCGGCAAAGGTCTATCAAGCTATCCGCATCCATATCTCATGCCTGATTACTGGCAGTTCCCAACGGTATCAATGGGACTTGGCCCAATCATGTCTATTTATCACGCCCATGTACATCGCTATATGGAAAATCGTGGATTGCTAGAAAAAGAAGGTCGTAAGATTTGGACATTCTTGGGTGATGGTGAAACTGATGAGCCAGAAAGCTTAGGGGCAATTTCTCTCGCTGGTCGTGAGAAGTTGGACAATCTAATATGGGTAGTTAACTGTAACTTGCAGCGTCTTGATGGTCCAGTCCGTGGTAACGGCAAAATCATTCAAGAGCTAGAGTCAGTATTCCGCGGCGCAGGCTGGCGAGTCATCAAAGTCATTTGGGGTGGCAACTGGGATTCATTACTTGGTAAAGATCATACGGGTGTCCTCAAGCAACGTATGGAAGAAGTGGTGGATGGTGAGTATCAGCTATATGAAGCTCGTACGCCCGAATTTACTCGTAAAGAGTTTTTTGGTAAGTATCCAGAGTTGGAAGAGATGGCAGATGCGTTGACTGATGAAGAAATCTCACGTCTGAACCGTGGCGGCCATGATCCAGTTAAAGTTTATGCTGCCTTTAGCGAAGCTATGAAAACAAAAGGCCAACCAACAGTTATTTTGGTTAAGACCGTTAAAGGTTATGGCTTGTCTGCCCAAACGCAAGCAGTCAACAAATCGCATCAGGTGAAGAAGCTTGATCAAGAAGCGTTGATGTATTTCCGTGATCGTTTTGATTTGCCATTTACTGATGAGCAGTTAGATACTCTACCGTTCTACCGCCCTGAAGAAGGTTCGGCGGAGATGAAGTATCTTAAAGGTCGTCGTGAGTCGTTAGGTGGTCATCTACCAAACCGTCGTAGTGGTCATATCCCACTGAATATACCTGAATTATCGATGTTTGATCGGGTATTAAAAGGCAGTAACGGTAAAGAGCAATCGACGACGATGGTATTTGTGCGATTGCTATCTGCAATGCTCAAAAACAAAGACATCCAAGATCGCGTCGTACCAATCGTACCTGACGAAGCGCGTACGTTTGGTCTAGAAGGTATGTTTCGTCAATTGGGTATTTACTCGGCTGTTGGCCAAAAATATACGCCAGAAGACAGTGAAGCGTTGATGGGCTATAAAGAAGCTATCGATGGTCACATGCTAGAAGAAGGTATCAACGAAGCGGGCGCAATGAGTACTTGGATTGCATTGGCAACCAGTTATTCTGTGAACGCATTACCGATGATTCCGATGTATATCTACTACTCAATGTTCGGTTTCCAACGTGTGGGTGATTTGGCTTGGGCGGCAGGTGATTGCCAAGCACAAGGCTTCTTATTAGGCGCAACTGCTGGTCGTACGACACTTAATGGCGAAGGCTTGCAGCATCAAGATGGTCATTCACAGATTCTATTCAATGTCGTGCCAAACTGTGTCAGCTATGATCCTTGCTTTGGTTATGAGCTAGCTGTGGTCATGCATGACGGTTTACGCCGTATGTATGGTGAAGGCGAGCGCGTTTACTATTACTTGACGTTGATGAACGAAAACTACGAGCAACCTGCTATGCCAGAAGGTGCCGAAGAAGGTATCAAACGTGGTATGTACTTACTTGAAGACAATGGCTCAACACAAGTGCAACTACTAGGTTCTGGTGTTATTTTACGTGAAGTACAGAAGGCATCACAAATATTAAAAGACGAGTTCAATATTACGTCTAACGTCTGGAGCGTAACCAGCTTTAATGAGTTGACTCGTGATGGTATGGTTTGTGACGATTACAACCGTCTACATCCAATGGATGAAGAGAAAGTGCCTTGGGTTACTGAGCAGTTAGCACCGCACGAAGGTATCGTGGTTGCAGCGACAGATTATATGCGTAACTACTCAGAGCAAATCCGTGCTTGGTTACCAGATAATCGTCCTTACACGACTCTAGGTACCGATGGTTATGGTCGTTCTGATACGCGCGAAAACCTACGTAGTTTCTTCAACGTTGATGCGGCGCATATCGTTGTGGCAACGCTTAAACGTCTAGCCGATGAAGGCGAAGTTGAGATGCGTTTGGTTAAAGACGCGATTTCAAGCTTAGGTATCGATGTGGATCATCCTCCTGCATGGCAGCAGCAGTCTTACTATGATCAGTCTCCAGATGCACCAGCGCCAGGTAACGTAAATCCAAATCCTGTACCTGAATTTATCGCTGAAGACGATGATGAAATCAGTAATGAAGGCCGTGCTGAAGATCAAGCAGATGCAAATGTACTTGATGATAAAGATGTCAAATAATAATAACCATAAGACGAGGAAATAAATCATGGACATTAAAGCCCCCGATTTAGGTGTGGATAGCGCCGAAGTCAGCGAGATTATGGTAGAAGTTGGCGATGTCATCGCAAAAGACGACAACATCGTATTATTAGAATCTGACAAAGCCTCAGTTGAAGTACCAAGCTCTGCTGCTGGTAAAGTGACTAAGATTAGTGTTGCTATCGGTGATCAAGTCAGTGAAGGTATGGTGCTAATTGAGCTTGAAAGCGCAGACGATAGCGCAGAAAGCAACGATGACATTGCTGCTGCTGAAGAGCAAGAAGCGAACAGCACAGACGATGTTAAACCAGAATCAAAACCTGAACCTGCTGCAACTGAGTCAACGCAATCAGAGTCTGCTGCCAAGCCAGCCGCTAATGCTGGTAAAGCAACTACTCATGCACTACCTGACTTAGGTGTTGATGAAGCACAAGTTTCTGAAATTATGGTGAGCGTTGGTGATACTGTTAGCGCTGAACAGTCGATTTTGCTAATTGAATCAGATAAAGCATCGGTTGAAGTACCAGCACCAGTTGCCGGTAAGATTGAAAAAATCTTGGTCGAAGCAGGCGATATGGTTGCTAATGGTCAGGACTTTATCGTTATCATGGCAAGTGGTACAGATGATGCTAGTGATAGTGAATCTGAAGCACCTAAGCCACAAGAGCCAGCACCAGCTAAAACCACTGGTGAGCCAAAACAAGCTGCCAAACCGACCAATACTGATACAGCTGCTAGCAAAACAGAGGGTAAGTTAACTGAAGCACAGGTCAATGAAAAATTGGTTGATGTGTACGCAGGTCCTGCTGTTCGCAAACTAGCCCGTCAGTTAGGTGTTGATATCACACAAGTGAATGGTTCAGCTCTAAACGATCGCATTCTAAAAGAAGACTTGTTTGCACATGTTAAAAACAGTCTAACCAAGCAGAAAGCGGCACCTGTGAGCAGTAATCCTGTTAGCTCAGGTCTACCGAAACTGCCTGACATGAGTAACGCTGAGATCTGGGGTGAGACGGAAACACAAGACCTCAGCCGCTTGCAGAAAGTCTCGATACCACAGCTCAACTACAATACTTTGCTACCGCAAGTAACGCAGTTCGATCTCTCTGATATCACTGAGACTGAAAAGCTACGTGGTGAGCTAAAAGGTGGTATGAAAGCTGAAGGTATTGGCTTTACTATCTTGGCATTCGTGGTTAAAGCAACTGCTTATGCGTTGACCCAGCATCCACGATTCAACAGTCATTTGAGCGATGACAATACTCAGGTTATATTGCGTAAAAGTGTCAATATGGGTATTGCTGTGGCAACAGATGATGGTCTTATCGTACCTGTTATCAAAAACGTACAAGATAAAGGTCTGAAGCAAATAGCAATTGAGATTGGCGAGCTTGCTGTAAAAGCTCGTGATAAGAAGCTCAGCACTAAAGATTTGCAAGGGGCAAGCTTTACCATATCTAGCCAAGGTAACTTGGGTGGTACCGCCTTTACGCCGTTAGTGAACTGGCCACAAGTTGGTATCTTAGGTGTCTCTGAAGCAAGTATGCAGCCACGTTGGGATGCTAAGACACAAAGCTTTGAGCCACGTTTGATGTTGCCACTGTCTTTGTCTTATGACCATCGTGTGATTAATGGCGCAGACGCTGCTGTATTTACTCGTTATATCGCAACGCTACTAGCGGACCCACGTCGTATCTTGATCTAAAGCTAGCTAGCAATTAAAAAAGACTGCCCAAGGGTGGTCTTTTTTTATGGAGATTATTTGTTCTTGTAGGTTGCTAGCCGCTTTTATAAATAATTGCTTAATAACTAGAGTAGAGGGTAATATCCATAATTAATAGGCACAAAAAAGCCAGCTATCAAGCTGGCTCTTATTACGTATTATATTTTACTAATTTAGAACTGTTTAACGAATGCTACGCCGTATACCCAAGGGCTGATATCAACTTCGCCGATATCAGTACCGTTTAGGCTTGCATCTGTTTTGATGTCCATATAACGGGCATCAATACGGAAAGCTTCGGTAGGAGCAAAAGGAATATCAAGACCAACATGGCCAGCTACACCAACGCTATCATCAAGCTCCAAATCATTACCGTTGCCAAGGTAGATTCTTTCTTTGAAGAAAGTTGTATAGTTCACACCAACACCAACAAAAGGCTTCACATTCATAGGCAGATCATAGCCATCGAAGTGATACTGTACAGATAGAGTAGGTGGTAGGTGCTGAGTTTCTGCATCAATTTCGTTACCAGCATTATCTGTTAGGGTAATGTCATGATGAAATGGAATAGCAGCTAGCAGTTCGATACCAACGTTGTTAGCGATAAAGTACTCACCACTGATAGTTGGACGAATGTCGTCGTCAACTTCTACAGCTAAAGTGCCGTTAGCTAATTGACCATTATCACTTTTTGGATCAACCATGTGCGCGCCAGCAGCAACAGACCAAGTACCAGCAGGGACTGCAAAAGCAGTTGTCATTGTAAGTGCAGCAGCAGTTGCTAAAACTAGGGATTGTAGTTTCATCATTTCATTCCTTAACGTAATAAAAAATTATCAGCAGTTTTCTAATGAGGGATGGCATTAGCTACTGATACATAATGTCATGATTAAAGTTTAATCTGTAACATTTAATCTCTATTATAATACGAAAATCATTATTATTGGTAAGGTTTTGAGCATAAAGTAGCAATATTTCTGCAATAAATTACATTTACATGTAATTCAATTGTCTACAGTCTATAATTAAACAAAACAAAAGCTGCTTTTTAAGTAAGTGTCATTGACGTGAGTCGGTATCTCTTATTTATGATTCAACAAGAGGTGCAATATATTATGCTTGGCTATTGCAGTAACTCCCCTCTACGCTGTACGAATGCGCGTACGATGAAAATACTGAATCAGGTAGACTCTTGTTGTCCTGAATGTCACTTGTTTTTGATACCTGCGCAAGATATTAGCCAGCAGCTTCGTGCTGACGAACAGTTCTTAAGGTTCTCTATCCTACTAATTGTGTTTATACTGCTGGTATCGGTCTATATTTATTATCTGCATTTTGTATAGCCGATAGTCATGGCTGATAATAGACGAATCAGTACCAAATGAAGCATTTCTGATAAAAGTCACGGATGATTGCTGCAAATATCTCCTATGTCCTGTGATGAAAGTTTGGTCTTTATTGTTTGACCGTTGTTTTATTCTACTAATATCAAATCGGTATTTCACCGCATAGGGCTGGCATGTTATTCCAATCTATACGGCGCTTGCGTCATTTTGTTTATGATATTTTACAAAATGAAGAGCATGACACGTTATTTAGCCGTTACGTTGATTATTTTCTTATATTTTTGATTATGACTAACGTAGCGGCTGTGATAGCAGAGTCTGTCGATCAGTGGTATTACCCTTATCAAGATTACTTTACCTTATTCGAAAACTTCTCTATCGTTGTTTTCTCTATTGAATACTTATTGCGTCTGTGGAGTGTGGCTGAAGCAAAGCCTGACAATACAACGTGGAAACAGCGATGGGATTGGCTTAGAAGCCCATCCGCATTGATTGATTTAGTAGCCATCGTGCCCGCCTTTTTGAATTTCTTTGTCAACATTGATTTGCGTTTCTTACGTATTTTACGTTTGTTTCGAATTCTAAAATTGACGCGTTATTTTGCGTCAATGCGTATCTTGCTAGTCGTGATTAGCAAGGAGCGAGGCTCATTTCAGGCTGTTATCTTTATTCTTATTATTATGATTGTGACCGCCTCTAGCGGTATTTATCTAGTAGAGAATCACGCACAGCCAGATGAGTTTGAGTCCATACCTAAAGCAATGTGGTGGGCTGTGGTGACACTGACAACAGTAGGCTATGGAGATGTCACACCAATTACTAATGCGGGCAAAATATTGGGTGCTGTCATTACGATACTGGGCGTAGGTCTCGCAGCACTGCCGGCTGGTATTCTAGCGACAGGATTGGCAAATGAGTTGGCTCAGCGCCGCGAGGAGCTTGAACAGCATTTTCGTGAGCAGCTCATTGATAGTGACTTTGATTTGGTACAGAATCAGATGATGATTGATAAAATTCGTCGAGAGCTGGGTTTAGATAAAGAACAGGCACAAAATATCGTCTTACAGGTACTTCGAGAGCAAGAGCTTGAACGGCGTGAAAAAGAAGTTGAAACGCACCGAAAAAACTTCTGTCCGCATTGCGGTGAAGTTTTATAGGCAAGTGTGAGATGTTTTAGAACAGATAAGTTCTTAGAAGTTAATTACAATCAATGTTTTACCCATAAAAAGAGGTCTTGTGTTTGGATAGCACAAGACCTCTTTTATATGCGATTAGCAGTTGCCCTTATATTCCCTGAGGGATAGGCAATGCACGTGCTAACTCATGAGCCACTTCTTGTGCTGCATTTGCTAGACCCTCTGCAGTGAGTGGTAAGTTTTGCAACGTTAAATGCCAGTCATCAACAGATCGGCGCAAATGCGCCACCCATAACGTGGTGCAGTCGCGTGGAAGCTGCTTAAGGTTTACCTCAAAACAACGGTTTCCTTCATCGTCACTCAGATGAATTTCGCCTTTTTTCACCCTAGAAAACGAATGACCGTGGTATGAGTTGGCAATTAAACCAATGTGAGTAATATGAGCGGGAATTTTTTCGAGCTCCAATCTGATTTGCTCTTGATCAAGTGGGGCAAGATACATGGCTTGTTCACCGCGATCCTTACCATTTAAACTGTCACCTTGATGCTTGACCGATTCAGCTTTATCACGTAATTGCTTAAACCAAACGATGTCACTGATGACGCAATTGTCATCGTACAACACGCAAGCCAGATCAATATCCATCGCGCTTTGATTTTTTTTGAAGCGCTTAAACATGCCTTTTGGCTCAATTTTGGTAAATTCATAATTGAGCGCAAAGAACAACATTCCTGCGTCTAGTCCCAGTCCTCGTAAACTATCTGACAACAGTGGTGATGGGGCAGTGGTCGACATAACTTTCCTTTTTTATTCTTAGTTTCTAACCGTTATCTAGATTTGGTATTTGCTTACTTAAGGCGTGCTGAGGTAAGCCTATCTCAGGTCAGTGATATCACTCACTGATTGCTGTCGAAGACTTATCTAATACTGCTTGATAAAGTAGCTCAGGCTTGGCATCTAATAAGCCACTACCAAATCCACGTAGCCACCAAACCAGCTGTGAGGTTAAGTTAACAGTGGCCTTTACAGTAAGGGTGTTATCCTCATTTAACGTAACGGTTTGATCGTCATTAAGCTTACTTTCGGTCAGACTTTTACCTGCTTGCCTAGTGAACCTAAGCTCAACAGCGGTATTCTTGCCACGCTCGTCCAATTCGCCAAACAGTGGGTGACTAAAGCCCATGCTGCCTTCATCCAAATACGTATCGAGTTGAAAATTCTCTGGTGTTTTTGCAGCGGTTTCGAGAATCTCAACACTATCAAACCGATGTAAGGCAAAGGTGCGAATGGTGGCTTCTGGGTCATCGGTACGAGTTGCCAGTAGATAGATAATCACGCCACGCTGGATAATTGCGATTGGATTTAGGATGTATTCGCTGGCTTGTAATTTGTTGCTACGAGTATAACAAGCATGAATCTGTAGTTGATAAAATAGCGCGTGGTAAATATTGTCTTTACTATCCAAATCTATATCTGGTGCGATAAGCGGCTGTGTGGCAGGTTCGATACGCACTCTGTCTATCCAAGAGTGGGTCACTTTGCTGTTCTTGAGCTGTCGCCGTGCTAAGTCAAACCAAGGAAATAATTCATCTAAAATAACAGGTGGCAGTAGCTGGGTCAGATTGGCCTCGACCATATTAAAAGCAACCGCTTGTGATAAGTTCATATGCGGCAAGCTTTGCAATGGTGCGTCTTCTTTCCAGCGCCAACCTTGAGGATTGGCATTATTTTTTTCGATAGGGAAGCGTTTGGCAAGGGCATTTAAATCGCGTTGGACAGTACGTAGGCTGATATCAAAGCCTGCCATCATCAGTTGCTCATAAATATGCGTGGTGCCTACCCAGCGATTGCGCTGTAGTTGTGATAGTACCTGCCATTGCCGAGCAGTCGTTGCCGCACCATGTCGATTGTCACTAATATTGGCGGCATTGGCTTCTTTTGAGGTGCCAGTGTCTACAGCTGCAAGCGCACCTGCCTGCTCACTAGGATTGGACTGAGCTTGGATGTTATCAGCATCAGTAGGATGTACAGTCATTAAGAGATACCCTTTATGAAATTACAAGTCGGTTTCTGGCACGATATTGCTCGATCAGGAACCGTTAATCATCGCAGAAAAGCAGCGTAGCGTCTAGCGACGTTCATGCATGCGTATGTTTATTTAATAGTTGCTATTCGATGGTTATTATTCAATGGTTGCTGTTCGATCTAGCCATAGACATAACAATGAATCTAGTCGAACAGCAATGTGCGTGCGTATCGGTAGTACCGTTTAAATTTTAATTGCCATCCTCATCGACAGCTGTTGTCTCGCTATCGTTTAGGGTGTCATCAATAGGCTTAGCATCGCTTTGCTTGTTACTTTCCTCGCTACCTTTCTCATTACTTCTCTCACCTTTTCGCTTTTCTTTTATTCTCTTATCTTCTTTCTTTTGACGTTTTTCTTTACGCTTTTTCTTCGCTTTCTTTTTGGACTTTTCATCATCGATGTCATCAGTGCTTTCCTGGTTTTCATCCCACAGCATCAGACGGCTTAATACTTTGCCAAATAAAGTATCTTTACGATAACGGCCTTTTTTATTGATGGTGTCGATGGGCAAACCAGTCATCAGCGTCAGGGCCTCACTTAGAGTATAGACGCCATAGATATGAAATTTTCCTCTATTTACCGCATCGATAATATCGTCACGTAGCATCAGTTGTTTGACATTAGCCATCGGAATGACGACACCTTGATCGCCTGTTAGCTCTTGCTCGCGGCATGCATCGAAGAAACCTGCGATTTTAGCATTGATGCCACCAACTGCTTGTACTTCGCCTAACTGGTTCATAGATCCAGTAATCGCAAGAGACTGATTTATAGGCACGTTTGCTAACGCGGATAGCAATGCACAGCCTTCGCTCACAGTGGCACTATCGCCATCGATTTGCGCGTAGCTCTGCTCGAACGCCAGTGAGGCACTAAAATTCAGTGCATGATGTTGACTAAACAGCGCGCGCAAATAGCTGGTCATAATCAACATGCCCTTGGCGTGTAAACTACCACCCAAGTCTACATCACGCTCAATATCAAGAATTTCACCTGTGCCAATATTGGGCTGAATGACCGCAGTAAGCCGTGCTGGCATGCCAAACTCACTATCGGCATAACTGACCACAGTCAATGCATTAACTTGTCCAATAGCATCGCCTTGCGTTTGGATTAGTTGTTGGCCGTTTTTCAGCTCATCCCAGTACAGATCGCGCAAATATCCTGAACGCTCATCCATGTCATCGATTGCTTGAGTGACATGATCTGCCGTCACCATAGTCTCATTATTTAAGCGAGCGTGACGGTTTGATTCATGCAGTAGTTTAATCAATAAGTCACTGTGTAGGCTTAAGCGATCTTGTTCTTCAGCTTGCAAGCTTAGATGTTCAAGTAGTGTGGCCTGCGCGCTATTATCAAACGGATAAAGGTCGGCATGGTCGATGATATCGGCCATTTTTGCGACCAGTGCCAATTCATGCTCAATGGTACGAGGCACATCGTCATGAAAGTCAGCGCGGACTTTGAATACCGCATCAAATTCAGGCTCAAGCTCTAGTAGCTCGTAATATAAATCTGCTTCACCTAACAAGATAACCTTGATATCTAAATCAATAGGCGCTGGTGAAAGAGATAAGCTACCGGTTAGCGTCAGCATTTGCTCTAGACTAGACAGTTTTATTTTTCGTGATTGTAATGCGCGCTTTAAGCCCTGCCATGCATAAGGATGCTCAAGGACGTGGCTGGCTTCTAACAGTAAATAGCCGCCATTAGCGCGATGTAGAGCACCTGCACGAATCATACTCACGTCAGTGGTTACTGTGCCTAATTGGGTGATTTGCTCGACATGCCCTAATAAATTGAGATGGGTTGGCAAATCCTCAAATACCACTGGCGCGCCACTGTCAGGTGTATGACTGACAATAACATTGACCGCATAACGACTAGGCGTCGTAGCCAACACTGCTGTCACAAACTCCTCATCATCGCCATTGACGATACGCTCTACGTGAGTGACCATGTCATCAAATACAGCTTTGAGATATTCTACGACAAGTGGATGAGTCGCAAACTGCTCGTAGATAGGGGTAAATAATGGCTGTAAAGCACGTTGGGCAATACTACGATGTAATGCCTCTATCTCATCGTTGGCTTCGTCTTCTAGTTGCTCTAAAGCGATAGTCAATTGACTTAGGCGCTTTTGCATATGGTTTTTTTGCACGAAGTTATTCAGCTCAGCTTCATACTCATTATTGCCATATGTAGAGTCTTGGTTTTCCTTACGCTCATTATTTTTTTCGCTCAAAATATTAACTTTTTCGCTATCATCGAGCTTTTCAGAATTTTTATGATTGCTAGGTATTTTTATTTGCTTGTCATCATCGCTATTACTTTCTGTAGGCAGCTGACTAGGATGAACAAATACGGCTTTATTATCGAACGAGCGAAACGTTAATGCTAGGTCATATTGTTTGCCTTCAGCATTAAGCGCGTCATAGGCATGACTTTCTTTTTGATGAGTACTGTTTTTGATGGCTTCAATTTTGCTTTGGTATTGATCGCTACGAAAGCGTTGGCTTAAACGCTTTTTTGCTTGCTGCCATAAGTTATTAACTTGCTGCTGTAATAGCGAGGCTTGACCAGCTGGTAGACGCAGCGCCAATGGTGTGCGTGGATCGGTAAAGTTATGCACATATACCCAATCATCAGGCGTCGGTGCGTCGGCGGCAATACGCGTCAAAAGACGACTAATCACAGTACGCTTGCCCAAACCGTTTTCACCAGCGGCAAACACATGGTAGCCACTGGCTTTAATATCCAGCGCTGTATGCAATGCTTTAAGCGCGCGTTGTTGACCGAAGCCCACATCTAAGTCGGGCGCAGTACGTGTGTCTGTAGGCAACTCATCAGGGTCGCTATAGCGTTTTAATTGCTCAGCGGAAATGCGACAATTTTGCTGAACTTCTATGAAGATAGGGTTTGGGGTATCAGGTGCTGTTTGCTTAGTATTTTTTGAGTCGGTAGCAGGTACTACCATATTGTTAGCGTCTTTTGATACTTGCGATATAGGGGTGTAGGGTTGTTCTGTCATAGGCGTTTGAAAAATCATCTTAAAAAGTATTAAAGGAATATGAGAAGTGATTGGTTTTATCTGTTCAGGCGTATTCTGAGTTTTTTATAATTAATCATGACATCTTACAAGATATAGTCACCTATTAGCGAAGTCATTAAGCGCAGTTTTGTATCATATTTAGACAAATGCCTGAGTGAAACTGGTAAAAAACAAATGACTTAATCAGCGAATTGGAGGTAATCAAAGCAGAATAACACCTCATGATAAGCGTAGATAGTATAAGATGTCCCACATTGGCGCAATCTGCAACTATTCAATGGGCAGACTGCATGATAAAATAAACGGTTCACAAGTCAAAACTGGATAACTCGTTGTATGTCAGCTTCCGCTAAAAACTCTTCATCGTCTGCTAGTATGGGTAATATCAATATTGATCCGGCTGGTTTCGTAAAGCTTGGTTCGCAATTGCCAAAGCTGGCTAATATCTTGGCGCAAGCGATAAATGAGCTGGGTCTGCCGTTAAGTGAAACTCAGCAGCGCACGTTATTATTGTACTTAGACCAGCTTTTACTATGGAATAAAGCGTATAATCTGACCGCGATCACTGATCCAGAAGAAGCACTGATTAAGCATGTGATAGATTGTCTGTCTATTATAATGCATTTACCCGCCGGATCGTTGCTAGATATCGGCACGGGAGCAGGGTTGCCGGCAGTTATCATTGCCATTTGTCAGCCTGAGCGCCAGTGTACGGCGCTTGATAGCAATCAGAAGAAAATCCGCTTTATTAAGCAAATCAGCAGCGAGCTTGGCTTGAGTAATATGCAGCCGATTGCATCGCGTATTGAAGCGCATGAAGCAAGTTATGCGGTGGTGACATCACGAGCGTTTGCCAGTTTGATAGATTTTGTAGAGGTAGCGCAGCCAAGATTAGCAGATGGTGGCTTCTTATGTGCTATGAAGGGCAAAGTGCCGAGTGAGGAAGAGCTACAAGCACTCGATAGCGATTGGCATATCAAAACTATTAAACTGACGGTGCCACGTTTGCACGACAGTCGTCATTTAATTGAAATGTCTGCTAAAGATAGTTGAACCATAAACACTTCGCAGTCATGAAACAGGCACTGTTTTTTGTGAAACACAGTTTACGTCTGTATCTAAATGACATAGTATTTAAAAGCATTTAAAATGCTCGACCGCAAACTGAGCATTTTAGACCATAAATTGCTTATTTTTAAATATTGAGCGAGTGTCGCTGTACAAGATTGAATAAAAAAATAATTGTACCAACCGAGTCAAAAGTAATAGACCCTAATAGAATTGAGTGAGTGTATGGAAATCATAGCAATTGCGAATCAAAAAGGCGGTGTGGGTAAAACCACAACGGCAGTAAATTTGACCGCCAGCTTGGCTGCTAAACGCAAGCATGTACTGCTGATTGACTTAGACCCACAAGGTAATGCGACCAGTGGTACAGGCGTTGACAAAAACGAGTTAGATCTTACCATAGCGGACGTTTTGCTAGATGGTGTCGCGCTGTCTGAAGCAATCGTTACTAGTCCTGCTGGATTCGATGTCATCGGTGCTAATCGCGATTTGGCTGGCATGGACATTACGCTAATGAGTAAGACGGACAGTCATGAGCTGTTTAAGACTGCGATGGCCGAATTGGTTAACGATCAGGTATCCACACAAAAACAGCCATACGATTATGTGATTATCGATTGTGCGCCTAGTTTGAATCTACTAACGATTAATGCGTTGGTGGCTACAGATAGTGTGATTATTCCTATGCAGTGTGAGTATTATGCACTAGAAGGGTTGGCAGACTTATCACAAACGATTGAACGCCTTACAGAGTTGAACCCTAAGCTATATATTCGCGGTGTGGTTAGAACGCTATTTGATGCGCGTAACACGCTTGCTCGTGATGTCTCTACTGAGCTAGAAGCGCATTTTGGCGATATCATGTACAAGACTCATATTCCAAGGAATATTCGCTTGGCAGAAGCACCTGCGCATGGCTTACCAGTTATTGCGTATGAGAGATGGTCAAAAGGTGCACGCGCGTATCAAAAGCTGGCCGCTGAAGTGATGAAACAAAGTAGCTAGTTTTTATCCAAAGCTCTTACAAAGAATTTTTAGATAAAAAGCGTCACTGGTCAGCACAGTGAATGAATAGTATAAGTATAGAACACTTAACATTGTATTTAGTAAGCCGCATCAGTAATCAATTGGCTTTTATTTTAGCGTTAGAGGATAGGTAATCATGGCGAAGAAAAGAGGGTTGGCTGCTAATCGGGGCTTAGATGCCTTATTAGGGTCAATCAAAAAAGAAAAGCAAATTACCGCCTCTGCCTTGCAAGACGACATGGTGGCGCGTGAAAATGCTACGCCAGATGCTAATGTTCCTGTAGATGCTAATGCGCCTGTAGATACTTTGTCCACAGACATAGCACCTGATATCACTTCGACGAAAGCCAGTAAAAAGTCGACTACCAATACTGATAATGATACTGCTAGTGAGAATAGTACTCGCGCGCCACGTTTACCTCGTACTACCAGTAAGGCGTCGCTCAACAAATCGCGTGGCAATAGTGCAGATACGAGCGCGACCGAAGATCAGATTAGCCTTGTGCAGATCGATGTCACACGTTTGCAAGCAGGTAAGTATCAGCCTCGTCGTGATATGAGTGAGACAGCACTTGCAGAGTTGGCGTCTTCTATCGAGCAGCATGGCGTAATGCAGCCTATCGTTATCCGCCCACTATTAGCAAATGAGGATAAGAGTGAAGCATTTGTCACTCACGAAATTATCGCTGGTGAACGCCGATGGCGCGCAGCAAAAATGGCAGGAAAAGCGGTTATCCCTGCGATTGAGCGTGCTTTATCTGATGAGTTGGCAATTGCATTAGCACTGATTGAAAACATCCAGCGTGAAGACTTATCAGTGATTGAGCAGGCAGCAGCATTGCAGCGTTTTCATACCGAATTTGGTATGAGTCATGCCATGATCGCTGAAGTCGTTGGCAAGGCGCGTACGACAGTATCGAATCTACTTCGTTTAAATCAGCTGCATGATACAGTAAAAGACCATTTAGCCAACAGTGCGCTAGATATGGGTCATGCTCGTACACTTTTAGCATTGTCCTCTGAACAACAACCTATCATCGCGCAAAAGATTATTGATGGCGGTATGACCGTGCGAGAGGCTGAAAAATTGGTCAAATCAATCTTGCAGCCAGCTCCCAAGATCAACCGTGCTGAACAAATACAATCTCGTGATGTAGAGCGTTTGACCCAAAGATTGACAGACATGCTTGGTGCTGAAGTCAAACTAAAACATAAAAAAGATGGTCAAGGTAGTGTTGAGATATTTTTCCACAATCAAGACCAATTAGCTGCGTTGATTAAACATATAGAAGCTCAGGCTTAATAACGTTTGCGAGTTAGCTGTATCTATCCAAACGCTAAATCGCCTCTGTAATAATTATTTTTGCAAAAATATGGAAGAGAGTGAGTATGTGGGAATTGGTAAAAGCAGGTGGCTGGCTAATGACACCTATCGTGGTCTGTTCTATATTGGCATTAGTCATCATTATTGAACGTAGTCATACGCTACAGTTTAATAAAGTTGCTCCTAGCAGGTTGCGCGAACAGCTAATAACTCGTTTACGTGAAAATGGCGATATTGGTCGTACACAATTGATGAATGTAAAAGAAAAGACGGCGCTTGGCGATATCTTGGCAACGGGTTTGCTTTATCGGCAGTATGGGCTAGAGTCGATGACGATGCACATGCAAAATCGTGCTAGCGTCCAAGTTCATCAGTTAGAAAAAAACATCAATATGTTAGGAACTATCGGTGCGATAGCGCCGTTGCTTGGCCTGTTAGGTACGGTACTAGGGATCATCTCGTCATTCTTAGCGATTACTGATGGTGCAATGCAAGATCCGACGATGCTAGCTGCTGGTGTATCACAGGCACTAATCACTACCGCTGCTGGTATGATCGTTGCTATCCCTGCGTTGGTTGCTTATCGTTATTTTCAGCGCCGTATCATTGATATTAATGCTCAGTTTGAGACTCAAGCAGGGCTTATGATTCAAGAGCTGTATGATTATCATTTGCTTGCTAGTGCGCAGCCATCTACAGCTTCTAGCCGTCTGTCAATAGAAGATAGTGTTGTGCAAGAACGTTCATTCGGTGGGTTGGATTCGGATAAGACTAGCATAGCGGCAGTGTAGTCAATGCGGTTTTAAAGAATAGAAATCTTAAGCCTATAACTGGTAGCTGAATTAAAGAGATTGATATGCGTTTTAGAAAACCAACGGTTGAACCACTTGAAATTAATCTAACACCGATGATTGATTGTTTACTGTTTTTGATTGTTTTTTTATTGCTTGCTACCTCATTTAATCACTTTAGTCGTTTAAATATTATCCTTCCTGAAGCGGAAGGTGTCGCACTGACAGAACAAAACAACAGTATCGAAGTAGCTGTGCAAGAAGATGGTAGCTATTTGGTCAACGGCATTACGCTTGCTAGTAGCAATGAGGCTGAACTGACCAGTATGTTGCAGCAAGAGGCGGGCAGCAATCGCGATATGTTATTTGTCATTGCAGCGGATGCCAATGCGACTCATCAGTCTGTGGTACGAGTGATGGATATCGCTGGAAAGCTCGGATTTTTGAATTTAAACATCAGTACAGTGGTACCACTTGGCCAAACGCTTCCGCAATAACAGATATAGTCTTATCATCATAAAACTGTGTAAAACACAGCCCATTCATACCACGATACCCAAATTGAGGCTTTTATGAGCCAAGCTTATTTACCTGACTCTAAAAAATCTTCTGCTAAAAATGCATCGGCAGTATCGCCCGTTACGCCTAAGAGTAAGACACTATTACGCTTATTAAGGTATTTGAAGCCTTACTGGTGGGCGTTGCTATTGACGGCGTTAGGTTTTGCGATTAATGCAGGGACAGAGATTTGGACTGCCAAGCTTCTGCAATATATTACTGATGCTATCAATCAGAATGATCGAAGCAAACAAGCTTTATTTCCGCTATTGATTATACTGCTATTCTTTGTGCGTGGGGTTGGTAGTTTTTTGGGTAACTATTACTCTGCATTGGTCTCACGCAACTTAGTCTATGAGCTACGTGTAGAAGTTTTCAATAAATTACTGCGCTTGCCTAGTTCATTTTATTTGGCCAATCCAGCGGGTACGATTTCATCGAAGTTGATATTTGATGTTGAGCAGGTCACGGCTGCCAGTACAGACTCAATGAAGACCTTGCTGCGTGATGGTTTGACCGTTGTCGCGTTGATCGGTTTTTTGTTCTATAGCAATTGGCGTCTAACGCTTATTTTATTTGTGGTATTGCCACCAATACTATGGCTGGTACGCATTGCATCAAAGCGCTACCTTAAGCTCTCAAAAGGTATCCAAGAGACGATGGGTAATGTCAGTCACATTACTAATGAAGTCATCGGCGGCTATCAAGTGGTCAAAAATTACGGTGGTCAATCATACGAATCAGCACGTTTTGATAAGACATCGAAGAAAAATCTACGCCAAGGTATGAAGGTGGTTGTTACCAATAGTATTAATACGCCAGCCGTACAGCTGTTGATGGCGGTTGCGATGGCCGTTGTCGTCTGGCTTGCGCTGCGACCTGCAGTAATAGATGATATTTCAGCAGGTGAGTTCATCTCTTACATTGCAGCCGCAGGTTTATTGAGTAAGCCAGTACGTTCGCTGACTGATATTAATCAGAAGCTGCAAAAAGGTCTGGCTGCTGGTGAGTCGATTTTTGCGCTACTTGATGAGCCAGAAGAAGAAGACACGGGCACAATCAGCAAAGCGCTATCAGGGCAAATGTCGTTAGATAATATCAGCTTGGTATATCCAGATTCGACGGTGGCTCTACGTGACTTTACCTTGAATATCAAAGCAGGTGAGACAGTTGCATTAGTCGGGCGAAGTGGCGCGGGCAAGTCGTCATTGGTCAATTTATTAACACGCACTCTAGAGACGTCTTCAGGGCAAATCACATTGGATGGTATGCCAATTGAAGATATTAAGTTAGAGAGTTTGCGTGCTCAAATTGCAATGGTGAACCAGCAGGTAGTATTGTTTAATACCACCGTATTTAATAATATTGCTTACGGCAGCCTAGCTGACAAGACTCAAGCTGAGGTTGAGCGAGCAGCAAAAGATGCCTTCGCTCATGACTTTATTATGAAAATGCCAAATGGCTATCAGAGTGAAATTGGTGCTGAAGGGTTGCAACTATCTGGTGGTCAGCGCCAGCGATTATCGATTGCTCGCGCGCTACTAAAAGATGCACCGATTCTAATTTTAGACGAAGCCACTAGCGCGCTTGATAATGAGTCTGAGTATTATATCCAGCAAGCGCTCGATAATGTGATGAAAGACCGTACTACATTGGTTATTGCCCATCGACTGACGACTATCGAATCAGCGGATCGTATTGCTGTGATGGATGGCGGCCAGATTGTTGAGTTAGGAACGCATAATGAGCTGATGCAGCTGCAAGGCCACTATGCGCAAATGTATGCTCGAGATTTCGAGTAGTCAGTTTAGAAGTTGTCAGCTAATTTTCACGCAGCCATGAGCCAATAAGATAAGCGATATTGATTAATGAGTATTGAGACGACAGTCACCCGCGCATGGCAACGTCAAGCTGTTTGGTTGTGGTTGTTGCTGCCTATCAGTTGGTTATACGGTTTCATCACCTTATTACGTCGTCAAGCTTATAAGGCTGGGCTATTATCAAGCTATCGAGCGCCTATTCCTGTGATGGTCATTGGTAATATCAGTGTGGGCGGTAGTGGTAAGACGCCGCTGATTATTGCTCTGGTCGGCTACTTACAAAAAAAAGGCATAAAAGTAGGGGTAATCAGTCGCGGATATGGCGGTGATACGAGTCAAATGCCGGAATTGGTTAGTGCTACCAGCTTACCCCATGTAGTAGGGGATGAGCCGTGTTTAATTGCTCATATGACAGGCGCTGCTATGGCAGTCTGCCCCAATCGCCAACAAGCGATTGCTACTCTGTTAAAGGCAGAACCTAATTTGCAATTGATTATTGCAGATGATGGTTTGCAGCATTATGCACTACAGCGTGATATCGAATGGATTGTGGTAGATGCTGCCCGTGGGTTTGGTAACAAGCAGCTATTACCAACAGGTTTTTTGCGTGAGCCGATGTCACGATTAGAGGGTGCAAATGTTATCTATCATGAAAAACCAAGTACAGATTTAACTCGGACTTCTAGAAATGGTAATAAGATACAGTCTACTGACCGTTTGACCATGCATTTGCAAGCTGATGAGTTACAACGTCTATGGAATCCTACATCGAGCGCAGCACAACTTAATAGTGTGATGCCTACTAATAATAGTCGTGTTCATGCTGTTAGTGGTATCGGCTATCCGCAGCGGTTTTTTGATACCTTGGAATCTATTGGCTTTGAGGTCATAGGGCATCCTTATCCTGACCATTATGATTTTAGTTTGGCTGAGCTTTTACAATATGGTGACTATCCTATTATCGTAACCAGTAAAGATGCGGTAAAAATCAGCGCATTATTGGCGGACTATACAGCGACACAAGCACTCAATGATGAGTATTTAGAACTTGTCAGTAGACTATGGGTGTTGCCAGTGACGGCTGTATTATCAGAGAATAGTTATCATAATCTAGATGAGCAACTAAAGGCACTAGGGGTTCGTATCGACCATGATATGAACACGTCAGCCTCATTATAAATATCAGTTAATGTTTTAAATCTCCGTACCACTTTTATAGGAATACGCCATGTCGTTCGCCACCACACCTGCCAAAACCCATATCGTGATTCCTGCACGTTTTAAGAGTACACGGCTACCTGGTAAGCCATTGCTAACTATTCATGGTAAGCCGATGATACTTTGGGTAGCAGAAAAAGCGCAGACAGCAAGTTTTGCTGATGACATGTGTATAGCGACTGATGATGAGCAAATCGCAAAAGTTTGCGCCGATGCAGGCTTTGATGTGGTTATGACCAGTAGCGAGCATGCTTCAGGTACGGATCGCTTGGCAGAGGTAGCAGCTATCAAAGGTTGGGCTGACCACGATATTGTGGTGAATATGCAAGGCGATGAGCCCCTTGTACCGCCGTTGCTTTTGGAGCAAGTACAGGCGCTTTTGGTAGCGGATGAGGATAGCGTGATGGCCACACTTTGTGAGCCTATTAATGACTATGATACGTTCCAGCGGCCATCGGTAGTAAAAGTAGTCAGCCAATCTGCTAATAACTTACAGCGTGCGCTCTATTTCAGCCGCGCACCGATTCCTTGTGACCGTGACGTCGTATTAGCTGATAATAATCAGACGCAACCACCAAAGAACGCCTATCGCCATTTGGGTTTATACGCTTATCGTGTCAGTCTATTACAGCAGTTCGTAAACTGGCCACAAACGCCACTTGAGATACTCGAAAGTCTAGAGCAATTACGTGTTTTAGAAAACGGTCAGCATATCGCCATCGCAGAAGCTGGCTGTCAGCTACCAGCTGGCGTCGATACACAAGAAGATTTAGACCGTCTAAATGCGATGAGCTTAGATAACTTTCAGAACCCTAATAAGTAATAGTCTGAGCAAAGTTGCGTACGATTCTAAGCTTCCTACAACGCTAAAGTATCGTTGTCGTGGCTATACCTGAAGTATCTAATCAATGTGACAGAGCCATAACCATGAATAATTTGACAGGAAATATGGACGCACTAGATAACACAGACCGTATGTATTTTGCGCCACTACTACCATGGCAAAAAGTACTGTGGTTACAGTTGACCGAGCGCGTACTTAAGCAGCAGTCTTTGCCGCATGCATTGCTCGCTGCTGGTATGCAAGGTATGGGCAAACGCGCCTTTGTATGGCGATTGGTCGCTTGGCTATTATGCCGTGAGCGTGGCACACACCCATTAGGTGCTTGTGAAGCGTGTGAGAGCTGTCAGTGGCTCAAGTCGGGAACTCATCCGAGCTTGCAAGTATTACCACTCGTTAGTATGCCTATCAGTGTCGAAAGCGATGCGCTTCAAGAAAAATTAAGTAGCACAAAAGATAAAAAAGGCGCTAAAGCTACTAGCAATAGTGCTCTTAAGATTAAAGTAGATGATATTCGTGCTTTGCAGCCTTTTATTTATCAAGGTGGGCAGGGGATGCGCATCTGTGTATTAGATCACGCTGAAAAAATGACAGTAGCCGCTGCTAATGCGTTGCTTAAAACATTGGAAGAGCCACAAGCGCAGGTACATCTGTTTTTGATTAGTGATACGCCTGCTCAGCTATTGCCAACGATTAAGAGTCGTGTGCAACAGTTGGCACTACAGACAATTGAGCCGACTGTTGCTGTCGATTACGTGACGCAGGCGTTAGGTCACACGATTAACCGCGAAGCCGTCGGTACCGCTGCGATTGAGCAGTTGATACAACTGGCCAATGGTGCGCCTTTAGCTGCTATAGCTTTGGCGCAAGCACCATGGTATAGCAAGCGCAGCCTATGGCTGACCACATGGCAGGCGCTACGTAGCGGTAAACGTAGTGGTGTGGCGGCAAGTGATTATTGGCAAGGTCAGCTCAATATTAAAGAATTTATACAGCTGTCTGAGCTGATGCTCCTTGATATACGCCGTGTCTGTTTGGGGCTGAGTGAACTACAAAAGGATGTCAATCTATCAACAGTATTGGCGACTTATCAGCCTACTGATAGCGGGTTAGAGGCATTTGCCAACAGCGTACAGCAGACCAAAATCGCACTACAACAAAATGTGCAAGAAAAATTTGCCTATGATAAGCTAATGCAAGAGTTGGCAAGCTTATAGAGCCATGCTTGAGCATTTAATTTGTGTTCGAAAATCTGCAATTATTCTTAACTATATACTAACAATTATTTATATAAACATATTAAACCCAGTTGATGAAGGAAGCTGACTATGGCAATGCCAGGACGTGGCGGGATTTTAACCTGTCATTATGAAAGTATCGAAATGTTATATGCCAGCTATTTGTCATTTGTCAGTAATGGCGCTTTATTTGTACCGTCTGACAAACCTCAGCAATTGGGTGATGAAGTGTTTATCGCTATCACGCTACCCAACTCTAGTGAACGTCTACCAATGAATGGTAAGGTGGTTTGGATTAACTCTAAGAGTCAAGGCAGTCGCCCAGCAGGGTTTGCTGTGCAAATTGGTAGTGATGTCTCTGGCCAAAGAATCAAGAATGAGGTTGAGCGCTTGCTAGCGGGAAAAATCGATAGTTTGCAATCGACTTATACGATGTAGTATCTAGGTAATAACTAGGTGATAACTAGGTGATAACTAGGCAGTATCTAGAAATCACACCTGTATCTTTAATGAGTTTGGCTGTGGTTTTTAACTTATTAATATAAAAAAGCAGCCTTATTATTTAGTAAGGCTGCTTTTTTAAATCAAGTGTATTTAATTTTTTATAGTAGTAGGTGCTAATCGCTTAATAACGAGGCGGTACATACATATCATCGGGAATAGGTTCGCGGTAATATTCATCATCGCGTTTGCGATTGGGTAACTCAATTTCGTCACGAGGCACTTCTTTGTAAGGGATTTGGTCGAGCAAATGGGCAATACAGTTCAGCCTAGCACGTTTTTTATTATTGCCTTCGACAACCCACCAGGGTGCTTCAGGAATATGAGTGCGCTCAAACATGGTTTCTTTTGCTTTGGTATAATCTTCCCAGCGTCGGCGCGACTGTAGGTCCATTGGTGAGAGTTTCCACTGCTTAAGCGGATCATATATTCGGCTCATAAATCGTGCATGTTGCTCATCATCGGTGATAGAAAACCAGTATTTTACTAAGCGAATGCCTGAGCGTACGAGCATACGCTCAAACTCTGGTACTGATTGAAAAAATTCTTCATATTGCGCGTCAGTACAAAACCCCATGACACGCTCAACGCCTCCGCGGTTGTACCAACTACGGTCAAACAATACGATTTCGCCTGCTGCAGGCAAGTGGGCCACGTAACGTTGGAAGTACCACTGTGTTTGCTCACGCTCAGTAGGAGCCGGCAGGGCAGCTACCCTGCACACGCGTGGGTTTAATCGTTGGGTAATGCGTTTAATGGCGCCACCTTTACCAGCAGAATCCCGCCCTTCAAAAATAACGACGATACGCTCACCGCGATCAACGACCCAATCTTGTAGTTTTATCAGTTCTCGCTGTAGTCGTACCAACTCTTGAAAGTAGGTGCGTCGATCCAGTTTTTCTTGCTCGCTCATCTCACGTCCGTTAAAACGAAAGTCACGTGCATAGTCATCTATTTCATTTTCTAGTTCTTCATCATATGTATCAATTAAGTCTTGATGCATTTTTCGACGTAAATCATCATCAAGAATGTCTTTTTCGATGCGTTCAGTAAGGATGGCTTGTTCCTGATGGTACCGATCTAAATTCTCTTCAGTCGTTAGAGATTGAAAATCAGCGGTTGTAAGCGGTTCTGTCATCACCAGTTTTCCGGAGCCAAAAATGACTTGCCTCATTTTTCTTAATAAAATTTTTGTCTTACCCATAAATATTACCTTTGTTTTGCGTATCGGCTTTTTTAAGAGGCTACTATCTAGGTCGTTTCTATCATAGCAAAGTACAGACAATAAAAAATGCCCTTTAAATAAATTAAAGGGCATTTTTTTATTGATAGATATGTACTGATTAAAATAATAAGTCAGCGTATCTTTTTCACTTAAAAGTGACCAAGCTTATTTTTCTAGGATACAAGTCACGCCTTGACCACCTGCTGCGCAGATAGAAATAAGTGCACGGCCTGAACCTTTTTGATCCAATAATTTAGCAGCAGTAGCTAAAATACGACCACCAGTTGCCGCAAATGGATGACCTGCCGCTAGTGATGAACCGTTTACGTTTAATTTGCTACGATCGATAGAACCTAGCGGGGCATCTAAGCCTAAGCGCTCTTCACAGAATTTCTCATCTTCCCAAGCAGCTAAGGTTGATAGTACTTGTGAAGCAAAGGCTTCATGAATCTCATAAAAGTCAAAGTCTTGTAGAGTCAGTCCAGCGCGCTCAAGCATACGTGGTACCGCATAAGCTGGTGCCATTAGTAAGCCTTCTGTAGTACCAGATTTACCAATAAAGTCTACTGCTGCGGTTTCTTGATGAACGATATAAGCAAGTGGTTTTAGGCCGTGCTCTTTTGCCCACTCATCAGTACCCAATAGCACACAAGAAGCACCATCAGTAAGCGGCGTAGAGTTGGCAGCTGTCATCGTTGGATTTGCATTTTTTCTACCAAAAACTGGCTTTAATTTGCCCAGTTTTTCTAATGTAGTATCTGGACGCAAGTTGTTATCACGAGTTAGGCCTTTGTATGGCGTGATCAAGTCGTCAAAGAAACCTTCGTCATAAGCGCGTGCTAGGTTTTGATGGCTGTTAAATGCAAGCTCATCCTGCGCTTCACGGCTGATATTCCACTCAAGCGTGGTAATCGCTTGATGATCGCCCATTGATAGGCCAGTGCGTGGCTCACCGTTTTGTGGTGAATCGATTAAGTCTTTTGGATTGAGACCCATTAGTGCTTTTAGACGTTGTTTGTTGTCTTTTGCTGCACCAAGTTTGATCAGTACTTTACGCAAGCCATCGCCGACAGCGATAGGAGCGTCAGAAGTAGTATCTACACCGCCAGTGATGGCCGAATCGATCAGACCAAGTGCGATCTTGTTAGCTGAAGCAAATGTCGCTTGTAAGCCAGTACCGCAAGCTTGTGAGATATCATAAGTTGGCGTATGTGGGTTTAGCGAGGTATTCAATGTCGCTTCACGAGTAAGGTTGATATCACGGCTAAGTTTCATAACAGCGCCAGATACCACTTCACCTACGGTTTCGCCTTGCAGGTTATAACGCTCAACCAAACCGTCCAATGCAGCGGTTAGCATGTCTGTGTTGCTAACATCAGCGTATGATCCATTTGAGCGCGCAAATGGAATACGGTTACCACCTAAGATCGCAACACGGTTTAGATTTGCAGTTGGTTTGGTCGCGCTAGCTTTTTTAGCTGGAGCAGGTTTTTTGGCAGCAGTGGTTTCTACTTTTTCATCGGCCGCTTTTTGGCTAGCAGTTTCTTTAGCACTAGTTTCTTTAGCGCTATTGTCTTTAGTCGAGGTGTTTTTTGCAGCGGTTTCTTTTTTTGCTGTATCTGATTTTGTATCCGTTGCTTTAACAACTGTACTTTCAACAACAGGGCTATCTGGATGATTGTTTTTATTACTCATAATATTATCCTTAAAAAGTATGGGTAGAAGTAAAAAGTGATAGGTAACAATAAAAAATAGTTAAGTTATTTTATACAGGCAAATATTATCATTTATTACGCAATACAGCTGTTTATCATAAGGCGTTTTTTATTCACTTAATGTATCTCTTTAGCAAACTATGTGACGCTTGTATGAGGTCGGTAGTAGATTCATGACCATGACGCATCGCTGTAATAGACTGGCTAGTAAGAAATATTAGCATTGCATAACAGTACGTTTGATAATATATTGTTATCAATAATTAAGTATGCCATAACCTATAGGTCAGATTTTAACATGTTATAGTGGCGCTTAACGCTGCTAAAAACGACTGGCTTGTATACTGACTTGTTTACAGATTGTTGTAGACATTATCTGTTTTTGGACTTGTTTATAAGGGAAGTGTATAGTTAGGCTAGTTTTGAGGCGATTTACTAAATTTAAATAATTACGATGTCAATGTCTCTATATAATAGATTCATTGCATTTTTTATTATTATACGAATCATTAATTATAAGGATTATATTATGTCAGACCGTTACGGTGATTTTGTTCAATCTTCTATTGGCAAAAAAGTAGCAAAAAACTTAGGTTTGCCGATGCCAACGACGCTTGATCGTTTCGAAAGCGGTGAGCGTTTGGTGCGTGGTAGTGTATTGGTTGGCCGTGCTACTGGTGATGACAAGAGCGTCAGTGAGTCTGTTGCCCGTATCCTGTCAGACGTCCATGCCGAAGTATATGTAAACAGCAGTGATGACATCAAAGACGCACTTGCTGATGCAGGCGTAGAGGCAAAAGCCAACACGGGTAGCGATGATCAATTCAAAGTACTGCTTTTTGATGCCAGTAATATCAGCAATGCTGAACAGCTGAAAGAGCTTTATGAGTTTTTCCATACAGTTGCACGCCGCGTAGAAAAATCAGGTCGTGTGGTTGTTGTTGGTCGTACGCCAGAGAACATCACTGATATTGAATCTGCAATGGCTCAACGCTCGCTTGAAGGTTTTGTGAAATCAGTGGGTAAAGAGTTTAAACGCGGTATCACAGCGCAGCTGATTTATGTTGAAGAAGGCGCAGAGGAAAACCTAGATTCAACCTTACGCTTTTTTACTTCAGCTCGTTCAGCTTATGTATCAGGACAAGTAGTACGTGTCAGTAAAGGCAGCTCAGTCGATGTTGACTGGAACCAACCTTTGGGCGGCAAAACTATGCTAGTGACTGGCGCAAGTCGCGGTATTGGCGAAGCTATCGCTCGTGTATTGGCTCGTGAAGGGGCGCATGTTATCTGTCTAGATGTACCGCAGCAGCAAGCTGACCTACAAAAAGTTGCTAGCGAAATCAGTGGTTCTGCTTTGACAGTAGATATCACTAGTGAAGACGCTGGTGCAGAAATCGCTGACGCTGCTCAAAAACGTGGTGGTTTAGATTCAATCATCCATAATGCTGGCGTGACTCGTGATAAGACATTAGCTAAGATGGATGAGAAAAAATGGAATATGGTCATCGATATCAATTTAGGCAGTATCGCTAGATTGAATCGCTACTTGTTAGACAATGATGTGTTGAAAGAAAACGCACGTATCGTATGTGTGTCGTCAATTTCAGGTATCGCGGGCAACATGGGTCAGACCAACTATGCCACTTCTAAAGCCGGTGTGATTGGTTTGGTTAACGCAACTGCCAAGCAATTAGAAGACAATGCTAAAGGCATGACGATCAATGCAGTCGCTCCTGGTTTCATCGAAACCCAAATGACAGAAGCTATTCCATTTGCTATTCGTGAAGCTGGTCGCCGCATGAACTCAATGAGCCAAGGCGGCTTGCCAGTAGATGTGGCTGAGACTATCGCATGGTTCGCGTCACCTGCGTCTGGCGGTCTAAATGGCAACACGGTTCGCGTCTGTGGTCAAAGCTTACTTGGTGCATAACGTTGATTAATTGATAAGTATATGTGAGAAATAAGGTGCAGGTAGAGAAAGTAGTTGTATCATATGAGCTATTATTTCTCGTTTGTATCACATATGCTTACGAAATAATCTTTGATAAAGTGTAATAAAGCTGCCCAAGGGTGGCTTTTTTATGATAAAAACACAAGAACCAATAGCCAAACTATTTTTTGCTATTAAAGATACTCATGAGGTTGATTAAATTTAATGCTTATTAGATGATTTAATAGTAGGCTTTAGTCAATGACTGCAGATTGTCTTTATATACGTTAAAGAACTTGTTCAAGCCACACTTAGGATGTACTTATGTCAGACAAACATTATGATGCGTTGCCAAAAGCGCACACCACTTACGCCAATATTGTCAAAAGCTTATTGCCTATCGGTAATGGCGGCAAGGTTAGTAGAGACCAGTTGCCACAATCTACTTACTATGTAGATGACTTGCATATCGATCAAGAAAACTTAGATGACTATCGCAAAATTTGCGGTTTTGCTGATGATGGTAAAGTGCCAGCGACCTATTTCTCGGTATTGTCGCAGACGCTGCAGATGAACATGATGGTCAAAGAGCCATTCCCATTTGCCATGTTAGGTCTTGTTCACGTTGATAATAGCGTCACTCAGTATCGTCCGATTGGAGAGCGTGAAACGGTAGCAATGTCGGTTACTTTTGATAACCTACGCGATCATGCTCAAGGTCAGCAGTTTGACTTTGTGACTATTGTAAAGTCAGAAGATGAAGTCATCTGGGAAGGTACATCGACTTATTTATCACGTAGCAAAAAACCTAGTAGTAAAGATAAAAAGAGCGCGCCGCGTCCGGTAATGGTCAAGCCTGAAGTAAACGAAGCAGGTGTTCATAGCATTTTTGAAGTGCCAGAAGATATCGGTCGTCGTTATGCTTTTGTCTCAGGCGATTTTAACTTGATTCATTTGCATCCACTATCAGCACGTGCGTTTGGTTTCCCTAAAGCGATTGCACACGGTATGTGGTCAAAGGCTAAATGCCTTGCTCTGATGGGTGACCTGCCTGATGCTTACACAATTGACGTCTCATTTAAGCTGCCTATCTTTTTGCCAGCTGAAGTAGAGCTGATTGCTGAGCCAGTAGCCCAACTTACAAACGTAGATGATACTTGTGAGTTTGGACTGTATAGCTCTAAAAACAATAAACCGCATTTGGCGGGTGTTGTGACCTTAAAGAGCGACAGCAAGTAATATAAACATCATAAAGCTTCTATTTTAACAGCCATATTTAACGTACATATTTATTATTATGACTTCACAAAACATGCCTTCAGAAGAAAACGCGATAGACGTAGATCAAACAGATAGCTCGATAGCGACTAATACGGTTGCTGCTAACGATAGCGGCGCTAACATTCATATTAGTGCCGATAATGGCGTTGATTTGGCCGATATCTTTGAGCCTTATTTTCGTCCAGATGCAAACACTATCGTGTGCGGTGCATTAGATGACGAAAAAGTTGCGGCTTTAGCGAAAGCGGGCGTCGAGCTGGTCATCAACTTGCAGCCTGATGACGAGTTAAGCTTTGATGAGGCATCAGCAGTTGAGCAAGCAGGTATGCACTACGAACAGCTGCCTATCAGCGGTGCTAAAGAGCTAAAGCAGCTTAAGATATTGGCGTTTGATAATGTATTACGCCAGCACCATGGCAAAAAAGTCGCTATGCACTGTGGGTCAGGTAATAGAGTGGGAGCTGCAATAGCGCTGCGGGCAGGATGGTTGCGTGGACGTAAGATGGATACAGCGATGGAACGTGGTCGCAGTCATGGTTTGACCAAGCTTGAACAAGAAGTTCATAATCGTTTGCTAGTACCGCGTTAACTAAATTTACAGCACTGCATTTCAATGCTGTCTTAGACGTGAGTAAACTCTAAAAATAACATCAAAATAAATAATAAAAAAGGCGACCAATGGGTGGCCTTTTTTATTGGCTCACAATTCATTTATACTGGTTCAAATATTTTATATAGCTTACGTATTCCTATCATCTTAAAAACAGAATAATTCATATCACTGGAGCAAGGTAATAATAATGGATCATAATACAGAAAATTCTAATACATCTATAAATGCTGAATTTCAAAAAAAATTACAGCAATTATTGACAGATTTACAGCTTGATGATGTACCTGCTGGCGGGGCTGTGGCCGTGTATCAGGCAGGTCATTGTATCGCGCAAGTCAGTACAGGTATGGCGCGTCCTGATATGCCGTGGCAGCCTGATACGTTGGCCATTAATTTTTCTACTGGTAAAGGAGTATTGGCAACATTGGTTCATGTGCTGGTTTCGCAGCAACTGCTTGAATATGACAAACCTATTGCCCATTATTGGCCAGAATTTGCTTCAGACGGCAAAGACCAAATTACGTTGCGACAAGTCATGTCACATCAAGCCGATTTGTTTTCGATTCAAAGTATCGATGTCGATAGCGAGACAGTACTCGATTGGGATATGATGCTGCGCCACATTGCAGCGATGCCCATTACCTCTCCCGAAGATGCGACCAAGTATGACAGCGCTTATAGTGCATTGGTCTACGGTTGGGTATTGGGCGGCGTAGTAGAGGCGGTCACGAATCTATCGTTCGCTGAAGCACTGCGCCAGTATCTAACAGAGCCTCTGGGTATCGCCGACAGCTGCTATTTTGGTGTGCCAGATAGCAAAGTAGATCAGGTGGCAAAATTAGCCAAAGATTTTGAAGAAACAGAGGATACGAGTTCTCAATTAAAATCGAGACGCCAAAAACCAACCTTAAAAGTAGACTCTCAAGAGACTTTACGTACTTATGCAAGCTTGCCTAGTTATCATTACTGGCAACAGAAAATGCTAAATGACAAACGTGCAGCTGAGACGCAAAGTAGCCTAGATGACAGCCTAGATAGCTCTGATATTGATAACGTGCAACCTGTATTAAATACGGCGCGTATTAATAGCTTATATTTCAATACCACTCAGCTTAATCTAAAAAACTATAAGGCGGCGCTGATACCTGCTGGCAAACATGCCCTTGATTATCATAACCGTCAAACATTACAGGCGGTCATTCCAGCGGCAAATGGTGTTGCTTCCGCTAAAGCATTGGCAACGATTTATGCGATGCTTGCTAATGGTGGTATATGGCAAGGAAAGACGCTGATTGATAGTGCTACTTTTGAGCAGTTATCTACGCCGCAGGTTGAGGGTTTAGATGCGGTTATGCCAGCGGCTATGAAATGGCGATTGGGCTACCATAGATTATTCAGCTTGTATGCTAACAACGATGATACGGATAAGAGAATGAGTTCTGCTTTATCAGGATTTGGGCATATGGGATATAACGGATCGGTTGCTTGGTGCGATCCTGAGCGCCAATTGTCATTTGCTTTTATTCATAATTTTGATACCACTATGCTCAATGACGTTCGTCAGTTTGCGCTGACAGAAGCCGTCTTAAGCTGGGTAGAAGAGATACTTTAATTGTGCCAACTTCAATCGCGAATTGATTCTGTTTCAAATATAAGCAGCATTAATGTTAATGCTGCTTGTTTGGTGTCATTTTAAGCAATCTTGATGCGCTGAGACCATGGATAAAAATAGAAGTCAAAATGACAATTGAACAAACAATCCACAATTTAAGCGCATCTTCATCCGCGAAGAAACCTTGATTAAGCGCATAGGACAGATAATATAAAGTACCGATACCGCGAATACCCAAAGCTGATATTGCGTATTTCTCGGTATGAGGTAAGTTCAATCCTGATAAGGCAATAAATCCACCAATCGGACGTATGAGTAGTAGGAAAGTAAAGCTGACGATATAGACACGCCATGTCAACTCGACACCTGCCTGCAATCCTTGACCAAGGAACATACCGAAGATAACCAGCACTAATGACATCAGTAAGCCTTCTGATTGCTCAGCGAAATCATGCAGTTTTTGATGATAGGTATGCTCACACTCCGAGCGACGAAACGCAAATGCGGCCACGAATACAGCGATAAAGCCATAACTGTGTACATACTCTGCAAGACCATAGGCTAGTAGCGTCAATGCAATAACCACATAACCTTGCGAGATGGTAGTCTCACGAGTGTGTTTAGAAAACACGACTTTGGCCAATAATTTACCAACCAATACACCTACCACTACGCCTGCGCCAATCTTCCACAAGACGTCATGAGTAAACCACGACCATAGCATCTCGTAAGTAAAGGCTTTGCCTTCACTGAATGCTTCCGCAATTTTAATCGCTAGATACACAAATGGAAAAGCCAAACCGTCGTTCAACCCTGCCTCTGACGTTAAAGTAAAGCGCGGTGTGTCTTCTCCTCCTGTATTGGGAGGTCCCACCTGAATGCTGGAAGCTAACACTGGATCAGTAGGCGCTAACACTGCACCTAACAGAATAGCAGCACCAAGGCTCAAACCAAACGCGTAATACCCCAAGACTGCCATCGCAAAAATACCAATGGGCATGGTAATGAGTAGCAGTCTTACTGTTGGTCGCCACAATCGCCAAGACAACTCTGTATCGATTTTAATACCAGCACCAACCAATGAGACCAGTACAACAATTTCAGTCAGTTTTTCGATGAGTAAACCGTTATCAAGTGGGTCCAAAAAGGATAAAGACGTCCACCAGTAGCCCATCATCAGACCGAAGCTGACTTGGAGCATCGGTAATGAGATAGAGGTGCGCTTAAAAATAACAGGAAACAAGGCCCCGAATAAAAAGGCAATCCCGCAGATTAATAAGAATAAGTTATATTTTTCAATCATAAGGTTTACGCACGTCGTTATGTTTTAAGGGTCGATTTTATGAGGGTAATTCTAGATATTGATGACAATTCACAGCAATAGTTGATAGTCAGTCACTGATACTCTTTATCATGACGTCAAAATAAAATAATTACCGCAAAAAATAGTTATCAAAACGACAGCTACGTTGTTTTTTGGTGAAAAAAAAGCCTGCATTGCGCAGGCTTAATATATTTTCATTAGTATATTTGGAGCGTTGATAGCTTATAGACTAGCGTTCGACTTGACTCACGTCACGTACGGCACCAGTATCAGCACTGGTGGTCATAGCCGCATAAGCACGTAATGCTGGCGAGACATGACGGTCACGGTTGACAGGCTTCCATGCATCACGTCCACGTGCTTCCATGGCTTCTCGGCGAGCAGCTAGGTCTGCATCGCTTACTTGCATGTTGATGGTACGATTTGGGATATCGATATGAATACTATCGCCTTCTTCAACCAAACCAATCGCCCCGCCTTCAGCAGCTTCTGGGCTGGCATGACCAATTGATAGACCTGATGTCCCACCAGAGAAACGACCATCTGTCAGTAGGGCGCATTCTTTACCCAATCCTTTTGACTTCAGATAAGTCGTTGGGTACAGCATCTCTTGCATACCAGGGCCGCCTTTAGGGCCTTCGTAGCGAATGATGACCACATCGCCTGCAACGATTTGATCAGCCAATACCGCAGCAACCGCATCATCTTGTGATTCAAATAAACGCGCGCGACCAGTAAAGGTCAAGATGCTTTCATCGACGCCTGCGGTTTTGACCACACAGCCACGCTCAGCGATATTGCCATATAGTACGGCTAAGCCGCCATCTGTAGAGTAGGCATGTTTGGCACTACGGATACAGCCTGACTCACGGTTGACGTCGAGGTTTGACCACTCTTTTGATTGTGAGAATGCTTCTGTGGTACGTACGCCACCAGGTGCTGCAAGGAAGCGTGCGCGAGCTTCATGATTGTCAGGGTTCATGATGTCCCACTTATCGATCGCTTCTTTCATCGTTGCGCTATGGATAGTTGGTACATCAGTTTTTAGTAACTCAGCGCGATCAAGTTCGGCCAATAATGCAAAGACACCGCCAGCACGATGCACGTCTTCCATATGGTATTTCTGTGAGGCAGGTGCTACTTTTGCAAGGCAAGGCACACCGCGACTCAAACGGTCAATATCAGCCATCTTAAAGTCGATCTCTGCTTCATTGGCTGCAGCAAGTAGATGCAAGATGGTATTGGTTGAGCCGCCCATAGCGATATCTAGACTCATGGCATTTTCAAAAGCAGCTTTGGTAGCAATAGAGCGTGGTAGTACAGAGTCATCATCTTGCTCATAACGACGCTTAGCAAGCGACACAATGGTACGACCCGCTTCTAAGAATAGCTCGCGGCGCAATGAGTGAGTAGCTAGCAGTGAGCCATTACCTGGTAAAGCTAAGCCTAAAGCTTCGGTCAAGCAGTTCATCGAGTTGGCTGTAAACATACCAGAGCACGAACCACAAGTAGGGCAGGCTGAAGCTTCGATAGCGGCGACATCTTCATCACTGATACTATCATCAGCAGCGTCCATCATTGCATCGACAAGGTCAAGTTTGCGAACAGCACTGCTGTCACTACTATCGGTATTGTGGCTCTTACCAACGGTACTGGCTAAGATTTTGCCCGCTTCCATTGGGCCACCTGAGATAAACACCACTGGAATGTTAAGACGCATGGCGGCCATCAACATACCCGGAGTGATTTTGTCACAGTTAGAAATACAAACTAGTGCATCTGCACAGTGAGCATTGACCATATACTCGACAGAGTCAGCGATCAAATCGCGGCTTGGTAGCGAGTACAACATACCGCTATGGCCCATCGCAATACCATCATCGACCGCAATGGTATTGAACTCTTTTGCAACGCCGCCTGCTTGCTCAATCTCACGGGCGACCAGTTGTCCAAGGTCTTTTAGATGCACATGGCCGGGTACAAACTGGGTAAAAGAGTTAGCAATCGCAATGATTGGCTTGCCAAAGTCGCCGTCAGTCATGCCGGTTGCACGCCATAATGCGCGCGCGCCTGCCATATTACGACCGCCGGTAGAAGTTTTTGAGCGATAATCCATGTGATATTCCTTACAAATAGGCGGGGTTGTTAAAATGTGCACCCTCAGTTTTAATAGGGATAGTGTGCTTTTTATAGAGAGTGAGTACTAGTGAATAATACTAATTCGTTACCATACCATTAGATATGAATAACTAAAAACAATATGCTAATAACAGTGAATTAATAATAACGAATTAATAATCACAAGCGATGAGCGAAAAAACAGTTATTCAAAATATCTATTCAATACGTTCTAATATGGCTTTGTCAAACCAAGGAAGATCGGCTTTGTCTGCTTCTAATTTCACAATGGCTGCAAGCGCATGAGTAGCCAGTAGCTGTTGATAATCGCCACTAGCTTCAATCGTTAACAGTGACTCGGCAGGTAGTGCTTGCGTGTTAGGGTTTAGCTCGTCAATACTAATTAATGTCTGCTTATTATTTTTATAAAGGACGTCTACACGACCAAAAAACTGCCAGTCTTTAAAAGCGGCAATAATAGCGTCGGCAGCATCCTTGGTATATACCTGCTGCGTCTCTTTACCCGTATTGGTCCAGTGTAGGCGTACAGCCAACTGCAATGCCTCACTAAAGACTACCAACGAGCCGATAATTTTTACATGCCAAGGACTGGTCAGCAGCTCCTCGTCAATGCCGATTAATTTAGCAGCTTGATGAGCCGACATGGGTGTGTTGAACTGAAGCAGTAGCTCAGGAGTGAGCGGGTGCGTTTGCTTGGTCGCATCATCTAAACTGTCATAGTGATACAAAAAGGGCAGTGGCAAATCTTGCGTGACAGTCTTCTTTATAATTTTACAGTTGTGTATCTGCCAGCTGATGGCTTTATCAGTCAATGCTTCTGCTAATATGATAGCGTTCGGATCGATGGTTTGAGTACCACTTCCACTCTCAATATCAGAGTGTTCTTCCTTATTATCAAGAGTTGCAGCAGTGTTATCCATATCTGTTTGAGTTGGCAAAGTAGGCAAATCCATAAACATAGCGTTATTAAAATAGAGGGTTAATATAACATTTTAAAGGCATGACCCGCCAATAAATTAGTGAGCTAGCATGGTTGGAATATGGCTTGATATTTTTCAAATTCGATTGTCATACTGACTTGTACTAAAGTCATATTTCGTCCACTATATGACAGACGCTTTTATCTATCTTGGATAGCTATTAAGCTATTAATTAACTGATAATAAAACTCTTAAAGGAAAAGTAATGACTGACGTGAATCAACAGACTGCTTATGACAACAATAATATTTTTGCCAAAATGTTAGATGGTGATATTCCGTATCACAAAGTATATGAAGATGATAAAACGCTCGCCTTTATGGATATCATGCCGCAAGCAGAAGGCCACGTATTGGTGATACCGAAGCAAAAAGCGGTAGATTTGGCCGATCTTGAGCCAGAGTATGCTGCTGCGGTATTAATGACGTCTAAAAAGGTCATGCAAGCCCAGCGTCAAGTGTTTGAGCGTGAAGGCGTTATCCAAATGCAGTTGAATGGCTCACAAGCAGGTCAAACAGTCTTTCATTATCATGTGCATCTCATTCCATCAAGTATCCATGAGTTGGGAGGTCATGCAGTGACCCAAGCCGACAACAATGATTTGGCAGATATTGCGCAGAAGTTGGCGGCAGTGATTGATGCCTAGTCAGGAAACAGAGTGCTTCTGTTTAGGTATAAAAAGTATTAGTATTTACGAATTAGCGAGCATTTATAGGTTAGAAACTATTAAAATAGAATACATATACAATCAAAAGGCAGCTAACAAGCTGCCTTTTTTATTTTCTTGGTAATAGTCATGTAACATTCGTTAAAGTCATGTTACGAGTTGAACGCTTGTCTAGGGTTTTGGAAAAGAGTGTGATAATTATTATAACCATTCACACACATTTTCTAATCTTTGCCTTAATTAAAACTTTTCTATAAAAAGGCATCGCCAACTTTTGAGGATATTATCTTTCATGAGTAAATTACCTCGTTCGACTATTTTATTACCAGTCTTTGTACCTGCAGCAATTATTATGCTGCTATTGGTCATTGGTACGGCTATTAACCCTGAAGCAGCGGGTGCTCTGTTTAGTAATGTGCTTAGTTTTACGACTGAGACATTCGGTTGGTTTTATATGCTGGCAGTGGCACTGTTTTTGATGTTCATTATTGTACTGGCGTTTTCGTCTTATGGCAGTATCAAGCTAGGTCCTGATCATACTGAGGCGGAGTACGGATTCCTTGAATGGTTTGCCATGCTGTTTTCGGCAGGTTACGGGATTGCGCTACTGTTTTATGGGGTAGCGGAACCAGTGATGCACTTTTCTAGTCCGCCAATGTCGGATCCACAGACTATTGCCGCGGCAAAAGAGGCGATGCAAATAGCGTATTTTCATTGGGGTTTTCATATTTGGGCGATTTATGGTGTCGTTGGTTTATCACTAGCTTATTTTGCGTTTCGTCATGGTCTACCACTATCAATACGCTCGACGCTGTACCCGATTATTGGTGACAGGATTCATGGCCCTATCGGTCATACAGTCGATGTGTTTGCGATATTAGGTACGATGTTTGGTATTGCTACCAGTCTTGGCTTGTCGGTGTCGCAAATTAATGCGGGACTCAATTATCTGTTGCCAGATATCATTCCAGTGAATACGACCGTACAGGTGATTGCCATTGCCTTGGTGACCGCTGCGGCATTGGTATCGGTATTGGCAGGGATGGATAAGGGTGTAAAACGCTTATCTATTTTAAATATGCTGTTGGCAACTGCGTTGATGCTATTCGTATTTGTTGTCGGTCCGACGATTTTTATCTTAAATGCCTTCATGGAAAATACGGGTAGCTATTTAGGTAACATCGTTGAACGTACCTTTAGCTTGCAGGCATACGAAAATAGCAATTGGATCGGCAGCTGGACCTTGTTTATTTTTGCATGGACGATTGCATGGGCGCCTTTTGTGGGTCTGTTTATCGCCAAGATTAGCCGTGGTCGTACTATTCGTGAGTTCGTATTGGGTGTGATGCTAGTACCGACCTTCTTTACATTCTTTTGGTTTTCGGTGTTTGGCGATACCGCGCTACATATGATTATGGTCGATGGTTATACCTCATTAATCAGTGAAGTACAAAACAACCAAGCAATTGCTTTGTTTAAACTGTTAGAGAATCTACCGTTTACTGAATTTGTGTCGTCGTTGACCATTTTATTGATTATTACCTTTTTTGTGACGTCATCGGATTCTGGCTCATTGGTAATCGACTCGCTAGCGGCAGGTGGTCGCAGTGATACACCATGGTGGCAGCGTAGCTTTTGGGTAGTGACTGAAGGTGCTGTCGCAGCAGTATTGCTACTTGCAGGTGGTTTAGAAGCCTTACAAACAGCGGCTATCGTTAGTGCGTTACCATTTGCGGTTATTATTCTTATTTCAATGTTTGGTATGTGGCGTGCGCTGCGTATCGAAGGACATCGTAATCAGAGCCTCGGTAATGACAACAGACTGCCGCCGCATTTACTCAAACCGTCTGCATGGCGCGAGCGTATTGATTATATGACCGATAAGCCAACGCGTGAAAAGGTTCTTAGCTATATTAAAGAAGTGGTTATGCCTTCGATGATGGAAGTGTCGTCTAAATTTGCAGAAACCGGCTGGACGACTGAGGTCAACTATGACGGGGTCAATAACCGAGCCGTATTAGAGCTACAGCGTGGTGACGATGTCGAGTTTTGGTATGAGGTGCGCTTATCTGAACATGATGCGCCTGATTATTATACTGAAGACAGCGCAGATACCTTGCCACAAGAGCATCATCATCGCGCTGAGGTGTATCTACGCCGTGGTGGTCAGACCTATGACTTATACGGCTACAAATCTGAATCAGTGATTAATGACATCATCGATCAGTTCGAGAAGTATTTACATTTCCTCAATGTATCGCCTGATAGTCTGCCGTGGCGCATGCAAGAGCATGATGATGACATCACGCTAGAGCAGGGCAGTGTGCTTGATAAATAATGCATGGGATGTATTAAAAACGAGTAATGCTTATGCAAGCTATTCACGTTAATCGCTTGCAATAAACGCAGGAATCCTTAGAATAACGGCTTGTTTTCCTTACAAATCAAGCCGTTTTTTTATGTCTATTGATTCTCCCATTTTACCTTCGTCCTCGACTTTGTCTGACCATCCATTGTTGCAGCCATTGAACATAGGTGGCCTAACGATTGAAAACCGTTTGATGGTCGCACCGATGGCAGGCGTGACAGACAATCCTTTTCGCCGACTGTGCAAGTCATTTGGCGCAGGTCATGCGGTCAGCGAGATGATCATCGCTGATACGGCTCTTTATGCGCGCAAAAAATCCTTGTATCGTGCCAATTTTGACAATGAGATTGCGCCTATTTCGGCGCAGATAGCAGGTGCTGAACCGGATAAACTGGCTGAAGCGGCACGATATCAGATTGATAATGGTGCACAGATTATTGATATCAATATGGGTTGTCCGGCGAAAAAGGTCTGTCGTAAGCTGGCAGGCTCTGCATTGTTGCAAGACGAAGATTTGGTCGCGCGATTGCTAGATGCCACGGTCAATGCTGTGAATGCACCTGTCACACTAAAGACACGTCTAGGTTTTGAAAACGGTCGTGAAAACATCTTACGAGTCGCCAAGCGTGCTGAGCAGGCAGGTATTGCAGCGATTGCTATTCATGGACGTACGCGTGAAGACATGTATACAGGCAATGCGCGCTATGAGCTAATACGCGAAGTCAAAGAAAGTATCAGTATTCCTGTCATTGCGAATGGTGATATCGATAGTGCACAAAAAGCCCAACACGTCTATGAGATGACAGGCTGTGATGCGGTGATGATTGGGCGTGCTGCACAAGGGCAGCCGTGGATATTTCGCGATATTGAGCACTTTTTGCGTACTGGCGAGCGCCTAGAGGCACCAAGCGTGAGTGAGATAAAACAGATCGTACTGGCCCATTTGCAAGAGCTTTATGATTTCTACGGGGAGTACTCAGGCTGCCGTATCGCTCGCAAACATATTGCATGGTATACGACAGGTATTTCAAACTCTAACGCCTTTAGACAGGCGATGTATGGTGAAGAAAGCACCGCTGGGCAATTCAAAGTGGTCGAGACTTTTTTGCAGGCGCACGAGTAGTAATCGCTTAAATATTGTTTTATAAATCAGTGCTAACCATGTCTATGCATCGTTTTTTGATGGCGCTTTTATATATCAGCTATGCTTTATCAATTGGCACAGTATGATTGTCAGTATCAGGCTGTTTGTCAGGCGCAGGTTTTCTATTTTGCCAAGGGAATCGTCCTTCTAATTCAACCTGTAACGATAAGCTTAAAAAGGTTCGAATCAGTACGATAAAACCTAGCACCAGTACGCTGCGTAGCGATGGCTCGGTGACGACAGTAGCCACAATATCAGCGGCGATTAGCACCTCTAACCCCAACAGTATAGACTTACCTACGGTCTGTCTGATTTCAACATAAGTATCATTATTGAAATGACCAGACGCTCGAAAAGCTCTATACAAAGCAAGAAATAGCCCAAAAAACATAATGAGGACGCCAATGACTTCGATCATTTTGGCAATTAAGTCGATATAGTGAGTTAGTGTGTCTATCAAAGCAGGTACCCCTCATAATTGATCAGAAAAAAGCTTAGCACTTAGTAGTTAACAACAAGCTAAAAATATATTTATAAATATTTATGTCGACGAAATTTGTAAAAGTCCCGTTAGCTAACGCCCACTATGGTTTTGTTCACTCCATACGACATTTTTTGCTATGCTATAACCGAATACCAATAACTATAGAATAAACGAAAAGGACTTTTTATGGCCAATCTCTCGAAAAAAGCAATCACCAAAGCCGTCAAAGGCAAGAATATTATCATCACAGGCGCTTCAAGTGGTATCGGCGAGCGTACGGCTTTTTTGCTCAGTGAATGCGGCGCGCATGTTATTTTGCTGGCCCGTACTGAAGATAAGCTAAAAATGGTCAAAGAAAATATTGAAACACTTGGCGGCGCGGCTAGTTACTATCCATGCGATCTGACCAATATGGATGAGATTGAAAAAACCAGTGAAAAGATTTTGGCTGACTTTAAGCATGTCGATGTACTAGTCAACAATGCGGGTCGTTCGATTCGCCGTTCAGTGCATGAGTCGGTCAACCGTTTTCATGATTTTGAACGTACCATGGAGATTAATTATTTTGGCGCGGTCAAAATCATTCTTGGTTTCTTGCCAACGATGATTGGTCGCCAAACTGGTCAAATCGTGAATATCTCATCAATTGGAGTATTGGCAAACAGCCCTCGTTTTTCAGCATATGTCGCGTCAAAAGCTGCCTTAGACGCATTTAGTCGCTGTTTGGCTGCTGAAGTCAAAGGCGATAATATCAAAGTGACCAATATCTTTATGCCACTTGTGCGTACCCCGATGATTGCGCCAACCAAGCTATATCGTTATATGCCAGCACTGATGCCTGACGAAGCAGCGATGATGGTCGCAAAAGCCATCGTTCATAAGCCAAATAGCATCGCTAGTAATATGGGTAAATTTGCATCGGCGACTTATTCACTGGTACCAGCCTTTAACGTTGGCGTCCAGTCCATTGGTTATCGCATTTTCCCAAGTTCGACCGCCGCACAAACGACTGATAGCAAGCCTAACCTTGCTCAGCGTGCCTTTGCCAAAATTCTTCCTGGTGAGCATCACTAGAATCGATGTGTTATCAGGCTCGAATTTGAATAAAAAGGATACTACGGTATCCTTTTTTTATGCCTCAAATACTCTTAAGCAGTATAAAAGCCTTCTTCGCTGCCAGTGTGTGAAAGGCTTAGTTATACGTTAAATGAACCCTTGAAACTTCCGCTGTTAAATTTCCTTCATATCTCTAATTTTCAGAAAGATGAATAAAATTCATCTTATGTTTAAATTGTATCGTTTTTATTCATGTTTAGATTTCGGTATGATTCACCTCATACACAGATTTGGTTTTATCTCAGATAAATAAGGTAGCGGATCACCATGAGTAAAGAATTCAATTGTTCAATTAAGCACATTCGTTTTGACGAAAACTATCAGCCTGCAGATAGCACGCGTTTGACGACTAACTTTGCAAATTTGGCACGCGGCGTGCACCGCCAAGAGAACTTACGCAAAACGTTAACCATGATCAATAACCGCTTCAATGCATTGGCGCATTGGGACAATCTGACAGCAGATCGTTATTCTGTTGAAGTTGATATCATTTCTGTCGATCTGGATGTTAAAGGCAATGGTCAGACGTTCCCTATTATCGAAACGCTAAAAACCACGATTGTGGATCACAAAGAAAACAAGCGTATCGACGGCATGGTTGGCAACAGTTTCTCATCTTATGTGCGTGATTATGACTTTAGTATTGTGTTACCAGAGCATCGCGACAAAAACCTAGCATCCATAACGCCAGATGATTTTGGTGAGTTGCACGGCAAACTGTTTCAATACTTATTGAATTCAGAGGCTTATAACACTCATTTTCACAAAAAACCTGTGATTTGCCTGAGTGTTTCAACTAGCAAGACTTACTACCGTACTGTCAATCAGCATCCTGTATTGGGCATTGAATACAAGCAGGATGAATACTCGTTGACCGACGACTACTTTCATAAAATGGGCTTAACGGTACGTTATTTTAAGCCTGAGGGTAGCGCCGCGCCATTAGCGTTTTATTTTGCAGGGGATTTGCTAAGTGATTACACCGATCTTGAGCTGATTAGTGCAATCAGTACTATGGAGACCTTTCAAAAGATCTACCGTCCTGAGATTTACAACGCCAACTCAAGCGCTGGACAAGTGTATCAACCTAGCCTGAATTACCAAGACTATTCATTGACTCAAGTAGTCTATGACCGTGCTGAACGTAGTCAGATGGCAGTGACTCAAGGCAGATTTACTGAGACACACTTTATCAAGCCGTATCAAACCATCCTTGAGAAATGGGCTGCAAGCTATGATGTAACAGGCGATACTGCTGAAAAAGAAGCTGCTGATAAAGAAATGGCTAGGAAGCAAGCCGCTTAACTGAGCATCACTCATCAACATAATAAAAAATAAATTAGTCAGAAGATAACTCGTATGAAACTACTATTACCGACGTCTACCGCTGGCAGCTTACCAAAACCTTCTTGGCTAGCAGAACCCGAGAAAATTTGGTCACCTTGGGCGTTAGAGGGCGAGCAGTTGCTTGAAGCCAAGCAAGACGCGCTACGCGTATCATTGCAAGAGCAACAGCATGCAGGGATTGATATTGTGAGTGATGGCGAGCAGACCCGTCAGCATTTTGTGACTACGTTCATCGAACACCTTGATGGTGTCGACTTTGAGAAGCGTGAGACGGTCAAAATCCGTAATCGCTACGATGCGAGCGTGCCATCAGTCGTTGGTGCGGTGAGCCGCCCGAAGCCTGTGTTCGTTGATGATGCCAAGTTTTTACGTCAGCAAACTGATCAGCCAATCAAATGGGCGTTGCCAGGGCCGATGACGATGATTGATACGTTATATGACGGTCATTATAAAAGCCGTGAAAAATTGGCTTGGGAATTTGCTAAAATCCTGAATCAAGAAGCAAAAGAATTAGAAGCGGCTGGCGTCGATATTATCCAGTTTGATGAGCCTGCATTTAACGTATTCTTTGATGATGTGAACGACTGGGGTATTGCGACTTTAGAGCGCGCCATTGAAGGCCTAAAATGTGAGACAGCTGTGCATATTTGCTACGGCTATGGCATCAAAGCCAATACCGATTGGAAAAAGACACTAGGCTCAGAGTGGCGCGAATACGAAAAAGCATTCCCTAAACTGCAACAGTCGAAAATCGATATCATCTCACTGGAGTGTCAAAACTCACGTGTACCTATGGATCTGATTGAATTGATTCGTGGTAAAAAAGTGATGGTCGGTGCCATTGATGTGGCAACCAACACTATCGAGACACCGGAAGAGGTGGCAGATACGCTACGCAAAGCGCTACAATTTGTCGATGCTGATAAGCTATATCCTGCGACCAACTGCGGCATGGCACCTTTGTCTCGCCAAGTCGCCCGTGGTAAGCTCGCAGCATTAAGCGCTGGTGCTCAAATCGTTCGTCAAGAACTGACTGCTTAGAGTTTAGCCGTTTAGGAAATTCTATTTAAAGAATTTCCTTTGCAAAACTAAAATTGAAGCACAATTTTTTAACGTTATTTTTTAACGTTTCTCGGGATTGAAGCAATGATTAAAGATAGGATTGACGCGACCGACTTTAGAGATGCCATGTCTTTGCTAACGACTGCGGTCAATGTGGTGACCACAGCAGGTGCAACGGGCGTACATGGGTTTACAGCATCGGCAGTATGTAGTGTCACAGACACACCGCCGACCTTGCTGGTCTGTATGAATCAAACGTCTCGGTCACATGGCTACTTTCTGGAAAATAAGGTTTTAAGTGTCAATGTATTGGGCGCGCAACATGAGCAGCTGTCCAATGCTTTTGCCTCTAAACTGTGTTCAGAAGAACGGTTTGAATATGGTTCTTGGACACAATTACAAACAGGTGCTCCTGTATTGGAGGATGCCTTGGTCAGCTTTGATTGTGAGATTGAGCAAATTCAAAAAGTCGGCACGCATAGCGTCTTTATGTGCCGCGTTGTCGCCATCAATCAGGCTGAGCCACAAGGCGGAACTGATGAAGGGTTGGTTTACTTCAATCGTGCCTATTCTAGAGTTGGGCAAGTGGAGCTTATTTAATCCAATATCTATAATCCAACACCTAAGCCTATGGGCTATTGCTCGTGCAATATTGAGCAGTCGTTTAACTATAATAATCATCTCATTAAATCTAAATAAGAAGTAACTATCCTGTGGAATTAATAATTTTTTTAATAATAGGGGCGCTAGCAGGATTTGCTGCAGGGCTATTTGGAGTAGGCGGTGGCACTATTATCGTACCACTGCTATTTATTGTCTTTACGCAAATGGGTTACAGTCCTGACACTATTATGCACTTGGCCTTGGGTACTTCACTGGCGACTATTATCGTTACGTCCATAAGCTCGCTCATGGCGCATAACAAAAAGGGCGCGGTCATGTGGCCTGTCTTTAAAAATCTGACGCCAGGCTTAGTAATAGGCTGCTTTTTAGGAGCAGGGATCGCAGGACAGATATCTGGGTTATATCTCCAGTTGATTGTTGGTGTGTTTTTGCTTTGGGTTGCTTATAAAATGTTTATGGGTGGCAAAAAGAAAGCAAATAGCGATGCTGGTAATGTCCATATAGCTTTGCCTTCAAAGCCTAAGCAGCTAGCAGCAGGGGCTGGTATCGGTATCGCTTCTGCTATTTTTGGCATTGGCGGTGGTAGCTTAACCGTACCTTATCTCACGCGTTACGGTGTGGTGATGCAAAAGGCTGTTGGAACCTCAGCCGCTTGTGGATTGCCTATCGCGATTGCAGGTGCGCTAGGGTTTATGTTCTTTGGCATGCAAGCTCAAGTTGATGTGCCCAATACGATTGGCTTTGTCCATATCTATGCTTTTTTAGGTATTAGCACCATGAGCTTTTTCACCGCCAAGCTAGGCGCAAAAGTCGCTCACGCATTATCGCCGCAGTTGCTGAAAAAATGCTTTGCAGTACTGTTGACCGTCGTAGGCTGTTACTTTTTATATAAAGGATTGTTCTAAGTGATTTGAGATTAATGAACGCTTGAAAGGATTCAAGGGCAGGTTTTCAATGAACTATTCGACTAGCTACATTCTTAAATTGTAGCTAGTCGGTATGCAGTTTTATAGAAGGTATGTTGATTCAGTCCTTTGTTTAGCTAAATCACTTAACCAAATACTCGCCACAATATCCAAAATATTCCTATCATCAAGACAGCAATCACGAGCAGTCGTTTTAGCCAATAAGGTAGTAGAGGTTTCTTGTAGCCTAAGTCATTCAACTGACTATCGACACCATCTTGCAGCCCCTTAAACCCTTGACTCTGTTTGGTGGTTTTAATACGATTTTTTACCAATGGCCCAGGCTCGTCTTCTTCTTGCTCTCTATCAAAACTGATGGCTTGATTTGGAATGCCTTGTTTACTAGCGATGGTATTGAGCTTCTGTTGTTGCTTTACCTTTAGCTGAGTCTCATAAGCATCAATTCTACTTTTGGCTTCATCCATACTGATGTTTTCGTCTGCCGCCAAAGTTTTAATGGCCATTACTAGGTTGTTTTTTTCGACCATCATAATGACGTCTCTTGGCAACTTGGTATTGACCGGTTTTGCGCTAGGGTCGGGGTTAAACATGACTGTCCTTATTACGGCGTATAAGTGTGAATGAATAATATGCTCATTATAACCATGTTAGATAAGCAATGTTCAAGCAAAAAAATACCGCGGCCACTATGGTGACTGCGGTATTTTATTATTTATCGTTATCGGCATTTTTGCCAATATTCGATAATTATAGATCTTTCCAACGTTGGATAGACTCTTTGATAACTTCTTTCGCTTCTGCGACATCGCCCCAAGATTCAACAACCGTCGTACCAGCTTTTTTCAGGTCTTTGTAATGGCTGAAATGGAACTCTAACTGGTTGATCAACTGCTTTGGTAGGTCTTCTAAGCTGTTGTAAGCATTGCCTGTGTCACGGTCATCAGCAGGGACAACAACGATTTTGTCATCTACTTCGCCATCATCAACAAACTTCATCACGCCGATAACTTTTGCTTTTAAGAAAATACCAGTCGGTAGTGGCTGCTCAGTCAATAGCAATACGTCAAGCTCATCGCCGTCTTCGTCAAGTGTTTGCGGGATGAAACCATAGTTACAAGGTTTGGCAAAAATCTGTGGGTCAATACGGTCAAGCTCAAATACTGCTAATTCGCGATTCCACTCAATTTTATGGCTGCTACCAGCTGGGATCTCTACTACTACGTTGATGATGCCGCCGTCTACGTCGCCTGCGTCCAAAATTTTGTTAAAATCTGCCATAAAATGCTCCAATTTGCTTTTGTTTTAAATGTTTGAATAAGGGGTTGAGCTAGGGAGACAGCAAGGATAGTTGCTGCGTCCGATTTGTACTGCATGCGATTATAGCAAGTTTGTACTGAATTTTCTCTTAATGCTTAAGTCTAAGCGTGCAAGATATTATGCAAAAAAAGATTATGCAAAAATGGGCTCAAAACTTACTTGGGTGCGATAGCTCGCAACTCAATCAGTCCAGCATGGCGCTTGGCGATGTTATCGATAAGTTTTTGAGTGACTGTCTCATAGCTGAATGAATCGCTCATCTGCTGTTTAGACTGCGCCTCTAGCTCTGTTTGCTCTGAATCTGTTTGCATGGCTACAAAGTCAGACAGTCGCAACATCTGCATGCCGGCATAGCCACAAGGATTGATGGCGTTAAATGAGGACAGGTCACAATTTAAATTAATCGCAATACCATGGTAGCTAAAGCCATGTTTAATCTTAAAGCCTAGCGAGGCCATTTTGCCCAGCATAATCTTATTATCAAGAGAGTTGTCATCTGTAGCGGTGCTATCATCTGTTGCAGCAGTATCTGCATATAGGTAGACACCTGGGGCATCGCGGCGCGCATGAGCACTGATATTGTCACTATTAGACGGTGAGCTACGCAAACAGTCATTGATGACGTCTTCTATCGCTTGCTCAGCATGGGAGACAAGATTGCGCACACTCCATTTGAGGCTGTCTAAATCAAACAACCAATAGATTACTAACTGCCCATGACCGTGCCATGTCACCTGACCACCGCGATCGGTCTTGATGATAGGCGTATCAGTGCGCTGTAATATGTGCTCTTCTTTACCTGCCTGTCCAAGCGTGTAGACATCGTTATGATCGACAATCCACAATTCATCAGGCGTACGCAGCCCTTGTTGTTTTTTTAGATCGATACGTTCGAGGGTGCGTGCCAGCATCGCATCGAGAGTAGGGACATAATCGGCGGCTGATAGAGATTTGCTGACAAGCGTATCATTGAGGGGTTGTGTGTCATTTTGCATGAGAGTATCTGTCTTATTATTATCAAGTTTAAAATAAATAATGCTCATCGGTAGTGTAGCAGTTTTGGCGACTATCGCCCAAAGATATATACTGTCGCAATGTCTGCAAGTGGCGTAAATGCTAATAGCAAACAGCTAACAATGGCTGATGAAATAACAGGTATAAAACAGTGGTAAGTCGCTTATAAAGTACTGCTAGTACAGACGCAGTAGTCAACCAAAGGTGCTGTTCATTGCTCAGCCGATGCGCTACATTAAAGTGTAATGAATGGAATCTGATGAAATTTATAGTCAGAGTAGGTTATCAAAGAGTGCACCTGACTAGAAAGATAGAGCCTCTAACCCAATATAGTATAGTGACTACAAACCTTATGACTATGACAAGGAAGACAAATGACAGATAGCAACCAAATCGCCCATGAGCAGGCAGTGACCGAGTCAGGTTTTGCGCTGCAGCGTGTGCCTGAAGCCCTAAGTACGGCGACGACTATCGATGAGATGAAAGCGCAATTTTCACGCTTGCAAATGTTAAGCCGCACCCAGCCAATCAACGATTGGGGCACTCGTACGACGCAGCTAGACAATCTAGAAGTGATGCTTAGTGACAACCAAGAGAGTTTTGCAAAGGCGATTAGTGCAGACTTTGGCTATCGTAGCCAGTCAGAGACGCAGTTTGCTGAGTTATTTCCTAGCTTTACTGGTATTAGCCACGCCAAAAAACACGGCAAAAAATGGATGAAAGCCCATCGCGCGCCTATCTCAGCGCTGTATATGCCAGCCCATAATGAAATCCAGCCTCAGCCATTGGGTGTGGTCGGTATCATGGTGCCTTGGAACTATCCGTTATTTTTAGCAATTGGCCCGATGATTGATGCAATCACCGCAGGCAACCGCATTATGGTCAAAATGAGTGAGGCCGCGCCGCAATTTGCTCAGACATTTGCTGATGCCATTGCTCGTTATTTTTCGCCAGATATGATCTGTGTGGTGCTCGGTGAAGTTGAGATTGCTGCCGCCTTTAGTGAGCTACCATTTGACCATCTTCTATATACCGGATCGACTGCGGTGGGCAAAAAAGTCATGGCTGCCGCTGCACCAAATCTAACGCCAGTGACGCTTGAGCTTGGTGGCAAATCACCAGTGATCGTACTAGATGATGTCAATCTAGAGTCTGTCGTCAATCGAGTGATGATGGGTAAGACACTAAATGCTGGGCAGACGTGTATTGCGCCAGATTATGTCTTGATTCAGCGCCAATACCATGACCAGTTTATCCAACTTGCAAAAGAGTGGATGACCAAGCATTATCCTGATATCGAAGAAAACCCAGATTACTCTCGCATTATTAATGGTGAGCAGTTCAAACGGGTAAAAGGCTATCTAGATGCGCTAACAGGTGGCGAGGTACATGCGTTAACTGCCGTTGAGCCCAATATAGAAACCCGCTTAATGCCACCAGTCATTGTTAGCGAGCCTGCGCCTGACAGCGACCTCATGCAAAACGAGATTTTTGCCCCGATTTTGCCGCTGATGCATTATGAGACGCTTGATGATGCCATTTACTTTGTAAACTCGCGTCCACGTCCATTGGCGCTATATGTGTTTAGTGATAACTACAGCAGTATCGAAAACGTGCGTAATAACACGGTCTCGGGTGGTCTGTGTATCAACGAAGTTTTGATACATGTCGCTCAGCATGACTTGCCGTTTGGTGGCGTGGGTGACTCTGGTACTGGTGCGTACCATGGTAAGGCTGGCTTTGAACGTCTAAGCCATATGAAGCCGATTTTTGTACAAACCAAGCTCAATGGTCTGAATTTATTATTGCCGCCATATGGTGGACTGTTTAAAAAGGCGATGGCGCTGTTTTTAAAATAACTGTTCTTGAAATAAAGGTCTTTAAAATAACCACTCTTAAAAGAGTTGTCTTCAAAGTAACTGTTCTTGAATGAGACGTTCTCTAATAGTTATAGAAATTAATAGTGACCTGTTTAATTGATATCATAACCAATAGCACCTATCCAGATAGGTGCTATTTTTTTATCTAAAATATGACTTCTCAAATATAGATTTCTAAAATTAAGAGCGACTTGTCATAAGAGCTTTATCAAAATTATCGTAAATTTATCTAATGCGTTAATCGACAAATAAGCGTTTGTCATCACTTCTATAAATCGCTACACTTTGTAGTAAGTCTAAACAACAGTAGATAGTAGCTGAATGGTCTAGAGCTAGCATTGGTAAACATGATATAGCGACGTTCAGCTATTTTTTAGTTCTATTGTTTTGATAGTGACTTCATACCGATACAACATAATAATAGGAAAGAGTATGCGCCAATGGATTGCATTAAGCTTACTGTGGATGAGCGCGATACTATTGCCTGTATCGGCGTCTGCTGCCTGCAACTCAACGATTAAATTTGGGGCACTGACATGGGAGAGTGGGCAGTTCACCTCTGGCGTACTCAGACATATCGTAGAAGATGGATACGGTTGTACGGTAGAAGAAGTGCCAGGAGCAGGGCCTGCACTTGATACAGCGCTATCACAGAATGACATTCAGGTCATCGGGGAGCAGTGGGTTGGTCGCTCGCCAATCATGGAAAAAGCCATTGAGCAAAATCAAGTGGCCATCATCGGCGATACGCTCAAAGGGGGTGCAACTCAAGGCTGGTATGTCCCGCGATACGTCTTGGAAGAGAATCCAGGACTTCGCAGCTATCAAGATTTGCCTAAATATACTGAGCTATTTAAAGACCCTGAAGACCCTGGTAGATCTCGCTTTATGAACTGCCCCTCTGGTTGGACATGTGAGATTTTTAACACACGTTTGCTAAAAACCACCGGCCTAGACAATCTCTTTAACAATGCACACCCTGGTACGGGCGCTGCTCTCGATGCCGAAATTGCCTCCGCTTTTGAACAGCATAAGCCACTGTTGTTTTACTACTGGCAGCCTACTGGGCTAATGGCAAAATATGACCTTGCGCCATTAGAGTTTCCAGCTTATGAGGATGCTTGTTGGCAAAATCTGCTGCTCGCTGATGGTAAGATGAATTGTGTGTCAGGATTCCCAGTATCACCGTTAGGTATTGCCGTTTCTACGCCGTTTGTCGAATCAAATCCTGAACTAGCAGCTGTCTTTGAAAAGGTGCAATTTACCTCTGATGAGCTAAACGGTGCTATCTTGGAGATGAGCGAAAGTAAACGTACTGGCGATGAGCAGGCCATGGTGTTTTTGCGTGACAACCCAGAGGTTTGGCAAGCATGGTTATCCGATGAAGCCGCTACCAATCTCGCTACCAAGTTAGGTCTTAGCTCAACGGGTGCTACCGGTACAACTGCATCTAGTATCAATGCGTCAGCGCTTGCATCAAGCTTTCCTTCATGGTCGCTTGAGACCCCACTCAATAACGCTTTAGCGAATGTGGTCCAAAACTATGGCGATGTATTTCGTACTATTAGCACGATGGCCCTTACTTATTTGCTACTACCTATTGAACGATTATTAACGGTTATCCCGCCTTGGTTGATTATTGCATTTGTGACTGTGCTTGGCTGGTTTGGTGTTCGCAAGATTTGGTTTGCGCTGGCATGTGGTGCAGGGCTGTTTTTGATTGGTGCTTTTGGCTTATGGGGCGCATTAATTGACACTCTAGCGCTGCTGATCGTATCGGTACTGGTCACGGTGGTGATTGGTATTCCTATTGGTATTGCTATGTCAGGTAGCAAACTACTACGCAAGATTGTGACGCCAGTGCTAGATATCATGCAGACCATGCCAAGTTTTGTATATCTCATACCAGTGCTGATGTTGTTTGGTATTGGTAAAGTGCCTGCGTTATTCGCGACCGTGATTTATGCTTTGCCACCCTTGATTCGTTTGACGACATTAGGGATTACACAAGTCAATCATGAAATGGTCGAAGCAGGACGATCCTTTGGTAGTACGCATTTACAGCTACTTCTCTGGATTAAATTGCCACAAGCGTTGCCCAGTATTATGGCAGGTATCAATCAGGCTGTGATGATGTCGCTTGCCATGGTGGTATTGGCCTCAATGATTGGTGCTCCTGGGCTTGGTGAAGATGTATTGCAGTCTATCCAAACGCTCAATATCGGTCAGGGTCTACAAGCAGGTACGGCCATCGTTATTGTTGCTATTATCATTGACCGTATCACGCAAGCATTTGGTCAAGGTAAGCGTACCCGTCAAAAAACCATCGAAGCAGGCAGACGTCCGATTGGATAAAAAATTATCTAGTGGTATATGACTGAATCCATGGTAATCGACCGAAGCCCTGATAATAAAAACCACGTGAATAGTGAGAGCACCGATGAATCATATCCAATTAAAAAATATCAGTAAAATTTATAATGCCAGTAGTACGCAAGCACAGTCTGCATTGGCATTGCTGGCTGAGGGTATGGATAGCATCAAGGTAAAAGAGCAAACGGGCTATTCAGTGGGTCTGTATGATATTAATCTAGATATTAAGGCAGGCGAGTTGCATTGTATTATGGGGCTATCAGGCTCAGGAAAATCAACGCTGATACGTCATATTAACCGCTTGATAGATCCAACCAGTGGTGAGATATGGGTAGATACTGCTCTGAATAGAGAAGATGCGACTCATACAATGGCTGATAGGCAATCAGTGACAGATAATACAAGTACGGCAGTAGAAGACAGTTCTGCTATGGCTATTAATATTTTAGCGCTCAACGACAAGCAGTTGCAGCATTATCGTCAGCAGACAGTCAGTATGGTTTTTCAGCATTTCGGCTTAGTGCCGCACATGACGGTCATACAAAACGTCGCTTATGGGCTGCGTGTTCGAAAAATGAGCGTAAACGAGCGACATGAAACGGCACGACATTGGCTCAATGAAGTCGGTCTATCGAATTTGGAAAACAGCTACCCTGATGAGTTGTCAGGGGGTATGCAGCAGCGCGTTGGTCTGGCTCGTGCCTTAGCGACGGACAATCCAATTCTACTAATGGATGAAGCATTCTCTGCGCTTGATCCGCTTATTCGCGCTCAACTGCAAGACCAACTACTTGAATTGCAAGAACGATTGAACAAAACCATTGTATTTATTACCCATGATATCGATGAAGCTGTCAAAGTAGGTCAGCGTATTAGTATGTTAAATGGCGGTCGACTCATACAAACGGGGACGCCAAACGAGTTGCGACATAATCCTGCTGATGATTATGTGGAGCAGTTTATGAGTGCAAAAGCGTAAGCCGTGTTAACGATCCATGAATAGGTTGTCTGGATAGACTTATACGATATTTTTATGAATGGTTTTAGGATCTGTTGAACATACAAATGTGGTGCTGGCAGTCACTATTAATCGCAATCATTTCACTATCATTTTGCTGCAATCAAAAGTGAACTCTGAAATAAATACCAAACTTCGTTATACTGAACGGTTTATCGATGGCTCATAATGAATGAGCGTGTATTGTTTATCGTCCACACATGATGTCGCTTTGTCTATCAAATGACGTTTGTTTCTTATTTTGCACTTTTAAGGCCATAGCATGACCGTTTCTTATGCACCTATTATTACTTCATTGCTTGATAATGATTTGTACAAATTTACGATGTTACAAGCCATGCTGCATCAGTTTCCGCAAACCCATGGTGTTTATCGCTTTCGCTGTCGTAATAACAAAGATGCCGCCTATCCATTGGCTGATATCCAAAAAGATCTAGAGCAGCAACTAGACAGCTTATGCGAATTGCGCTTTTTACCAGATGAGCTAGAGTACTTACGTAGCTTACGCTTTATTCGCTCAGATTTCGTTGACTACCTAGAGCTGTTTAAGCTAAAACGCCGTTTTATTACGGTAAGTACAGACGATAAAGGTCGCCTGTTTATCGATATCGAAGGACCAATGATTCAAGCGATGTTCTTTGAAGTATTTGTACTAGCCATTGTCAATGAGCTGTATTTTAATGCGCTATCTAATGACAGCGTGATTAAAGAAGGGCAACGTCGCCTTGATGCAAAAGTAGCGCTATTACATCAGTATGCTGAAAAGCAAGCTCAGTACGGTCAAGATACGCCGCCATTTATCGTTGCGGATTTTGGCACGCGTAGACGCTTTAGTCGACGTTGGCAGGCACATGTAGTGGAGACGCTACATAAAGCTGAGCCAAAGATAGTCGGTGGTACATCAAATGTGTATTTGGCCAAGCAATTAGGAATGACGCCAATAGGCACCATGGCGCACGAGTTTATGCAGGCGTTTCAGGCATTAGATGTGCGTCTGCGTGATTCACAAAAGGCCGCGCTTGAAGCATGGGTGCATGAGTATCGTGGCGATTTAGGTATTGCATTGACAGATGTAGTCGGCATGGATGCGTTCTTACGTGATTTCGACTTGTATTTTGCCAAGCTATTCGACGGTCTGCGTCATGATAGCGGCGACCCTTACATCTGGGGCGATAAGGCGATTGCCCATTATGAGAAGTTAAAAATAGACCCAAAAACCAAGATTTTGACTTTTAGCGATGGGTTAAATCTAGAGAAGGCGTGGGAGCTGCATCAATATTTTAAAGGGCGCATTAGAACCAGTTTCGGCATCGGCACCAATTTGACCAATGATATGGGCATTACGCCGATTAATATCGTGCTTAAATTGGTAGAGTGCAATGGTCAGCCAGTCGCTAAGCTGTCTGACAGCCCAGGCAAGACCATGATCAATAACGACACGTATCTTGCCTATCTACGCCAAGTCTTTGAGGTTGACGAACCAGAGTAAACCAAGTATCAAACTGTTGCGTTGCCAAATGTGCCAAATGAGATTGATGCGCTTGGCTTGACTAAACAGCTGCTATCTAGTGGCTGTTTTTTGTTTAACTATCAACACTACTGGTGGATTTTTCTTCGGCAAAGGCCACATCCAATGCTTGCTGTACAGCATTGATACGAGTCTCGCAAACACGATAAGCGGCAATAGATTCTTCGACCGTTGTCATTAGATTATCAATATCAGGCTCATCCTGTTGCTGTAGTTCAGCCGCATTGGTTTTTAAAATATCGTAAGCCGCTTTAAAGGTTTTTGGGGCGGCTTTTTTGCGTCGGCGAGTAGGGGTTGTCATAAAATTTCCTAATTGTTAAAGGTAAGTCGGTGAGTAATCTGTAGATATTATTATGTGGTTAAGTTAGAGCGCCTGAGGTTTCCGTCGCTTCTTTATCCATAGTGACATCGATAATCTGCGCTTTTGCGTTGCCATCTTTTAAAATGATATTAACGGTTTGCTCAGGATACAGTTGGGTACTACTAGTGAGCGTCTGCTTGTTTTTAGCATCCGTGAGCATGGTATAGCCTTGCTTGAGCACGCGAGAGGGGCGATGTAATAGCACAATGTCACGTAGATGTTCGCTATCGCGCTGTGCTTGCACAATTTGCTGCTGTGCGTTTTGTATGATTGACTCTTGATGATTTCTGCTATTGGTAGCGGCTTTTGCGAGCTGTTGATGCGCTAAGGTTTGCGTTTGTGTGTATCGCTCAGCCGTCAGTCTGACTGCTTGCTTTACTTGGCGCTGGGCACTTTGTTGAATACTGCGCCATGCATAGTCACTGTCTTTTCGTAGAGCGGTGAGCTGCCCAATCGTTTGCGACTGTATTTGACTTAACTGTCGCGCAGTTTGTTGCTCAGCAGTATTCAATTGACGCTGAGCCGCTTGCTTGATTTGTGCCTGATATTGTAGCGTCTGAGTGACGAGCTGGGCCAAGTGGCTATGGATAGCAGCAATCACCTTTGATGGGGTGTCAAAGCTAGTATGAGCCACTTCATCTAAGATGACTTTGTCACGCTCATGACCGATACCCACCCAGACAGGGACAGGCTGCTCAGCAACCAGAGCTGCCAACTCATAATCATTGAGATAAGCTAAGTCACCAACCGCACCGCCACCACGAATAATGACCAACAAGTCTGGTAGACGCTGATAAGTATCGTAAAACTGCTGCTGGGCGCTAACGATGGCTTGGCGTATCTCGGCGGGCGCATGATTGCCTTGAAACGTAGCGTTATGATAATGGAAGTGACACGCACCTGTACTGGCTAAGCGATCCGCATCTGCTTGGAAGTCTCCCAATCCAGCGGCCTTTTCAGGGGCAATGACCAGCACATGCTCAATATCAAAAGGGGCAGGTAGCTGTTGATTAAGATGTAATAGCCCTTCCCCTGTTAGGCGGTCAACCATTTCTGCATATTGCCGTGCCAAGTCGCCTAGCGTATAGCTAGGATCAATATCTTCAATGGTGATTGAAAAACCGTACTGGGCATGAAATCCTGCCGATACTTTGAGGAGTACGGTCAAATCACGCTCAAGCGGCATGCCAGTCGCACGTTCAAACTTAGCTAATACACGAGCAGCTTTAAAACGCCAGAGATTGCCACGACAACTGGCGACCACTTTGCCATCGTCATCTTTTTCTGCCAGTTCAAAGTAGTAATGACCACCTTTACTCGACAGATTACGAATTTCAGCTTTTACCCATACACGGTGGTCAAAAGTTTGTTTGATGACCATTTCAACCGCTGACAAGTAATCACTTAGGCGTAGGACCGTATCCTCTAGATGGTCTTCCTGCTCAGCGAGTTCCGCTTCCAAGGTAGCCAAATCTTTGGCAGGTGCTAATACTTTGGCCTGTTTAATATTTGAAAGATTGGGTTTGCGCATAATATTAGACCAAAGATAATGAAAATATAAAGACTGACGAGGATGTGCTGAATACGTAGCGGATAGTTTAACTTAAAAAGGAGAGTACAAAAAGCGAAGCCAACAAGCTTTGATTGATATATTATCTATATCGCAGTTTGTTGGCTGTTTAATCAGAGAAAGATTGTATGTCACTTAATGTTAGCGATTAGATCGTAAACCTGTTTGCGTCTAAAAGAGATTGTCGTGTAGAGAAAAGTAGATGGATATTTTTAGCTAGATATGTTTATAGCTAGATATAGTCGGTTCGAGATAATTCAGATACAAGGAAGGCAAGCGAAAGTGCTACAAATAGTAGACTGAGTGAGCCTGACACTGTATCTGATTTATATGGTATTGACGATATTTATTGGCAGCGAAAGTTAATGGTGTATTCATAATCATCGTTACGTGACAGATCTGGTGTACCCGTGCCAAATATCGAGCCAACGACAGCTCCTACTTGGCCAACCATACGGCCAGTACGCTCATTTAAGATACCGTTATATTTTACGTTGTCATCAACGATAATCACTTGCTTGCTTCGACAAGTTTTTTGAGCACTATCGATCGCATTTTGTTGTGCTTTGACCTTGGTATCAGCGATACCGGTTGTCTCATAGATAGAGTTGGCACGCTGAATCACGGGTGAGGAAGGCGTGCTCTGACAGGCGCTCAAAGCAAGTGCAGCCACTAACGTTGCCGTCAAACTGGCAGTTTTATTAAAAGTGTTCATAAGTAATTCCTGATTTATATAAGCAGAACGTCTTAGCTATAGGCAAAGCTTTATGAATGTAACTTATCCAGATATTACCTGTCTAGACAGTTATTGTGTGCTGTATTACCGGTATATTGCCGATGAACCTTGCCCTAGATATAAACCAGTTTAATATCTTAAGAACAGCAATATTGCAAAACTACAGACAACCGTTATTGACCAAAAATAAAACAAGTCGCATCCGTACACAGCAAATCACTTGAAATATAAATTGTATCTAGGATAATTGACCCATTCATTTTTTATTAATAAGTAATACTATGCAATTGATTCCTGCTCCTGCTGGCGTGCTCGAGGTTGACGCACTGTGGCAAAATGACAATCCTAATGACCCAAATACAGACACGGTGGCGCTGCTGTGCCATCCCAATCCGTTGTTTGATGGTACGATGAATAACAAGGTGGTCACCACCATGTATCGTTTTGCCCGCGACAATGGTATGCATGTGGTGCGCTTTAACTTTCGCGGTGTTGGTCAATCGACAGGCGAGCATGATTATGCGGAAGGTGAAGTGGTCGATGCGATGACCGTGCTACAATGGATTGCTGAACAAACCAATGCTCGAAAGCTATGGCTAGGTGGTTTTTCTTTTGGTGGCTATGTCACGGCACGCGTGGCTGAGCAAGTGCTTGAAGCCGCACACATATGGGGACTGGGTGACTTTGAAGTAACGAAAATTGCCCTGATCGCACCATCAGTCGAAAAAAACGACAGTACTGATATTAATTTGCCTGCGGATAGAACTTTTGAGATTTATGGTAATGCGGATGAGGTGATTGAACCTGATAATATGCAGGCATTTGCAGACCGATTAGGCATTGAAGTCAGCGTGGTCGATGGCGCGGGTCATTTCTTCCATGGTCGCTTATCAGAGCTCAAAGGCTTATTAGACAAGCATAGCTTTGGGTAGGATAGCTAATTTATTTGCTACCTAGCTCAGCTTGATAGCTTCTGCTTTGATATGGTTTAGCATGGCTTGCTTGGCAGCACCAGTACCGTGCTAAATCATCCTATTATTTTGATATTTATTTAATCCAACGATGAGTCGTATTATGAGTTTATCTCCATTGCAACGTTACGAGAAAGCCGTCAGTACAGATGAGTTTACTCGGGATGAGCAGCAATTTCAGGCCATGAGCTATCTTGATGAGATATACCATCAGCTCATCAATAGCGCACCGCAAAAGAAAGGTTTTTTTGGCTTTTTAAAATCTAAGCCAGTCGCGCCAACGGGCCTTTATATGTGGGGCGGTGTTGGCCGCGGTAAAACGTGGATGATGGACATGTTTTATGACTCGTTGACCATCGAGCGCAAGATGCGTCTGCATTTCCATCATTTTATGCAGCGTGTCCATAGAGAGCTTAACAAACTACAAGGTGAGAGCGATCCACTCGAAAAAGTCGCTGATATTATTTATAAAGAAGCGGTTATCATCTGTTTTGATGAGTTTTTTGTTTCTAACGTCTCTGATGCCATGATATTGGGCGATTTGTTCACTATGCTGTTCAATCGCGGTATTACTTTGGTTGCTACTTCAAACATTGAACCAGCTGGATTGTATAAAGATGGCTTACATCGTGACCGTTTTATGCCTGCCATTGCGGAAGTTGAGCGTCATACGACGGTCATGAATATTGACTCGGGAATTGATTATCGTCTGCGCGTATTGCAGCAAGCTGAGCTATACGAAGCGCCGCTTACTAAGGCGAACTACCATTGGTTAGCCAACCGTTTTGCGAGCTTGTCGAATAATCAGAAAATCAGTAAAGAGCCTATTACTATCAATGGACGAGAAGTAAAAATCAACGCTTGTACCGAAGATATCTTATTCTGTGACTTCCGTCATCTCTGTATGGCGCCGCGATCAGCCGCTGATTTTATTGAGCTTGCCAAACGATTTAGTACCGTTTTAGTTGACTCTGTGCCAGCACTGGATGACGACTTGCGTGATCCAACGCGCCGTTTCATTTACCTCGTCGATGAATTTTATGATCGCCGTGTAAAACTATTGGTACGGGCAGAGCAGCCGATTCTAGACTTGTACCAAGGAGAAAAGTTGGCGTTTGAGATTGAGCGTACTCGTTCACGCTTGCTTGAGATGCAGTCAGAAGACTATCTACGCATGGACCACCGAGTCGAAGATGTTGCGTAGTTTATCGCTGAGTTGAGACTGCATATGTGTCGCTCTCAACTGCTCTATAGCTGTTAAAAAATAAGAAAATGATATTATAAATAATAAGTAGTGATAGATAATAATAAATTAAGGATAAAACAATGACTACAAATGACAATACTGATAATGAAAGCCAAGAAACTGAAGATAACAAACTGTCTGTTAAGAACGTAGCAGCGAATGATATCTCATCTACCAGTGATGAGCTGATAGGTTGGATCAATTCAAGACGCAGCATGGGCAATCTAGATGAGCCAGCACCGACGCGTGCGCAGATTGAATCTGCCATCGAATGTGCGGCAACTGCGCCAGATCATAAAAAATTGCGTCCGTGGCGGTTTATTGTGACGCAAGGTGAAGCGCGCCATGAATTAGGCCGTGCCTTGCTCGAAGCTGCCCAAGCAAAGGCGCTAGAAGATGGCGAAGAGTTGTCTGAAAAAACCATCACTAAAACTCAAAATATGCCATTGCGAGCGCCGCTGATCATAACGGCTGTGACTCAAATGCAAGAACACAAAAAAGTACCACCTTTTGAGCAGATGCTCAGTGCGGGCGCTGCTGTGCAAAATCTAATCTTGGCATTAAAAGCTCAAGGGTTTAGTACGGTTTGGCGCACTGGGCTGCTATGCAATGAGCCTGCGGTAAAAGCGTATTTCGGTGTAGGCGCAGATGATTATGTGACCGCTTTTGTTTATACTGGCACAAGTCCCAAGGACGAGTCCAAACGCAAACCTATTGATATCGAACCGCTAGTTCGCTTCGAGTCGTAATGTAGCTCAGTACTGTCTATTTATAAGATTATAATTGCACAAAGTTGTAATTCAAAGATAATAAGGCTCAGTAGCTGAGCACGATAGATTCTATTGATAATACGTCAGTCAACACGGATAAAAGAACATGACAAGCCCTAACAATAGTAATAAAAACAACATCAGTGCTAATAATGAGACGGACAAAGAGTCGTCTGAAAAACAGAATGGTATGCTTGCAGGTATTTTTGAGCGAGCAACCAAGTCAGGTCTCGGCCGTAAAAAGTCAAATCCTAGTCCTGTTGAATCAGCTGTGGCAAAGGACATGGCCGACATTCATAGTAATCCAACCAAGCTGCGTTTGGCGTTTTTAGGTGGTGGTAGCTTTGGTACGGCAATGGCAAATTTAGCCGCACGTAATGGCTGTGATACTACGCTGTGGGTACGTAATAAGCGTACCGTAAAAGCAATGGCAAAAACACAGACCAATAAAAAGTATTTACCAGGTTATAAGCTTGATGATCGCTTGAAATATAGCCATGATTTGGCGGCAAGCGCCAAAGACAAAGACATTATTTTTATTGCTGTGCCGGGTTTGGCCTTTCGCGAAACGCTAAAAAACATCGCGCCTTTTATCAGTGGTCAGTCCATTGTATCGTTGACTAAAGGTATGGAAAAAGACACCTTTGCGATGATGAGCGATATCATTAAAGAAGTGCTGCCAGAAGTGAACTTTGGCGTCATGTCAGGGCCGAACCTTGCCATAGAAATCATGAAAAATATGCCGTCTGCTACGGTTATCGCAAGTGAGTCGGAACCGTTGCGTCATGCCGTACAAGCAGCATTACATAGTGCCTTCTTTAGGGTATTTGCTAGTGATGATATACGCGGCGTCGAGCTTGGCGGCGCGCTCAAAAACATCTACGCAATTGCCATGGGTATGGCGGCAGCTTATGAAGTAGGTGAGAATACTAAAGCGATGATTCTTACTCGTGCTTTGGCAGAAATGAGTCGTTTTGGTGTTGAGGAAGGCGCCAATCCGCTCACTTTCTTGGGCTTATCTGGCGTAGGCGATTTATATGCTACTTGTAGCTCAGAGCTGAGTCGTAACTATCGTATCGGTAATATGCTTGGACGCGGTATGAGTATCGATGCCGCGGTCAAAAAGCTTGGACAGACCGCTGAAGGGGTAAATACTATTCAGCAAGTTCATGAAAAAGCGACCAAAGCGGGTATCTATATGCCAATTACCCATGCGCTCTATGCAGTCATTTATGAAGACAAAGCTGCTCTAGGCGTTGCACTACATCTAATGGAAGCAGGGTTCCGTAGCGATGTTGAGTTTGTCATGGCGCATGATCATAGCAATGCTGCGCTTACCGCTCATATGAAAACCTCTGGTAGCAATACCAAAAGCAAAGACAGCGATGCTGATAAGTAAGACACACCATTAAAAATCAGTATTAAGAAAGTCGAACTCATTGCTCCAAGGAAGGTTATGAAAATTATATTAGTACGTCATGGTCAAGCAGAAGACGAGACACGTCCAGATAGCGCGCGTCAGCTGACGGACTTTGGTCAGCAGCAGGCAGCGCAAACGGCAGAGTATGTGACCACTTACTATAGCCCAGATCGTTTTGTGGTCAGCCCTTATACGAGAGCGCGGCAGACATTATCTGCGTTCCAGTCACGAGCGCCGCAAGTACTATCATCTGTGCAGGACAATATCACGCCCTCGGATGATGCTCGCCAAGCTCTAATAGATATTGCCAATATTGAAGCTGAGTGTTTGGTCGTTGTTTGTCATATGTCTATCGTCGCTTATATCGCGGGATTGCTGACAGGCGACTATCCAGAATCGTTCTCTCTAGCGGAAGCCAGAGTGTTTGATATGGAATTTGTGATGACTGGCATGGCAACGGAAGTTGATCGTTTTGTTCCTGACCAGCCTTATTAGACTAGACATTCTAATATTTTGCTTAGAAACGATTTGCTAGAGCAGAATTGATTAGATATGACGGATTTAAAATGGTATTGGTACAAAGTTCAGCCCTTTATCAATCATATAAAATCGTCCAGCTGTTTCAAAAACCGCATCAATCCTTAACGATATTTTGATAACCGCAGCAATAATTGAGGACACGTTTAGTGTTACATGTTTGGTTACGAGCGCAGTATAGCCCGCTAGCTGTCTGGCACGAAGATGTACAGCAATGGCAAATGGTTGACGGTTGGCAACAGCTACAGACAATCTATGGTAACTATAAGTCCAATAGCCAAAAGACGCTTTGTCTATACTTTCCCTCAAGTCATGCGTTGCAAGTGGACACGGCGCTTAATGCTACTCAGCTTAAACAGCTTGGTAATAGTGGCAAGCAATATTTATTTGAAGAAACCTCATTAACGCCTATTGAGCAATTAAACATCCGTCAATTGAGCCATGCTGATACGACGCAACTGTATGCACTGGCACAAAACGACATTGAATCCTGGCAACAAAGTGTGCAGCTAGCCGGTATGAATATAGTGGCGTTACTGCCAGATTTTTTATTGTTGCCACCGCCAGAAGAGGGCGCAGGTCAACAAGTGACCCTCTATCAAGATTCACAGACTATGCTGCTGCGCCAATCATTGCGTCAGGGTATGGCCGTCAGCTATTTACCGCTAATGTTTGAGCGTTTCCCGCATTTAAGTGAGGTAATGGTACTGCCGTCTATTGAGGCAGCTATTGACGCATCGCTTGACTCACTAGATTCCTCATCACCCATGGATTTTATAGCGCAAACTAAAGCGTTGATCGCCGATCATCAGCTATTGCTGACGACCCTGCCTACAGTACCTAAGCCAATTGACAGTCCTGAACGTCACGCGCTCAATTTCTTTATGAAATCTACTGACTCACAACTGTCACCATATTTGCGAGTGGCAATGATGGTTGCGTTATCAGCGTTAGTGCTGCAAATGGCAACCGATGGTGTGCAGTGGTATAAGTATAATGAAGCAACCGCAGCAACCAAGACTGCAATTGCGGCACAATATCAGTCTTGGTTTGCTGATGAGCCACTGAGTACGCGCACCAAACTGCAAGTACAGCTGCAACCAAAACTGCGTAGCGATAGCCAAGCGCCTGCATCGCATATGGCCGCACTGTCACGCATATCACCATTAATTAAACAGTCCTCATTGCATGCACAGTCGCTAGTAATGCAGCCATCAGCGCTCAGCTTTACCTTGATTGCCCCAGATCGTAGTAGTCTTGATAAATTCACAAGCACACTGGTGGCGCAAGGCTTGAATGCCAAACTTGCGCAAGTGAATAGTAATGAGCAAGGTCAGTTTAGTGGTCAAGTCACTGTTAATGTGATAGAAAATAATATTGCAGAAAACAGCGACATGGCAAGCAATGCGGCAGCGTCGTAACTCATCAAGGTATTGGTAATAAAGGTCAAAACATGAAACGATTACAACGCCGTACCAAACGTAATGCAGCTGTTTCTGCAACCAGTACTAAGGCTCATGTATTGTCAGAGCGTATGAATAATTATCAGAATGTACTAACGACGCGCTGGCAAGCATTACCTCCCCGTGATCAACTCGCATTAGCTATATTGTCTATATTTTTACTGTTGTTTATAGGCGGCTATGGTGGCTATAGCGTTCATCAAGCAGCGAGTGATAGTAAAAACGACTATCAGGAGCAAGTGGCGGATTATTTTTGGTTGCGTGCTCAAGCAGGTAATATTGATAGTAGTGCATTGAATTCTGGTAACAACGCTACTGGAGAGGTTGATATGCCGCCTGCTAGTCGTATCAATGCGCTGCTCAATAACTCAGGTATAGCAGATGCTCAGGTGGTTTCGACTGGCGATGCAGTGCAATTGAGCTTTACGCATCCTAGTCAAGCGGTCGTCAGCACTGCACTGGGTAAGCTTGAACAGCAAGGCTGGCAATTTACACAGTTATCTATGCAGCAAGACCTGACCAATAAATCTATTCAGGTACAAGCAACGGTCACTTCTTAAAATGCATCATTTTGTGATAAATATTTTAGATGCTTATGTCAGAAATTTTAGATACTTATATCACTGTATGCTTAGTACTCGACACTCGATATTAGACAGCAGAATACAGCTTTATCGTTGGTATCATTGAAAAGCCATTTATCCGGCTCCATTAAATAGTTAATCATATGACTATCGAACAAAAATATTACTAGTAAGGAAAACCTCACATAATGCGGGACAGTATGAGCAACGATAAGCGCCGTTCGTTAATTACTTATAATCACATCACTTATTTCTTATATGTGATCAGCTACTTTACTGCGGGTTTACTGTGGATTGTGCCGATTGTCATGAATTATGCCAAGCGCCATGATGCTAATGGTTCATGGTTAGCCACGCATTTCGATTGGCAAATCAAGACCTTTTGGTACAGTATCGTTTGGTTCGTCATTGGCATCATTTTGATTACCTTTGCGCTAGGCGGCTTTGGCGTTAGCGTATTGGCGGATAGTGGCAATATCGCTATTGGCTCTATATTACTGGCTGGGCTTGGTTTACTGATTATGACCTTTACCTTCATCTGGCATTTATATCGCATTATACGTGGTTGGATTGCGTTGACTGATGGGCGTCCAGTACCGTAGATTTTTAAAAGTACCTTTGTGCTATGTCTTTAGCTTAGAAAACGACAATTCACTGTTATGTAGCAGAGACTCATCAGTATTGGTTACTGCTTAAATGTAGAAATTTAGCGACTGAAACTTTGCTCTTATTTCTGTTAAGCTGATATAATCGCTGCGCCCGATTTCATTCGTATTTTTTATTCACTATTTCTTCCAAGCAGGGTCTGCCATCACTATGTCTTATGCCTTACTTCGTCCTTTTTTGTTTAATATGGATCCCGAACACGCCCATGAGATGACGCTATCTTTATTGGATAAAGCGCATAAAGCGCGTGTTTTAGGCTTGGCGTATGGTCAGTCAATGCAACCAACAGACTGTATGGGGTTGCAATTCTCTAACCCAGTTGGTCTGGCAGCAGGCTTGGACAAAAACGGCGATTATATTGACGCGCTGGCTGAGTTGGGATTTGGTTTTATAGAAGTAGGAACCGTCACGCCAAGACCGCAAGTAGGCAACGATAAGCCAAGGCTGTTTAGAATCAAGCAAGCAGACGCAATTATCAATCGTATGGGCTTTAATAATGAAGGCGTTGATTATCTAATCGATAATGTCAAACGCTGTAAATACAAAGGCAATATCGGTATCAATATTGGCAAAAATGCCGACACGCCGGTAGAGCAAGCCGCCGATGATTATGTGTATTGCTTAGAGCGTGTGTATCCGCATGCCTCATATATTACGGTCAACATCTCATCGCCAAACACCAAAAACTTACGTGATTTGCAAAGTGGTGAAGCGCTGACTCAGCTGATGGATACGATTAAAAACCGTCACAGTCAGTTGGCTACTGAATATGGTTTTTATGTCCCATTAGTGCTTAAAGTTGCTCCGGATTTAGAGCCATTACAAGTTGATTATATCTCGCAGCAATTAATAGACTTTGAAATTGATGGTTTGATTGCTACTAATACGACATTGAGCCGCGTAGGTGTCGAAGATTTGCGTGATGGTGACCAAATGGGCGGCTTATCTGGTCGTCCTGTGAGTCATATTAGTACTCAGATTTTGCAACAGTTCTCTGATCAGTTAGAGGGTAAAGTCGCTTTGATAGGCGTAGGCGGTATCGATAGTGGTGCCAAAGCCGTCAAAAAAATCGAAGCAGGCGCAGACATGGTACAGCTCTATACAGGGCTTATCTATCGTGGCCCTGGGCTGGTGCAGTCTTGCATTCAGGCAATCGGTGGCTATTACGATGCCATGGAAAGCTAATCCAATAAATAAGGTAATAAGGCGTAAAGCATGAGTGGTTTAGATATTGTGATTGCTATTGTTGTCTTGATTGGCTTATGGCGCGGCTTTCAAGTAGGACTGATTAAAACAGCAATAGGCTTGGTAGGTTGGTTTATCGCTCTTATCGCTGCTACTAGGTTGGCAGGAGTAGTGTCACCCCAATTAACGGGTATCGTACAAAACCCTGTGTTACAGATGGCCATGGCTTTTTTATTGGTAGTGATTGCCATATTAGCAGTCATGCATCTGATGGCGTTTGTATTCTCAGGCGTGCTCAAAACCTTACGTTTGGGCGTCTTGGATAAAATGGCGGGCGGCGTACTGGGTGCTGCCAAAAACGTATTGATGGTCTTGGTTGTATTGAGCGTCAGTGCGCCATTGCTAGTACAGATGCCGCAGTGGCAAACCTCAGTACTAGCGCCTGAGCTGATGCCATATGCACCGATGGGCAAGGCTTTAGTGTCAGACGTATTAGGCATGGCTTGGGATCAGGTCAATCAGTCATAATTGTTTAATTGCCTATTATTTTATCTGACTGTCTATTATTTTACTTCTTTTTATACTTCTAAATGTTTGCACGTGTCACTGGTAATCAGAAATAGATTATCGAAAAATCTCGTTAAGTTTCTTACAATATCATCAGGTTAGCGGCGTGCGACAGTGAGTGATTTTAGCAATATACTGTCGTTAAGTTTGCCGTTATTGTCGTACTAATGTATGAGTCAAAATAGGATATAGCTATTATGTGTGGAGTCATTGGAGTTGCAGCTCACGAACCAGTCAATCAGATTCTTTATGACGGTTTGACGATGCTACAGCATCGCGGGCAAGATGCAGCAGGTATTGTCACTTTGCAAGATGGGCGACTTTATCTACGTAAAGAAAATGGCATGGTACGTGACGTATTTATGAATCGTCATATGATGAAACTGGTTGGTAAGTTCGGTATCGGTCACGTTCGTTACCCGACAGCTGGTACTTCTAGCAGCGCCGAAGCACAACCATTTTATGTCAACTCACCTTATGGTATTACCCTTGCGCACAATGGTAACTTGACCAATGCTGAGAGTTTGGCCAAATCTTTGTACATCGAAGATCGCCGCCATCTTAATACTGACTCAGATTCTGAAGTACTGTTAAATGTACTGGCACATGAGATGCAGAATCTAGGCAAAACCCATCCAACTGCTGATGATATTTTTGAAGCAGTAAAAGCTGTCTATAAACGCTGTGAAGGTGCTTACGGCGTTGTCGCTTTGATCACTGGTCATGGTTTACTTGCATTCCGCGATCCAAACGGTATCCGTCCACTTATCTTTGGTAAGCGTATGGCACCGAATGGCGGCACTGAGTATATGGTTGCTTCTGAATCAGTTGCATTGACAGGTTCTGGCTTTACTATCGTTCGTGATGTAAAACCAGGCGAAGCAATTTTCATTGATTTGAACCATAAACTGCATACGCATCAGTGCGTCGAGCAAAAAGAATACACGCCTTGTATCTTTGAGTATGTTTACTTTGCTCGTCCAGATTCGATTATGGACAATATCTCAGTTTATAAATCACGCCTACGCATGGGTGAAAAACTGGCAGATAAAATCCTTGCGGAATGGGGTGAGGATCACGATATCGACGTGGTCATTCCAATTCCAGATACGTCGCGTACTTCAGCGATGGAGCTAGCGCTAAAAATGAACGTCAAGTACCGTGAAGGGTTTATGAAAAACCGCTACATCGGTCGTACGTTCATTATGCCAGGACAGCAGCAGCGTAAAAAATCAGTTCGCCAGAAACTCAGCGCTGTGCCACTAGAGTTCAAAGGCAAAAACGTACTGTTGGTTGATGATTCTATCGTTCGTGGAACGACTTGTCATGAAATCATTCAAATGGCACGAGATGCTGGTGCTAACAAGGTATTTTTTGCCAGCGCTGCGCCACCAGTGAAATTTCCAAACGTATACGGTATTGATATGCCAGTACGTAGCGAGCTTATTGCCTCAGGAAATAGCGTTGAAGAAGTACGTGATATCATCGGCGCAGATCGTTTGATCTTCCAAGATTTGGATGATTTGATTGACGCAGTAAAAGATACCAAGCATAGCCGAGTGGAAGGTTTTGATTGTGCGGTATTTAACGGCTGTTACATCACTGGTCAGATCAATGAAGCGTATCTTGATCACCTGCAAGAGCAGCGTAATGATACTGCAAAAACTGGTAAAAAAGGCGTACAAATAGTGGCTGATACCCCAGTTGATATGATGGGTGTAGAAGAGCTTTAAGCTAAACTAAAGCCATTGTTTTTAGCTAAAAAAAGCTAGATTCTAAATAGAATCTAGCTTTTTTATGTTTAAAATATCGCTAAGAGTACTGACGTTTATATAAATGGGCGAAACAGTTTTAGCCTAGAAAACTGTTAAATAACCAAAACAGACCATTGATTGCTGCGATACCGACAACCATACTGACCAAAAGCTGCCGGCTGATATGATAGATAAACAATACCAAAATAAGTGCGCCGACTTGTGCCATTAATAGATGCAACTCGGTATCGCTTAAAGCAACAGTCGTCGATACGTCTTGATAGGACAGGCTAGTCAAAATAAGCAGCACCATTACCGATAACGGTAAGCTCTCATTTAACCGATGTAACCAAGGTGTATCGAGCAGCTTTCTAGGTATCAGTGCGGGTAGCGCACGAGTGATAAAGGTCACGGCTGCCATGGCAAGCGTGGCAAAAATAAGATAACTACTGGTCATAATGTTCTCCAGTCTTTTGACGCTCTATCCAAAACCCACGTACCAAGATCATAAACATGCAGATAGTGATGGCTACTAGTAGCAACCAGTCACTGGTAAATAGCGAAGCAATGATTAAGCCAAGCACGGCAATACCAATTGGGAAGTAGCGTTTGATGCTTTGAAACTGCTCATAAGCGAGAATTGCAAACAGACAAACCAAAGCAAAATCTAAATTTGGCACCAAATCACTGAGCGTACTACCAATCATTACACCTACCGTACTCGCGAGCACCCACCAGCTTTGGTTAAATAGGCTGATAGGAAGTATGAGCGCTCGTCGTGACTCATTTGGTAAGCTTGTCATGATCGAAAAAGTCTCGTCGGTCAAAGCAAACAGACAATACGTTTTAGCCAGCTTATTTTTTGGTAGATATTGTAATAATGGCATACCATAGAATACATGACGTAGATTAATCGCGGCAATATTGGTGGCGATATTGCCAATCGGTAGGCCCGCACTCAGCATTGGCAAACAAGCATACTGAGCTGCACCAGCATAGAGAACGATACTGAGCATAATCGTTGCCCATATCGGGATACCTGCTACCTGTGCGAGTACACCAAAGGCAATACCGGCAGGCAGATATCCCATAGCAACTGGCAAGCTTTTCTTAAAGCCCTCAGCCCAGTGGTAGCGGTTTTCATGTTGATGACTTAGTTCATTTGAATGAGTATTCACATGACATCCTAAATTTTTCTTATGATATTTTTATAAATCTATCGATATAAAAATTATTAATTCAAACGGTATTGCTGCAAAATTAAAAAATGAAAAACGAGCTTAATAAAAATGATTTATCGTAAATTGATAGAGTAAACATAGTATAAAATTAACTAAGCTTCAGGTTGTAGTTTCTCATAACTGCCAGTCTGATTGGCATGGTACAAAAACCCACCTAGGATGACTAGTCTCAATAATAATAGACACCACACGCTAAGCCAAATACCAGTCATATCCCATTGCTGATAGAGCAACCAGCTCAACGGAAAAAAAATAGCAGCCAGTATCAGCGCCGCATTACGGATCACGCTACCAGCCGTTAAACCAAAAAATATCCCATCCAACCAATAGGCACCAACGCCGACAAGAGGCAATAATACAGCGTATAGATGGTAATCATAGGCGAGGGTAAACACTGACTCAATATTGGTCATAAATTCTAAATACGTAGGCATCGAAAGCCACCAAATGGCGCTCAACATGATAGCAAGACCATAACTAACTACGCCTGTACGATTCACAATAATACGAAAACGTGGCCAATCGCGACGTCCTGCAGCTTGTCCACTTAACGTTTCAGCAGAGACAGCGACGCCATCAAGAGCGAAGGCAGATATACTTAATACTTGCAATAAAATAGCATTGGCAGCCAGTATGACATCACCGCTTTGCGCAGATAGTCGAGTAATCCAAGCAAAGCTTAGCGTTAAAATAAGAGTACGTACAAAGATATCTTTGTTTAAAGAAAATAGCCTAAGCATTTTTTCTTTCGTAAAATACTGTCGATCCGCTTTGAATAATACAGCCCACGATATTTTTAGATGTTGGCGGCTCAACCATAATGCCATCAGTATTCCAAACCAAAATGCGATAGTGGTTCCTAGTGCGACACCAGCCAATCCCATCTGCATTGCAAATACAAAAAACAGAGTCAGTACGATATTAAGTACGGCAATAAAGCCTTGCTGATAAAGCATATAACGGGTCTTACCTTGTCCTGCAAACCAACCAATAAATGCAAAGTTCATCAGTTCTGCGATCACGCCCCAAAAGCGTACGTCTAAATAGGTTTTCGCCGCGCGTCCACTTTCAGGATTAGCTGACAGTGCTTTTAAGCCAAAATCAATCAGCCATGGCTTTGCGAGTAGCAATATTGCTCCAATAACAAATGCCAATAGTAACGCGCGCTGTAAGATAGACAGTAAAGGCGTAGGTGCTGATACAGCTGATATATTGCTATTATTATTAGCCAGTTGTCCCAATGCCTGCGCAGCAAGCCCAGATGATGCATACTGCAAAAAGTTAAAGCTAACAAGCAATAGCGACAGCAGCTGTATGGCCAAACCCATACCAGCAAGTTTCGCCGTGTCATTCATATTGCCGACAATGGCCGTATCAATGACGCTCTGCAATGGCATAGCCAAATTAGCCAGTAGCACAGGCAGCGCAATCGCGATAATACGCTTATAGCTTGTATCAATAGGTGGCATCGCGTGAGAAGTTGCGGAATTAGCTGACATGTGTGACTCGTTTATACGTGAACGATAAAGAGGTGTGTTCGTTAAATGATAATAGACTCGTAAGGCAGTACATTTAATATAAGAGACAAAATAGCTATAAAGACAAAAGCACCTAGACTCATTATTCATGAGTCAGGTGCTCTTATTTAAACGTTGTAGCTGTACAATCAGTAGGTCTATAAAGATTGATGACACGCTAGTTCAGCGTATCAATCCATCTAATATACCTTACTAGACGTTGTCTTGCTCAAACATTTTTGGATCATTGAAAGTAACGATTTCTTCTTCAAACTCTGGTTTTACTTTTACGATAAAGTCATCACGCGACAGACCCATGCGCAGCGGAATCGAGCTGGCAATATAAGTCGATGAGTAAGTACCCGCAAGCAAGCCAATAAACAGAGCTACTGAGAACCAGTATAACCCATCACCGCCCAAGAAAAGCATGGCTAGTACGACCAACAAAACAGTTGAAATGGTCATAATCGTACGGCGTAGCGTCTCGGTCAATGACAAATCAATCGTCTGTTCTGGCGTAATTCCGCGAACACGGCGGAAGTTTTCACGGATACGGTCATAGACAACAATCGTATCGTTCAATGAATAACCAATCAATGCCAATACCGCAGCCAATACTGTCAAATCAAACGGGAAGCCGAATAGTGCAAATACACCGATGGTTACGACGGCATCATGGAACAGTGACAGTACGGCACCTAGAGACAATTTGAACTGGAAGCGTAGGGCAACATAGCCAAGCATACATACCAGTGCCAATACCAATGCCATGACTGAGTTTAAATAAACCTCATTACCAACTTGGCTACCAATGATATTCACGTTGCTAATCGTAGCGGTGTTGCTAGGTAATGCCAATGCTTGCGTCAGATTTGCGCTTAGCCCATCGACGTTATCAGACTGAGGGGGCAGACGTACCAATAGCTCTTCACGCGTACCTAAGTACTGTACAACCGCATCATCGAAACCATTGTCTGCTAGTGCTTGTACAACAGCAACTTGCTCAACAGGCTGCTCATAGCGTACATCAGCAGAGACACCACCAGTAAAGTCAAGACCTAAGTTCAGACCATTTACCGCGATAGCAATGATACTACCGATTACCATAAATAAAGATAGTAGTGCCATCGGCTTTTCTATCTTCATAAATGGAATGATACGCTGGTTGCCAACTGCCTTGATGCCACCTTCAGCGACAGCTGCGGCATCATCAGCGGCGTCACCTGATATTACGTCAGAATCAACAGCGGTAGACAGTGCTTGACTGTCTTTGGCATTTTGACCTTTACCACCGCGACGACTAGAGCTTTTTCCTGACTTTGCGGTAGTAGGGTTATTGGTTTTAGTATTGCTACCTTTACCATCACGACGCGGTTTGTTACGGCGACGCGTACTTGCATTGGTCGTGTCACCGTTTGAGCCATTTCGATCAGGATTATTCTGCTGTTCTAAAGGGTTGTTATTATCGATCGCCATAATATTCTCCTAACCGATGCTCAGACTTTTGATGGATTTACGCTTACCATAAGCAATTTGTACCAGTGCACGTGTCACCAAAATTGCGGTGAATAGCGAGCTGACAATACCAATAGCTAGCGTAATCGCAAAGCCTTTAATCGGACCAGTACCAATCGCAAACAGGATAAACGCGACCAATAAGGTTGTAATGTTGGCATCGAAAATACTGCTAAATGCGCGATCGAAACCTGCCACAATGGCTGATTTTGGCCGTACACCATTGGCAATCTCTTCTCGTATTCGCTCAAAAATCAGTACGTTAGCATCAACCGCCATACCGATGGTCAAAACGATACCTGCGATACCCGGTAGGGTAAGTGATGAACCCAAAATTGACATAATCGCAATGATAATAATAACGTTAACGGCTAGCGCAACGTTGGCAATCACACCAAACAGACGATAGAAGATAATCATAAACGCGAAGACTAGTAGATAGCCGACCTGCGTAGAGAACAACCCTTTATCAATGTTTTCTTGTCCGAGTGATGGACCAATAGTGCGCTCTTCTACGAAGTACATCGGTGCAGCAAGTGCGCCTGAACGTAGCAATAGGGCAAGCTCAGCTGCTTCAGCACTACTATCTAGACCAGTAATACGGAATGATGAACCCAATACCGCTTGAATGTTGGCACGGTTGATGACTTTGGTTTCAGCGTAAGGTGTGCGTACTTCAGTCGTCTCACCAGACGCTGGATCTTCTTCGTAAGTAATTCTTTGTTTGTTTTCAATGAACAATACAGCCATCTGTTGACCAACCGCTGTACGAGTGGCGTTCTGCATGAGCTTGCCGCCAGCACTGTCCAAGGTAATACTTACTTCAGGTAGACCACTTTCATCCAAGCCAGTTTGTGCGTTGGTTACTTTGTCCCCGGTGACGATCGCTTGACGATCTAACAATACAGGCGGGCCATCGAGTGTCTCAAATGGGAATGCCTCTGTACCTGCTGGAGGTATGCCGCCAGTATAGGTATCGGCATCTTCTGCCACCATACGGAACTCAAGGTTTGCAGTACGACCAAGTACACGTTTCGCTTCTGCAGTATCTTGTACACCAGGTAGCTCAACGACGATACGGCTAGCGCCTTGCGACTGTACCAAAGCTTCGGTCACACCCAGCTCAGCAATACGGTTACGTAAGGTTGTTAAGTTCTGATTGACCGCGTAGCTATTGATTTCGTCAAGTGTCGCATCGTTATACGATAAAACCAATGCAGGACCTTGATCATCAATAGAAGACTGCAAGTTAAAGGTATTGCTCATCGAGCCTTGCAATACATTCTGGGCACGGTTACGAGTATCGGTATCAGCAAAATGCAATACCACGCCGCGATCTTCGGTTTTGATACCTTTGATTGCTACTCGCTCAGCACGTAGCTCACGTCGCATATCACGACTAGCGCTGGTCAAACGCTGTTCAAGCGCTTTGTCCATATCGACTTCGAGTACAAAGCGTACACCACCACGTAAATCGAGACCAAGCTTCATCGGTCTTGCGCCAATATCGCGTAGCCAATGCGGGGTAGTTTGTGCTAGGTTAAGGGCAACGACATAGTCTTCGCCCAAGTTTTGACGTAGCACTTCTTGCGCTTTTAGCTGATCGACTGGGTTGTTGAGGCGTACCAGCGCGCTGTTGCCCTCAAACGTACCATCGTGGTTATCTAGACCTGCCTCTTCGAGTAAGCTTTGAGACTCAGTCAAGATGCCTTCAGATAGCTGAGTTCCTGCGGCTGCGCTCGTAATCTGCACAGCAGGTTCGTCAGGATAAAGGTTGGGGGCAGCATATAGACCGGCAACGAGTAGCACGACGGCAATTAGTAAGTATTTCCAAGCGGGATATTGCATAATCACTTCTTTAAGTTGATAAACGACTGGCGACGTAGGCCACAAGTTAGCAGATGGGAAGTTAGCGATAGCAACGGTCGAGTGCTATGTTCAGCAGCCGTCATCATGCACCATTGCGATCATCCGCGATGATAGTAACGCATAAAACAGTAAAGCAAATAATACAGATGTCTGTTTATCTGGTCACCAAAAATCATATGTCTGACTTGGATAAAGATAGGACATCTAAACAGTAAGCCTAATTTATATAGCAATTTTACCTTACTGTGTTAATAGCGAAAAATGACCGTAAATCATATACGGTCATTTTTTAGTCATTACATTCATTAATGTGACGACTATCGAATGTTCAATAATAAATGTTCACTAATAAAAACCAGTGAACATTCTAATTAGACGCTTTCGATCGTGCCAGCAGGCAATACTGAAATAACAGAAGCACGTTGTACTTTTACGTCAGTATTGTTGTTTAGGCTCACAACGGCATAGTCGCCTTCGATTGCTTTGATACGACCCATTAAACCACCAGCAAAAATGATTTCACTACCAACGGTTAATGCGTTAACCATGGCACGGTGTTCTTTGGTACGCTTAGACTGCGGGCGAATGACCAAGAAGTAAAAAATCGCAAAAAACGCAACAGGCAGTAAAATCTGACCAAATAGACCTGCAGCACCTGCAGTCTCTGGTGCAGCATGGGCAGCTTGAATAAATAAGCTCATAATATCTCTCAGTAAGTCATAGACAATAATAAAATTAGACGCATAGTAACAAAAAATCCCAGACTTGGTAACTGTTAATCATAGGCTGAGCGTGTTTTTCTTAGCGTAAGGCATACTATCAGCCAACGGATAGGACAACAATGTTTTTACTATATTCAGATAATCCATATAAAGCCTCAGGCTAAATAACTGTCATGAATTGGCTAGTAAAGATTTCGTCATACAACCGTTAATAGTAGGGTAATAAAAGTCATCAAAAAACAAAAACTTAAAAATGGTGACTTATTGTGAAATGGTATCATCAATGCTACTATCAAATGGCAATGATTGCCTGTATTTAGTATGCTACATATTGAACCATATTACGGCTTTTTAAAGCATAGTATGGCTTTGAAATAGTTATTAAATCAGCTTTGAGTAACTATTTATACGATAGACAGATGTCTTTTATTACTTTGTTAAAGATAATCTAAAAATCAATATAAATTACTCATGACATTATCTTCCTTTTACTCTTTTTAGGTTACCTAACTTGTTCACCACTTTTATGTTTGTACCTCGTTTATGTCGTCCGCGCGCTCATCGTAAAGACGCATCTGCAGAACCTCCCCCGAGAATGACTACTAGTTCTCGATTTGGTTATACTTCTTTTTCGGCGCTATCTGCATTAGCAATTCTTATGCTACCGCAGGCAGTGTGGGCAGCTGGTGCTGTATCAACATCCAGCGAGGCGGCAGCACCAACTGCGCTTAGCGTTTCTTTATTGATATTTTTTGTCTTACTCGCCATTGGTGTCTCTTTCGTCTGTTCATTAGCAGAGTCTGTTTTGCTGAGCATGACGCCATCGTTTATTGCGGATGTACAAGAGACCAGTCCTAAAAAAGCAGAAATGCTTAAAAGCCTTAAAGTGGACAATATTGATCAGTCGCTAGCCGCTATTTTGACGTTAAATACGGTTGCTCATACACTTGGCTCTATCGGTGCGGGTGCACAGGCTACGATCGTATTTGGTAGTGCGTGGTTTGGTCTGTTTTCGGCCCTCATGACGCTTGCTATCTTATTCTTATCTGAGATTATTCCAAAAACACTGGGTACAGTTTACTGGCGTCAACTAAGTGGTTTGGTTGCTTATTTCGTTCGTGGCATCATCATGCTGCTATACCCGTTAATCTGGTTCTCAGAGCGTCTGACGAAACTATTGGTACGCGGTAAAGAGCCGCAAACATTTAGTCGCCGTGAGTTTGCTGCTCTTGCTAGTATCGGTGAAGAGTCAGGTCAAATCGACCCACTAGAGTCGCGTATCATTCGTAACTTGCTCGCGTTTGGCGCGATTAAAGTCGAAGATATCATGACACCACGCTCGGTGATGCTTGCATTTGAAGAGAATAAGACCGTCGCTGAACTATTGGTTGATCGTCCAAAGCTGACGTTTTCTCGCTTGCCAATCTACGATGGTGACTTGGACAACATTACAGGCTTTGTCCTAAAAACGGACATGCTACTGGCTAAAGTTAATCATGCTATGCATAAGCCGTTGACGCAATTTCAACGAGACATCACTTTTGTCTTCTCTAAGATGAAGCTGTTTGATTTGTTAGAGTTGATGCTAAAAAACCGTATTCATATTGCGATTACAGTCGGTGAATATGGTGAAGTTAAAGGCTTGGTCACGTTAGAAGATGTATTTGAGACATTGTTAGGTCTTGAAATTGTTGATGAAATAGACCGCGTCGAAGACATGCAAGCCTTGGCTCGTCAGATGATGGATAGACGAGTAGAGCGTTTGGGCATGAAGCTCAGCGATGATGAGCAGTATGAAGATAGTAACAGCGAACCTAAGTCCTAACTATGCCTTAACGAAGCCAAACTCTAACGTTAATAGCTTAACTATAAGTATTGATGGTTCTAAAGATTGATGGTTTAAAAATGGTCAGCTCATTATGGGCTGACTATCAAGCTAGAGCTACAAAGCATCTAACCGTTTGAGCTAGGATTTACAGCATAAAATGTTAAGAACATTTGATTTGATAGCTTGTGTTTCTATTCGCAATAATTACACAGGGTGTCACATGGCTGTGAGAATTCGATGATAGGCTCGGCATATGATATGAGTATACTTATATAGATATATCTATACAGATACACTGCCGAAATAAATGATAAAAGAGCGTTAATCGTCACTATATGACACTAACGAAAAAAATATCGCTAAGGATTATCATGAAAAAATTATTGGGAAATAGGCTATTAGCTCTATTGGTGAAAAGCGCCAGCATCACTGCAATCGTAGCAGTAGCCAGCACCATCAGTATCAATGCACAAGCGGCAACTATGACCGAAGATTTGGTACAGAACTATGCCGCCGCAATGAAAGCATCAGCGAATAGCCAAAGTATCAATCAGGTATCGCGCCTTGTGTCAGATGACGCGCTTATTTCTTTATCTAGAAAAGGCAAATCTACCAGTCTAGACAAAGACGCGTACTTAAAGCTGCTTCAAAACAGTTGGAATGATACGTCTAATTATCGCTATGATATTTCGGTAGACAATGTGGTAATTACTGGTTCACAAGCCAAAGCCAATGTGACGACCAATGAGAGCTGGGTAAAAAATGGTCAGCAAGTATCATTTGTCACCACATCTCGTGTGACCTTAACCTTGTCTACTGGTAATGCAGTGCTCTTGCGCGCAGTATCACAGGTAGCTATTAATTAAGTCGCCATTGACCAAGCAAGACTCGAAATACAATAGGCCATATAAGCAATAGCTAATCTAACTGGCTGAAATTCTAACTTATAAAGGGTTTTAGTTGGTTAAACAGTTATTACTTAGTTTTATAGGCTACTTGAGCGTCTATGATTATCTTTTATATTAGGCTAGTCTTTGCTTTACATTGCATACTATACTATCCATCAACTTTATCTTATTAATTTCTGTCGTTAGGAAACCTCCAATATCATGTCTACTGTGCTATCACACTCTCGCTCATTTATTGCGTTGCCATTGACGCTTGCGGTATCCACTTTACTGATTAGTGCGTGTAGCAATACATCAGCGGTAAAAAACAAAGGTGCGACCAATAGCTCATCTGTCATCACCAAAAGTCCTACCAATCAAGGGGCTAATACAGGTAGTGCAGACTACTCGACTGCGTTTTTGGATGCAGAGAGCTTGGATGAGTTGGCTGACTTGTTAGAAGCCACTGACATGACCATGGTAGAAGGTAACCAACTTGCTATTCAGCAATATGGTGATTTGTGGAATCGTCTACGCGCAGGCTACCGCATGAATGGTGGTAAGCCAATCTACAATCAGCGTATTGAAGGTCAAAAAAGCTGGTTTACCAGTAGACAGGATTATCTAAATCGCCTAACTGCACGTGCCAGCCGTTATATCTATCATACGGTACGAGAGGCAGAGCGTCGCAATATCCCAACAGAGCTTGCCTTGTTACCAGTTATCGAGAGCTCTTACGATCCAAGTGGTACGAGTAGTGCAGCAGCTGCGGGTTTATGGCAGTTTATCCCAAGTACAGGCCGTATTTATGGCTTGAACCAGAGCAGTACTTATGATGGTCGTCGCGATGTTATCGAGTCGACACGTGCTGCCTATGACTTCTTGACAGCATTGCACAACCAGTTCGGTAGTTGGGAGCTAGCATTGGCTGCTTATAACGCTGGGCCTGGCCGTGTACAAAAAGCAATCGATGCCAACGCAGCGCGCGGACTGCCAACAGATTATTGGTCACTTCAACTGCCGACTGAAACGATGAACTATGTGCCACGTTTCTTAGCTGTAGCCGAAATCGTCGCTAAACCTGAGCAGTATGGTGTGTATCTACCCGCTATCGCTAACCGTCAGCATTTCCGCAGTGTACCTGTTAACTATGGTGTGAGCTTGGCAGAAGTATCGCAGTTGACTGGCGTTAGCTACGATGAGCTAGAGCGTCTAAATACTGCACTGACATCAGGCCGTGTTGATTCTTCAGGTCCACAGCGTGTCATCATTCCTAACGATGTTAGCCTTAATGCCGATGCCAAACTAAGTGGGCTTAGAGGTAACGGTACAGGCAATGTGCTTGCCTCAAACAACGCAGGTAGCTCGAGCACGACAGCGACTACGCCAAGCTATAATAACAAACCATATACTGCCTCATCACTGCCATCTACTGGTAGCGCATTGGCTGATTATGCAGCTAGCGCAAGTGTACCTCAGCAGACTACCAGCTATATCTCACCATCTGCGACACCAACTAGCAGCTCGGTATACAGCGGTAATTCCTCAGCTCGTACTGAGCCACCACTGACCACAGCAGAGACTAACAAAATCAATGCTGAGCTTAAGAGCAGTAACAGTCTACCGACTACCTCAGCACAGATTACTCAGAACAATACGATTGTCCAAGAACCACCGCTTAGCAAAGAAGAGCGTGATTTCATCGCCAATCAAATCCGTAGAAACACTTCTGAAACCAATGTTATCAATGCTGACGGCAACATCAATCTATCAGCCGTACAGACGCAGCAGTCTATCTTAGAAGCGAGTGGTGCAGAGAAGAAACTTAGCTTTGCCAAAACCTCGGTAAGTAAGCCAAAACCACAAGGCGCACGTACCACTTATACGGTAAAACGTGGCGATACGCTATCGAACATTGCGAGTCGAGCAGGGGTTAGCTGGCGTGATATTGCAGAATGGAACCAGATAGATGCCAGTGCTAATTTGCTCTCTGGCAGCACGTTGTATCTATATGACGCCAAGACTATCGAGCCATTGGGTACTGCTAATAACGCCGCCGCTAGTCAGCCTGACAGTTATGTTGTACAAGGTGGTGATACGCTTATCGGTACGGCCAATCGTTTTGGATTATCGGTTACCCAGCTAGCTAGCTACAATAATCTGAGCAGCCGTGCTGATCTGCTCAGAGGTCAAAAACTATGGCTCATACCGGGTAAAGTGACTGCCCCTGCAACGACGCCTGCAGCGCCTTCTACTAAGCCGAGTAAATCAAGTACTGCGACCAAGAATTATAAAGTAAAAGCAGGGGACGGCTTAATTGCATTGGCACGTCAATTCAACGTGTCGACAGATACTTTAGCCAGCCTCAACGGCATCAACAGCACAAGCTCGCTATATGTTGGTCAGACACTTAAAGTGCCAGCCAGTGTTGATTTCGATGCTGCAAGCACGACAAGTGCTAGCAGTAGTAACAGCTCAAGCTCGGTCGCGACCACCAATTACAAAGTAAAATCAGGTGATACGCTGATTGGCATTGCGAACAGCATCGGAGTGAGTGCAACGGAACTGGCTGCGGTAAACAGCAACTTTGATGCAAAGGCTCGCTTGCAACGTGGTCAAACGATTAAAGTTCCTGCTACTAAAGAGTTGGTCGATCGTCAGTTGAATGACAAAGCGGTCAGCTACAAAGTAAAATCAGGTGATACCTTAACGGGTGTCGCCAAACGTTACAATATTGGCTTAAGTGATTTGGCATCAGCGAATAACTTGAATACCAACTCGAATCTGATACTGGGTCGTACTATCACTATCCCTGCTGGCGGCAGTGTGGCAAGTGCATCTAGTAGTAGCCAAAGCAGCAGCTCTGCTAGTAGTAACAGTAGTAGCTCAGCAAGCAGTGGAACAAAACTGAGCAACACTGAAAGCTACAAAGTTAAATCTGGCGATGGTCTGATTGCTTTGGCACGTCAGTTTGGCATATCGGTAGAGGACTTGGCAGCGACCAATGATCTAGCGACCAATGCTCAGCTACAGCGCGGCCAAACGCTTAAAGTACCAAAAGCGACAGTAAGCTATACGGTTGGCTCGGGTGATAGCTTGATTGGTCTAGCACGTAAATATGGTGTCTCAACACAAGAGCTGGCCGATATGAATAATATTGCCGCTGATACGATGTTGCAACGTGGTCAGCGTCTGACTGTACCTAATCGCTAATGAATAAGATATTAATGAATGCCTTTTACATAAGGCGTCATTAATATTAATTATGAATCGTATCGCACAAAAAAAGCTGCTCTTTATAAGAGCAGCTTTTTTATTTAATAAGAATAAATTACTGTGAAAAGTTAGCTTGCGAACCGTCTAGTAATAGTTACAAACTAGACCGTCTGAGTTTTAATAGTCTCAAGATAGCTTCTGATATTACTGACATAATGCATGGCTTGACCATAACGGCTATTCGAGGCTCTATTATCTGCTAAATAAGCATAGACGTTCGCCCAACTTTTATCATCGATACCTTGAGCTCGTAGTTCGCGCTGGATTCTTTTTACCGCATTGGGACCCATGTTATAACCTGCAAGGGCAAACCAGATACGGTCAGTTTTTGGCACATCAGAGAAGTCTGCTTTCACTTGCTCTAGATAGCGTGCACCGCCACCAATACTTTGGTAAGGATCAACACGGTCTGAGACACCCATCGCTTTCGCAGTGTTATTGGTCAGCATCATCAACCCGCGTACGCCAGTCGGCGAGACAGCGTTGGCATCAAGATGTGACTCTTGATAACCCATCGCGACCAATAGTTCCCAATCATGATTATAATTGCGTGCTTGCTCTTCAAACGAAGATTGATAGTCCGGTAACTTTTCCGTCAACGTTCTCTGGAAATGATCCTGACTATAGGCATCTTTAAGCAAGTTTTGATTGTAGAACGCGGCAAGTTTTTGTGTGTTTTGTAGCTTGATGCTATCGCACAAAAAGTAACTGGCCTTTCTTGATAGTGGATCATTGGATGAGCTAAACGTCCAACTTACCTTAGGATGTAGACCGTTCTTAGTCAGACTAGAATCATAACCACAGCTGACATTGATAGACGATAGATTTAGCTGACTTTTTAGCTTAGTGCTAGCCGTAGTCAACGCCATGTCAGCGTTGCCGGTTCTTAGTGCTTTTAGTGCCGCTTCTTCACTGGCATAGGCTTTTAGATTGATATCGACACCGAGCTCGTCGGCATAAGTGCGCACCAGATCAAACCCAAAACCATGTTGGAAACCATCGGTAGCAAAGTAAGTGCTATCGCCAGGTACCGCAGCAATGGTCAAGGTATTTTCCAGCATGACATTGTCATAGGCTGGTACCGATGTGTTCATGGTCGTCAAACTCTCAGCGGGCAACGAGAGTAGAGCGATGCTAGAGATTTGTGCCAGCTTCTTGGTTCTGGCAAAACGATTAGACGCAATAGGGGTAACGGATGAAACGATGTTACTTTTGGTGTTCAGTAGGCGTTTAGATGGACGCAGTAAATATGAAATACGGCGTTTGGCCCCTTGCGCAGATACTTTTACACGATAAGTAATACGCTGCATGGATGTCTCCTGATTTTAGCCATCCTTCTTACCGCAAAAACACGTATAAATATATGTGCATAATATTGACATATATCGATATCGTATCTTAAATAGAGTGGCATTTTTAATAGGATAAATGCCGCTCTATCTTGTTTGACTATAGCGCCACTAGCGTACTCTCTCTAAGAGTTAGTGGGATAGTTTGTTGTCAGCCAGCTATCGATATGTCATAAGAGCGTTCTAAAACAGTGTTTATAAGTATTGGTTTAAAATACTGAACGCACAACGACGCGAAGGATATAAATCAGATGATTCCTTCATCGATAACTAAATATGGCTAGTGGCCAAACAACTATATATCAAACATAGGTAAGGTCATGATTAAGTTATTGAGACAAAGGCATAGCTTGAAACATTGATGTAAGGTTTTGCCAATGAGGCAAATACATTCATCTGTTTTAACTATGCTAACTTTGATGGCTGGCTATACTTTAAATCACTAATATTAAGTTACTAGTAATAGGATAGCTGGCTACTAAAGTTGTTTGTCCAGCAATGAGGGTAAGCAAAATAACCAGAATGGATAGTTTATAGCTGTCTATCAAACTGACTATGTCATACCGTCATCGCGACACCAAAAATAAAAAATACCATGCTGCTAACATATATAGTGCAAACATAGTATTTCAATGGGTAGCGGTTTAAAATCTTATCGCTGATATAGCATGATAAAGTCTTAAATAACGACCAGCATTATTTTGGTGCCATAACCGGAAGCTGTAATAATGGGAAGTTTCATGACAAAACGTTCTTTCTTACGGGTAGTAATATGCGGTTACTAATTGCATTATTCAAGTGGAGTTAAGAAAAAAGCGATAAAACTTAACAATTGAGATATAAACGGTTAATTTTCTAGATATTTGGTACATAATAATCAAAAATAGAATAACAAAGTTTAAATAGTAGTCAAACTAGACTTTGTGATTATGGTTTGACTGAAGCTGTTAGCAAGTCTAGTTTGGCTTTTGAACTATCATTTCCTTTATAAGCTTTTCTCTGCAAATTTTTCTCTATAAATGACAACCGTTTAAACTGACAATTTAAGTGGCTACTTTATGCTGGATTTTCGATATCAATAAAAGTAACTGGCAGACCAAATTTTTGAGCGACTATCTCTCCTAATGCTTGAATACCGCCACGTTCCGTCGCATGATGACCACAAGCAAAATAATCAATCCCAAGCTCACGCGCGCTATGCGTGGTACGCTCAGATATCTCACCAGAGATAAACGCATCACAGCCCATGCTAGCCGCCTGCTCAATCATATCCTGCGCCCCGCCCGTACATATACCCACACGTTCGATCAGTCTACCATTTGTCTGAGCAGATGAGTCTGCATGATACTCAGCTGAGATATGTAATGGCGCGCGACCTAAAGTTTGAGTAATGGTGGCAATGAGATCGTCAGCAGTTTGCGGTGTGCAAGTAGCGATATTGCCTACAGGATGTGACTCGGTAGGATAGAGCGCACCAGTAATCGTCAGGCCGAGCATGTCAGCAAGTTTTGCGTTATTGCCAGAGATTGGGTGTGCGTCAAGCGGTAGATGATAGCCAATCATAGAAATACCATGTTGCATCAATTTGCGCACGCGTCGACCTTTCATGCCAGTAAGCGGTGCAGGTTCGCCTTTCCAGAAGTATCCATGATGCACCATAATCACATCGGCATTGTCAGCGATCGCAGCATCAATTAGGGCTTCACAAGCCGTGACACCAGTGACGATACGTTGAATCGGGCGTCCACCATCGATTTGTAGACCATTTGGCGCATAGTCTTTAAACGCGCTGGCAGATAAGTAGTCGTCACAGAACTGTGTCAATTCCTGAACGCTGATGCTTTGAGTATTGGATTCAGCTATCGTATGATTTGCAGTCATTATGCTTTCCTGTCATCAATAAAGTGTATGTCATAAGGTGCTATGGATTCACTAAGCAAAAATTATGTATTATCTATCATATTTGAGAATGTTTGGTTTTGCTCTTTTGACTTTATGCTCAACTCTCGACATTCTTAAGTGTCGAGTATCGTAAAAGCTATTTTAACATGCCGTTGTAAGCAAGCAGACAAGCTGGATAACTGAAATGGTACACGATACGTTACTATTTACTGGTATTGCGGTTATAATTTATACACGTGAGTCTGCCTAGCTGTATAGCATTTGATCATCCTATGAATGGGTCAAGATTAGCTAAGCGGTCGCCATTATCTCACATCGTTTTTCATTGTCTGTTTGCAATAAATTTATAGAGGTTTTATATGTCGTCATCCCGGAACACCAATAACAAGGCGTCTTTATTAAAATGGTTACCTTGGGTCTTATTGCTGCTAGTGTTGGCAGCGTTTATCTGGTTGTTCACGAGTATGAAATCGACATCGGAGGCCACATGGGAGCCGCCGAGAACCCCGCCTGCGGAGCAGCAAGCAGCAGAGCCAGTGTCGGACACGCCAGCGCCTATCTCTTCTTATCATAATGCGGTGGCGCGTGCATCGCAGTCTGTGGTCAATATCTATACGACGCAAACGATGACCGAACATCCTTATATGGATGATCCCGTACTGCGCCGATTTTTTGAATATCATGGTGGCCCATCACAAGAGCAGGGCAATACCAACTTAGGTTCTGGTGTGATCGTATCAGAAGACGGCTATATCGTGACCAATGCCCATGTGATCGAAAAAGCAGATGAAATCACAGTCGCGTTTAATGATGGTCGTAAGAGCCGTGCCAGAATTATCGGTACAGATCCTGATAGTGACCTAGCTGTGATCAAGGTCGATATGACAGGGCTGACACCACTTGGCTTCCGCGAAGATCCGATTCGTGTAGGGGATTTGGCACTAGCGATTGGTAATCCATTCGGTGTGGGTCAGACAGTGACGCAGGGAATTATCTCAGCGACTGGACGTACTGGACTGGGCGTCAATAAGTTTGAAGACTTTATCCAGACCGATGCGGCGATCAATCCGGGTAACTCAGGCGGCGCGCTGGTCGATGCTCATGGCGAGCTAGTCGGTATCAATACTGTCATATTCTCGCGCTCTGGTGGCTCAATGGGTATTGGCTTTGCGATTCCGACGGCATTGGTTGAGCAAGTGATGAATGCCTTGATCAAAGATGGTCGTGTCAGTCGTGGCTGGTTGGGTATCGAGATTCAGTCACAGCTACGTGACCCAACGCAGCTAGAGACATCAACAGGCGTAGAAGTACTAAACGTCATTGATAACAGTCCAGCGGCAAAAAGCGGTCTACGCGTCGGTGATATCGTCCTAACCATCGATGATGTGGAGATGACAGATGCCAATACCTTGATTCAGTATGTTGCCCGTAAGCCACCAAATACTGAACTGGATGCGCAAATATTGCGTCAAGGTAAAAACGCCCAAGTAAAAATCACGTTAGAAGAGCGTCCAGCGCAAGAGCCACTTGAGCGTCCTGTCGTACTACAAAATGAGAGTATGGGCGGAATGGAGCAGCCAAACATCCAAGGCGATGAAGAAACGCCGATGATGTCAAAGGCAGAGCGTGATCGTATGCGTGAGGAGCTGATGAAACTGTTTGAACAAGATGCCGCGTCGCAGTAAGTCGTAGTTATTCTTACCACTATGTGCTGACTCATAATGTATATATGATTCAGCACTTTTATTTAGCTGCAACAAAAAGCGCGCTCCTTTAGATAAGGAGCGCGCTTTTTGTTGCAGCTAGTTTTTCTGAAACTAGAAGGCTAGGTTCATTTATACATAACCCTGCTATAACTTCTCAATCGGGTCATGATTGATATAGATGACACCTTGCACACGGCAACAGCAGGGCAGGATTTCATCTTCTTCAATCATCGCCAGTGGATCAAATGGATAATCGACCGTATGCGAGCTAGCAATACGCTTGACTCGGCAACTACCACAGTAGCCTTCGCGGCATTGATAGTTTACATCGTGTCCGGTGCGTAGCAGTCCATCTAGCAGACTCTCGTCATCATGTAGATAGAACTGCTTTTTGCTGGTCATTACCCAAGTCATTGTTAATCCTATTGGGATATGTCTGTGCTATTGCTATCCCTACTATTAACCCATAAGACGATTACAGCGGTAGAAGTTTTATAGCTTCAAATCTCTACTGCTCAAGCCTTTATCTCTCAAAGCTCTTACAACTCAGCTCTTATAATTCAAAGTCATCAAAATCACTGTCTGATAAGTCAGAGTCAATCTGACCAACCAAGTACGAGCTAATCTCGGTCTCTTGCGGTGCTACTTGCACATTGTCAGACGACAACCACGTATTGATCCACGGGATTGGGTTTGATTTTGAGTTCGGGAATGCCGCTGGCAAGCCGACAGTTTCCATACGTAAGTTGGTGATGTATTCGATATATTGGCAAAGAATGTCTTTGTTTAGACCGATCATCGAGCCATCTTTGAACAGATAGCCTGCCCATTCTTTTTCTTGCTCAGCCGCCTTGCGGAAAATCTCGATACTTTCTTCGTAGCACTCTGCGGCAATCTCGACCATTTCAGGATCGTCACGACCATTACGCATCAGGTTCAGCATGTGCTGAGTACCAGTCAAATGCAGCGCTTCATCACGAGCGATTAGCTTGATAATCTTCGCATTACCTTCCATTAATTTACGCTCAGCAAAGGCAAACGAGCAGGCAAACGACACATAGAAACGAATGGCTTCTAGGACGTTGACCGCCATAATGCATAGATACATCTGCTTTTTCAGTGATCTCAAATCAACCGTTACTTGCTCGCCATTGATGTTATGCGTACCTGGACCGTACAGGCTATATAGCTGTGAGTTGCGATACAGCTCATCATAGTACTGGGCGATATCAGAGGCACGGCCTAAGATGTGCTCGTTTTGCATAATGTCATCAAAGATGATATTTGGGTCATTGACGATATTACGAATGATATGCGTATAGCTGCGTGAGTGAATGGTCTCAGAGAACGACCATGTCTCAATCCACGTCTCAAGCTCAGGGATAGACACCAGTGGCAGTAGCACTACGTTTGGACTACGACCTTGGATAGAGTCGAGTAGGGTCTGGTACTTGAGGTTGCTCAAAAATATGTGCTGCTCATGCGAGGACAGATTGCTAAAGTCGATACGGTCGCGTGATACATCGACTTCTTCTGGACGCCAAAAGAACGATAGCTGCTTTTCAATCAATTGCTCAAAGATTGGGTGCTTTTGTTGATCATAGCGCGCCACGTTGACGGGCTGACCAAAGAACATCGGCTCTTTTAGCGCATTGTTTGGCGTTTGAGAAAAAATCGAGTAAGTCATGGGACTGCCTTTATAATTGATACGGTTATTAATTTATAGGGGTTTGACTGGCTTTAATGTGATGTTATGACACGGTTTTGGATTATAGCGTTTTAGCTTAGAGGTTCTCTAGTGATATCTGTGATGACTCTTGCCCATCGTTCATATAGGCTTTGAATATTTCGCTCAGCTCACTATCATCGAGTGCTTCTAATTCATCAAGCGCGCTTTTGCGTAAGGTACTCACATCAGACTCTTCCGCTGCTATTTTTATGTCTTTTTTAGCCGCTCTCGACACGGGTTTTTTGGCTGCCTTTGCCACGCTTTTTTTGGCGACGGCTGCCTTTGGTGCTTCATTCATGCCTAACTGCTGACGCACCTCTGCAATATCAACCTCGACTTGTACGATATGCGAGCCACCATCGTTTAGGTCTGAAAATACGTTTGGGATAAACAAACCACCGTCTTTGATGATTGCGGTATATTGCACATGACCTCCGTCGTTTTATTCTGTCTGTATGTTTTAATTATAACAGTAGCCAATCCCGCCTACCGCTTGTATCTGCCTTGCCGCTGGCGTGCAGTCTATCGTGTCTGACCGCATTCCTGTTGTCTCGATACTACGTCCAGTCACAGACTGCATCGCCATCGTCGTCAGCAGGATACCGCTATAGTCGGGGCTAAAAAGCCTTATTCAGGCGTCTTTCTTTTTTCTTAACAACTTTCTATGCTTTTGAGTAGGTTGGTGTCGAGGTACGAGACCCAACAAAGACTCAAACCATTGGGTTTCCTTCGTCAACCCAACCTACAACCTTGGCTAATCTGAGCTATGTTATTTAATGCCTTTTGCCTTATTGATTTTTTTAGCTTTCGCTAGAATGGTTTTAGATTTGTTTTCGAATAATTCAGATAGAACATGTTCTAAAATTTCATACAAGTCAATGACATCATTTTTGGTTAATCTCTTTTCTGGATGACTACCTTCATTACCAATCCATTTAATTGCCAAAAGTAATTCTTTGAGTTCAGAATTTTGCTTAGCTAGTTTATCAATTCTATTATGTAAGTTTATTTTAACTCTCTTATTTTTACTGTTTATAGTAGTCTTTGGTACTTTGAGATGATTCAATATTAGCTCCAAGGCGGAGCGTGCATGATTTATTGCAGCAGAAGGAGAACTAAAAAATAATTCAAAAGACTTATTAAGTTGATTGGTAATATCATCTGGAACATTTTTAGGTATGTCGATGATTTTTAATGATGGATAAAGATAATAAGGCTCGAAACATGGTGAATAAACTTGCTTTTCGATACCGTGTTCATCTTCCTCTATATCCCACTCCAAACAACCATGACCTGAGCTTACAAACTGTTCATTACAATTGTTATTTGAGCATCTAAAAATGCAACTATATACGAGACTAATCAATTCTGGCTCCCATCCATAGTGAGATTGTGTTTTTTGAGAAGCAGAAGTTTCTTCACTAAAAAACGTATTCTCATGAAGCAGTAGATAACCATTAGAACAAGTTGAACAAGGCCAATAAGTATTTTGGTTTGTTGTGAAGTAAGAAGTTAGGAGTTCTTTGTCAATCATGAAATATGGTCTCATGTGGTAAGTCTATAACTATTTATGTATTAATGAATTACTATGCTATTTTTTAAGCCAGTAATACAATAATCTTACTTGGCACAGAGGTTTCACCGCTAGTCTAAATATTTAAGCATAGCGAGCCCAACAAAAAAGCCAAACCCGCCATCCATCAGAAATTCTATTTAAAGAACCTCTCTTACAAACCTAGATCTTACATGCACCGCCAGCACAATCATCTTCCATATCCGCTTGGGCATCGTTCGCACCATCACGAGTGTTATGGTAGTACAACGTCTTCACACCCATCTTATAAGCGTTTAGCAAGTCTTTTAGCAATATCTTCATCGGTACACGGCCACCAGCATAACGAACAGGATCGTAGTTGGTATTGGCAGAGATGCTTTGATCGACGAATTTTTGCATGATAGCGACCAGCTTTAGGTAACCGTCATTGTTTGGCATTTGCCATAGTAGCTCGTACTGATCTTTTAGCTTATCAATCTCAGGCACGACTTGCTTTAGGATGCCATCTTTTGACGCTTTGATAGAGACCAGACCACGTGGTGGCTCGATACCGTTGGTCGCGTTGGCGATCTGACTAGAGGTCTCAGACGGCATCAAGGCGGTTAGGGTAGAGTTGCGTAGACCGTGCTCGGTGATCTCGCCACGTAGCGTTTCCCAATCGAGATGTAGCGGCTCTTGGCAGATTTTGTCCAAGTCGGCTTTATACGTATCAATCGGCAAGATACCTTGTGAGTACGTAGTCTCATTGAACGCAGGGCACGCGCCTTGCTCTTTTGCCAATTTGTTTGACGCTTTCAAGAGATAGAATTGCAATGCTTCAAACGTTTGATGGGTCAGACCAAGCGCGCTGTCGTCAGAGTAGCGTGCGCCATTCTTAGCTAAGTAATAAGCATAGTTGATTACGCCCACACCTAGCGTACGGCGACGCATACTGCCGTTTTGAGCCGCTTTTACTGGATAGTCTTGATAGTCGAGCAGGGCATCAAGCGCACGGACGATTAGCTCAGCTGGCTCCTCGATGTCGCTGACGTTTTCGACTTTACCTAAGTTGACCGCTGATAGCGTACAAAGGGCGATTTCGCCTTCTTCGTCATTGATGTTATCCAGTGGCTTGGTCGGTAGCGCGATTTCCATACATAGGTTTGACTGGCGAATCGGGGCAACCGTCGCGTCAAATGGGCTATGCGTGTTGCAATGATCGACGTTTTGAATATAGATACGGCCAGTACTGGCGCGCTCTTGCATCATCAGGCTGAACAAGTCTGCGGCTGGGATCTGACGACTACGTACGTTAGGATCATTTTCGTACTTGGTGTATAGCTCTTCGAACTTGTCTTGATCTTCAAAGAACGCATCATATAGGCCTGGCGTATCGCCTGGTGAGAAAAGCGAGATGTCTTGACCTTTGATGAGGCGCGTGTACATTGTTTTGTTTAACTGTACGCCGTAGTCCATATGACGGACACGGTTGTCTTCGACGCCGCGGTTGTTTTTCAGTACCAGTAATGACTCAACTTCTAAATGCCACAATGGGTAGAATAGGGTTGCAGCACCGCCACGGACGCCGCCTTGTGAGCAACATTTAACTGCCGTTTGGAACAATTTGTAGAATGGGATACAACCGGTGTGCTGTGCTTCACCGCCACGGATAGGGCTACCAAGGGCACGGATGCGACCTGCGTTGATGCCGATACCAGCACGCTGTGACACATAGCGTACGATGGCGCTAGTAGTTGCGTTGATAGAGTCTAGGCTATCACCACATTCGATCAATACGCACGAGCTAAACTGGCGCGATGGCGTACGTACGCCTGACATGATAGGGGTTGGTAGTGAGATTTTGAATTCTGAAGTCGCATCATAGAAGCGTTTGACGAAATCAAGACGATCTGACTTGTCGTATTGGCTAAACAAGCACATACCGACGAGCATATACAAGAACTGCGGGCTTTCATAGACAGTCTTGCTCACGCGATCCTGTACCAAGTATTTACCAGCCATTTGCTCAACAGCAGCATAAGCCAAGTTCATATCGCGCCAGTGATCCAGATACTCTTCTAACTCATCAAATTCAGCACGGCTATAGTCAGCTAGGATATGCTGATCGTATTTGCCAGCGTCTGTTAAGGTTTTGACATGATCATATAGGTGCGGCGGGGTGAATTTGTTATAAGCAATCTTACGTAAATGGAAGATAGCCAAACGCGCAGCAAGATATTGATAGTCAGGTGTGGTTTCAGAGATTAGGTCGGCGGCAGATTTGATGATGGTTTCGTGAATGTCACGAGTCTTGATACCTTCATAAAACTGGATGTGCGACTTTAGCTCAACTTGAGAAACAGACACGTTGTCCAAGCCGTGAGCTGCCCACGCTATTACCTTGTGAATTTTGTCTAAATCAATAGGCTCTAAACGTCCATCACGTTTGGTTACTTGGATTTTGTCAATATGTGTCATGCTGGCCTCTATTTTGATTGCTTATTGTGATGCTGCGCGCCGAGTGGGCGGCAGACATTCTTTATAACGCTATTATGCTGGATTGTGCTAGCTGGTTTTTTTGGGCAAAAAGCTACCACTACTCATAGTGACGGTTAAAATCACTGAGTACTACATATAGCGTGTTTGTTAATTGGTAGGCACAATATAGCGGGAAAATTTTGAAAATACTATATTGATTTTAGAATAAAACTATGTTGCTACAAGGTTGTAGGCGGTCCAAATTTTGGCAAAGGACGATGGGATAAGGGTTAGACGCAAATGCGGTCAATAATAAAATTTTTGTAAAAATATCGTGAGATTTACTTTTCATTCTCTCGGTTATTGTCGACTGATAATGGGAGTCATAGCGGCAATAATGCGGGCGCAGATTGTACATCAAACCACAAAAAATCGCCACCCGTATGAGTGACGATTTGGACTAAAAAGGCGTTAAAGTTTTTTAGGCCACTTATAAAACAATACGAACCGTTTTTGCATTGTCCAATGAGGCATAAAGCGCATTCACTTGCTCAGCAGCGGTGAGGTACAAATTGACCCGTGCTGAGTGAAAACGACCCGTTTTAGACGGCTTAACTTCAATAGACGCCAAATCAAAATCAGGGAACTGGCTACCCAAAATTAGCTTCACTTCATTAAGCAAACTTTCACGCTCGCCTTCATGACCGATGATGCTTAGTGGGTAGTTCATCGGGAACTCCCAAAGCTCTGGGTTTTGAATATCGGTCTTTTTGCCTACCAACGCACCTTTATTTGGCGTCAAATCAGTTACTTTAACGGATGGCTGATTGCTGGTTGGGTTATTTGCGCTGTTGTCGTTGTTGTCTTTTGAATCATCACTCATGATATGAGCCTCGCTTATATAGGTAAATAGAAAAAAGTTAATCAGTCATTAGCAGTAAATAAGTAAATAAGTAACTAACGTTAAGTCATTCGAAAATCGCTGCTATAGACATTCAGTTAGTTAAACATCTGCTCAAACTATGCCAAAAGCATAACGCAAAAACCTGAGGCATGCTCAGTATGGTCGTAAGTGGCAGTTTAATCAGTCAAGCTATAGTCTATTCAATTTAAAAGTAGTACAAGGCAACCGAGTGTAGATGTAACTGTGATACTTCAAGCGAGGTTAACGCTGTCATACTTTTATAGTGGACTGGCTATATTAGGCAGAGAATATATGCACTGTTTATAGTGGTCTATGAGCGATTATTCAAGTGAAGTCTGTATTTAGTCCGTTTCATCTTGAAGTAGTAAGCTAAGTGGCTTTTATTAAAACTATTAATAGAAGCTACTGTAAATAACCATTGATAGGAGTGATATCAGGTGGAATATCCGTCTCTCCCAATGCCTCTCGTAGATTAATCTCGATAGTGCGTGACAAGGCAGTCAAAGGTAACTGGTTAGCCGCCAAGCCAAAAGGCTCTTCTAACTCTTCACTAAGCGTGTCCAAACCAAAAAAGGTATAAGCAATCACCGCACAAATCAACGGGGTCGCCCAACCAAGTGAGGCCACCAAGCCAAAAGGCAACATAATGCAATACAAATAGGTGGTGCGATGTACCAGCAGCATGTAAGCAAATGGCAGTGGGGTGTTATGAATGCGCTCGCAAGCTGCCAGTACAATTGTCATAGAGGTCAGGCGCTCGTCCATATTTTGTATGACTTGCTCCGATACCAGTCCTTGACGCCGAATGTCGCCTAGCTGCTTACCCATTAGGCGCATTATATAATCAGGTACGTTTTTCGCTTGGCGCATACGGTCATGATGTAACGCTGCGACAAGAGGCTCGATATCCGCCCAAGGTGGCGTACCACGCAATCGATGACGCACCGCATGGGCAAAAGCAATGGTCAGATATACCATCGTTCGCTGAGTATCGCGTGCAGTTGCATTGTTATCCTCGCTATCATCTATGGCAGTCGCATCGTCATCATCTATAAAAGACAGCACTTGGCGCGTTAAGCTACGAGAATCATATACCAGCTGACCCCACAGTCCGCGCGCTTCCCACCAACGCTGATAACTGGCATTGTTTCGAAACCCAAGAAACAACGATAACGCAATTCCAAGCAAGGTAAACGTTGCCATACCATAATAAGGAAACGAGTCAGGAAGCCAGTGCTGGATAATCGTGATAAGCGTACTAAGAATAGTAATCAGCAAAATTTGCGGATAGATTTTTGGAATGATTGATCCACGCAGGGTCAAAAATATCTTAAGGGCATTGGGCGTTTGCCGGACAATCATGTCAGTTTCCTAGCGATGGGGTATATGGAGACATATGAAGACACTATTCAATGTCTCGTGTGATTCTAATATAGAAACGAAATCTGTAAAGCCCAAAAGACTATAAATTTATTCAAACAGAAGAGTAAGGTAATCACTTAAGCTCGGTAATTGAGATAGCTAAAGGAGTTAAATCCTCGGCGAAAAGGGCGATGTTTTTATTAATCCACTTTATGTATGTTAAAATGACGCGAAATATTACTTCTTAACTCTATAAAAGCTGTCACCACAAAGATGAATACGCCACCCTAGCTGACCCTCTCCTCAATAATGATTGCTTCCTATAGCAATTACTCTCATAAAGCGTCTGACGCTTTTTCTTGTGCGCACGCACTGCTTTAACGTTTGTATCACTATTCGATATACCTAGTGGATCGTAAAGATTACCCCACTAAAAGTAAGTTATGACGATAACTCGCTAACTATGATCGTTCACATTTTTATATTTATCATTTGATAAGCACTGGGCAATGTACCTAGATAGAGATGTGTCAGACTTTTGATGTGAGCGGGTTTTTAACTACTTTTTAGATATTTCCTAAGTAACCATTGGATACTTTCCAAATAACTATCAGATACCTCGTTTATTGACAGACTATAGCAGTTCCCCAAAACTGAGTTAAATATGTTAAATACAATTAAAGAGCATTGGCTATCCAATGTGAGAGGCGATGTCTTGGCTGGCATGGTCGTCGCTTTGGCGCTTATTCCTGAAGCGATTGCGTTTTCTATCATTGCTGGTGTCGATCCCCAAGTAGGGCTTTATGCCTCATTTTGTATCGCAGTAGTGATTGCGTTTGTCGGCGGTCGTCCAGCGATGATTTCGGCGGCGACGGGTGCGATGGCGTTACTAATGGTGACGCTGGTCAAGGATTATGGATTGCAGTACTTGTTAGCAGCCAGTGTGCTGACAGGTGTTATACAGATTATATTTGGCTTCTTAAAGCTAGGTAATCTTATGAAATATGTGTCTCAATCTGTGGTACTGGGCTTTATCAATGCCTTGGCTATTTTGATTTTTATGTCGCAGGTTCCTGAGCTGATGCCGCAGGCAGGTTCAAATCTAGTACACGTATACGGTCTTGTAGCGCTAGGTCTAGTCATTATCTATGGCTATCCATATATTCCAAAGATTGGCAAAGTGATTCCATCGCCATTGGTCAGTATTGTACTGGTCACGGCTATAGCCATCTTATTAGGTGCAGAGGCTCGAACCATCAATGATATGGGTCAGTTGCCTGACACTCTGCCGATGTTTTTGATACCTGATATCCCGTTGAACTTAGATACGTTGATTATTATTTTTCCGTATTCTATTAGTTTGGCGATAGTGGGCTTACTTGAGTCTATGATGACCATGACTATCGTAGATGACTTGACTGATACCAAAGGCGACCGTACGCAAGAGTGCAAAGGCCAAGGTATTGCCAATGTTGTTAGCAGTTTTTTTGGCGGGATGGCAGGCTGTGCGATGATTGGGCAGTCTATCATCAACGTCAAATCAGGCGGCTATACGCGTCTTTCTACCTTAGTGGCAGGCGTATTTTTGTTATTGATGGTGGTGTTTTTAAGCGACTGGCTAAAGATTATTCCAATGGCCGCATTGGTCGCTGTAATGATTATGGTGTCTATCGGTACTTTTAACTGGGGTTCCTTTAGAGAGCTAAAAACTAAGCCGCTGCAAAGTAATGTTGTCATGATTACGACCGTCGCTGTGGTAGTCGCAACGCATAACTTGGCCTATGGCGTATTGATTGGGGTATTGCTGTCAGCACTGTTCTTTGCCAATAAGATTGAGCGCTATATGAGCGTGCATAGTCACATGGATGAAGCAGCGCAAACGCGTTATTATCGAGTTGATGGACAAGTATTTTTCTCATCAGCAGAGCGTATGATTGATTCCTTTGATATTAAAGAATCTGTCTCTAACGTGGTCATTGACGTGTCGCGCGCGCATTTTTGGGACGTGACAGCAGTCGCTGCCATAGATAAAGTCATCATTAAATTTCGCCGCGAAGGCACTGAAGTAGAGCTCATCGGTTTGAACGAGGCGAGCCAAGCGATGATAGACAATTTCGGTGTGCATGATAAGCCAGATGCTGAGCAAAGCTTAGGCGCGCATTAAATTAGCTACGTATTAATAGTGTCATATTGATAAATACAAAAAAGCTGAGTGTACCTTGGCTTTTTTTATGCAAATTAAAAACTGATTAGAATACTATATTCTATTATGGATAAATATTTTAGGAGGCAATAGATAATCAGAAGGGACAAGATAGCTAGAAGAGAAGAGGATGATAATTTAGAAAATGGTGTGATATTGAGATAGTTAATCGTTATATTGAAATATTTAGATGTTGTGTAGTGAAAAAAAATAGCTCTAAAGATTATGAGAAATTTTTAAAGCTTTAACAGCTCTTTTTCAACTTCATTGAGAAATGCTTCGATGTTAGCTTCATGACGCTGATAAAACGTCCATTGTCCATGGCGTTCGGACGTAACCAATCCTGCTTTTTTTAACACACCCATATAGTTTGAAATGGTTGATTGCGACAATCCAGCTTTTTCTTGAATGTAGCTGACGCATACTCCATCCAAATTAGCATGCTCTGGTAATGACGCTGGGAAGTTTGATCTGTCCTTCAACCACTTTATGATTTGACGACGCATGGGGTTGTTAAGTGCAGATATTATGTTTTCTGTATTCATAAAATGTGTGATATCGATACCTAGTTAATAATCAACAACTGTTAGAGTAGAACATTAGATTTTTAGCTTACTCATTATGGGTATAAACACTAAAGCGGAGTAGAATCTATTTACCGCTAGTGTGTCAACCATATACAAATAAACGGCTACTAGTAGCATACAGCTTATAACTAGCGTTTATCTTCTGACTATACGTTTCTATAACAGTAGAGTATACAGCCAAAACTAAATTAATTATGACAGTTGTACTGTCTAGTCATCGGAATATTGTCGAATAGTAACAATATATGATGGACAAAAAAAGACTGTTTCAAATCGAATCTAACAGTAAAGGTTGTTACGACTGACTTATTAAATACACGTTAGTTCTTTGCCAAACTAGCAGTAAAATAGTATTAGAAAGCTTCCGACATGACAAGGGCGTGTTGAATATTCAACACGCCCTTGATGCTTTATGTTCTTCAATTTTATTAAGCTTTTTTATTAATCTGGTTAGCGTCGTGGTAAAGTACCGAAAAACCTAATAAGCATCGTCGTGATATCTTAGCTTTTTAGAAATGCCTCAATTTTTGGTTTAATAGTCATAGAAACGATGACCATTAACGTCAATCCTACTGGTAATGCAACTAGAAACCCTTCTAACCAGCCATTTAAAAATGCCGTTTGATTAGCAAAACCAATCGTCTTTGAGGCAGTACTAAAGGCCAACATAGACTCCATTATACAAGCCATTAACACACCTGTAATGAGATTGCGCTTGTATGCTTTGGTATTAGATAACTTATGATTAATAAATTTTGTGACCAGTCCCATCAGTAAGAAGCCAATCGGCATGATCGCATACGCCGCCAGTAGCGCTCTAGACCAGTCTATAAAAAACGTATCGGAGTATCCGACATTTATATAGGTCATCACACCTGTTAAGAGACCACCTATGACAGTCATTAAGGCAAGTATTAATAACACTTTGTAGAGCAACGGTGTTTTTTTAGTGCCATCATTCTTAGCGCCACTATTTTTAGAGCCATCAATGAGCAGGGTCTCGGTATTTGACGGCATAGTATTTGGAGCCATAGTCATTTTCCTCTCATAAAGAGCGTTTAATTAGTCAGTGTTTTTTTCTGCCTGTCGATCGCTTACAGATTGGTCTTCTGCAACACCTGCTTTCCAGTAAGAAAAGGCATATAGTTCATCTTTAGACCACTGTTGCTCGACCTTTAGGTAATGACGAAGGGCTTTGACAGATGAGAATTCGCTAGCGATATAAGCAAAACGACTCTGCTCTGCAGTTGGCAAATCGAGAGATTTTACTGTGTCGATTAATTGGCTGCCTTGCGTTGGATCTGGGTTATGTAACCATGTCATGGTGATATTGGCTACTGCCGGCAATTCTTGCTCATCTTCTGTACCGTGCACTTCGATGATGCATTGACCAGTCGCACTGGCAGGCAAGCTTTCTAATATTGAGCCGAGCACTGGTATCGCTGTGGCATCGCCAATCAGTAGAAAATTATCTGCATCGGGACAAAGCGCTTTGGTTTTAGGCTTCATTAAGATACCAATCTCGTCGCCAACCTCAGCATGAGTGGCCCAGCCTGAAGCGGGTGCCTCATCACCATGAGCGACAAAATCAATCCAGATCTGTTGTTTTGCCACATCGGCGCCGCGATGAGTATAAGTGCGAACAACGAATGTAGTATTGTCATTTAGGTCAATTGGCTGAGCTTTATCGACAGGAATAAGTACTTTGTTATTTGCGCCAACCGTCATAGTCGCAATATTGGCAATAGTATCTGCTTGCCCTGTGAGGTATATACGGATGTAGTGCGGAGTAATCATTTGCTTGTGAGCAACGGTCATGATTTCACGCACTGGTTTTTGATTTATTGTATTATTCATATGGATCTGTCCTTACTTATTTATCGGTAGTCTTGCTGTTGCTAACGTTGTCTATCATGGTGCGACTGACACGGAAAAATAACGCAAGCTCTACGAGGCTTAAATCTTTCGTTAATTGCTGTCTTGTCCATTCTTCTGCTGCATCAAGTTTTGTCATAACTTCTTCGCCTTTAGGGGTCAGCTGTAGTAATTGGCTGCGACCATCAAGTGGGTTATCCGTCTTTAAAATTAGCTCAGCCGCCAATAGGTTATTTAAGGCACGAGTGATTTGCGCTTTGTCTCGCTGCATGTGTTTAGAGATAGATAGCGCAGTGCTATTCGGGTTGTAACAGACGCCTTTTAAGGTTCTGATATTGGTCACGGACAACTCCACACCTTGCTGGCGAATGCCTTCTAGCAATAGATTGGTATAGGTATGCATCAATTGATGTAGTGTTTCGCTCAATGAATTATTAGACATAAAGACCCTTTGATATAGTTGATAGAAGCAACTATATAGAATAAGGTTGATAGTGTCAACTATAAAGTGGTTTTTGAAGGAGAGTTGTATCTAAACTTGGATAATTTTGAATAAGAGAAGATAGTAGAAGGTAAAAAAATAGGGATGTATTGAACGAGGAGCGCTTGGGTTAAAGAGATTTATTATTAGGAGGCTTTGTAATTAAGGAGCTTTGTAATTAAACAGCTTTGCAATTAAAAAAATTGTAATTAACAAACGCTGTGATTAATAAATTCTAGAACTAAAAAAGCAGGCACAAAAAAAGCTGAGATATACTCAGCTTTTTTATTTTTGGCAACTATCTAAAACCTATTAGTTAGGCTCAGTATTTCTCTGAAAATTTAATCATTTTCAAGGAAAGAGCGCAAGTGTTCAGAACGTGATGGATGACGCAATTTACGCAATGCTTTTGCCTCAATCTGACGAATACGCTCACGCGTTACATCGAACTGCTTACCGACTTCTTCTAGAGTATGATCCGTTGGCATATCGATACCGAAACGCATTTTGAGGACACGTGCTTCACGCTCAGTCAGGTTGCCAAGTACATCACGCGTCGCTTCTTGTAGACCAGCAGCAGTCGCATCATCGACAGGGCTTGAAATTGTACCATCTTCGATGAAATCACCTAGGTGAGAATCTTCATCATCACCGATAGGGGTTTCCATAGAGATAGGCTCTTTGGCAATCTTCAGCACTTTACGGACTTTAACTTCGTCCATCTCTAAGCGTTCGCCTAATTCCTCAGGCGTTGGCTCGCGGCCCATTTCTTGTAGCAGTTGACGTGAGACACGGTTTATCTTGTTGATCGTCTCAATCATATGCACAGGGATACGGATGGTGCGCGCTTGGTCAGCGATAGAGCGAGTAATCGCCTGACGAATCCACCAAGTAGCATAGGTCGAGAACTTATAACCACGGCGATATTCAAACTTATCAACGGCTTTCATCAGACCGATGTTACCTTCTTGGATAAGATCCAAGAACTGTAGGCCACGGTTGGTATATTTTTTGGCGATAGAGATAACCAGACGTAGGTTAGCTTCAACCATTTCTTTTTTCGCGCGGCGAGCTTTTGCTTCACCAACAGCCATACGACGTGCCACATCTTTCATGTCGTGGATTTTCATGTCGAGCTGCTGTTCATAATCACGGATACGACGTTGAAGTAAAATGACGTCATCAGTGACTTTTTCTAGCGTACCAGCAAATGCAGGCTTACCTTTGATACGTTCAATCAACCAATCAACATTGGTTTCATTGCTAGGAAAGGTCTTACGGAACTCTTCACGCGGCATACGACCACGGCGAATCACCAAACGCATTATTTGACGTTCTTGCTTACGTACGTCGTCATAGACGTCATGCATGATAGCCATGACTTGGTCTGACAAGCGGTTATTTAGCTTTAGCATCATAAAGCGCTCAGCAAGTAGGGCATACGCTGTATCAGCCTGTACACTACCGCGGCCATAATCTAGCAATGCTTGCTTGGCTTTGATAAATAGATGTTCGATCTCTTCTAGACGTAAACGAACTTCTTCTGGATCAAGACCGCTGGTTTCTTCTTCAGCTTCGTCTTCAACATCATCTTCGTCTTCGTCGTCATCATCAAGCGCAGCTGCTTTCGCATTGACCTTGGCTTTGATAACCGGTGGATTTTCTTTTTCTTCTTTAATGCGCTCACGCTCTTCTTTCGCCGCTTCTTTTGCTTCTTGGGCAGCGATTTTGTCTTCTTCGGTTTCAGGGTCTAAGAAACCAGTGATGACGTCAGATAGCTTTTTTTCGCCATCTTGTACTTTTTGATACTCGTCAAGGACAAATTGTACGGTACCAGGCCAGTAAGACATAGCATGCTGCACATCACGAATACCTTCTTCGATACGCTTCGCAATGGCAATCTCGCCTTCGCGAGTTAGTAGGTCAACCGTACCCATTTCACGCATATACATACGTACAGGGTCAGTGGTACGACCAGGCTCAGTTTCAACAGAGGCAAGTACTGCCGCTGCCTCATCTGCTGCCATATCATCATCACTTGAATCATCGTTCATCAAGATGTCATCGGCATCAGGAGCTGATTCAAAGATTTTGATACCGACATCGGTCAGCATTTGCACAATGTCTTCGATCTGATCGCTTTCGGTAATAGAGTCGGGCAGCTGGTCATTCACCTCAGCATAGGTAAGATACCCTTGCTCTTTGCCCATTTGGATTAAGGTGGCCAGTTGAGATGTGGACTTAGAAACTGACTTATCGTTCATAAATACTCGCTTACTTGCATCGGACATTTTTATATTGTGACTCGCTATCGCTCGCTCTTTGCGTTGATCTTATCAATCGATTGATCAAAATATGGCGTAGAGGTTGTCAATAATATCAAAAATGAGTTGATATGAATAAAGGCTCAAAACACTACAATAACAATGCTGATAAACAGCTAAAAATTAGAAAAGCTCAAAAGACTTCAATATGGTACTTAAAAAAATACAGTACTTAAAATTTAATACTCAAAAATAGTATCTAAAAGCTGATACGTAAAAATAATACCTAAAATTTGTGCTTAACGATGCATGCTCACAATCATTCACCAAGCAGTGCTGTCAATATACAGCGACACAGTTTAACACAGACCACAGTGGTCAAGCACGAGCTAGTGATAGCTACCGACCATTTTTTACTGATTATTTGCCATCAGCTAAATGATTTGGGAGCGACTCATGCTACTGGGCATAATCATTAGTAGTGGGGGCAGCTGCTAGACTTTTAAAGGGTCAACATTTGAAATTAAACATTAAGACTGTACAGTGACCATCTGTGCCGATTGCTCTGCCTGCTGTGCGCGTAGCCAATCATTCAATAATTGGGTTTGTTTACGGACGATCGCAAGCTTAATATGATCTGGGTTCTGTATCAGCTCTTGTATTTTTTTCTTCATGTTGCGCTCAAGCAGCTGACTGACTAGCTCTTCGATTAGGCCATCAAGCCCCAAAATATTACGTGCAGTTAGCGCTTTATAGAAGCCGCCCCAATTACGGCTGAGCATGTCTTGGGTCGCAGGTTTTACGTTCGATAAAATAAAATGCGCCGCTGCATTGACATCTTTTGGTAGGTAATTAAGACAGCGCTTGATGGTGCTTACGATGTCTAGCAGGGCGGCATCTTGCAAGTCTTCCCAAGCAAGAGGACGCAGAGTATCAGGCGATGCTTTTTGTTTGATATGAGCAGGTAGATGTAAGCCATTAATCCCTGATTGTTGCCAAATAGACTCAATAGGGTCGTCAATTAACGCGCGCGGCTGAAACAAAAAGCAAAGCTGCAATTGCTGACTGATGGTCATATCACCATCAAAGTCTAGCAGCGCATCTTTGGCCTCGACATTTTGACTGCGTTTACCGCCAAGCTTTTGATAAACGTCATTGTTGAGCAAATAGCGAAAGCTACTGCCTTTGGGTAAAGCAGTCGTCAGCGAGCGTACTTGAGACATGAGCTTGGCTTTGCCTTCAGCCAGACTCATGTCATAACGCTCACTCAAATACGCAAAAATATACTGTGATAGCGGCATGGCATTAGCGATTTGCTCACGCATGGCACCGCTGCCCTGACTCTTAATAAAAGTATCAGGATCATGATTGTTAGGCAGGGTTAAAAACCGCAGCTCTTTGTCATCGGCCAATACAGGCAGAGCAACTTCAAGTGTACGCCAAGCGGCTTTTTGGCCTGCACTATCTCCATCAAAGCTCAAGGTAAGCGTTGGATTGAGTGTCAGTAGACGCGATATTTGGCTTTCATTAATTGCTGTACCCATCGAGGCGATTGCCCCATAGATACCTGCTTGATACAGGGCGATCACATCCATATAGCCTTCGACCACCAGCCAACTGTCTGCACGCTGCTGACGTGATTCATAATAGCCATACAGTACATGCTGTTTATGAAAGACGGGCGAGTCTGAGGAGTTGATATATTTAGGCTTTACTTCGTCATCGAGCGCTCGACCGCCAAAACCAATAGTGCGGCCTCGGTTATCACGAATTGGGAAGATGACTCGGTCGCGCAATAGATCGTAGTCGCGGCCAGACTCTGACTGACGTACCAATCCTAAGGCTTTTAGACCCTCAATATCCTGCGGAAATTGATGCTCAAGATGCTGCCAGCCAAATGGCGCATAGCCCAGACCAAAGGTCTCAAAGATGTCTTCGGTGATACCGCGTGATAAAAAGTAGTGCTTGGCATGGGGATGCGTGGTCAAATTGTGCTGATAGAACTGCTGGATTTGCTCTAGTAGCTCATATAGATTGCCATCTTTATCATCGCTTTGTTCAATACCATGAGTGTCCTGCATACCAGTGCTAGCATCCGTATCTGTCAACCATGCTGGCGGATAGCCACTGTCGTCTGCATGGTTTGGCAAATACGGCTCGGAGGAATACGAGTCCATCGAATAGGACGCTGAATCATACGCCTCTAACGGTGGAAAATTCTCATAGCCCTGATTGTCATCGTAACTGGGCTGGTCTATGTAGTTTTGGTCACTTTGGGCAACATTGTTTTGATGATTGTCTTGATAAATGTCTTGACGATTATTTCGATAGTTGTCTTGGTCTGCACCGTCTTGATTTACTTTGCTGTGTTCTATCGTTGGACTAGGTACATTGTGAACTGGCGGCGGTGCAATAGGTTTGGGTGCGCGACGTTGATAACTAACGTTTTGCTGTTCTTCTTTCGGTACTTCGATGCCTGTTTGTTTTGATAGTTCATTGACCGCTTCAATGAATGTCAAATTCTCATAATCACGCAAAAAACTGATGGCATTGCCACCGACGCTACAGCCAAAGCAGTGATAGATGTTTTTTTGTGGATTGACATAAAAAGAAGGCGATTTTTCACCGTGAAAAGGGCAGCAGCCTTTATATTCACTACCAGCGCGTTTAAGCGTGGTGTGTTTACCAATGATGCTGATCAGGTCAGCTTGGCTATTGAGTTGTTCAAGAATATGGTTAGGAATGCTCATACAAAAAACAGTTTACCATAGGTCGATTATGTTGGGGCAGAGGTAATAAGGTACTGCTAGAAAAATAAGGCCAACATAATGTTGACCTTATTATCAATGAATACAGACTGTGTTAGCTAGGCTAAGAAGAGACTTAACGTAATCAATTATTATCCATATCACTCACACTGTCGTCATTTAGCGTAGTGCGACGTGTTGGATTGGTATTTAGTGGATCGACGTTGGCTTCTCGTGCAGTTGAGCCAGTACTTGATTGACTGGTCACGCGCTCAGCTGACGCTTCAGGCAGACCTAAGCCTACGCTAATACCATTACGTGCAGCAGTATTATTGGCGACTGGAGTATTAGCAGGCGTCGTATTTGTCCCTGCTAGTCTCAACTGGGCAGCATTACGAATCATTTGTGTCTTGGTTGCGCCGTTATACTCGCCAGATGCGACTGATTTGTCAGTTGTGTTCGAACGACCAAGCTTGCCAAAGGTAATCTTATTGAGCCAAGTACGGTCACGTTTGGTGCTTAATTTCACACTACCGTTGCTGGTCAACATTTCTGGATAGTTGATCTGCAACAGCGTTTTGTACTCATTGGCCAAATCGGTTAGACCAAGTTTTTCATGGCTATAGGCTAGTACCGCAAGAGCATCTGGCGTTGACTCACTCAGCGGGTAGTACTGGAATACCCATTTGGCACGGTTAACTGCTGCTACATAAGCTTCACGCTCGATATACCAATTGGCTGCACTCATTTCGCTCTCAGCAAACTGGTTATAGATGAACGTCATACGTTGAGCGGCATCTGGTGCATAAGGGCTGTTTGGATATTTATTGATAAGCTCTTGGAAGTTGGCAAAGGCAATACGCAAATACGCGGTATCACGCTCAGCTTGGTTCAGTTTAAATAGCTTTAGGCTCTCAGATGAACCTTCCATATTGGCAACACCGCGCACATAGTAGGCGTAGCTGACTTGTGGGTTAGACGGGTAGAGACGGATAAACTGCTCAGCACTTGCTGCTGCCATTTCATACTTGTCGCCTTCGTATTGTGCATACATCATGTCAAGCAAGGCTTGCTCAGCGTACTGTCCGGTTGGGTAGAATGTACGCAGATTGGTCAGCTCTTCGATACCTTGGATATAGTGACCTTTGTCAATCTGATTGACGGCCTCGTTATAATACCCTTGCTCTGATTTTTCAGCTGTTTCTACTGCCTCACCATCTTTGGCGCCAGTTAGATTTTTGAAAGTCTGGCAACCCACTAGATTGACGCTAAGCGCCAGTAGGGTTATTGAGGACAGTTTGATAAACGTATTGCCAACAGCTTGCATACTTCTTCTCCGACACAAGACGCATAATAGCAGCGGCGCTATCATGCTATATAAAAGGTTAGTGATAAAAAACGACGCTAAATAGTCAGCGATCCACTAGCAAAAATTTTTTATCGAATGCAGTTTTTGTTATGACGTATTGTACTGATAGATTGGGTCTGATACATAGTGCTTGTATAGTAAGCCTGTCATAGACCACATGCATTTAATCATAGTCAAACGGTTTAAATGGCAAACACGATCAACAAAACCCCATGCTATTTTCATACTGTATCTAAATACGGCATTCGCATACAGTGCCATAGCATACAGCAAAACATGGCTATACTTTATAGAATAACATTTGCTACGTCTATTTTTTCGCCATCTATATTGTATAGGCAGTTTAACATGAGCGGCTGTCACGAGCGATATCGAATGTCGCTAGCATGAGTAAATATACAGTAAATTACAGCAATGTCATGTTCTAGAGAGTTAAGCGATGCATCTTACAGCCCAAAGGTATGCTCAAAAATTCACAGATAGCATGCAGCTTCTATAGGGCTTATGCGTGCGACATGATACACTAGAGCGGTATTGTCTTCGCTTTTTTGTACCTTGAAGGTTGTTATCTGCTATTTATAGGCGAAACACGATAATCAAAAAACGACAATTTTTTATACTGCTATTTATAATACTATCTTCGAAGTCACCTCACAAAACACTGTCAGGGACTTTGCCATGTATCAATCCGCTATGAATAATGATGCCATGACTACCAATTTATCACCGAATCAATCGCTAGATACTGATTCATCAGCACAAGAGTCACCAATGCCAAATGATGTTTTGAACAATAATGAGCTACCTGATAATCAACCAGTAATAAATGAGCAAGTGCATGATGATGCGTTTGATAATGAAGAGTTGCTCATCGATGATGGTAATGGTCTGAACGATAGTGACATTGATGATAATGATATTGATGACAGCGATATGGACGGCGACGACGATGAAGCCCCAGTAGCGGGTCAAGCTGTACCAGTGATTGTAGACATGACGCATGTGGTCACAGAAGATCAAGCTGGTCTGCGTATTGATAAGGTCGCCTCACAAGCGTTTTCAGACTTTTCGCGTGTGCAACTACAAAACTGGATCACTGACGGCAGTCTGCTCTATAACGGCAGTGTCCAAAAACCGAAAGTCCGTGTCAAAGCAGATGACGTATTGCATCTATCAACGACGTTACAGCAGCATGGCGAAGACCAACCAGAAAACATAGATATCGATGTTGTCTATGAAGATGATGACGTATTAGTAATCAATAAACCTGTCGGTATGGTGGTTCACCCAGGCGCGGGTAATCAAAATGGCACTTTGGTCAATGCATTGCTATATCATTATCCTCAGCAGCATCATTTACCGCGTGCAGGTCTCGTGCACCGTATTGATAAAGACACCTCTGGATTGCTATTGATTGGCAAAACCAAACCTGCTCAGATGGCACTGATGGAACAGCTAAAAGACAAGTCTGTTTATCGTCACTATAAGTGTGTGGTGGCAGGGGACCAAGCAAGTTTATCTCGTCATCGTCGTATCGATGCACCGATTGGTCGACATCGCAATCAGCGTACTAAAATGACGGTGATGACCGCTGGCCGTGAAGCGGTAACGCATCTATTAAATGTCACACCATTGAACGAAAATTACTGTCTGCTAGATGTTGGACTTGAGACTGGACGTACGCATCAAATTCGTGTGCATCTAAGTCACATTACTTATCCACTAGTCGGCGACCGTGTCTATGGTGGCCGTCGTCAGTTGCGCTCTGGATTGACAGAAGCTCAGCGCCAAGCTATCAATAATTTCCCACGCCAAGCATTGCATGCCTATACGTTAGGATTTGTGCATCCGACGACAGGTGAGGATATTGAAGTCACGACGCCACTACCTGAAGACATGCAAAAACTGATGGCCGTACTAAGCGACGGTTATTATGAAGAGTAAACGCTAACGTTTACTAGATAAGAGGTGAGAGCGAGCAGCCATGACGAACACGTTCCCGATGACAATGATTGCGCAAATTGATAATGTGGCTGTTTTTCAGACGGCTGCTTTTGCATTTGATAATATTGATGACTCTGCTGCTAAAAACCAGCGTACAGGGTATGCGGGTCAGTCAAATTACGGTGAGCTGAATTTAGGTCTGCATGTCAATGATAATGCACTGCAAGTATTAGATAACCGCATGAATCTATTAGCTGCTATCAATGAGCAACTGACAGATAAGTCTGCACAAAATGAGCAGCATGCGGCTATTAATCGCTTACATTGGGTCAGTCAGGTTCATGGCAAACATATTCATGATGTCGATGCTACTACGCTGAATATGGCGCCAATGTCTGCTGATGCGATGGTCAGTCAACAAAGTGGTCGCGGTCTGGCAATCATGACGGCGGACTGTGTGCCTATCGTATTATATCAGCCAACCAGTGGAAAAATCGCAGCGATTCATGCAGGCTGGCAAGGATTGGCCTGCGGTGTGATACAAGAGACTGTTAGTCGCTTTACTGATTCAGGCCCTATACAAGCTTGGATAGGAGTGTGTATCAGTCAGGAAAATTATGAAGTAAATGTAGACGTTCGCGATAAGTTATTGGCTGGGTGTATAGTCAACCAGACGTTGCCAGAGACGCATATCGATAACTTTGTTTCGCTATTTTCTATATCGTCTCATAATGACAAAATAAAGTTGGATTTACCGAAGCTTGCTGCCATGCAGTTAGAAGCTGCTGGTGCTACAGTTGTGAATGATTTACCTGTTGACTGTAGTTACGCAGATACTCACTATTACTCGTATCGCCGCCAGACTCATATGCAGCAAGCTGCCACAGGTCGGATGGCACTGGTCATCGTTCGTCGTTAGCAGCTTTATAGTCAGCGAACTACTAAACCGCTACGGTGTTACCCTCCCTAGATGTACTATATGTACAATCTACGGTCGGCTGCCTTGTAGCTGTTTTAGATTTCTTTGACTATATAATAATGAGTAGTGGCAAGGAAGTGATAAACAATAAAAAAACAGCAGATTATTCTGCTGTTTTTTTTGTTTGAGTACTAAGTTTGTACTAACACAAGGTCTGTATTAACAAAAAATCTGTATTAACAAACGGAGTCGCTAGATTTTGGTACTGATAAGCCAAATAGAGGACGTAAATATAGTGCCAAGAACGTACCTGCCATTGCCAGTATGCCCCAGATATAGCCATGTAAGCTAAAAGAAGCGATACCACCGAAGTAAGCGCCAATATTACAACCGAACGCGAGACGTGCACCGTACCCCATCATCAATCCGCCGATGACTGACGCTGCAAAGTTACCTGCAGTAATCTTAGTAAACTTGAACAAGCCACCCGCAGCAGATGCGATAAACGCGCCAATGATAATACCGATATTTAATACAGTGGTCGAATCTGCAAATATAGAAGCTTCAAGCGCTGCTGCATTGCCCCCTTGCCAGTAGCCCCAGCTAGCCACATCCATACCAAAGCCGCTTGCAATTTTAGAGCCCCACAATGTGAATGCTGACGTAATGCCCCACGGTTGACCACGTGTAAGCAATGTCAGACCGTTAAGTAAAGCTAAGACGATTGCGGCAGCAAATAGCGGCCAAGAACCACGAAAGATTCGTTTCCAACCAGACTCAGAAGGTACAGGTGCCATCTTCGGTGCGTTTCTTTTTTTCTCAACGATTAACGTCACCCATGCGATAATGCCGAATATAGCAAGCGACACCAGCCACGCTCCTGTATAGCCAAGACCTGTAGAGGTTGCCAAAGAGAAAGGCGCATAAGCGGGCATTTCTTCTGTCCAGAATGGCAAATGATAAGCACCAATCGTGGCGCCCACTATGAAGAAAATAAAGGTGATGAACATAACAGAGCGTCCACCGCCTACCGCATAGAGCGTACCAGAGGCACAGCCGCCACCAAGTTGCATGCCGATACCAAATACAAATGCGCCTACGACTAGACTGACCCCTAATGGCGCGACATAACCTGCGACAGGACCGCCAAATAGCGTCGTGCCATAAGCAAGGATTGGCGCAAATAGCGTGACAGCAACTGCCAACATTAGCATGTGTGAGCGCATCGCCTGACCGTTGCCCACTGCCATCATACGTCTAAAAGCAGAGGTAAAGCCAAAGCGGGCATGAAAAAGGGTATAGCCTAACAAAAGACCTATGCCAAGTAGCAATGATTGAGAAATATGTTGAGTGGCTAATAGATACGCAAGCACCATCAATCCTACGATGCCACCACCCATAATCAAGGGTTTTTGCGGTGCATTTAGGGCCAGATCATCTCTAATGATAGGATCTTTCGTATCATTTACAGGTTGAACGAGAGTAGTCAAGGTAATAGCTTCCTTATCCGATGATGTTATCAGATATCATTTTTATAAGAATTTATATGAGTATAGTTACGCAGGTTTGCAGAATTGGAAACTGTATTTCTGTTAATTTGGTTTAGCAGTAACAAGCGTTACATCATAATCCTATTGTTATTAATGTAAATACGGAGAGATTAGAAAAAATAGAATTAGTATATGAGGATATGGAATAAATAAATTGCTGTATATATTATTTGATATTAATAGTTTCCTATAGTGCTAATAATCATAGGTTTATCAGTTATTAGGAAGTTGTTTGTGTCACATTATCAGTTAATGCGACTGACCCATTTATATAAAATTTATTAAAAATATATGTGCTCTGATTAGTCAGACTTTAATAAATAACTTAAAAACGAAAATACGTCTGATACAATGGGCTTGAATTCAATGGAGTTCATCGCATATATACTGGTATGTATATGCTGACGTATAAAGACTATGCGATTGCTCCATCACCATTGATGTTTATGCCAGTTAAATTGACTCAAAGAAGCGTTGCTTGATTCTGTTATATCGCCTGATAGTTCGAAAGTTTGAGCTATCGATAAGTACTTATCAGTGAAAGTGAGGCCACTAACTGTCGGCTGTGGCTAAGTATCCAATATTTTATAAGTTTTATATTCAACCAATTATTTATTATTAGAGTACGTATGAATACACCTGCTAAATCGTCTAACACCTCTACATCTACTGATAATGCGCCTAATGTCTCAATCGCCGTTATCTTCCATAGTAATTATGGTCATACCAAGCGTGTCGCTGAGGCGATAGTACAAGGTGCGCATCAGCAATTGCCAGAAGCGCAAGCCAAGGCTGTCGATGTTTATGATGTTGATTGGGATTATTTAGATCAGGCAGATTTGCTGGTTTTCGGTAGTGCAGTGTATATGGGCAGTGTGACGGCTGAATTTAAAACCTTTATGGATGAGACTTCTAAGCGTTGGTATCATCGTAAGTGGGAGGGTAAATGGGCAGCAGCGTTTGCCAATTCGGGCGGCCTGAGCGGTGATAAACTTGCTGTATTGCAGCAGATTTCTCTATATGCGATGCAACATGGTATGAACTGGATTGGTCTGCCATTGATGCCGACAGGTCATAAGGCTCACGACTTAAACCGTCTGTCTAGCTTTTTGGGTTTGATGACTCAATCGCTTGATGGGCCACCTGAAGAGACACCAGGTTCGGGTGATATTGATACTGCTATTTGGTTTGGTGATCATCTGGCCAAAACGATTATTAAGCATCAACCAGCTGATGCTAAGCTCTAAAAAAAGCTAGAAACGACAGAGCAATCAAATAAAAAAGCAGACATTATCAATGTCTGCTTTTTTTGTGCCAATTTTTATCGAGCGATAAGTGCTATTAAGCGCTAGGATTTTCATGGAGCAACAAGCTTAGTAGGGGCGGGCTTCACGGGGATAGGACTGTCAACGAATTGAAATGATTGACAACCTCCTAAAAGCATCGTTGCTATTAGCAAATAGGTAAAGGCAAATGACTTCATAGTAATATCTCAAAAACGATTTTAGCCCAACGATATGTCACGATTACTTATCATTAGAAGTCACAACAGTGAAGAGTCAGGCTTATTTGCAGACATTATATATAAAAATCAGCTGTTCATAGCAGTTTAAAGGCGATATATGTATTCGATATTGTTTTTACGCAGACTATCTCGCTATTTAGAGTATGGCTTATCTAATACTTCGTTTGATTTGTCATGTATAAAATTAAAGCTATTTATAAAAATAACGTCTGGTATTAAGTAGCTGAGCAATCAATAAAGTCTACAAAACGTGTAAGTATTTCCTTAGATTGAAGTTATTCGCCAAATATTTACCAACTATTCGATAGTATCTATAGGCATTTTAACGGGTTGTGTTATAAATAAGAATAGTGATAATATGTTGAAAGCTGACCAAATAGTCAAGTATCCTATAGTACGATTTTTCTAACAAAATTGTTCGATGATTGCTGATATTTGCAACCGATTTACCTGATATAAAAAGTGCGCTGTCCTAGATTCTTTGGTCTCTTAAGAATGTGTTAGCGAATAAAACAGAATAACCGTACTTGAACGGTTGCAGCATGATGTAAACCAAGTGCTTACGTTCAGCATTTAAGCCGTTAAATTCCTTAAGCCTTATGCTTATCTTCATTATTTTATTTTAGCCGAGTCTTGCTATGATTAGTTTTTACTTAAATGGGAAACGCCACGAGCTAACCCAGCTTAACCCTAATACGACGGTGCTTGAGTATCTACGATTGCATGAAGGCCAAACGGATACGAAGGAAGGCTGTGGTAGTGGTGATTGCGGTGCCTGTACTGTGATGGTTCAGCGCCTGCCTAACGCTAGCCAGCAAGTGCTTAATGATGAAAATGGCGACGAAAAAAATGCTACGCCACCGTTCTATACAGTCAACTCTTGCATTACGCTAGTGTCGCTTATGGATGGTCATCATCTGATGACGGCTTCTTATTTAGCAGATAATCCAGAACATCACCCAGAACGTGCTTTGCTGCATCCAGCACAGCAAGCGATGGTTGAATGTCACGGATCGCAGTGCGGTTTTTGTACACCTGGGTTTGTGATGTCGCTGGCTTGTGTTTACGAAAACAATCGTATGCAGACAAGTCAAGAGACAGCAAGTCAGAACGATGCCAAGCAACTAAGCTATGATGAAGTGGTTGCTTCAATCTCTGGCAACCTATGTCGCTGTACAGGTTATCGACCGATTATCGAGGCGGGCCTATTGATGAGCGATATCGGTCAGCAGAGAGAGGCGGAGCAGTCAGCGGTGAAAGACCTGACTATCAGTCTAGCCACAGACGCGATGCGTAGTACAAAAGAATCAGCAGTATCTGAAAACGTGCTAGATAACGTCGAATTAAAGAATGAAGAGTCGAAAGCGATTGCCCCTGTAATCAGTGATGCTGGGCGACAATTATATATGCCCAAGTCACTAGATGAGCTTAACCAAGTATTAGCGGCCTATCCGCAGGCAACGATTTGGGCAGGCGGTACGGATTTGGGATTGAGTGTAACCCAGCATTTGGTTGATCACGAGGTCATTATCCAGCTTTCAGGTATTGAGGCACTAAAATCATGGTCATTACTTGACGCAAAGTCTGACTCAAGCAATGAAGGGTTAGATAACGAGCAAGCTCCTAGCCAATCACTAGTATTAGGTGCTGGCATGAGCTATCAGCAGATGTTGCCTGTGCTTGAGCAGTATTTTCCAAGTTTTGCGCAAGTATTTGAGCGTATTGCTTCTCCGCAAATTCGTAATATGGGCACCATCGGTGGCAATATAGCCAACGCGTCGCCGATTGGTGATTTACCACCGATTTTATTGGCGTTAGATGCGTCAATTCATCTGCGTCATTGCGCGCCTAATCATGAAGAATCAGGTAACGATTTAGATAATAGTGATTCGGTTTATACGGATGAGATTATACCTTTATCAGAATTTTTCTTAGATTATAAAAAGACCAAACTGCAAGCAGGCAGTTACGTAGTCGCTATCCATATTCCTCTGATGCATGACAATCAGCACTTATTTATTCATAAAATTAGCAAACGTTATGAGGATGATATTTCAGCGTGTCTATTGGCTGCGCGAATCGATGTATCAGCAGATGGCATGACGATAGAGAATGCAAAGCTTGGACTTGGTGGTATGGCTGCCATACCGTTATTAGCCACAACCTGTCAGCAAGCGCTCATTGGGCAAGCGGCTGAAGTTGCGAGTTTTGAGCAAGCAGCACAAGTCTTGTCTGCAGACGTTACGCCTATGACTGATGTCAGAGCCAGCCGTGAATATCGCTCACATGTGGTACAGCGTCTGCTAGTGAAGTGCGGTAAGCAGTTGGTAGCAGGTAGACAGACTGAGACTGCTTAACTAGCAGAATTGTTGTTTGCTAATACCGCCTTATCGTTATATTTGCCAAGAATAACAGAGCATTAATCAAAGCGTCCTAATAGAAGAGATCCGCCATGAGCCATCATTCGTCCTTATTTGACAGTTATAGTATCCGCCGCGTGCGTCCGCCAAAAAATAAAATTGGTACCTCGGCTAAGCATGATAGTGCGATTAGTCATGTCATGGGGACGGCGACTTATGTGGATGATATTGCAAAACCGCAAGGCACGCTACATCTGGCAGTAGGTAAAAGCAGCCATGCTCATGCACGTGTACTGAGTATGGATTTAAGCGCTGTTAGAGATGCGGATGGGGTGGTAGATGTCTTAAGTTTTAAAGATTTGCCTGCGCAGACGGATATCGGTGCGGTATTCGACGGTGAGCCACTGATGGTGGATGACATCACAGAGTATGTGGGTCAGACGTTATTTGTAGTAGTAGCGAGCAGTCATCGCGCTGCCAAAAAAGCGGCTACCAAGGCAGTGGTAGAATATGAGCCATTGCCAGCAGTACTTAGTATTGATAAAGCATTAGAGCAAGAGTTATTTGTGCGTCCGAGTCACTTTATGAAGCGTGGTGACGCGGCGACTGCGCTTGAGAACGCACCGATTCGCATTGAAGGTCATATTCATATGCGCGGGCAAGAGCACTTTTATCTCGAAGGCCAAGTGTCTTATGTGGTGCCTTGTGATGATGGCGGGCTAGAGGTGTACACGTCGTCACAGCATCCAAGCGAAGTACAGCAGCTGGTCGCCGAAGTGACAGACTTGCCATTTCATGCGGTAAACACAGTCGTGCGCCGTATGGGTGGCGGGTTTGGTGGTAAAGAAACGCAAGCCGCTGCTTGGGCGTGTCTATGCGGTATCATCGCCAAACGCCATAATGTCCCTGTCAGTATGCGTCTAGATCGTCAAGATGACATGGTGGTGACGGGTAAGCGTCATGAGTTTGCCAACCGTTATGAGGTTGGTTTAGACGAGTCTGGGCGTATATTGGGCGTCGATATGCAGCTGGCTGGTTTGTGTGGCTATGCGCCAGATTTGTCTGATGCCATCGTTGATAGAGCGATGTTCCACTGTGATAATGCCTATTACTATCCAGCTGCTCATGTAGCAGGGCATCGCTGCAAAACGCATACTGTATCCAATACTGCCTATCGAGGATTTGGTGGTCCACAAGGTCTGATGACTGCTGAATATATGATGGATCATATTGCCTATACGATGGGGCAAGATCCATTACAAGTACGCTTGGCAAACTTATATCAAGATGGTCAAAGTACGCATTACGGTCAGACGATTGAGCATTTTGATTTAGCGACTATCATGACCAAGTTGGCAGACGATTGCGATTATGACAATCGCCGTCAACAAATTCTAGAAGCCAATCAAAAAGCTGCCGCTGAAGGCAGTGATAAGCGCTTAGGGCTTGCTCTAACGCCAGTAAAATTCGGTATTTCATTTACGGTGCAGACGCTTAATCAGGCAGGTGCATTGGTACATATTTATACTGATGGCAGTATCCATCTCAATCATGGTGGTACGGAGATGGGACAAGGGCTATATATCAAAATTGCCCAAATTGTTGCCAATGAATTTGATGTTGATCTGGACACGGTTAAGGTGTCAGCGACACGTACCGACAAAGTGCCTAATACTTCACCAACTGCCGCGTCATCAGGTACAGACATTAATGGTAAGGCAGCACAGAACGCTTGTCTAAGCATTAAAGCGCGCATACTTGAATTTGCTGCTGAGCACTTCGACGTAGCACAAGAAGACATACGTTTTGAAAAAAATCATGTCTATATCGGTGATAAAGAAACGCTGACTTTTGCTGAAATGATTCAACTGTCGTACCAAAACCGTATTAGTCTATCATCTACTGGCTACTATAAAACGCCTAAAATATTTTATGATCGCTCTAAAGCATGGGGACGTCCGTTCTTCTACTTTGCCTTGGGTGCAGCTTGTGCTGAGGTTGAGATTGATACGTTGACAGGTGAGTATAAAGTACTACGCTGTGACGTGTTACATGATGCAGGACAATCGATCAACCCTGCCATTGATATTGGGCAGATTGAAGGGGGTTTTGTGCAAGGCATGGGTTGGCTCACGGCAGAAGAGCTGATTTGGAATGACAAAGGAAAGCTGGCATCCGACAGTCCTGCCAATTATAAAATCCCAACTGCCCATGACTTACCTAAGCAGTGGAATGTCAAACTGTACGATCGCAAAAACGAAGAACAAACGATTTATAACTCTAAAGCCGTTGGCGAGCCGCCGTTTATGCTGGCAGCCAGCGTTTGGTGCGCACTCAATAATGCAGTCGCGAGCCTTGGTGACTATAAAAATAATCCAGAGCTGACCATGCCTGCGACGCCAGAAGCGGTATTAAAAGCAGTCATGCGCATGCAAGGTACGTCGTGGGATTTAGAAACTAAAGCAGATACAGATACGGTTGATAGCTTAGTCAAAGGTGCAGAAGAGAACAGTGACCTTTACAACGAAAAAGCAATGCCACAAGACGTACGTCACGCTAAAGACATCGACCCATTGGAGGTGGTTGGCAAACAAACCGATGATCAGCCTAATGCGATAGAGCATCCGAATGTAGCAGGGGCAAGAGGTCCTGCGCACAGTGAATGAGTCGTTAGCACCGCCAGTCGTCTGGTATGAAGGTCTAGCGCGATATCAGCAGCAAGGCATTGCTCACGTATTGGCGACGGTCGTGGCTGTGAATGGATCTGCTCCTCGAGCGCTACAGGCAAAAATGATTGTCACGCAAGATAGTATCGTGGATACGCTAGGCGGCGGCGGTCTAGAGCACGACGTTGTCAATACGGCACGGCAGCTATTGAATGGTGAAATAGCGGCAACGGTATCAAAAGAAGTAAAACCAAAAGTCGCTGAAACTGACGGTAAAAGCACGTTAATACCTTCTAAAGCAGTGCGCCGTGATGCTGTCTACACCAAGCACTACCCGCTAGGTGCGAAATTGGCACAGTGTTGCGGCGGTAGCGTCACCGTTATGTTCGAATGCTTCAATGTAACGCCGCCGATGTCAGTACTAGTGTTTGGTGCAGGGCATGTAGCATCAGCGCTAATGACCATCCTCGCTGAGCTACCTTGTCAGGTAGATTGGGTGGACAGTCGCCCAGAGATGTTTAAGCGTTACTTAGTTGATGAATCTACTACTAATCAATCCAAACTTTATAACTTACCAGCGCATATCCGTCCGCATATCGATGATGAGCCTGTAGATTTTGTGCGCCCATTTATCGAGCAGGGTGGTCAGCGTTTTATTCTGGTTATGACTCATGACCATAGTGTTGATTTTGAGTTAGTGCGGGCGGCATTAGATACTATTTATGATACTAGCTCGTCTGAGGATCAATGTTCAGATATTTCAGCACCTTACATAGGCTGCATTGCCTCGGCAACCAAAGCCAAGCGTTTTAGAGATCGCTTGATGCAGCGTGGCTACAGTGAGCAACTGGTCAATCAGTTGGTCATGCCAATCGGATTGCAAGTTGGTGGGAAAGAGCCGATGGCGGTGGCGGTTTCTATCGTGGCACAGCTCTTACAGCAGTATCATCAAGCTATTTCTTGAACGGTTCACTCCATAACGGTTCACTCCATATAACTTTTATACTTTTTATCAAATTATTAAAGCGCTCAGTACTATTTATTAAAACGCTCAGGACTACCAAGCCATTGTGAGATCTACGAATGACCCTACATATTTATCAAGCTCGACTGCTGCACTACTTGACCGAAAGCGATCGTACTGAGCGTGCAACCTCTGATCATTCACAGACATTAGCTGTGGAACGAGACATTACGTTACTACCAGTGATTGAAGGTGTACAGGCGTATCCTGAATATATCGCTGATGGTGCGCTTGTCGTAGATGATGTGACAGGGTGCGTTGTAGAGTATGGGCATAACGAGACAATATTAGCGAAATATAATAATACCTCTGAGCAAATAGGCCAGTTAGTAGTCAAAGTACATGACTATCGCGACAAACTTGTTATGCCAGGTTTTATTGATACTCATGTGCATTATCCGCAAATAGATATGATTGCTGCTTACGGTGAACAATTACTTGATTGGCTTAATAATTATACTTTCGTCACCGAAGCCAATTTTGGCGATCCAAAAGTAGCACATGACACAGCGCAGTTCTTTTTAAATCAGCTGCTGGCCAATGGTACAACGAGCGCCATGGTATTTTCTACCAGTCACCCTGAATCAGTGAACGCATTTTTTACGGAAAGTCATAAGCTTAACACCCGCATGATCACAGGTAATGTCTTGATGGACCAAAATGCGCCTGATAACTTGTGTGTGCCTGCTGAGCAAGGCATTCGAGATACCCAAAACATCATTGATAATTGGCATGAGCGCGGTCGCCAACATGTGGCTATTACGCCAAGATTTGCTATTACTTCGACACCCAAGCAACTACAAATGGCAGGTGAGCTGTATGCCAGTTACGAGAGTGTTTATCTGCAGACGCATCTAGCAGAAAATCATGATGAAATTGCCTTTGTAAAACAATTGTATCCCAATCATAAAGGCTATCTTGATGTCTATGATACGATGGGATTATTGGGTCGACGTACCACCTTGGCACATGGTATTCACCTTGAAATATCTGAGTATGAGCGTCTGCGTGCGACTGGTACGCAGATATCACACTGTCCGACGTCCAATCTGTTTCTGGGTAGTGGGCTGTTCGATTTACCCAAGACGTTAAGTTATACCGGTGTCAGTATCGCCACCGACGTTGGAGCAGGTACAAGTCTATCGATGCTGACGACTCTGTCAGAAGCGTATAAAATCCAACAACTACAAAGCAATCAGCTATCAGCTCACCAAGGGCTATATCAAATTACGTTGGGTAATGCCCAGTCGCTATTATTGGACAATAAAATCGGTAACTTTATGCCCAATAAAGAAGCAGATTTTGTGGTGATCGATATGGGTGCAACGGCATTGCTTGAGCGGCGTATGGCGCAGACTAAGACACTTGAAGAGCAGTTGTTTGTACTAATGATGCTAGGCGATGATAGAGTAATTGATCAGACGGTAATCGCAGGCGTGAGTCGCTATCGTAAATCAACTTTATAGGTGTAAATAAACGCTGTACCTAAATCTGAAAATAAGTGAGACTTCTTTCAGATATAAAAAATAAACCCTTGTTCCTATATAGTTGGAACAAGGGTTTATTTCTGCCAAGAGAGTTTTTATTAGACATTAAAAATGGAACTTTACCAATGCACTAGGGGAGTTTTGATTCACGCCATCAACACCGTATTTATTTTTCCAATAGCTATACTCCATACCGACTTCTAAACGGTTATCAATACCGAGCACTTCTTGTAAGTTGTATTTAATTTGCGGATTGATATGAATATTATCTTCAATATCATCATTATTAAATGAATAATCAATAAAGCCGTCTACGACAAAATTATTGCGTTCCCAACCATAGGTTAAGGTAATTTGCTGATCATCGTCAGTATTGTCGTTAAAAGCATGATATAGAGTAGCCGACGCAAACGTCGTACCTGGAATAGGCACATTGAGATCTGCACCAATACCAACCAAATAATTATCTTGGTCAAAGCCCGTACTGTTCGAACCAAATTCATAAGTAGCGGCTAAATTAACCTGCTTGATAAAACTGTCATTAAAAGTTGCTATTTTGAATGTAGGAGACAGCTCGCCATAAGTTTCTCTAAATCTATTGTTTTCAATGTCATCGGCACCTTGGTTTCGATCGACAAAGAAGAACACGCCGCCCCAGTCATGCGCAGAAGCATGCTCTAATGTAACGGTCGTCAGCTCTCCGTCTTCTACAAGTTCATAGTCATTACCGTAAAGTACGGAGACACTCGTATCAGTAAAGAAGGTCTTAGCATGGATGTTCGACATGCTACCTAAAGCAGCGATAGCAACAGCTGCCATCGACAATGGTTTGAGTAAAGCTAGCTTTTGGCTAGATGATTTGGTATGACAGGATAAGCTCGTTAATAAATCAAAACGCAAAATATGACCCCTTTATGTACAATTGATTGTTGATTGCCCCAAAACTGCATCGTTATTATCTGCTAGTAAACAAACTATTAATCCAATGCTCGTTAGACAACGGTTGATTGATAGCGCTTAAATGCTTACTACTAAAGAGCATTCAATAACTGTGCCACAAATGACCTAGAGAGCTGTCATCTACAGAGTCGTATAACTTTTAGTCTTATTAACCACTAATTAGGGTAGAAATAAGCAAAATAGTCTTTAACTGTTCTCAAATGATAGAGCCAATTTCCGTGCATTTATATATATGTGGCAAACAATGTTTTTCGAAGTATCAGATCCGCCATAAAAGCACCAAAATGGATATCTATGTGCCCCAAATTGGGTCGTCTGACAGGCTTTAATCAATTGATAGGCATATGATTTAATAACTCGATGAACATAAAAAAGCCAGCTAATAGACATTAGCTGGCGTTAAGTTTGTACATGTTGGATGCGACTATTTTCTATTCAATTAACTGCATTCATCTTCTACCTCAATAGACACACGCCAATCCGTGATATCAATCTCATGACAATTATTACCCTCACCATTGATACGATCAATAACTAAGAAATCACTGTCACGGCCAAGAGCGAGTAGAGGGTGATGCCAGACATTAGCGTCGTACTGTACACCTTGATGAGATTTTGCATAAAACACGGCTAGGTCATCAGGCGACTGCGGCGGCACACCAGCTTTAGCGACGACGACTATATAGTCTTGGCCTTCCATAGATACAAATGCTTGTGTTCCAAGCGGATGGTATTCCATGACCGAGAGCGCAATCGGATTCTCACGTTTTTTGGCTCGAAAGATACTCATGCCAACTGAACCACCGTCTAGTTTACTTTCGGCAAGTTCATGATGACGAACCGCATAGCCATTATTGATTTCATAAGTATTGTCAGCCGTTTGCTCATTATCACTATAGCGCTCGATAACCGAGCCGTAAGGGGCAAAGTTTGCCTTGGTTAAAGGCTTAGCTGTTAAAGTGACACTCATTATTTAGCCTCTTTACTATCAACATCAGTACCAGTGTCAATATTAGCCTCAGCAATTTTGCCATACACGCGTACACGGCTAATGCCACCATCTGGGAAAATATTGACCCGAATATGGGTGATAGGCTGGCCTATCTTAAGCTTATCTTTACTAAAAGTATGAACGTCGTCAGCATTGGTTTTTTGCGGCTCAAGCAAGGTCTCCCAAAACATACTCTGAGTCACTAAAGTTTGCTCTGGTGTATTTGGTGAGTAGACGGCTTGGATCGAGACTTTATCAGGGTAATTGCCTTTAAAATGGGCAGTATCTATCTCGATAGCGTCAACGATACCTGCTTGACCTAGTGCGATGATGCACCAGTCATTGCCTGGCTCACGGCGACGACGAGTCTCCCAACCATCACCCATGTTAGGCGCTTTAGTTGGTAGTAGTAAATTACTAGCCGCACCAAAGTGCGCATCGTTACTGGCAATGGCACGACCACCATTTAATGCGCCCGCTAAGTCAAGTGTCTCATCTTGTGTATTTAGGCTCGCATCAAGTTGAATATCACCATAGACACGTAGTCGGGCAACGCCGCCATCTGGATAAATGTTTAAACGAATATGGGTGACCGTTTGCTCATGATCAATCTCGACAAGCTCATGATTGTGACCTTGAAGCGGGGTCATACCCACTAGTGCCTGCCAGTTTTTATTGTCCCAATCTTCTTTGCTTAGACTAGTAAGTTCAGCTTCATCTTGCTGCAGTAGCTCGGGCGCGTATAAAGCATCGACACTGGCGGAAGATGGAAAATTACCCGTAAAGTGACTGGTATCAATATCGAGACCAGAAATTTTGGTTGGGCGAGCAAGCTGGATAACTAAATAATCGTAACCCAAGTGGCGCTTGCGACGAGTTTCCCAGCCGTCCATCCACTTACCGTTGTCATCGAACTTACCCACGACAAATATAGGTGCATCAGGATTTAGAATACGGCTTTTATCCGCAAAGAAGTCATCGGTAGCGAATAGTGATTTTGCACCCAAGCGACTGTCAGCGACGTTTGATTTCTTGGTAAACGCTGGCAGGGTATCAGGTAGATTGTTTGCGGAAATAATTTGTCCAACTTCTGAAGTGTTTTGACTCACAATGATTCCTTTTTTAATAATGGTGTTTATTAATAACGTATGTATTATTTTATATATTAATCTATGCTAATTCGCACTCGCTCAGCTAAGCAGAACGGATACTAGGACGATAGACTGAGCTTACATCCAGTTAGCCGTGTTGTCCGGCGCGGCAGGATGGTTTTCGTACCAGTGCTTGGCGATATCATCACGGCGGCATATCCATACGTCAGGCTTAGCGGTGATATATTGCAAAAACTGCTTTAGCGCTTTGATGCGTCCTGCACGTCCGATAATGCGACAATGCAGCCCAATGGTTAGCATTTTAGGAGTGTGTGCGCCTTCTTCGTATAAGGTGTCAAAGCTGTCTTTGAGATATTGATAAAATGGTTCAGCGTGGGTGAATCCTGGGCTAGAAGAAAAACGCATGTCATTGGTCTCGAGGCTATAAGGTATGACCAAATGCGGCTTGCGCGTGATCAGATTGCCATCTTGGACCTTTACATTGAGCCAATATGGTAACTCATCACCGTACGAGTCAGAGTCATAGGTATAGCCACCTTGTTCAGCGACCAGTTCACGAGTATTTGGACTATCGCGTCCTGTATACCAGCCGAGAGGTTGACCACCGAGCATACGTTTAAATATCTGGGTGGCACAGTGAATGTGTTCGCGCTCCGTCTCACGGTACATATCCTGATAAGTGATCCAGCGTAGACCATGACTGGCAATCTCATGACCGTCTTCTAATACACGCTCGATAATATGCGGGGTTTTTTCAGCAGCGGCGGCACAGGTAAACGTGGTGATTGGCACGCCATATTCTTTAAAGACATCTAGCACACGCCATACACCGACACGGCTACCGTATTCGAATGCAGACTCGATAGACTGGTGACGGTTGTTAAATTCTGGTGTGCCTAAGATATCAGACAAAAAACGCTCTGATTGACCATCGCCATGGATGACGCTATTTTCTGCACCTTCTTCGATGTTTAATACAAACTGTACGGCGATTTTTGCGCCGCCTGGCCAGTTCGCTTTCGGTGGATTGCCAGCATAGCCTTTTAGGTCACGAGGGTATGTGCTCAGATCAAAGTCACTGGTAATTTTTTTGCTCATTATTTATATTCCTATATCGCTTAGAGCCTTAGATATTTGTTTAAATATTGCTCGTAAAGGACAGTTATTTTTTATCACAAATTAAAGTGATGATGCATAGGCCACGAGCTGCTGACGCTCCGCATCCGTCAACTGAGTAATATTACCAAGCGGCATATAGCCAGTCTGTACCGCAGTGACGATTTTCGCTTTATGAATTTTTAAGTCTTCTGGTGTCTGCAAAATGATTCCTGCTGGTGGTGCGGCGAAGCCTTGCTGTGTTGGCTGCACAGCATGACAGGTGCTACAGCGCGTATGCACGACATCCATCATAGCGTCATCTGCTGATGCGCTCACGGGTACGGCTTCAGCAGTAGCTGCATCAGTGCTAATACTGTTATTAGCATTAGCAACGGTATCAGTGCTTGAGTCAGTAGTCGCGCTTATAGCTGGCGGCGTGCTATCAGTTGTTGTAGGTGCTACGGAGGCAGTAGCAGGCATTGCAGGCAATGGCTCAATCGGCTCAGGTCGCATCCAAATAATCAACAATACGGTTAATACGGCTGGAATGACCAAGTAGCGTGGTTTTTTATGACCTAAGTGCTTTTGGTTAAAGTAATGACGGGCAGTCGCGGTAATGATACCGACGAAGACCAATACCAACCAACCTTTCTCATGAGCATACATCATTGGGTAATGGTTGCTGATCATGGTAAAAATCAGCGGTAGGGTAAAATAGTTATTCATCAGTGAGCGATTTTTGGCTTGTAATGCCAATTCAGCCACTTCTTTACCCGGTTTTTCACCGCGCCGCACACAGTCAACGAGTGCACGCTGAGCCGGCATAATACCGAAGAATACGTTACCTACCATCACCGTGCCCAAGATAGCACCGATATGTATAAATGAGGCGCGATCACTAAATAGCTGGTAAGAACCCCAGCTCGCGATGACCAGCAAGATAAAAATCAAGGTACTAAAGATAAACGCGTTTTTACCCAAATGACTGCGCACGATAACTTCATAAATGAAGTAACTGCCAAACAAGAAAAGCAAGCTGGTGGCAATGGCACCGATACTAGTAAAAGGCACTTTGCTTGGGTCGATCAGGTAGGCAGTTGCATTGGCATAATAGACGATAGACATCATCGCCGCACCCGTCAGCCAAGTGGTATAAGCTTCCCACTTAAACCAATGTAGCGTTTTGGGCATCTCTTCGGGTTCGAGTTTGTATTTGGCAATCTCATAAAATCCGCCGCCATGGACGGCCCAAAGATCACCCGAAATGCCTTTGTCTGTTTTCCACTGTGGCGGTTTGCGTAGGCTTAGATCTAGCCACACAAAATAAAACGATGCACCAATCCATGCTACCCCAGCGATAACATGAAACCAGCGGAAAAATAAACTCAACCATTCGAGAAGATAGGCGCCCATGTAATAAATGTCCTTTAATATGACAGTGTCTTGATAAAATGTCTTGATAATTTCTTTTGATAGTATTTCTTGAACACTAATAACAACGCAGAGAGCTAAACAGCGCCAAAGCTACGATCCGCGATAAGTGCTATAACCGTGCGCACTAAGCAGAAGTGGCACGTGATAATGACTGGCATCGTTTACCACAAAGTCGATAACCACTTGCGGGTAAAATGCTGTCAGCTGCTGAGCATCAAAATAAGACTGAGTATCGAACGTTACGGTATAGCGTCCGGTATCTAGCTGATGCTCTGTGCTATCGATGGCTGTATCAAACTGCCAAGCGTCTGGTGTGACACGGCCATCACTATTGGTTGTACCATGCGCTAGTAATGTGGCGACACCATTGTCTTGTACGCGGTGTAAGGTAACGGCGACATCAGCGGCAGGTTTGCCAAGATGAGTGTCTAGGATATGTGATGATAGGGTGGCAGACATGATGCTTCCTTTAAATTTGTGAAAAATATAAATCGGGTGAAAATGCTAGTCTAACTCTGCGACTACTATTTGCTTGTCTAAGCATTGTCTAGCAATTTAGTTAAACGTAAACGCGTAATTTTATTCTGTTCAGCGGCTGCATTTGCCAGTTCAGTAGCACGATCATTAGGCAGACGCGCTAATAACAGATCCAGCATTTGCTGCGCGCTTTTACCGGTCGCAAAGACAATAAAAATAAAACCAAATTTATCAAGATAGTCTCGATTGCCTTTGGCAAGTGCTTCGAGCACCTCATCTGCTGCATCGTTAGCGCCTGACTGTTCGTGTGCAGCGCTACTTTGTGTGTTGCGGTATTTTTCTTTTAGAGATGCCACGTTACCGATTTGCGGATGTCCATCAAACGCTTCTAATAAGTTAGCCTCATCGTTTTGTACTTTGTCCCAGATAGCGTCGCTACTTTCTAGCAGTGCATCAACGTCTGCAAAAGGGCGAGCGTCTGCAAGTTTATAGGCCCAACTTTTACTGGTGCAGCAAGTCAATAGCTGAGCGATGGCGACTTCTTGTGATAGGTCGTTGAATTGCGCTAAGGTTAAGCTCACGATGACATCCTTTTCTAATAGAACAGCCCGTTATCTGTATCGGGCGATAAATGTTTGATAGAGGTTTATACCTTATGATTATTTGCATAAACTTATAGGTATAAGCAGTAATCTTGATAAGTGGCGGTTGCTTCAGCTTCATGAATAATTTGATTAAGCTAGCAGCTACTAATTTGCATAAAATCAAAAGCTGATAATCTATGTGTTCGTAGTCAGAGCTTTGGCGCTTATATACGCTTTGCATAATTTCAAGTTATAGTGAACTGACAATATGAAACAGATTTGCTAAGGAAACACTGATATTTTAGCCGTCCAAAACGTCTGGCAAGAGGTAGTTAATGACGGCGTAATTGATTTACAGTTCCCATTTTGCTAAAACCTGACTAATTGGTCAACTGTTTTATGCGAAATATTTTTATTTAACAGGTTATGCTGATCAAATCTATGTGTTTATATAAGAATACACAGCAAAATATAGCGACTATTTTGTCGAACCTGTCTCTTAAAGTGAGATACCACTGCTATGACTCAAAACAATCAAAAGGAAGAAACCTCAGTGACTGATACGCCCTCGCACCGTAGCCAACAAGCCATTCGCGCACAGAATCAAGCGCTTATCTTAGCGGCAGCTGAAGAAGAGTTTGTGCTTCAGAGCTATCGCGGCGCTACGATGCAGGGCATTGCCGATAGGGCAGGCTTACCTAAAGCCAATGTTCACTACTACTTTAAAAATAAAAAAAACCTCTACATGGCAGTGCTACGCTCGATCATTCAAGAATGGAATGAAGGCTTGGTAACCATGACGGTAGATAGCGACCCAAAAACAGTCATCGAAAAATTCGTCCGTACCAAGCTACATCAAGCCTTTGTCAATCCAAGTCGCCATAAACTATTTGCAATTGAAGTCATCGGCGGTGCACCGCATTTGCATGAATTTATGTCCACCACGATGAAGGAGTGGGTACACGATAAAGCACAGGTAATGAAAGAGTGGCACAAGCAAGGCAAAATTGGGATTACTGATCCTCTACAACTACTGATTTTGATTTGGGCGACTACCCAACGTTATGCTGAATTTGAGATTGAAATCGTTGGATTAATGGATAAGACCGCTTATGACGCAGCAGATGAAGCACGTGCGGCAGACTTTCTGGTACCTTTTATTTTAAAAGGCTGTGGCCTTGAATGATGACAAGGTACCTATTTGACAGGGTGCCTATTTGACAAGGTGCCTATTTGACAGGGTGCCTATTTGACAAGGTGCCTATTTGACAGGGTGCCTATTTGACAAGGTGCCTATTTGACAGGGTGCCTATTTGACAGGGTGCCTATTTGACAGGGTGTCTATTTGACAGGGTGTCTATTTGACAGGGTGTCTATTTGACAGGGTGTCTATTCAATAAGTCAGGTGCTTAATCAGCGAAGTGCACAGATTGTTTCTATTTTTCTGTGCACCTCATTTACGGCGAAACACTTCGATATGTTCAGCCCTAGCTTACGCTTAGCCTTACGCTACTTCTTGCGTTGGTTCTAAACCGTCGTCAGCATGCTGTGCTTTGGTATCAAACTCGATGCCATAGTTTTTGGGTAAAATCATATCAAGGGTGATGGCCACAATCCCTGCCATCGTTACCGCTGAGCCAAAGATATTCTGAAAGAACTGCGGCGTTTGTGACAGTACGTCAGGGACAAAGGCGATACCCGTTGCCAGACCCAGTGAGGTGGCAATGATTAAGACATTACGATGCGTAAATTGCACGGTAGATAAGATGCGAATGCCAGCAGTCGCCACCGTCGCAAACATAAGTAGCGTGACACCGCCAACGACAGGCTTCGGTAATTGCGTAAAAATAGCACCAAGGACAGGGAATAGTCCCATCAGGCATAGGAGGCCGCCTACATAGAAACCCACATAGCGACTGGCAATACCCGTCATTTGGATCACACCATTGTTTTGGCTAAAGGTCGTCACAGGGAAGGTATTGAATACTGCAGCAATCAGAGAGTTAACACCATCTCCTAGTACGCCGCCCTTGATGCGTTTCTCATAAAGAGGGCCTTTGATCGGTTCACCTGATATCATTGAGGTAGCCGTCAAATCGCCTGAGGTCTCGATACTGGTAATGATGTACATAAAGGCAATAGGAATAAAAGCCTGCCAATCAAAACCAAAGCCATACTTAAAAGGGATCGGCACCGTAAAAAAAGCCGCTTCAGAAACCAATGAAAAATCGATACGTCCCATAAATACGGCCGCGATAAGGCCGAGCATCAAACCGATAAAGATGGCGCTTGAGCGAATGACTTTATTATTGATGATGCTAATCAGTACGACACTTGCCAGCACACCACCGCCCAAAAGTAAGTTCGGAATGCTACCAAAATCCTCAGCACCAAACCCGCCCGCTAAGTCAGTCAGACCTACCTTGGTTAATGACAAACCAATCGTGACAATCACGCAGCCTGTAACAATAGGGCTCATAAAAGATTTGAGTTTGGTTATAAATTGACTCAAAAATATCTCAACAAATGCACCGAGAAATGAAACGCCAAAAATAACGGATAATATCTCTTCTGGACCACCGCCGCGGTTTTTTACCACAAACCCTGCCGTCAGTACTGCTGCCAAAAATCCAAAGCTGGTACCTTGCAACGCCATGAGGCCAGAGCCAACAGGACCTACTTTACGAGTCTGAATAAAGGTTGCGACGCCAGATACTATCAATGACATACTGAGAAGGTAGGGGATATGCTCTCCTAAACCTAATGTGCCACCTATGATAAGAGAGGGTGTGATGATACCTACAAACGCTGCAAGTACGTGCTGTATAGCACCTAAAAATGCTTTAATGGGTGTAGGACGGTCATGCAGTCTATACAGTAAATCGGTATTCGCTGGAACGTTTTCACTCATGGTGGTTTCCTCCTAAAATAACTGCTTAGCACCCGCTTAACTGTAGATATCAGACAATGTGGTAGATCACGAGATCAAAGTTTTAACCCAATCTTTGACTTGTTTTTTTATCGATGTAAACAATAGGGGTACGCATCCGTCTGTAAGATAAACAATGAAAATAACTAATATATGTTGGCTAATATTTGAACAACCTGACCAATTAGTCAGGTCTATTTAGGGTATAGGTAAAATACAAGTCATTGCAATGTTTTTTTTGGTACTAGTGCGTTTACAGTTTTGTTACGAAAGAGGGAGGGTTAGGTAACATTGGAAGGTAGATCAAAGACGAGGGGTGCTGACTATTGAAAGTAAATAAGTACTAAGACCTATCGTTATTTCTATTGCTGTTTTTTAAACAAAAAAAAGCCCAACCATAACGACTATGATTGGGGCATTTCAATTTTGCTTAACGGTTGATACTTATTCCACTATAACCAAAATTGCTACTTTAGTGTACGACCAATTATTTTGGGCTTGATGACCATACGGGTGAGCGGATAACGCCTTGTCCTGATTTACCAAACGCTTCGCCACCGTTGAGTGATTTGATGGTTAGTACGCCTTTGCCGCCTTGGGTCGATGCGTAGACCACGCGTTTACCGTTTGGTGAGAAGCTTGGTGCTTCGTCGATACCTGTATTGCCAAGATTGGTAGTGATAGCACCATTACTATTCATAATAGCTGCTGAGCGCCCACTCAAAAAGGCAATTTGTGTACCGTCACTGCTAAACTGCGGGCTGGTTGCATAACCACCGTTTGACACTTTAGTCGTTTGGCCCGTAGCAAACTCGTAGCGATAGACTTGCGGCTTGTTAAAGCCAGTTTTATCACTGACAAACACAAAAGATTTACCGTCTGGTGCATAGCTTGGTTGTACTTCACTGCTTGGTAAATTAGTGAGCCTTCTAGGTGTACCGCCGCTGGCGCTCATCTCATAGATATCAGCGCTACCTTCAAAACTACTAGAGAATAATATCTTGCTGCCATCAGGAGAGAAAGACGGGCTTAGGTTACTACCTGAAAAAGGCGTCAGGGCAGTTGCGCCGCCGCCACTGACGTTTTGCACGTAGATGACGGGATATGATTTTTCACGTTGTACTGAGTAGGCGATACGGTTGCCATCAGGTGACCATGCTGGTGAGAAGATAGAGCCTGTCACTTCAGTAATGGTTCTAGCATTTTCGCCATCAGCATCCATCACTTTGAGACGCGAGATCTTTTGCTTGCCAGTTCCTGTTTCTTCAATATAAGCAATGCGTCCTGAGAAATCCCCTGGAATACCAGTAATCAGCTCGTACACTTTGTCTGCGATGACATGACCGGCATAACGCATGCTTTCTCTATTGTTGTCAGCGCTTAGGCTTTGCTTGCCTTCTATCACACGACCAGATTTGACATCGATGACTTCATAATCGGTGATTATTTTGCCACGACTGGTACGCGTACTGCCGACAACCAGATACGGTATGCCCATGCTTTGCCAAACAGGTAATGTACCTGTCAGCTCTTTACTACTGTGCGGCTGCTGCGGTAGATCTTGATTGGTTACTTTTAGCTCGGTTTTACTCAAGTCATTTAATACAATCGGTGATAAGACCGAGTCACCCGCAAACGGCACAAACGCGACTTGGTTTTGCTGAACAGGAATCTCATAGTCCAATTCTAGTACAACAGGTGCAGCGAGCACGCTTTGCGATGCTAGTAATGCTGAGGTACTGGCGAGTAACGATACTAGTAATTTTTTTTGGGTACGCATGAGTAAATGGAGCTCCTAAAATTAGTATGATATTCATTTTTTATTTAATGAGACAAGCATCTAGATGAGGCAGCAACCTATGCGAGACAAGCCGCTTAACGTCACGTTACCAATATTATAAGAACCTAGCAACCGATTAATTGCTGCCTTTAAACTGTATGGTAAAAGTCGGGTATTTAGGGTCATCAGCATCAATCGGGAGACTGCCAGTATTGAGTACCGCTTGTCTTGCCGCTTCGTTGACCGTGCTATCAGGTCCAGAGGCGGTCACATTGATCACATTGCCATTTGCATTGACAGTGATGGTTAGGGTGGCGCGTTGAGTAGAGCCTCGCGCGGCGGTAGGCGGCGTATAGTTGCGCTTGATTAAATTGATGATTTCGCTGTTGCTGGCACCGCGACTGCCACTGGATGCAGAACGACTACTGCCCTTGGACGTACTAGAGGTTGACGTATCACCAGACATAGTAGACTGCCCATCTGATAGGCTAAAAGTTTTCCCTGCATTACCAGAGCCAGCAGTATCAATCTCAATATTGCGATCAGTAGCAGTGGGACGTTTTATCTTTGGTGGATTGTTTTGCTTTTGACGAAACTCTCCCAGCCTTTTTTGTTCTTCTATGAGCTGATCACGTTTGCTTTGATCGACTTGATCAAGCTCTTCCATGGCTGATTCGTCTAGTTGTGCTGCCCACTCAGCCATTTTGCGTTCATACTCTTGATTCTGCTCAAATAGCCGTTGTTGATGGTCTTCGCTCATAAGTATAGGTTGACCAGCTGGCTCCTCAGATCGTGTAAATACAGGTACGCGCTGAGAGCTTGACTGACTTGGATTTTGCACACTGACGCTACTACCAGATACTTCTGGCTGAGCACTAGTGGACGAGTCGCTAGTGCTACTATCCATCTGCATTGCACTGGCTGCTGCACGGTTGGCCAGTATTTGTCCTTGCATTTCAGCAAGCTGCTCAGGAGATACCATGACCGTCTCGATACTACCAGCAGTCTCAACTTCAGTGGTTTGATAGTTATAAACCAGTATGCCAATGACAAGGCCATGCGCCAGTAAGCTTAGCAATGTAGGCAGTGTTAGCCCATTGCTTTCTGGTTCGGTAGGTACATAGACGGCAGGAGCATTATGCATGGTAAGGATACTCATGAACGTGATTTTTCAGAATGATTACTAGGATTGGCTATTATGATATAAGATATTTACTAAAGGACGCTGATCACTATAAAGAAGGCGTGGGTAGTGGTGCACCAGTCAGTAAACCCACCTTTTCGATACCTGCTTGTTGCAAGGTTGCCATGAGTGTCATGATGGCACCGTACTGATTGTTTTGGTCGGCATTGATCATTACCTGTACTGGCTCAGCGTTACTATTATCGCTCTGAGACTGCAGGTTAGATAATGTATTAATCAGCTCAGGCTCACTTACAGGCATGTCGACATTGCTTTCATAGCTGATAAAAATATCACCTTTATCAGTCAACGAGACAATCACAGGTAATTGGCTTTGACTCATGGTATTGGTTTGCTCTTTTGGCAGATCAACATCGACGCCTGTAATCAGCATCGGCGCTGTCACCATAAATATCACCAGTAGCACCAGCATGACGTCAATGTAAGGTACGACGTTCATTTCTGCATTAAGGGCTTTTTTTTCACGGCCGTAGGGGTTTGGTTTCATAGCCCTGTCACCTGACCTGCATTAACTTGGGTTTCTTTGCTAATAGGCGCTTGTACGCTGGTCTCACGCTGCAGCATGCCTGTCATCTCATCACAAAATAAGGCACGCGAGTCATATAGTCGGCTCGATTTTGCTGTGAAGTGGTTATATGCCAATACCGCAGGGATAGCGGCAAACAAACCCATGGCTGTGGCAATCAGTGCTTCGGCGATACCGGGAGCGACAGAGGCGAGGGTAGCTTGCTCAGTTTGAGACAGTCCCAAAAAGGCATTCATGATGCCCCATACTGTACCGAACAGTCCGATGTACGGAGCAACGGAGCCAATGCTGGCTAGCGTCGTCAGTCCTGACTCGAGCAATTGCTGCTGACGACCTAAGCCCACGCGTAGCTTGCGTTCAACACCATCGATAATGTCGTCTTTAGGTTGACGCTTTTTATGCATTCTCAGGTATTCTGAAAAGCCCACATAAAAAATTTGCTCAAGTCCTTGACGGTCAGGAGAGCCCTGAATGCCTTGATATAGCTTGGCCAAATCTTCGCCTGACCAAAACCAAGTCTCAAATTGTTGATCAAAGTTTTTGGCTGTACCAAGTCGCGCACTCATGCGAAAGATAATAACCCAGCTGAGCAAAGAGGCTAATAACAATAGTGCCATCACAATCTGCACCAATAGACTGGCTTGGGTAATAAGATCGACAATATTTAATGATTCAGGCATGTAATGGACTCACGAATAATTGATAACAGCTGGCTGGAATAGTGATATCCGAACCAGACAACCTCTAAACAAACACTATTTACTTTTTATTATTTAATACGCAGCACGTTTCTTTACTAAAAATTTGTAACTGTGCTTAGAAAAATGCTGCAACAGTAAGTATCGCGATTTAGGTATCGGTATAATAACCCCCTAGTTTACTTCTAAATGAGAGAAAGGTCATTATTAATGTGTTAAACGACTATTTAGTTGGGCTGCTATTGATTCATTCAATAGTTAGTTGGATAACATGAATAATGACCGAGCAAATACTTACTACCTAAAACTCATGACTCAAACCGAATATCACCTTAATGACGAATAGAAAGTAGTTTTTCGAATAGCGTAGGGCAACATGGCTGTATGTGGCTTTTCATATGGCTTTTCTGACCAATAGTCTTGAAGTCTCTCAAAATCGCATTTTGTACGAGATAGACATTATCAACGATTGAGTTTGTAAGATAACTGGTCTAATATGTTACGCTTTGTTACTACATTATTCTTATTGTGGCATCATTATTTTTTCGCTGAGGTCATGTTTAATTTTAGGTAATGATGACTTTTTATTAGCCAGTCGGGGGCGACACTTATGAATGCAATTGAACGCTATTTTGGGATTAATGGTGAAAATACCACGATCAAAACAGAAATCATCGCTGGTATAACCACGTTCTTGACGATGGCTTATATTATCTTTGTCAACCCTAACGTCTTAGCCGATGCAGGTATGGATAAAGGGGCCGTATTTGTAGCGACCTGTATAGCAGCAGCAGTAGGTTGTTTCATCATGGGTATCTACGCCCGACTACCAGTTGCGCTCGCACCAGGTATGGGTCTTAATGCCTTCTTTACCTATGGTGTGGTGCTTGGTATGGGCTACGCATGGCAGACAGCGTTAGGTGCGGTGTTCTTGTCTGGTTGTATCTTCGTACTATTGAGTCTATTTAAGATTCGTGAAGCAATCATTAATGCCATTCCAACGTCTCTCAAAAACGGCGTAGTCGCTGGTATTGGTGCGTTCTTGGCGTTTATTGCATTGCAAAGCGCAGGCATCATCGTCAATCATGATGCAACCTTAGTTGGCCTTGGTGACATGACGTCATTTGGTCCTGTCATGGCTTCATTAGGTTTTGTTGTTATCATTGGCCTGTCTTATAAGAGAGTCCCAGGTGCGGTAACCATTGGTATTTTATTGGTTGCACTGATTAGCTTATTAATGGGCTATACACAGTTCACAGGTATCATCTCTTCACCGCCTTCTATTGCACCGACGCTTATGCAGTTAGACATTGCTGGTGCATTTGATGTAGGTATGATCAGTGTTATTTTTGCTTTCTTATTTGTCGATTTGTTTGATACTGCTGGTACTTTGATTGCTACCACTAGCCAAGCAAAACTAACGGACAAAGATGGCAATATCCCGAACATGGGTAAAGCACTACTCGCTGATTCAACAGCGACAGTAGCGGGTTCTTTATTGGGTACTTCATCGACGACCAGCTATATCGAGAGTATCTCTGGTATCGCCTCAGGTGGCCGTACAGGCTTAATGGCTGTTACGGTAGGTGTGTTATTCCTGTTTAGTATTTTCTTCTCGCCACTAGCAGGTATGATTCCAGCTTATGCAACGGCTGGCGCTATCTTTTATGTAGCCGTACTTATGATGGGTACCCTAAAGGACATTAACTGGAGCGACTTAACAGAAGCGGCACCAGTGGTCGTGGTATTGCTATTCACACCACTTACATACTCTATCGCTGACGGTATCGCACTTGGTTTTATTACCTTTACAGCTGTAAAAGCAATTGCAGGCAAGTTTGCAGATATCAGTATCGCTGTCTGGATTTTGACTGCTATATTGTTGTTCAAGATTATTTTCTTATAATGCAAAGTGTAGTAAGACATTAATAGCATCTTAAACAAAAAACCCTCCTTACCAGCTGATGATAAGGAGGGTTTTTTTTGTCAGCATTATAAGCCTATCGTCTTAATTTGAGCTCAGTATTCTTGGGGGTAATGTTTAGTATTTCTGATACCAGTATTAAGTAGGGTGATGCCAAACTATGGGCAATAGTAAACAAAAAAACGTAACCAAAGCGTCATGGCCAATAAAGTGCTTGTAAGTTATTGTTATTTAGATATATATTAATTTATGAAAATAATAAATTTCGTTAGTTTGAAAAAAACTTTCGTGATATTATAGCCGAGTTAAGCGCATCACCTCAATCAACGCCGTAGAGGTTTTTCTTACAGTGAATTAGCATCACCAAAGATGACAGATTTGTGATTATTAGAGCGATTTTTCGGTTCAATAAGGCGATATTTGGTCATCACACTCCTTTCACTACTAACAAGAAGAAGGCACTAATGCCGCTTAGCTTTTCGTTGTTGCCTTTGTATTGTTAACGTAGCCCGTTTAACAGTCGAACGACCTACTTAACCGTCTCCAGCCTATGCTGGATTTTTAGTTTTGTGATGGCGCCGTTTGGTCTTTTGATTATTGCTGTGAATATCCGTCAATAACCCCTATTTTTTGATAGCGGTTATGAGCAGTTATACAGGACGATCAGACTTCCTAAAGCACCATTTATTATGGTTTTTAAACGATAGTTATGGAGTTATTATGAACCCAGTAGACCAGTTTACCCCGCAAGAGCCGATCTTGTTTAATCCTGTTGATATGCTGTCGCCTGAGTATCTCGCCCAGTCAGCAGAAGCGCTAAATAAGCGTATTTCGCCGCTATATAGCGCCGATGAAGAACGTTGGTTGTCTGAGTTATTGCCACTTGCCAAACCCAGTATAGAAGAACGCGATGCTGCTGCTGAGCAAACGCGCAAACTGGTCGAGCACGTACGTAATGATGGTAAAGCCGTCAAGATGGTTGACTCATTATTGCTTGAGTATAGCCTTGATACCCAAGAAGGTATCTTGCTAATGAGCTTGGCAGAAGCCTTGATTCGTGTGCCAGACAACTATACGGCTGATGCATTGATTCATGACAAAATGAGTGTGGCTGACTGGAAAAAGCACATTAAAAATGACAATGGCTTTATGGTCAATGCCTCTACTTGGGGCATGATGATGACTGGTCGCGTTGTCAGTATTGACAGCAGCACCACTGCATCAGGTTTCTTGGATCGCATGACTAAGAAGATGGGTGAGCCTGTCATTCGTAGTGCGATGCAAAAAGCCATGCGTATCATGGGCCATCAGTTTGTATTGGGCGAAACCATCGAAGACGCCAATAAAAACAGCCAACCATATCGTAATAGAGGCTATACCTATTCATTTGATATGTTAGGCGAAGCGGCGATCACGCATAAAGATGCGGAAAAATACTTCAACGACTATCTACATGCGATCAGAGCTACGGCGAACGTAAAAGTTAAAGAAGGCATGCCAAAGCCGTCAGTGTCTATCAAATTATCAGCACTGCATCCTCGCTATGAAGCTACGCAAGAAGCACAAGTAATGGGCTTATTGCGTCAGCGCTGCCTGCTATTGATTGAAGCGGCACGTGAAGTCAATGTCGATATCAGTATTGATGCTGAAGAAGCAGATCGCCTTGAGATTTCTCTAAAACTGTTTGAGTCTTTGTACCGTGATAATTTGACAGCGGACTGGGATGGTTTAGGTATCGTTGTACAAGGGTACTCTAAACGTGCTATCGCTGTATTAGCATGGCTTGCTCGTTTGTCTACTGAAGTCGGTGATCGTATTCCAGTACGTCTAGTAAAAGGTGCTTACTGGGATACTGAGATCAAACTTGCTCAGCAAAAAGGTCTATCAGGCTATCCCGTTTGGACACGTAAAGAAGGTACGGATACTGCATACCTTGCTTGTGCGCGCTTCTTATTGTCAGACCATCTGCGCGGGCTAATCTGGCCACAGTTTGCGACGCATAATGCGCATACACTGTCATCAATCATGACCATGAGTGCACATAGAGACTTTGAATTCCAACGTCTGCACGGCATGGGCGATGCGCTTTATGATCATATTTTGCAAGCTTATGAGATTCCTGTACGTATCTATGCGCCAGTAGGTGCACACAAAGATTTGCTACCATACTTGGTACGCCGCTTGTTAGAAAACGGCGCCAACAGCTCGTTTGTTCATCAGTTGCTAGACAAGTCTTACCCAATCGAAAAGCTAACAGTGCATCCATACGACAAGCTGCTTGGTAATGCAACATTGCACAATCCAGACATCCCGTTACCGTTAGAGATTTACGGTGAACGTCGTGCAAGTTTTGGCCCTAATATCTTTGTAGAGTCACAATGGTTGCCGTTCAAATCAGCTATTGATAGCCATCTGCATAAGACATGGTCAGCAACCTCTATCATTAATGGTAAAGCTGTTGATACTTACGAAGTAGATGGTCAAACGAATCAGCTTGATACGCAAACTGTACTTGCGCCTTGGAACCACGAAGTTAGTGCTGGTAAAGTAACTTATGCCAACGCTGAAGTGGCTCGCCAAGCGATTGACGTTGCTGTTGCCGGTCAAGATGTATGGAAAAATGTACCAGCTGCTAAGCGTGCTGAGATATTACGTAAGATTGCTGAGCTATACGAAGAAAACTACGCTGAGCTAATGGCACTATGCCAAGTTGAAGCGGGCAAAACCATGCAGGATGGTATCGATGAAATCAAAGAAGCTGTTGATTTCTGTCGTTTCTATGCTGACGAAGCAGAGCGTCTAGATGACGTCGTACATGAGTTCACAGACTTGGCTGGTAAGCAGTCTCGTCAAGTGTATAAAGCACGTGGCACTTTCGTTTGTATCAGTCCATGGAACTTCCCATTGGCTATCTATACGGGACAGATCGTAGCTGCACTTGCTGCAGGTAACACGGTAGTAGCGAAACCTGCTGAACAAACCAGTTTGGTAGCTCACTTTGGTGCCCAGTTGATGTATCAAGCGGGTATACCAGCAGAAGCATTGCAATTGGTCATTGGTGCAGGCGACGTAGGTGGTGCTTTGACGGCTGCTGATAATATCGCAGGTGTGATATTTACAGGCTCTACTCAAACAGCTCAACGTATTAACCAAAGCCTAAATGATCATGCACAAACCAGTGGCGAATTGCCTGTCTTTATCGCTGAGACTGGCGGTCAAAATGCGATGATCGTTGACTCAACAGCATTGCCAGAGCAAGTCGTTAGAGATGCGGTACTATCAGCATTTGGTTCAGCAGGTCAGCGTTGTTCAGCTTGTCGCATATTGTGTGTACAAGAAGAAATGGCGGATGATTTAATCGAGCTCTTGCAAGGTAATATGGCTGAGCTGTCTGTAGGTAATCCTCTATATGCTGCGACAGATGTAGGTCCAGTAATTGATGCAGATGCTAAGCATGGTTTAGAGGCGCACATCGAACGTATGAGTGCTGAGCCGACTGCTACTATTTTGGCGCAGACGCCGATGAGCTCGAGCTCAGTCGTCAGTCAAGAGAAGTCCACCTTTGTATTGCCAACCGCAATCGAAGTGAAGAGCATTGATGTGATCGGTGGTGAGCACTTTGGCCCAATTCTACACGTACTGCGTTACCAAGCACGTGATTTGAATAAGCTGATTGATGCCATTAACAACACAGGCTTTGGCTTGACGTTAGGTATCCATAGCCGTATCGAAAATACTGTTGAACACATTGAGCGCCGTGCCTTTGTTGGTAATACTTACATCAACCGTAACCAAATCGGCGCGGTCGTAAACGTACAGCCATTCGGTGGTTGTGGCCTATCTGGTACTGGCCCTAAAGCTGGTGGCCCGCACTATGTCGCGCGTCTCATGCAACTTAGCTCAGAATCAGTCAATGCTGAACAGTCAGCTGCTCATATGACAGCGACCGAAACCCAAACTACCACTCAAACAGAACTCGCATAAGGAGTAGCAACATGGCGACTGAATTCAAAAAAAATCATGCCCAGGTTTGTGAATCTTGGCGATTACTCGGCGCAGTGAATCGCGCAACGTATCTACAAGCAGCCATTCCAAAACTGGCATTGCTCACTGGCGATGCCAATAAAGCAAAGCGTTTATTCAACCATTTGTTGAGCGGTGCGCCTAGCTTGGATGAGATGCATCGTATGACAGGGGCAACAGGCGAGTCCAATGACTTGTATGTGACTGGTCGTGGTAAGACGATGGTCATCGGCGGCGAAACTGCTAGAGCCATGGCAGTATTAGGTCAGCTCATCGCGGCATTGTTGACAGGTAATGAAGTTATACTGCATTGCCCAAGCCAAGATGAGATGTGTAATGAAGCTGCTAAGATACTGCACGACACAGGTATCAGCGAAGATGTACTAAGTGTGGCTAACGATTCGCAAACGGTCACGCTTTTATATATCGATCGTCTAGCACAGGTGGCTGTCTCTGGTAGCCGCAGCGAAGTGCAAGTCATCAGTCAAGAGCTTGCCAATACTGATGGTATTTTGACGCAGGTTATTAGTGTTACTGATATGGAAGGCTTGTCAGAAATGCTAACGCCTGATTACCTACATCGTTTTGTCACTGAGCGAGTCAAGACTATCAATACCACAGCAATCGGTGGTAACGCGAGCTTGCTTGAGCTTGGTACAGAGTAGAATCACTGCATTAATTACGAATCCGCTTAGCCTTTATATCAATTCTCATAAAGGCTAAGCGGTGTTTGGTAGGGCTATAAATGCCAAACTAGTAATTGCAAAAAATGTATAAGAAAAAACCGCTATCTGCGTAATTATCAGATAGCGGTTTTTTTGTTTGCGTTGTTTGGCTGAAGTTTGATTATGAGATTTTATTCAGCCACATCCACCCATACCCAACCGTTCTCTAGCCATTCGCTCAAATCATCTGCATCAACATCGGTGACGTCTCTATGTTGTAATGCTTCACCATTGGCCAAGCGTACTAGTACTGCTATCGCAGCTTCATCGAGCCCATCGATACGTTGACCATTGGCGTACAGCACGGTGCCATCAGTGGTCTGGCTATAGAGTAGGCGGTTGCTATAGTCCGCCTGCAATGTGGCCCCTTCTGATAGCGCTTGCATAAGCTCATCGGTATCTAACGTTTCTTCTGGCATCAGCGCATCATATTGGCGCTTACTAACCACTTCAGAGACTGCTTGGCGAATCATATCATCACCGCGATCAGATTGTAGCATTTCTAGCAATTGCGCCTTGATAGCCGCAATGCTATCTGATTGCAATTCACCTGACGCTTGTAGCGCTTGCGGTAGTAACATCGGGATAAATAACTTGCTGTCATTGGTTGCGATATCGGCCACGCTATCGATGATTTGCATCAGGTTTGGACGGCGGCAACCAAACGAGAAAGTCAGACAGTCGTCTTGTGCCACACCGAAATGTGATAATTTAGGCGGTACATAAAGGACATCACCCGCTTCTAGTATCTCATCAAAGATCAGTTCGCCCATGTCGTCAAATAAACGCAGCGGCTCATCAGCAACAAACTCTGTCTGGTCATCACAGAATTTGCCTAGTTGCCAACGTCTAGAGCCATAGCCTTGTGCCAAAAACACATCGTAGTCGTCATAATGTTTACCAACCGACCCACCTGCTGGCGCATAAGAGACCATGATGTCATCGCGCTGCCATTGCGGAATAAAGTCAAATGCTTGCCACAATTGACCAAGCTCTGGTGACCACTGCTCAAGATTCTGTACCAATACGGTCCATTGCTCTGGTAGGTTTTCAAAATCCGTTTCATTCAGTGGGCTTTTTTTAAGTTGCCACTGTGCCTGACCTTCTTTTTTACTGGCTGCCTGAGTCAGCAATCTTGCACTAGCATCTTCTTCAAGCGCAAGACCAATCATATCATCTGGTTCAAACATATCAACTAGCTGCGGCAACCCTTGCTTAATAAGCAGTGGCTTCTTTTGCCAGTATTCAGATAAGAATTGCTCAGGTGTGATAGAGTCGGGTAAACAAAGAGAAATAGAAGTCATTGATAAATCCATATTTTGGCGGTGTACAAGATTAATAATAAGGGATGCTTTATAGGAGGGTTTTAATAGTTTAAGATTGTCATCTATTTGATGTCTATTATTTTGGTGACGTTTATATAGTACATATAAGCAATAACGATTATCAAAATAATAGCTGTCATCAGAGCATCCACTCAATCGTAGGAACGTTATGAAAAAGCTGCATTTTGTTGTCATCATCGCTAGCGTATTTTTGCTACAAGCCTGTGTCCATAAAATCGTCACAGTACCCGCAAAAATCGCTTACAAAACTACCAAAGGCGTGGTCAAAGGAACCGTTGCTGTGGGTAAAGCCATCATACCAGGCGACAGTGATGACGATGATGATAAAAAATAAAACCTTACTTATCGACTATGAGTTTTGAATCAAAAGCAATCGAATCAAAACCAATCATAGCGTTCAAAGTAAGGTTACTATTTATCCAGATAATAGCTATTAAGATAACAATTGAATAAGATAAAAGTGCTAGAAAGATAGGAGCGAGTAAACAATACTATGCGCTCCTACCTTTCTAGTCCGATCTTATTATCAGTATGCTCTTATTAGTTATTAAAGCTTGGCAATCCATTCTTTAATAGCGCGTGCTTGCTCAGCGGCATTACCGATATAAGTAGCAGGCGTCAATGCACGTAGACGTTCTTTATCCGCATCACTAACTGCCGATAGCTCATCGCTTTCGACGAACGTTAGCATGGCTTCACGAGTCATGGCATTACCACGAGTCAAGGCTTTTAGCTTCTCGTATGGGTTTTCAACACGGTAGCGACGCATGACCGTTTGAATCGGCTCTGCCAACACTTCTTGCGCTTGATTCAAGTCATCATTTAAACGCTGTGCATTTAGCTCAAGTTTACCCACGCCTTTTAGACAAGCGTCAAAAGCAATCATACTCTGTGCTAGACCAACACCGATATTACGCAATACCGTTGAGTCCGATAGGTCACGCTGCATACGTGAAATTGGTAGCTTCTCACCCAAATGGGCTAGCATCGCATTGGCAACGCCTAAGTTACCTTCAGAGTTTTCAAAGTCAATTGGATTAACTTTATGCGGCATGGTAGAAGAGCCAACTTCACCGTCTTTTAGGCGCTGTTTAAAATAGCCTAAGCTAATATATTGCCAGATATCACGGTTGAAATCGATCAAGATGGTATTGAAGCGCTTAACGGCATCAAACAACTCAGCGATATAGTCGTGTGGCTCAATTTGAGTCGTATAAGGGTTAAATGTTAGCTCTAAACGCTGATTGATAAACGCTTCAGCATGGCTCTGCCAGTCGACGTCAGGATACGCTGAAAAATGCGCATTATAGTTACCGACGGCGCCATTGATTTTACCTAATAGCTCTACTTGATTGATTTGCTTGATTTGACGGGCTAGGCGGTAGGCCACGTTTGCCATCTCTTTACCAAGTGTCGTTGGACTGGCTGTCTGACCATGTGTACGTGATAACATTGGCTGATCAGCGTGAGCAATAGATAAGTCAACGATGCTATCAGTCACTTGCTGCATTTTCGCAACGACCAGCTCGCGGCTGTCTTTGAGCATCAACGCATATGATAGGTTATTGATGTCTTCACTGGTACAGGCAAAGTGAATGAACTCAAGTGAGTCAATCAAGGCATCCTGACCACGGAACTTGTCTTTGATAAAGTACTCAACCGCTTTTACATCGTGATTGGTCGTCGCTTCGATGTCTTTGATAGCTTGAGCATCTGCTTCGCTAAAATCATCAACGATTGCATTCAAAAAAGCGTTGGTCTGGTCATCAAATGCTGCTAATTCACCAATTGCGCTGTTGTCAGCCAAAGACTGCAACCAGCGAATCTCTACCGTAACGCGAGCTTTGATTAGACCAAATTCAGATAAATAAGGACGTAAGCTGTCAGCCTTCGATGCGTAACGGCCATCAATTGGAGAGAGAGCGGTAAGTGGGGTCATGGTTATGCCTCAGTAGTTATGAAATAAAAAACTGCAAGAGTCTAGATAAAAAATTACCATATAAAAAACGACGTCGAAATCGTTGCGCGTAATATAGCAGAAATATGATATTAAAAAAGCGGTCTATGCAAATAAAGCGATGTTGACGCCCGCTAAAATCAATCTATTCACTGTGTCAACATCTGTGCTTTAAGTTGGGTCTTAGGAATCAATTAGAATCCGCAAGGTGCATCGATAGATTCAATCACGCCGCCGCCTAGACATACTTCATCGATATAAAATACCGCTGACTGACCAGGGGTGACAGCGCGCTGTGGCTCATCAAATACCACGCGCACTTCGCTGCCATCAGCATTGGTCGCAAATACGCGGCAGGCTTGGTCTGGCTGGCGATAGCGAGACTTTTCCATACATGCTAGACCTTCGTCGCTAAACACATCCGCAGGCGGTAAACCATCAATCCAGTCGAGCTTATAGGCTTTTAGCTCGTTGCTCATTAGCATTGAATGTTCATGCCCTTGACCGACGATTAAACGATTTTTCTCTAAATCTTTTGCCAATACAAACCATGGTTCTTCAGGACGGTCTTTAACGCCGCCAATACCGATGCCGCCGCGTTGACCCAATGTGTAATACATGAGACCGTCATGAGTGCCGATGACTTTATTATCATCAGTAAGTATCTCGCCTTTTTGGGCAGGCAGATATTGTTGTAAGAAGTCTTTAAAACGGCGTTCACCAATAAAGCAAATACCTGTAGAGTCTTTCTTTTTAGCCGTCGCTAAGTCATGCTCTTCAGCGATCTGACGTACCACTGGCTTTTCAAGCTCGCCGACTGGGAATAGCGTTTTGGCGATTTTGTCACCGCCAACCGCATGCAAGAAATAGCTTTGGTCTTTATTATTATCAAGCCCGCGCAATAGCTGTGCAACCTCTTCACCTTCAGCATTGGTATAGTTCACACTGCGGCGTGTATAGTGACCTGTAGCGATATAATCTGCACCAAGGGTCAACGCATAATCCAAAAACGCCTTAAACTTAATTTCTTTATTACACAAGATATCAGGGTTTGGGGTGCGGCCTGCTTTATATTCCGCTAAAAAGTGCTCGAATACGCGATCCCAATATTCCATAGCAAAGTTGGCCGTGTGCAGCTTCATACCGATTTTGTCACATACGGCTTGCGCGTCTGCTAGATCATCCATCGCCGTACAGTATTCGGTGCCGTCATCTTCTTCCCAGTTCTTCATAAACAAGCCTTCGACCTTGAAGCCTGCCTGTTGAAGTAATACGGCTGATACAGAAGAATCGACCCCGCCTGACATACCGACAATCACATGCTTGGTGCTAGGATTTTCGACATCAGCAAGTGTTAAAGGGCGATGAGCATTAAAAGACTCAGAAACGGTTGTGCTTGAGGTATTTTGTATGGCTGACATAAAACGGCTCAACTATTTATACGTTATCCAAAGTACATGCCGACGCTAAGTGTTATGCAATCACTACAACACGTAGTCTCAACACCATAATGTCAGCTTGTCTTTTAGATCTGGTATTATGATAAAATAAACGTCATATTATACCAGTTAATTGAAACTGGTGGCGACCGATGGTGTCTGGCTACCAGTAAAACCACTTTGAAAATTCAGATAGTGGTTTTGAATTATTTTAATCACCTTTAACTCATCTTGGAATAATAATGATAAAAATTGGTCAAGGTATCGACGTTCATGCTTTCCATAATAATGGTCAGCAGCAACAATATGTCATACTAGCGGGCGTACCTATTGAGCATACTCACAGTTTGCTCGCACACTCTGATGGGGATGTGGTCTTGCACGCACTTGCTGATGCACTACTTGGTGCATTGGCGCTTGGCGATATCGGGCAGCATTTTCCCGATACCGATGCGGCACATGCTGGATTGGATTCACGAGTACTGCTGCGTTATGTTTATAGCAAAGTGCAAGAGGCTGGTTATAGCCTAGGCAACGCTGATATTACGGTGATGTGCGAGCGTCCAAAGTTAGCGCCGCATAATCTGGCAATGCGAGCTAATATCGCTAGTGACCTGCAAACAGATATTAGCAATATCAGCGTGAAAGCCACCACGACTGAAAAATTGGGATTTACAGGTCGTCAAGAGGGCATCATGGCCAATGCCGTGGTATTATTAGTCCCTAATGCTATCGAACCTACATAGATAGAAATTCGTGCTTGTAATACAGCGGCAGTCGCCCCATGTATCAGCCACGTCTTTACACAATTATTTTTATATAAATAATCATTTTAATGAACCGCTTTATCAATAGGAGCTTTTATGAGTGAGCAAACCCCAAACACTGCTGCAAACGACGTTGAACAATTGATCCGTGATCAAATCCGTGACAATAAAGTTATTATCTACATGAAAGGCACACCGCAATTTCCACAGTGTGGCTTTTCAGCGCGCTCTATCGAAGTGTTGACTCAGATTGGTCGTCCATTTGCGTTTGTAAATATTTTAGAAAACCCAGAAATCCGTGCAACGTTGCCAAAAATTGCGAACTGGCCAACGTTCCCGCAGTTATGGATTGATGGCGAGCTAATGGGTGGATCAGACATCATCTTGCAAATGTATCAGTCAGGCGAGCTAAAGCCATTGGTTGAAGCAAACAGCCCTGCTGCTTAATACTTGAAAGTGTGAATTGGATGTCTTTAATGTCCAATTAGCCTTTGCAAGATACAAGCACAGCAAACCCAGATAGTCATTTAATGGCTGTTTGGGTTTTTTTTATTGTCGCTATTAGTGTTGTTAGTAGCATATCTATTTCTGTCCCTACTAGTATTTCCACGCGCCTATGTCATCAGGCTTCGTTGTTTTTATAGGATTTACCCCCATATAGTGTCCAAGATATCAGCGATATAAATAATAATTATCAGATGAGTAAGAGAGCTTTATGAATAACCAAACCAGCGAACAGTTAAATGAGCAAAGAGAAGCGGCTGAGCAGGCAGCGATTGAAAAACGCCGTGAACGGTTAAAAAATGAATCGACACGCATTATTGAGATTGCTAATAATGAGTCATACTCAGCACTTAAATGTATTCATCAGCTTAGTGTGGCAGGCGGTGCAACTGAAGCGACATATGTCGCTATCGAGCAGCGCATCGTTGTAGACCAAGATCCTGCAGGTGCTTATCATTTGGCACTTTTAGCACAAAACACACCAGATTTGCCTATCGATGCCCGTCAGCTTATCGAGTTGGTAGTCAACAAGGGTGATAACCATCAACGCTTGGCATTGCTTAAAAACTTACCATTACCGCCGGTTGAGCTCATTAAAGAGCAGATTTTGGCCAGTGATGATGGTGAGGCGATTGGTCAAATGAACGCCTATCTACAGATCAATCCAGAAGGGTATGGTAGCCATCATATGCTGTCTAGTGGTCAATCAGATCAGATCGTACCGCTTAGCCCTGGCAATAATAATCAAAATGATGACTAAAATAGTAACTAGGGCGTGTCTTCAATTCACCCGATAGTCATCTAAATGGGCTAAAAATGGCTAAATCTTGCCAAACATCGTCAAATAGCTGTTTAATATCCCGATATTATCTGCGCTATTTTTCTTGTTTGACGGCAATTTATCTCATTTTTATCACCATTTTTGAAATGAAGACACGCCCTAGTAAGGCAACAACTAGCAAGACAATAACCAGAGTAGAGAACTTTTTGCTTAAATTTAATAGTTTTTGTTCTAACGTTTTTTAAGTATCAAAAAATTGTTATAATTATGGGTTATTCAGGTCGTGTCCTTAATCTGAAAAAAAGCATCTGAATGGGCTAAAAATGGTTAAATATTGCCAAACTATGTCAAATAGCTGGTTAATGCCCTGATATTATCTGCGCTATTTTCCTTGTTTGGCTGCAATTTATCTCATTCTTATCACCATTTTCAAAATAAGAACACGCCCTAACCAATTATGAACGACTTATCTGAGTCGTTATCTTCTTATAAATTCGACTGACGTTTATTTGCTGATTGTTTTCTTATTTGAACATAAGATATGGCAATCAGCAGCGTTATGAGTCAAGTGAGGCACACATGCAATACCCAAAACATTACGACGTGATAGTGATCGGCGGTGGTCATGCTGGTACAGAAGCTGCTTTAGCGGCTGCACGCATGGGCGCACAGACCTTATTGTTGACGCATAATATTGAGACGCTCGGGCAGATGAGTTGTAACCCTGCGATTGGCGGTATCGGTAAATCGCATCTGGTGCGTGAGATTGATGCGTTGGGCGGTGCAATGGCATTGGCAACGGACAAGGCTGGTATTCAGTTTCGCGTACTAAACAGCCGTAAAGGGGCTGCCGTTCGTGCCACGCGTGCGCAAGCAGATCGCATCTTGTATAAAGCAGCTATCCGCCATACGCTAGAAAACCAGCCAAACCTAGATATATTCCAGCAAGCTGCTGATGATATCTTGGTTGAAAACGGTCGTGCGACCGCAGTCGTTACTTCTACAGGTATTATCTTTAAGACCGAAACAGTCGTATTGACCTCAGGGACTTTCTTGGGCGGCGTGATTCATATCGGTTTAGAGAACTCAAATGGTGGCCGTGCAGGGGATCAGCCTTCTATCAAGTTGGCAGATCGTTTACGTGAGCTTAAGCTGCCAGTTGGTCGTCTAAAGACAGGTACGCCGGCACGTATCGACGCGCGTAGCGTTGACTTTAGTGTAATGACGGTACAGCCGGGTGATACACCATTGCCAGTGATGAGCTATATGGGTGATGTTTCTATGCATCCTGAGCAGGTCAATTGTTATATAACCCATACCAATGCGCGTACTCATGACATTATTCGTGAAAACCTTGACCGTTCACCAATGTTCTCTGGCAAAATCGAAGGCGTAGGCCCGCGTTATTGCCCATCTATCGAAGATAAGATTCATCGCTTTGCGGATAAAGACAGCCATCAGATTTTCATCGAGCCAGAAGGTCTGACCACACATGAGTTGTATCCCAATGGTATCTCAACCAGTTTGCCATTTGATGTGCAGTTAGACTTTATTCATAGTATGAAAGGCTTAGAAAATGCCCATATTACTCGTCCGGGTTATGCGATTGAGTATGATTACTTTGATCCGCAAAACCTAAAGCCAACGCTTGAAACCAAGTCGATTGATCGTCTGTACTTTGCGGGTCAGATCAACGGTACGACAGGCTATGAAGAAGCGGGCGTGCAGGGTTTGCTAGCAGGTACCAATGCGGCATTGGTCACTACTAACAATAGCGAGTTTGACACATGGACCCCGCGCCGCGATGAAGCGTATCTTGGTGTGCTTGTTGATGACTTGATTACCCATGGTACTACCGAGCCGTATCGTATGTTTACGAGCCGTGCAGAATATCGCTTGCTCTTACGTGAAGACAATGCAGATCAGCGTTTGACTGAGACTGGTCGTAAGCTAGGTCTGGTAGACGATGTACGCTGGCAAGCCTATCAAGAGAAAATGGAAGCCATTGCGACAGAAACTTCACGCCTAAAAGATATGTGGGCCACGCCTGCTAATGCTTTAGGTAAGCAAGTGACTGAGCAAACGGGTGAAGTGTTGTCTAAAGAGTCGACTGCCTTTGATTTGCTAAAGCGTCCGCAAATACATTTTGCCGATATCGCAGCTATCACTGACTCAACTGTTGATGCACAAGTGGGTGAGCAGATAGAGATTTCTGTCAAATATGCTGGCTATATCGACCGTCAACAAGAAGATATTGATCAAATGAAGCGTTTAGAAAACACGGCGCTGCCGCTAGATTTTGATTATAGTATCGTGTCAGGTCTATCGAATGAGATAGTACAGAAACTTACGCAAATTCGTCCTGCGACGCTAGCTCAAGCGGGACGCGTAAGCGGTGTAACCCCTGCTGCTATTCAGTTGTTGGCAATGACGGTTAAAAAGCATAAAAAAGCAAAAGCTGCCTTGGACTCATAATAGCTATGTAATAAAGCCTTTTATAATAAAGTACTTATAGTATAAAAAGCCCGTAACGACATGTCGTTACGGGCTTTTGTTTGCCAAAAAAACGATCGATTTTGAAAGAAAATCATATGTAACCTTGTCCTACTTGCTACTTTGTCTCTATACTAGGTCAGTAAATTTCCTTACTACTTGTTAATTTGTCTCGCTGATGTCCATATATTCATGGGCTTGTCACCGAACTGAGTCTACTTATGATTGATGCTATTGTTTTTGCTACTACCATTGTCTTACCCAACCTTGCCTTAATGTGGTTGGGTTTTTTTATGCAACGACGTGGTGAAGCAAGCCAAACTTTTATCGATCAGGCATCAAGTTTTGTCTTTAATTATTGCTTGCCGTGTTTATTGTTTTTTAGCGTGGTCGATAGCGACGTCGATTATGGTAAGCAAATTACGCTTATCATTGTTGGTATCTTGGTGACGTTTATATTATTTATTGGCGCAGAGTTTTATGCCAAACGCTTCGTCAAGCGTCCTAAAGACCAAGGTGTGTTTGTACAAGGCGTATTCCGTAGCAACATGGCCATCATTGGCCTTGCAACCGTGGCTAATGCTTATGGCGCGCAAGGATTAAGTATCGGTGCTGTCTATATGGGCGTGGTGACGATACTGTTTAATATTTTGGCGGTCATTACCTTGAGCCGCGTATCCAAAAGCATGGATGACACATGGGTTAGTCGCGGTACGATGATTGTGAAAAAGTTGCTAACCAATCCTTTAATTTTGGCATTGGTTGGGGCATTCGTCTATAAGGCGCTGCCGCTACCGCCACTCACTGGGGTGATTCATACGACTGGTGACTTACTGGCAGCGGTGGCTCTACCGTTAGCACTGATCTGTGCAGGTGCTAGTATTAACCTAAAGTCCATGTTGCATCCTTCGGGCTTATCCATGCAAGCAAGCATTGGGCGAATTGTCATCGCACCATTGATTGCTATCGCTGTTGGGCTCGGCTTTGGATTATCAGGCGTGCATATGGGGGTGTTGTTCTTGATGGTCGCATCGCCCACAGCTGCAGCCAGCTATGTCATGGCAAAAGCAATGGGTGGCAATGATGTATTGGCGGCTAATATTTTGGCATTTACTACTGTTGTCGGCATGTTTGGTATGGCGATTGGGGCAGCGACGTTACGTGCGCTTGGACTGATGTAATGCAGATTTTGTACTATTTTTAAATAAGTGAGTACTTCCGCTTTATCTAACTTTGATAGCCTTAAAAAAGCCCTCTTTTCAAATAAGAAAAGAGGGCTTTTGGTATTAACTTAGCGTTCACTATTGCGCTTGTCTTCACGACGCTGCTTTCGCTTTGGACTAGTACGGTAGGTCAAATAACCACCGATAGCCATAACTGCAAGAAAGGCGATGATATACATAAATATCGACGAGCCAATCATGAGCGATGCACCGATAATGGGAGTTGCTTCCATGTCAAAAATCCAGTTAAGGTTCATCAATAATTATGCAAGTGTCTCATTTCATTGTAAAGTAAATAAGTTTAGCTCAGGTGTAAGTTCAAGTGAACGGATACGGGCAGCTTGGTCATAAATATTGGCCGTCACAATCAGCTCATCTGGCTGATAGGTTGCCAAAAACGCAGCGAGTCTTGGTTTGACCGTGTCGACAGAGCCAATGAATGATACTGACAATGCATTGTCTACCATCATTTTCTCTGCTTGACTCCAGATACTGTCCATATCGTGAGTAGGCTTAGGCATTTGACCTGTCTCACCACGGCGCAGACGTACAAAGCTCTGCTGTGCTGAGGTAAAGTGATACTGCGCGGTCGCATCATCATCAGCCAGTAACAAGTTTGCAGCCAACATCACATAAGGCTTATCTAGATAGACAGACGGTTTAAACTGCTCACGGTAAGCCTCAATTGCTTGCCCAAGCATTTGCGGGGCGAAGTGAGAGGCAAACACATAAGGTAGTCCTAAATGTGCAGCCAAAGTCGCTCCAAATAGAGAAGAGCCTAATATCCAAATCGGTATGCCTGATTTTGCGCCAGGAAATGCCTGTACAGGACTGCCATCTGTATCATTACCTAAGAAATACATCAGCTCTTGCACATCTTGTGGAAAGCGTTCTGCATCTTTCATTTGTCGACGAAGTGCCTGAAACGTCGCACCATCAGTACCAGGCGCACGGCCTAGACCTAAGTCTACACGGTCGCCATATAGTGCCTGCAAAGTGCCAAACTGCTCGGCAATCACGAGGGGGGCATGGTTCGGTAGCATGACGCCGCCAGCACCGATACGGATACGGTCAGTTCGACTACCGATATGCGATAGTAGTACTGAGGTGGCTGCACTGGCAATACCGGGCATATTGTGATGCTCTGCCATCCAGTAGCGGTTTAAGCCTGATTTTTCTGCTTGCTGTGCGGTTTCGACTGTTTGGGCGATGCCTTCAGCGATGGTTTTGCCTTGAGGCACAGGTGCGAGGTCTAAGAAAGATAAGGGGATTTTGTTACTCATAAATGTTCCAGTAGTGTGTAAATTATTTTCTACTGATATGCTTATAGACAGTGGTAGTTTCAAGTGCCACTAGCCACTGTTAATGAATCATAACAAAGCCAGCTAACTGTGTTTTTAAGCTCGCTTAACAATTATTAAGGTGTATTTATGAAGGTTGTCGTTGGTCAAAATAAGCGATAAATAAACTGTAAGTAAGGTCATAAAAGGATTTAGCAGTATTACACTATGGCATTAAAAAAAGATGGCATCAAAAAAAGCAGGCAACCTAAGTTACCTGCTTCTCTAATTAGTCGATTATAAGATAATGATAAATTAAATAATCACTATCTTAAGAACCAAATACAACATTATTTATCTTGGTCACTAAGCTTGTAAGCTAAGACATAATCACCAATGGTTGTGCCAACTGAACCATGACCACCTGCGACCAATACGACCATTTGCTCACCTTTAGAGTTCAAGTAAGTCATTGGCGTCGCTTGACCACCTGCTGGAATACGGACATTCCATAGCACGTCACCATTTTTCAAGTCATAAGCTCGGAAGTTGTTTTCTGTCGCCGCTGACAAGAACGCGACGCCACCTTTAGTGATGATAGGTCCGCCGATACCAGGTACGCCCAATTCCAGTTTGATAGGAATAGGAGACAAGTCTTGTACCGTACCATTTTTGCGTTGATAAGCGATATCACCTGTGGCCAGGTCAGCACCAGCGATCGTGCCCCATGGTGGCTGCTGACAAGGTACGCCTAGCGGTGACAAGAAGGGACCCAATTCTACTGCGTAATCTGCACCTTCATTGGCATTGACGCCTTGCTCGCCTTTATTGGTCTCTGCATCACCCAACGTGTCTCTAGGAATGAGTTTTGAGGTAAATGCCAAGTATGTCGGCATACCGAACATCACGCCATTCTCAGGATCGACTGCAATACCGCCCCAGTTAAAGGTACCAAAGTTACCAGGATAGACTAAGCTACCATTGGTTGATGGTGGGGTATAGCGACCATCATAGTTGAGCTGATTGAACTCAATACGGCACATCATTTGATCGACGAGACTGGCACCCCACATGTCTTTTTCAGTTAGTGGTTCAGGCTCAAAGCTCAAGCCAGAATAAGGCTGAGTTGGCGCTGCGTGCTCTCCCGCTATGAGATAGCCTTGTGGTGCAGGACGCTCCTTAATCGGTACAATAGGCTCACCCGTTGCGCGGTTCAAGACGTATACATCGCCTTGTTTGGTTGGTACAACCAGCGCAGGCTGTACGCCGTCGGCCGTATCTAGATCGAGTAAGGTCGGCTGAGCAGGCGTGTCCATGTCCCAAAGGTCATGATGGACAAACTGCTGAACCCAGCGTGCTTCACCAGTTTCGATATCTAATGCGACAACAGACGTTGCATACTTTTCTTCAGCGGCATTTCGGTAGCTACCTAGCTGATCCGGTGTGCGGTTGCCCATAGGGAAGTACGCCAATCCAAGCTCTTCATCGGCAGTAGCGACTGACCATGAATTTGGCGAGCTGGTCTTATAAGTTTGGGTTGGATCATTAACATCGAAAGGCGCTGTATTATCAGGATCGCCTGAGTCCCAGTTCCAAAGAAGCTCACCAGTATTAACATCATACGCACGGATTACACCAGAAGGCGAGTTAACATCATAGTTATCATTGACAGCACCAGCGACGATGATGGTATCACCCGCGATAACTGGTGGTGACGTTGAGTAATAGTAACCTGCTTGATTGAACGGCATGTTATGCATCAAGTCTAATGCACCATCATCCCCAAAGTCTTGGCAGCGTTGCCCAGTATTTGGATCGAGTGCATATAGTTTCGCATCAGAAGTTGGGATAAATATCTTGGCATCACATTGCTTAGATGCATTTTCAAAGGTATTACCAGCAATTTTTTGTACTTGCACAGGACTGGTCGCTTGACCCGCATAATAAGATACGCCGCGACAGGTTTGATGCTGTCGTTGTAAGTTTTCCTCTACTTGAGGATCAAACTTCCATAACGTCTCACCAGAGTCGGCATCTAGCGCTAGTACCCAGTTATGAGGGGTACATAGGTACAAACCGTTGCCAATTTTTAATGGTGTTGCTTGATAAGTGGTCTCACCGACATCGTTAGGACCTTTGACATCACCTGTTTGGATTTGCCATGCCAGTTCTAAATCTTTGACGTTATCGGTATTGATTTTATCGAGAGGCGAGTAGCGCTGACCATAATCAGTACGACCATACGCACTCCACTCACCATCTGGTGTTTGTTGACCGTTTGATAACGGATCACCAAGGTTGGCTGACGTCTCATCTGAGCTGACGTTTTGCTCGTCATCATTTGCAGCAGTCAAGTCTAGTTCACCGAGTTTGTCAGTGGCATTGTTAGCTAAACTACCAAAAGAGAGCAGTGCACCTACGGCCACGCTTACGAGTAGACCCCAATAATACAGAGGGCTTTTCTTAGCGTTGTTTGTGGTTGATGTATTAGCTGCAGCATTTGCGGCTACTTGAGTTTTAGGCCCACGCATTTTGTTGGATACCCATGGCAATAGCATGAGCAAACCAAATATAAGCGGGAAGCCAACTCGAGGTGCTAGCGCCCACCAATAGAACCCAGATTCCCAAAGTGCCCAAGCCATGGTTGCTACGATAAATAGCGCATATAACCCGTAAGCACTCCAGTGTTTTTTGAACAATAAAAAAGCTGTCGTTAGTATAATAACGCCAGCAATGAGGTAGTAAGGACTACCGCCTAAGGACAATAAATAAGCGCCGCCAATGAGTAGAGGGGCGGCAAAAATTGCCATAATGATCGCTACGAATTTTTCCATGAGCGGTATCACCTGTTTACAAAAGAGCAAGTTAATATGTATTGATATTTAGTCGCTAATCAATTTCATTCGACCAAATATCAATACAAGTGTGAATAATATATAAAAGAAACATTGAATAACGTTCTAGAATCTATTTTATCATCCACAGCTCAGTCGAGTAAGGGTGAGCAAGTCTGAGATACTTTATTTAACAAATGCTCATTAATTTGCAAATTGCTTTTGGCATAGCTCCATGAAAGCGCGACCATACTGACGGATTTCTGCATCATCACGTACCGCCATCCAACTGGTAAAGCGACCAAAATGATCGACGGGGATGGCCGTCAGGTTTTGATAATGGCTTGGCTCAAATGCCATTTCTGCGATGATACCAATACCTAGGCCCAGACCGACATAGGTGCTGATCACATCGGCATCGAGCGCCGCTAATACGATATCTGGCTCCAGTCCTGCTTCATCAAACGTCTTGTCAATCGCGCCGCGTCCTGTAAAACCACCGTGATAGGTCACAATCGGATAGCTGGCAAGCGTGGGCAGGTCGATAGACTCTTGGCTAGCCAGTTCGTGATCACTCGGTACGATAACGCGATGCGTCCAGTCATAGTAACGATAGCATCTAAGATAATTATTATGTAATAAGGACTCAGTGGCGATACCGATATCGGCTTGACCACGTATGACCATCTGAGCGATGGTCTCAGGATCTGCCTGTTGCAAAATCAAATTTACTTTAGGGAAACGATCTTTGAATTCTTTAACCACTTGCGGCAGTACATAACGCGCTTGTGTGTGAGTGGTAGCAATCGTCAGCGTACCGATGTTTGGATTATTAAAATCTAGACTGAGATTTTCAATAGTACGAATTTCAGCGAATATAGACTCGATATGAGGCATAAGCGCTGTGCCCATGGTGGTCAGTCCCGTCAGGCGTTTGCCTTGACGCACAAACACTTCCGTCTTTAACTGGTTTTCTAGCGCAGCAATATGCTTTGATAAGCTTGATTGACTGGTATGTAGCACGGTCGCCGCTTGGCTTAAGTTATAACCGTTAATCACCGTATGCCATACTGTTTCTAGCTGTTTGAGCTGAATCTGCAAATGCCGTTGGTTGACCACTACGTCGATTGCCATAACTTAATCCTATTGTATAAATATACAAACCTCGTCTGTATATGAAAGTAAAAATGTCTGAACATACAGTAATAAAGTAGTGTAAAACAAAGTTATTATTCTTGTATATAATAAATAGCTATCAATTTATGATAATTATGAATATAGAACTTGTATTTTGCAATGCTAAAAAATTATTCGTTCCGTAAACGCTGTCTAGTCAGTGAAGCCATTTGATCTAACAACTCATAAAGAGCGGTCATTATTAAGCATAAAAAACTAAGCATAAAAAAACAGCTACCTTCTAAAAGATAGCTGTTCGTTAGTTATAAAGTTATTTACTACTGGTAATTAGTTGATACTGACCAACTTCAAACTTGGTTTATTTTGCAATATCAAAGCGATCTGCATTCATAACCTTGTTCCAAGCGCGGACGAAGTCACGAACGAATTTCTCTAAGTTGTCATCCTGCGCGTATAGCTCAGCATAAGCACGTAATATAGAGTTAGAGCCAAATACCAAGTCTACACGGCTTGCTTGCCATTTGACGTTTCCTGTACCACGTTCACGTACTTCGTAGCTATTAGCAGTATTGTCGGCTGCTTTTACAGGGTGCCATGTGTAGTTCATGTCTGTTAAATTGACAAAGAAGTCGTTGGTAAGTACGCCAGCGCGTTCAGTAAAGACGCCATGTTGGCTCTGACCGTGGTTGGTATCAAGCACTCGCATACCACCAAGCAATACGACCATCTCAGGTGCTGTCAATCCCATCAACTGCGTACGATCAAGCAGCATCTCTTCCGGTGATACCGCATAGTCGCCCTGAATCCAGTTACGATAGCCATCATGTAGTGGTTCTAAATCAGCGAAAGATTCGGCGTCAGTCATTTCAGCGTCAGCATCACCGCGACCTGGATTAAACGGTACAGTAATATCTATACCTGCATCGTTTGCTGCTTGTTCAATAGCGGTGTTACCAGCCAACACAATAAGGTCTGCTAAGCTAACCTCTTTCTCAAAGCCAGACTGAATACTTGTCAATGTCTCAAGCACACGCTGTAATTGTTCTGGCTCGTTGCCTGCCCAGTATTTTTGTGGGGCTAAACGGATGCGTGCACCGTTGGCACCGCCGCGATAGTCCGAAGCGCGGAATGTACGAGCGCTGTCCCATGCTGTAATGATCAACTCACGACGACTAATGTCACTGTCTAATATTTGCGATTTTAGCGTTGCAATATCATCAGCAGTCAAGTCCGCATTACCTGTAGGAATAGGGTCTTGCCATACAAAGTCTTCGCTCGGTACGTCGGCACCTAAGTAACGAGATTTCGGTCCCAAATCGCGGTGAGTCAGTTTGAACCACGCTCTAGCGAATACTTTATCAAAGTACTCTGGGTTGTTATGGAACTTCTCTGAAATCTCACGATAGATAGGATCTTTGCTCAATGCCATATCTGCATCAGTCATGATTGGGTTACGACGTACACTTGGATCATGAGCATCTAACGGACGATCTTCCTCTTTGATGTCAGTTGGTTCCCACTGCCATGCGCCCGCTGGACTTTTGGTCAATGCCCATTCATGGTTCAATAGAAGCTCAAAGTAACCATGATCCCACTGGGTAGGGTTGGTGGTCCATGCGCCTTCGATACCACTTGAAACAGTATCGCCTGCATTACCACGACCCTTAGGATTGCGCCAGCCTAGACCTTGCTCTTTAATATCAGCGGCTTCTGGCTCGTCTTCTAGTATCGTTGCATCACCATTACCGTGACATTTACCAACGGTGTGCCCACCAGCGGTTAGAGCGACAGTCTCTTCATCATTCATTGACATACGAGCAAAAGTAGTACGCATATCTTGAGCGGTCTTTAGTGGGTCAGGGTTACCATCTACACCTTCAGGGTTAACATAAATCAAGCCCATTTGTACTGCTGCTAGTGGGTTTTCTAGTGACGCGCGGTCTTCGTCGCTATCATAACGGTTTTTGGTAGCGGCTAACCATTCGCGCTCAGAACCCCAATAGATGTCTTTTTCTGGATGCCAAATATCAGCTCGGCCACCAGCAAATCCTAGGGTTTTGAAGCCCATAGATTCATAAGCCATGTTACCTGCCAAAATCATCAAATCGGCCCAAGACAATTTGTTGCCGTATTTTTTCTTGATTGGCCACAATAGACGGCGGGCTTTATCAAGGTTGACGTTGTCAGGCCAGCTATTCAATGGTGCAAAGCGTTGGTTACCAGTATTAGAGCCGCCGCGACCATCAGCACCGCGATACGTACCAGCTGAATGCCAAGCCATACGAATCATCAAGCCGCCATAGTGCCCCCAATCCGCTGGCCACCATTCTTGCGACTCAGTCATTAGGTTTTTTAAGTCAGTTTTGACCGCTTCTAGATCTAGCTGTTTAAAAGCTTCAGCATAGTCAAAGTCTTCACCCATTGGGTCAGTCTTTTTGTCTTGCTGATGCAATATGTCTAAGTTCAGTGCATTTGGCCACCAATCTGTCGCAGCAGAAGCAGTAGTAGTGTGCGCTTGATGCATAACAGGGCAGCCACCCATGCTCGGACGCTCAGGCTCATGCGAGTTATCAACGTTTTCGCTATGGATCGTTGGACCTTGACCATCGCCTTTGTCATAAGTGGTATTGGTTGATTCAGTATTATTGTTGCTTTCGTGATCTACAGGACAACGAGCAGCATCTGGGGCAGTGTTTTTGTCGGTGGTGTTATTGGTTGAGTCGGACATGGTATAACTCCTAGGCTATGATAATAGAAAGAACAAACCGTGAATCTCGGTAGTCGTTGTTTATGTACAAAGCATAACTAAGCTGAGTAGATTTATAAAACTAATATATAAGAATTATAAGTTTTAAATTACTAATCATAAAAAGCTTGATGTTTTGTTTATCTCAATCTTCATTAACGCCCGTGCTTATCATCGCCAGTTAAGAGTAAACCAATAGAGTGCACCTAACCAATCAAGCCTGCGTCAGTTTTACTACTACCTTTATATTACCTATAAATAATGTCATTGTCAGACATCTTTCAAAATAGAAATTAGCAATAAAAAAGAGAGCTAAGATAACCTTGGTAAAACATTGCAGTTTTTTGCGTTACTATTAAGAAATATAAGCGATTGCTCATGGCCTACAATCGCTAAGTTAATGCAAAAACATCTAGTCAAGATAAAGGTTCTCAAGTACCATAACTGGATTTTGTTGTAATGATAATATTGGTGCAACGTAGAGCAATTTTTATCGATCCTTTTGTCGATAACTGATTCTAAAGATTGATAAAAATTGTGCGCGGTTGTGTTCTTTGTCTGAATTGTTGGTGAGTTATTATGTCTGCTGTCAAATCTGTACCGCCCAATCAACCAATTGCCAAAAAGTCATGGGGCGAGGCTACAAAAGCTTATCTCGACCCTCGTGTCATTATTATGCTGTTTTTGGGGTTTTCAGCGGGTATACCTATTCTGCTGATTTTCTCAAGTCTGTCGCTATGGCTGAGAGAAGCAGGTATTGATCGTAGTGTCGTCACTATGTTCAGCTGGGCGGCACTGGGGTATTCGTTCAAATTTATTTGGGCGCCATTGATTGATGCGCTCCCTGTGCCGTTTTTGACCAAGTGGCTGGGGCGTCGTCGTAGTTGGATGGTGGTATCACAGCTGCTTATCGTGCTGGCGATCTTTTTGATGGCAAGGGTAAATCCTGTTAGCGAAGATGTCTTGGTTTATATGGCAGGCGCGGCCGTGTTGCTTGGGTTCTCTTCTGCGACGCAAGATATCGTAATTGATGCGTACCGTATTGAGCTTGCACCGCCGTCTATGCAGTCTATCTTGTCCTCTATCTATGTGTCAGGCTACCGTATCGGCATGATTGTCGCAGGGGCAGGCGCGTTATATTTGGCTGATTATTTCGGCTCAAATGAGACATTTTATAGTTATGAAGCGTGGCGCAATACCTATTACATCATGGCAGGGGTTATGACATTAGGGGTATTAACGACGTTTGCCAGTTATGAGCCAACCGCTGAGACCCTGCAAAGTAAAAAGCAAAAGGGTAACTTAAAAGTATTCCTGATTTATTCAGCGTTACTGCTTATCCCAGGCCTGCTGTTTGGTGTTATTTACCTAGTTAATATTTTGATCAATACAGTATTTGATAGCACAATGGTCTTGATACCACTAATGGTAATGCCAGCGATTAAGTTTTACTTTTTAGCATTGGTCGCGTGCGCGCCATTATTATTGCTGTACTTTATTATCAATCAACCAAAAATCATTAACAAAGCTCCGTTGGTTGCTGAAACTCGTGAAGATTACGTCAGACTGGTAGCGTTGTTTGTATTTTCAGTGATTGCTTTTATCGCTGCTTACATATTGATGGGACAAGTCTTACCGGAGTTCGAAGGCGCTTTTTCTAGCTTCTTTGTAGAAACTTTGCACTTATTAGTAAGCCTAGGCGCGGCGATGGCAGCAGGTTATGCCCTGGTACAAGTAGGACTGGTGAAAAAAGAAGTGGCCATGGCAACATGGATCGAGCCTGTTTTAGATTTTTTCCGACGTTATGGCAAAAAAGCCCTGCTACTATTAGCATTGATTGGTCTATACCGTATCTCAGATATCGTCGCAGGCGTGATCTCCAACGTCTTTTATCAAGACATGGGCTTTAGCAAAACTGATATCGCCAATGCCGTAAAGCTGGTCGGTGTGATTATGGCAATTGCAGGTGGCTTCTTGGGCGGGATTTTGGCTCAGCGTTTCCGTATCATGCATGCCATGATGATTGGTGCGATTTTAGCGTGTGCGACCAACCTGTTGTTTGTGGTATTGACATACAACCCAGGTAGCCTGCCGATCATGTATATGGCAGTGATATTTGATAACTTGGCTGCGGGCCTTGCGAGTGCTGTATTTATCGCTTTCTTATCAGCACTGACATCGATTCGCTTTACCGCAGTACAGTATGCGATTTTTTCCTCATTGATGACCCTGATACCAAAAGTGATGGGTGGGTACTCAGGTGCTATCGTCGATAATATGGGTTATCCATTTTTCTTTATCTTTACCTTCGCTATTGGTATTCCAATTCTGGCACTGATCTACTTTGTCGATAGACATATTGTCATTGGTGATAACGATGATATTTATGGCGATGACAATAATGATGGCAGCGGTGGCAATAGGGTAGGTGACAAACTGAGTAAAACCAATCCTAACCTGACCGATACCAAAGAGCCACCACGCGCATCAGAATAGGCTAAGCAGTATTTTACCTTTATCCATTCATTGTTTTTTAAGAGCTATCTATGACCGTATCAACCATTCGTCAAATTAAGCAGCAGATTCAACAACTGACGAATGGTGAGTCAGATAATCAGCTGCCGTCGTTTTGGTTCACGGACTGGTTATTGCATGTCATTGATAAGCCTGCGATAGCGTTAATGACGGATGAAGATTATCAGTTAGCTGATAGTGAGGTCGCACGTTTCAATGACGGTGTGGTAAAAATGCAGCAAGGCATACCGCTTGCGTACCTGACTGGACAGCAGGAGTTTTGGTCGCTTAGCTTTAGGGTAAACGAGCATACCTTGATTCCTAGACCCGATACCGAAGTATTGGTTGAGCAAGTATTGAATTGGATAAACACTCAGCCAGCGCAACTCAATAATAAGCGATTGTTAGACTTGGGCACAGGGTCAGGTTGTATCGCTATCAGTCTTGCCCATGAATTAAAACACGCTAACTGGCAAGTCGTGGCGGTTGATTTATCGTCAGAGGTGCTTGAAGTTGCTCAGTACAATGCCATGAGCAATAATGTTGCCAATGTTGAGTTTGTCCAAAGCAGTTGGTATCAAGCGCTACCTACTAATGATGAGCATCAGTTTGATATTATTGTGTCAAACCCTCCTTATATTGACGAGACAGACGAGCATTTGGCGGGTCTAACAGCTGAACCTATTAGTGCGCTCAGTGCACCCAATCATGGTCTGGCTGATATTGAGCATATCGTCCAGCAAGCAACGACATATCTCTGTACAGGTGGGTTATTGGCTATCGAGCATGGCCATGATCAAGGTGATGCGGTTCGGCAGCTGTTTCTAGACAATGGGTTTGAGTCAGTACATACCGTAAAAGATTATGGTGGTAATGATCGCGTTACGCTAGGGCAAGTTCAATAGATAGTTTCTTGATAGTAGATTTCTTTGGTTATAGGTTGTAGATGAATATGGTAAAAGAGATGGTACAGCTATCAGATGACGAGCTGCTCCGTTATGCTCGGCAAGTTTTATTAGACGGTTGGGATATGGATGCTCAGCTGCGACTAAAGACAGCTCGTGTGGTCATAATAGGGGCAGGCGGCCTTGGTTGTCCTGCGTCTGAGACATTGGTGCGTGCTGGGGTGGGTTATGTCCATCTGATTGATGATGACGAGATTGAGGCGAGCAACTTACAACGGCAGACGCTGTTTTTACCTGACGATATCAGTAAGCCCAAAGCACTGACCGCAGTAGCCATATTAGCGCGCATCAATCCCTTGATAAAGACTTACGGCACAGTCGCACGGTTAGATGAAGACAACGCTTATGAATTGCTCGATATGGCAGCAGGCAAGCCTGACTTACTCTTAGACTGTACGGATAATTTTGCCACGCGCGACATCATCAATCGTATCAGCGTGCGATACCAGATTCCCCTGTTATCTGCCTCAGCGATTGCTATGCAAGGACAGCTAGCACTGTTCGAACCTCAACTCGATACTGGTTGTTACCATTGCGTATTTGGCTCCGTAGTGCTTGACGAAGCCGCTGACGAACGTACGTGTGCCAATTCAGGAGTGCTGGCCAGTACCACTGCCGTCATGGGGAATCTGCAAGCCAATGCTGCACTGCAATATTTAGGATTAACCAAAAATCCACTGACAAACAAGCTGCTCATATGGGATGGTAGTCAGATGCAGCAGCGGCTAATGGGTTATCGGAAAGACCCACAGTGTCCTGTCTGTAGTAGTCCTATAATCAACTCTCTATAAATTGGATACGGTGTCAGGCTTGCTTAGTCTACGAGTTGTAGTACTTTCACTCGCCTTCCTTATATCCAAATTATATTGAACCGACTATAACTGAGTAATCTGATTTTAACGCATTTTTATATTGTATTGCCTATCTTCAAACCTCCTTCTTATTACCATAGTTGTTTTTTATGAAAATTCATCGTCCGCATTTATTAAAGCATACTTTTAATGTCATGAACCGTGTTCGCCAAACAGCGAGTGTGGCAGGTCTGTCTGCGCTGAGAGTGGCAAAAGGTGAGAAGCCTGACGCGATGCTACTCAAAGAAACCTTTGAGCAGTTAGGTACGACTTATATCAAAATCGGTCAATTTATCGCCAGTACACCGTCGCTGTTTCCACGTGACTATGTCAAGGCTTTCCAGAGCTGCTTGGATCAAACCACGCCATTGTCTTACGCTTATATCGAGCAAGTGCTAAGAGAGGAGCTAGCGACTGATGGCAGGACGCTTGATGATACGTTTGCGCATATTGACTCAGAGCCATTAGCCTCAGCTTCTATCGCTCAAGTGCATGCAGCACGGTTGCACAATGGTGACGAAGTGGTGCTAAAGGTGCAAAAGCCTGGTGTCGAAACCATCATGCAGACTGACTTGGGTGTATTACATGGCGTAACTAAGCTACTTGAAATACTAATGCCATCGATGAAGTTTGCGAGTATTGCGCCGATTATCGATGAGATTCGTCTGCGTATGCTTGCCGAGACTGATTTTATCGCTGAAGCACAGAATATTCGCGATTTTCAGCAGTTCTTAGCCGTATCAGGCAATACTCGCGTGGTGGCACCAACTGTCTATGAAGAGCTGACCACCAAGCGTGTGCTAACGATGAGCCGTCTATATGGCGTCTCTATGGTCGATGAGTCGCTCATGCGCCAATACTGTGCCGATCCTGCACAAGTCATGGCAGACACTTTGAACACATGGTTTGCCAGCCTCATGCTGTGTAACAGCTTCCATGCTGATCTGCATGCGGGCAATTTAATGCTATTGACTGATGGTCGTATTGGATTTTTGGATTTTGGTATTGTGGGTAAACTCAAAGCTGAGAGCTGGCGTGCGTGCATGGGCATGATGCAAGCCATGCAAGACAGCGACTATCAAGCCATGGCACGCCATATGATTGATATGGAAATGACGCATGGTGGTAATAAAGTCGATGTGGCTGCACTGGGGAATGATTTGCAGCGTATGATGACAACCATCATGGCAGAAGATAAGACCTTTACGAGCGGTGTACCTTTCAATAGTAAAGAGCAAGCCGATGAGCTTAATAAAATGATGCTTGAGATTGTCGAAGTTGGTAAACGTCATGGTATCCATTTCCCACGCGACTTTGCTTTACTAACCAAACAGATGTTGTATTTTGATCGATTTATGCGTACGCTAGCTCCAGATATGGATATGTTTAGCGATCAGCGTGTACAGATGCTAGGACAAGATACGGTAGAGACACCAACGTTAGACGTATCATAGTTTTTGCTGATATTTCATCTCGACCTAACATATCTAATAACTGTTCATTCTTGCTTTTTTACTACTGCTTTTGACTGTCTAACACAAAGGATTGTGTGCTAATTGCCACAAAAATGGCGCTGTCATGATGACTGCTTTTAAAAGCCGTATGGTTCCGACGATTACCAACGAAGCTGCCATTGCCTGTATCGGTATGTACTGCATGGCAGTCGTTATGGGTTATGGCCGCTTTCTGTTTACCGCCACCTTACCTGATATTATGGTGCAATTGTCGCTATCAACGACGATTGCAGGCTGGCTGGCATCAATCAATTATATCGGCTACTTTATCGGTGCGCTTATTGCTATGTTTGTGCCTCAGCGCTCAACGTGGCAGGCGATGACACTTTGGGCGGTTATCAGTGTTGCCACAACGATGCTACTCGTCATACCAAATATGTCGCTCACGCTATGGTATATCATTCGTTTAATTGCAGGTATTGCAAGTGGTGTGGCGATGATTCTAAGCTCATCTTTTGTGATTCAAACCCTCAGCCCTGAGCGCCGTTCTGTATTATCAGCAGTCCATTATGCAGGTATTGGTGTCGGCATTAGCGCTTCTGCCATAGTGACATGGTGTCTATTAAAATTAGGCTATCACTTCGATGTAATTTGGCTAGTCGCAGGTGTCACCAGTTTGCCACTTGTATGGCTACTTTATGCGATAAAGCCAAAACAAGTACAGGCTGTTGATTCACAGCAGATTGATGCCAAACAACACGTATCAGTGCATAAGGCTTATTTGAACTTTAAACGCTCCTTATATGAGGCAATTTCTGGACATCATAAAGCGCTTGCTTTACTTTTCGTCAGCTACGTACTGGCAGGGTTTGGTTATATTAGCTCAGCGACTTTTTTGCCCGTTATGGCAGCACAGCGGCTAACGACACAGACGTATGCTGGATTAATGATTTGGTTGGTCGTTGGTATTTTTGCAATGTTGTCAAACCCCCTATGGGGCGCGCTTGCCAAACGTATCGGTGAGATAAAAACCTTAATGGGGCTGACGGTATTGCAAGCATTTGGCATGTGCTTGCCGATATGGTTTGATGGGGCGCTTGGATTGTATGGCAATGCTGCAATTTTAGGATTGACCTTTGTCGGTATGGTATCGATGACACTGAGTTTATTTAAAAACATCAATCCTGCCTATTCTAATTTACTGATTGCACTAGCGACGTTAGCTTATGCATTGGGGCAGTTTTTAGGACCCTTGGTGACAGTGGCACTGGCAGGGAAAGATGGCAATTTCAACGCAGGATTACTTGTCGCTGCTGTCGGGTTGATGATCGGATTTGTACTATTAGTATGGTTCCGTCGACAGTCACCAAAGACCGCTTAGATTGTCTAAACCACGCTACGGCTAAATACTTCTCGTAATTCAAAACTGGTATGAACTTGAGCCACGCCTTCGATACGATTAAGGCGATGCAATAAAAACTCTTCGTAATGTGTCATATCACGTACTCTGACCTTAATCAGATAGTCTTCGGTGCGACCTGTGACAATACTACAGCTGATGACTTCCTCAAAGCTTTGAACTTTGCGTTCAAATTGCTCAAAACGTTCTGCTGTATGACGATCCATACTAATAGCGATAAACACGGCTAGCGGATAGCCAAGTTTTTGTGCATCGGTTTTGGTGTGGTAGCCACTGATAATGTTCGCATCCTCTAAGCGTTTGATACGACGTGCGCAAGGGGTAGCAGACAGGTTGACGCGCTCAGCGAGTTCAGTAATGCTCATGCGCGCCTGCGTTTGCAATAAGCGTAGCAACTTTCTATCTATCTCGTCTATATCTGCAGTCCCTGTACTATCAATATGATTATCTGGCATTTCTTAAGCCTTAATAGTGAATTTATTCGATTATAATGTCTAAATTATGTTTTTCCACTAAAATAACAGAAAATAAAGTAAAAGAAAGCAGGTTTCTCTCTGTTAAACTTTGATATTATTATGGTATAAACACTAGTTATCTCATATGATAAATACTGATCTAATCAACAGCTAATCGCCTAGCTAAATATATAAATAACCATATCATCTAAGGATTGATTATGTCTGACCAAGCCACGCACACTGCAGTCACAGGGACTGCAAAGATCATACCAAAAAGTGCCGCTTTTGACTTCCGTAAATACCGTCCATTTGCATTTGCGCCATCGCTGCCAGATCGTACTTGGCCAAGCAAAACGATTGAGAAGTCACCGATATGGGCAAGTGTGGATCTGCGTGATGGTAACCAAGCACTGATTGATCCGATGACCATTGAACAAAAAATGCGCTTCTTTAAGACCTTAGTAGATGTTGGTTTTAAAGAGATTGAGATTGGTTTTCCGTCAGCGGCGCAGGTAGAGTTTGACTTTGCGCGTAAGCTTATTGAAGAAAACCACGTACCTGAAGATGTAACGCTACAAGTATTGGTACAAGCGCGCGAGCATTTGATTGCCCGTACTTTTGAATCATTAAAAGGTGCTAAACGTGCGGTTGTCCATGTCTATAACTCAACCAGCCGTGTACAACGCGAAAAAGTCTATGGCAAAGATAAAGCTGAAATCAAAGAGATTGCGATTGCAGGTGCCAAGCTATTGCAAGAGTATGCAGCAAAATGCCCTGAGACAGATTGGGTATTTCAGTACTCGCCAGAGAGCTTTAGCCAGACAGAAACTGAATATGCCGTAGAGGTTTGCGATGCAGTGTGTGACGTGTGGCAACCACAGCAGGGTCAGGAAGTTATTTTTAACTTGCCAGCGACGGTTGAGGCTTCTATGCCCAATGTCTTTGCTGATCAAGTAGAGTACTTCTGCCGCAATTTAGCGCAGCGTGAGCACGTGATTGTGAGCTTGCATACCCATAATGACCGTGGCTGTGCGGTAGCAGCGGCTGAGTTAGGTGTGCTGGCGGGTGCAGATCGTATCGAAGGCACATTGCTTGGTAACGGTGAGCGTACAGGTAACATGGATATCATGGTCATGGCCATGAACTTATTTAGCCAAGGTATCGATCCTGAGCTTGATTTTAGCAACATGAGCGAAATCGTACAGGTTGTGAGCGAATGCAATAACTTACCATTGCACCCTCGTCATCCTTATGTAGGCGAGTTGGTCTTCACGGCATTTAGTGGCTCACATCAAGATGCTATCAAAAAATCTCTCGATTACAATGAAAGCAATCAGAGCGAAACAGACAATGTCTGGGACGTGGCTTATCTACCTATCGATCCTGCGCATATTGGCCGTAGCTACCAAGATGTAGTACGTATCAATAGCCAGTCAGGCAAAGGCGGCGTCGCATATATTTTGCAGCGTAACTACGGTTTTAACCTACCACGTTGGATGCAGATTGACTTTAGCCGTGTGGTACAAAAGCAAGCTGAAGCAGCAGCACGAGAATTGCAGAATGATGAAATCTTGCAGACCTTTGAAGATACTTACTTGCAGCAAGGCAAGTTTGAGCTGCTAGACTATAGCGTCAACAATAAAGGCGGCGCGGTTTACTTTAGTGGTCAGGTGCAGATGAATAGCGATACCATTGATATTGATGGCACGGGTAACGGCCCATTATCATCGTTTATTGACGGACTTGCACAGCATACGGGCAAATCACTACATATTATTAACTATGCAGAGCATGCGATTAACCCGCATCATAACAGCGGTAATGGTATCGATGATGATACCAATAGTGATAACAAAACCAATGCCAATGCTGCCGCTTATATACAGCTTAATGTAGATGGCGAGGTATACTCAGGCATCGGTACTTGTAGCAGTACAGTATCAGCCATGCTAAAAGGGGCGTTATCAGCTTTTGCCCAAGCGCTAAATACAGAAGCTGCTTAATATTAAGTAGTCATTAATATCACGCAGAATTCTGTATGCTAATAACGCCATCGCTTCTTGTCTCTAGCAAGTAAAGCGATGGCGTTATTTTTTTCTATAAATACCTATGAAGTTCCGACTATAGGTTTATGAGCAATAGCATAATGTTACTTGTGTTTTTGGTGTCTAAGACTTACGCTAATGTATATATTAAAATATTATAAATAAAAGGTTAATTATGGAACCTATCTCATTTGCTTCATTCACGCTAGCATCTATTTTGGCTTCATTGCCTGCGAACGGTGAGGCTATTACCAAGCCGACCATCACCACTCACATTAGTCCAGCCATTGCCGGACAGTGGGAAATAGACTTGGACAGCAGCGCTCATTCTACTCACGCCACGATGACTAGGGAAGCGGAAGCTAATCAGTCTGCATCAAATAGTGTGCAACAGCCTAGCAGTGTAGAGCCTAAAGTGATGACGGGCATGGACGGCGGCGTACTAACTCAAAGTGAAGAGCGGGTTCTAAACATCAAACCAACTACTAGTAAGAACTTACTTGCGTCAGTTGGTAAGTCTAATCAGTGCCGCGAGCTATATAACTTTAGTGCGGATAATGAAATGTGGTCTGTCAGTGGCAAAGAGTGGACATACGGCCGCTATCTAGTCACCCACCGTGAAGAAGGACTGCCAGTTATTGCGATCAAGACCGTTTATGATAATAATGAAGTAGACTGCTCAGGCAATCAGATCGATCAAACTGATGAAGCGTTGATTGCATTTATCAATCATGATGGCAACCAGATGCAATGGTGCGCTGACCCTGATGGTAACGAGTGCTTTATGAACTTCAATAGAGTGTTGCCGTAATCAGATATGCTCGTTGTACTTTACGTATGATTGACAGCTTATTGATGACATAAAAAAACCGCTATATTAATAGCGGTTTTTTTATGTACTGTTTTAATTAAACTTAGCAAACTCTACAAGTATTTTAGCCTACGAGTCTTTTTTGGCTTTATTCGCAGTCAGCAGCTCTCTTTCGAGATAATGAATATTTTGCGCTTCACGAGTAAAGTTATCATCCGCCAAAATCACATCACGATGCAAAGGTATATTGGTTTTGATACCTTCAATAATCAGCTCATCAAGGGCATGTACTGTCTTAGCAATGGCTTGCTGACGAGTTTGACCATGACAGATCAATTTACCAATCAATGAATCATAATAGGTCGGTATCTCATAGCCAGGGTATAGATGAGAGTCAAAGCGAATGCCAGAACCACTTGGCGTGAACAATTGACTGATAGTGCCTGGGCAAGGTACGAAAGTCGCTGCATCTTCGGCGTTAATACGACATTCGATCGCATGACCTTGGATCTCAATCTCGCTTTGGCGATAAGACAGACCGTAACCAGCTGCGATTTTGAGCTGCTCGACGACAACATCGATACCAGTAATCATCTCAGTCACTGGATGTTCAACCTGTACACGAGTGTTCATTTCAATGAAGAAAAACTCGTTATTTTCAAACAAGAATTCAAACGTACCAGCACCGCGATACTTAACAAGCTCACACGCTTTTACACACGCCTTTAAGATTGGCTCACGTACATCATCTGGGATGTCTGGGGCAGGTGCTTCTTCTAGTACTTTTTGATGGCGACGCTGCAATGAGCAATCACGGTCATATAGATGGATAGCATTACCATTACCATCGCCTAGTACCTGTACTTCTACGTGGCGCGGGTTTTGTAGATAGCGCTCCATATAGACAGTGTCATCACCGAACCAAAGCTCAGCTTCTTGTTTGGCCGCTTGTACTTGACCAATTAGTTCGTCAAAGCGCTCAACCACACGCATACCGCGTCCACCGCCGCCAGAAGCCGCTTTAATCAATAGTGGGAAGCCGATATTGCGTGCTTGCTCTTCAGCATTATGCAGAGTCACAGCGCCAACTGAACCAGGTACAGTTGGTACGCCAGCTTTTTTCATAGCGTTGATGGCAGAAACTTTGTTGCCCATAAGGCGAATATGATCAGCATTAGGACCAACGAAGGTCAATCCTGCTTCTTCTACTTGTTCAGCAAATTCAGCATTCTCAGACAAAAAGCCATAACCAGGATGGATAGCATCTGCACCAGTGATTTCAGCAGCAGTTAAGATGGTATTGATATCAAGGTAGCTTTGGTTAGCATTAGGCTTGCCAATACAAATTGCCTCATCAACAAAGCGCAAGTGCATCAAGTTGGCATCCGCAGTAGAGTAGACACCTACCGTTTCGATACCTAGCGCTTTACAGGCGCGGACGATGCGCAGGGCAATTTCACCTCTGTTGGCAATGAGCAATTTTTTTATCATGGGTTCATCCTTGTCGAAGCGTCAGTCATTGACTGAGTTTCGATACATAGCATCATGTTATTTAGCAGTGACGCGGTATATATACCAAAAGTCAGCCATAATGAAATAAAGTATGGCAAATATCGTTACGCTTTATAGCGTATGACAGGTTGACCGAACTGTACGACTTCAGAGTTATCTACCAAGATTTCGTCAACAATACCACTTTGAGTCGCTTCAAGCGGGTTCATGATTTTCATAGCTTCGATGATACCTAAGGTATCACCTGCCTGAACTTTTTGACCGACTTTCACAAATGGTGGGTCATTAGGACTTGGTGCTGAATAGAAAACACCAACCATTGGTGAAGACTCAACGCTACCCGCTTTTTCTGCAGGTTTGCCTTCGACAGCGGCAGCAGGAGCAGCGCTCGCAGCAGGGGCAGCCATCATAGTTGGCGCAGGGGCGTCATAGTGACGAGTTAAGCTAATATGCTCGTCGTCAGAACTGATTTCTAAATTAACCAGTTCACTTTCTTCCATAAGGGCGATGAGGGTGCGTATTTTTTCAATATCCATAGTTTTTATCTGGCCTTGTACTAAATTCGAGAAATAGTGTAACTAAATATTGTCTAATTAATTGCTAATGATACCTAGATTCAGGGCAATGAGCAATCAATGTACAGTTGTTAACTGAGAATTTTTACATATTTTGACGTAAGCCATCTTTTTAGCAAGAAAATATCTACGATTTTTCATAGTCTGTATGATCAAATGACGCTAACAATGACTATAAAATTCAATCAATAAGCAATTGGCTTAACCCCATAGCATAGTTAAGCGTTTTTGCTGATAGCGTAGACGCAAAGTAAGTAAAATAGATGATAAGAACAAACCTGTAATCAACGCCATCCAAAACCCTTGTGCACCAACGTCAGTGAAACGCACTAGATAGACGCCAAGTGGTAAGGCAACTAACCAATAGCAGAAGAGCGTTACCCACATAGGTATGGTGGTGTCTTGCATGCCGCGTAATATACCAGCGACGTTAACCTGCCAGCCATCAAATAACTGATAGGCAAGCGCAAAGATAAGCAAATGCATAGACTGGGCTCTAACCTCTGGGTTATCTGTGAATGCTGCTGCCAGTTCTGGTCTGAATAGCCATATTCCAAGCATACAGGTCAAAGCGATCAATACGGTCCATACCAGTCCGGTAGCTTGCACTTGGCGCAGTGCTAATAGGTTTTTTTGACCAAACCGATTGGAGACCATGATAGTGAGCGCCATGGCGACAGATATCGGTATCATAAATAGCTGTGAGGTCACTGACAGCGCCACTTGATGCGATGCTGTTGCTAGCTCACCCAATGGACTGATAACGAGTGCGCCTAAGCTAAATAAACTGGCTTCAAAGAAGATAGAGATGCCAATAGGAATACCAAGTTTTAACAGCTTTTTAATCTGTGTACGATTGGGACTAGAGAAGCCGTAGAAGAAACGCGTGCTCACAAATTCACGGCGTTTTGTGAAGCTAGTATAGGCAGCCAATAATAGGACATTTATCCATAATACTAGCGCTGTAGCCACCCCGCAGCCTGCACCGCCCATTTCTGGCATGCCAAATAACCCATGAATAAAAATATAGTTCAAAGGAATATCTGCAAGTAGGCCAATAATACTAATGACAGTGACAGGCTCAGGACGACCCAATGCTTCACAATAACTGCGTAGAACGGCATATACAGCGAGCGCTGGGAAACCAAATGAGACACCATGTAAATACTGTGTCGCTATCGGCTGAATGTTTTCTGGGACACCCATAATGCCAAGGACATTGGGAGCTAAATTAACAATGATAAAACCGATAATGCCAATGACACCTGCGGTCCATAGAGACTGCTGCGTGATATGCGGCACTTGGCCGTGCTGGTCTTGACCAATCGCTTCACCAATCAGAGGTGTGGTTGCAATTAGTACACCTGTGGCCAATAAAAACAATGGTAGCCAAATACCAGACCCAACTGCTACCGCAGCCAAATCAAGCGCCGATACTTGACCTGCCATGATGGCATCGACCACGCCAAGTGCTGCTTGGCAAAACTGAGTGATTAAGATAGGGAGGGCGAGTACGCCTAGACGTAAGCTGTAGCTTTTAAAATCTTTGAAAGACAATGGAAAAACCATAGTAAGCAACTTTTTATTCTTTGCGGTAATTGTTATTAAGGTAGTTATTATTAATAAACAAACACTGCTATCAATCGACTAAGATTGACGCAGCAAGGAGAGCGTAGTGCCGACGATAATACTCCGATAAATAATATGAGCAAGCTTATAATGTTGCATAAGTAGATAGACAGAGTATGAAAATAAAAGTAAAGACACTAAAATAAAAATAACCCGTCGATCCAAGTAGTGGATTGACAGGTCATATACATAGTAAGATGGTAAAGAAGCCGCACTATGATGTCAACGCTTTAGCGCCGCTATGCAGGTATTAATCTTAGGTTTTTTGTACTCTGCTTCATAGCCAATAGCCAATAGCCAATAGCCAATAGCCAATAGCCAATTCAATAAGTTTGCTCCGGTAACAACTCAAGTGTCTCCGCCATATCCATAATCGCTCGCCAATGTTTGGGCTCTAATGGAATCACTGTTAATTGCTGACAGCCTTTCCTTAGTAATAACGAGTCTTCCAAAGCTGGCAAAAACTTTAGCTCTGATAGTGGTAACACCTCTGTAAAAGCTTGCTCAAAAGTGAGATCGACCATATACCAACGAGGTTCCTCTTCAGTCGCAATAGGATCATAATGACGATGCTCAGGGTGAAACTGAGTAGGATCGGGATACCCTGCTGTAGTGACTGTCATGATACCAGCGACTCCAGACGGTTTGGCGCTAGAGTGATAAAAGAATACCTTGTCACCAACTTTCATATCATCACGCATAAAATTACGCGCGCGATAGTTGCGAACGCCGTCCCAACCGTCGGTGCCCAAGCGATGCAAATCTTCAATACCAAAAAATTTAGGGTTGGATTTCATTAACCAATACGCCATATATTTGTCCTTCGATTTTTTATTTTATTCTTTAATTGGTTCTTAAAATTATCAGAGTTAGTTTCTATTGACTCACTCTCAAACCCGTTTTTAATAGTTTCTGTTTTTAGTAGAGGCTGTTTTTAACAGACCCTCTATATACTGCCCATAAGTTGCCATGGTGAATAGGACGTTTCTACGTGTTTTTGTTAATAGTTTTATGATAGATAGGCTTTTCTTTATCTCATCTAATCGCTATCCTAGCGTTACTTTTGATATCGATCATTATTGCTCACTACAAAATAAGTTTATTTATGCCCAAAGTGAATACAGACAGTATGCTAAATGACCTGAATACGTTAAGTCTTACTGAACCAACGACGGATACTATCGCGGTAGACGTGACCGACATTCCATTGTCTCTTTACATTCACATTCCGTGGTGTGTGAAGAAATGTCCTTATTGCGATTTTAATTCGCATGAGCTACCGATAGACAGTGAGCTATCCATGTATGAGGAATACGTCGATGCGTTACTGTTAGATGCCGCAATGCAGCAACCTTTAGCTCAGGACCGAAAAATTGGTTCGATATTTATCGGTGGTGGTACGCCGTCTTTGCTACCCATTTCTCAGTATCAGCGATTGTTCTCTGGGTTACGTACATGTTTTGAATTTGCAGAAGACATCGAAGTCACGATGGAGGCCAATCCTGGCACGCTTGAGCATGCACCATTTGCGCAGTATTTAGAGGTTGGTATCAATCGTCTGTCTATCGGCGTACAGAGTTTCGCTGCTGATAAGCTAAAGGTACTTGGGCGTATCCACGATCCTGTACAAGCGTTATCAGCAATTCGCGCTGCCAAAGCGGCTGGATTTGCACGGGTCAACGTCGACTTGATGCACGGTCTACCGCAGCAAACCATGAATGAAGCGCTAGAAGATATCCAAATGGCGCATAATGCTGGTGCAACGCATATCTCTTGGTATCAACTAACCATTGAGCCAAATACCGTGTTTTACCGTAGCCAACCTATTTTACCTGATGAAGACAATTTGGCAGATATTGAACAAGCAGGTCAGTCGCTATTGCAGCAATTAGGTTATAGCAATTATGAGGTGTCAGCATGGGCAGGTGCGTCAGACAAACCATGCCGTCATAATATCAATTATTGGCAGTTTGGCGACTATCTAGCTATTGGCGCTGGAGCACATGGTAAGGTGACGATTTGTCGTAACGATAGCAATTCATCAGACGTAAAAGATAAAATGAAAGAGGACTTGTTAGTAGCGTCAGGTATCTATCGTTTTAGCAAATCACGTTTGCCAAAAGATTATGTAGTAATGAATCCAGATGCCACGGAGATGTCTGATATACGCCAAATCACACCAAAGATGGTTGGCTGGCAAGCGATTGATCAAGAAGAGTTGGTGAGCGAGTTTATGCTAAACGCACTGCGCTTACATGGCGGCGTCGCTTGGTCACTGTTTGAAGAGAGAACTGGATTAACCCTTGATAGTATTGCTGAACAAGTAAACAGTTTGGTCAAACAAGGATTGTTGGTAGATAGTGATACGCAGTTGCAACCGACGGTATTAGGCCAGCGTTATCTCAATCAGATATTACGCGCGTTTTTATAAAATCGTGCTTGGGCGATTGTTTAATAACAGCGAAGTAAGAACACAAAAAAGGCTTATCAAATGAATGATAAGCCCTTTTAAAAATCTAAAAAAAGCAGACCTTAGATTTTGTTTTGTACTTCTTGTGCGCCGCCAGTTACAGCATCACCAGCGCTTGATACGTCTTGGCCAAAGCCTTTGAACGTGTTGCAACCAGTTAGAACGAACATAGCAGTTAAAGATGCGATGATTACTTTTTTCATAATAGTATCCTCAAAGATAAATGAATGGTTATAAATAACAACAGTGACGCTAAGCATCGTGCTCAAGCTTCACTGAAGGGGTATTGGATGAGACAGTCATACATAAATGCTATCGCGTTATCCATTACAGACATCATAGTGAAAGTTAAAAACGCTGCACAGTATCAAAATGTAATTATTGGCAGTAAACTGTAACTTTCGATTACCTACCGCTCATAAATTTAAATATTAGAGCGTTGAATATTTGTGGAGTAAGAATGACTATCCATATCGTGTTAGTAGCACCAAAAATGCCGAGCAATACTGGCAATATTATTCGACTGTGTGCCAATAGCGGGGCACAGCTGCATTTAGTAAGACCGTTAGGGTTTGAGCTTGATGATAAAAAGCTACGCCGCGCAGGTCTCGATTATCATGAATATGCGCATTTGCAAGTGCATGATGATTGGACGGCTGCAAGGCAAGCACTAAAAGCCGCTGATTGCCATGTCGTTACCGCATTGACAACCAAGCTAAGCAAACCATTCTACGATTATGACTTTGGTAAGCACTCGGACTCTGAAGCATCTGATAAGGCTGCTATGCCCAATATTGCGCTAGTCTTTGGTTCTGAGACGGCAGGTCTGGCAGATGATATACGTGAAGATATCGGTGCGGATAACTGGTTAAGACTACCCATGCTGGCTGACTCGCGTAGTTTGAACTTATCAAATAGCGTAGCCATTTGTTTGTACGAGATATGGCGACAGCAAGGATTTTCAGGCGATGAAGGTCGTAGTATTGGGTATGAGACATTGACAGTCTATGACCCAAAATAGCTATTTTTTTAAACAATAGCTATAGACTTAGAAATATTTGCGTACTCAATGAGCAGTGAAGTATTAGATGCTGCTCATGTACATATGATAATTTTCTAGTGCGCTATCGATTGTATCTTATCGACTATAAAGCACTTATAAACAGTTTGGTGGTTTGGGTAGTCCTGCTAAGCGATTGACATGACGCGCGACTAAACCTGTATTAAACAATTGCTGTAGCTTTTGATTGCTAATATCGAGTTCTGGCAAAGTCTTTTGCAGCCATTTGATTAATGGACGGGTTGCTGGCGCGTGATTAAATTTGTCAAAAAACGCGCGCACTTGTTGCAAAACTTCTAAATGCTCGTCGCTCAGATTGACCTCTAATGTGTCTGCCAATTGCTGCGCGATAACAGGTGTCCAAATCGTATGGTCACACAGATGGCCGTCTTGATCTAATTCGATATCAGCCGCTGATAATGCAGCGTTGTGAGTGGTCATATCATTACTCATAAGGCAATCGTCACCACTTTGTCAAACTCACTGCTCTGAGTCAGTTCGACCCATTCTGCGTCGTTTAAAATAGCAGTCAACTTAGTCTCTAAATTAAGCTTGCCAGTTGTATTTGCCGTGAGCTGTGCGATGTCATCTGCCAATGCGTAAATACCAGCAATATCCTCGATATCGCTATCATTTAAATAAGCATTGAGCCAGTCGATAAAAGCAGGGGTGCTGCCAAGCAGAAGGATACTATCACCTGTGCGCCAAGTGCGAGACATCTCTTCTGTACTGTGTCTGAGGGTAGCCATCGTGCTATGCAATTGATATAAAGTTGCCATAAAGGTATCCGATTACGTGCTTTATTATTTTATAAATCTAAGTTATATAGCGATTTAAAAGGTAAGTATCTGCTCAAAGTCTTGCGAGTTAATGACCTCTGGCACGAGTGTGAGCTGTGATGCCAGATCTGTCGGCAACATACCGGTGACCCAGCCACTAAAGACGTCATCGGGTAGCCAAGCTGCGGGCATATCGTAAAGCTCAAGTGACTGAATCATGCCATGTAGCCGCGAGTCAGATTGCATCAATAGGCCAAAGACCGGCGCATCTAAGAACAATTGCACCTCATGACCAAATGTCGCTAAAGTTAGCGCAAGCGCACAACCTTCGTAGCTTGCTGCTTCAGTGGGCGTGTGCAGCTGAATTAATAATCTCATTATTTATTCCTAAAAATATTTACCGCTACCAGTGATCTCAATAGACAAGTTATCCAACGATACGCTATCAAAACTGTATCAAACGACAGTCATCCTGCATCATCATCGCAAGCTCACTGAGTCCCACTAACGTAAACCCTGTCGCAAGATTGGCACCGTCAAGCTGATGACGTGAGCTGTTGTCTACATCACTCACACCGCGGCTAAGGGCTGTGCTGACACAGACGGGCAAGGGTAATTGATACTGCTCAGCCAAAGACTGCCATTCTTTGGTCAAGTCTAATTGATCGGCTGACTGCCAACGTAATCGATTGGCTATGTGAGCCGAATCACCATAAAAGAAGACATTGAGCAGGGGTTGTTCAGAGGTAGCATTATCGCTGCTACCTGTACCTGTACTATTAGTGTCATTGTTATCAATATCATCACTATTCGCTGCGCCATTCAGGTAAGCGCGCGCATAGCGTAACGCCAAGTGTGCCAATGGGTGACTAGGGTCAGCAGTAATCAGTAGTAACGGGGTAGTGGTCGTCATAAGGCGCGGTATCACATATTATAAATAAGAGTTTAAAAATTATGGCCGAGTTGCTATAAATGCTTTGTATAAAGTAATTTGGTCGTTATTATTATAGTGCTTGTGTGCAAATTTGCGTGACAGAAAACAGAATTTATACTGATAATGAGACATACAGCGGATCATACTGTCATATCAAATAGCGTTATGTCATAAAAGAGAGGTGCGTCGTCTCTATCAAAGATGTTTATGCTACCATAAAGCGCCGCAAACCAAATAGAGTCACTGTTATTTAACGTGGTTTTATCTCAAGTGTAGGCACACTGAGTATTATTATCTGATGCTGTGACTGCCTCGTAAGAAAAAACAATAAACTTATGAGCTAGGTTCACGTAGTCTTACCATTCTATGTAAGGAGTTTTTGTCACTATGTTACCTGCTATGCCCTCACGTGTGAACAATGGTACAGATTATCAGCCTACCGTAGAACAACTGCAAGTCCTGCAGACAGCGAGCGAGTTCGCTTATCAGATTTGGGAAAGTCGGACCGTTTCATGTCAGACGTTTTTGCGTAGCTATCCATTGAATAGTACGCTGACCCGTCAGCAAATCGATGATCTGATACAAGATTATACGTTAGATGAGAACTATCAACTCGCTGATGAAATCAAGGTCATGAGTGGTTTGCGTCACTTGCGCACGCTACTAATGATGCGCTGGATTTGGCAAGATGCCTTGCAGACGATCAGTCTGGAGCAGCTGACCGATGAGTTGTCTGAGTTTGCAGATGGCTGTATCTCTTTTGCTAAGGATTATACCTATCAGCATTTGGTTGCTAAATATGGCGAGCCGACCTTTATCAATGAACAAGGCAATGTACAGATTGATGATATGGCAATCATGGCCATGGGTAAGCTTGGTGCGCAAGAGCTGAATTTATCAAGTGATATTGATCTAATCTTTGTGCATCAAGCGCGCGGCGAGACCAATGGCAATAAAGAACAAGGCACACGTAGTATAGATAACAAACGCTTTATGACTAGATTGGGTCAAGGCATTATTAAACTACTTGATAACAAGACCGCTGACGGTTTTGTCTTTCGTGTAGATATGCGCTTACGTCCATGGGGCGATGGAAGTGATTTGGCCATTCATCTGTCTGCATTGCAAAAATACTTTACGATGCATGGGCGTGCATGGGAGCGTTTTGCTTGGTTAAAAGCACGCGTAGTCGGACAAATAGATCAGCCATTTTATGAAGAGATACAAGCGCTAATTAAGCCATTTGTTTTTCGTTATTACGTGGACTACAGTGCGTTTTCGGCATTGAGAGAGATGAAGTCTCTTATTCAAAACCAAGTTGCACAGCGTGAAGACTTGGACAATATCAAGCTTGGCGCGGGTGGTATTAGAGATATTGAGTTTATCGTACAGGCCTTTCAGCTTATCTATGGCGGCAGGCATCCACAGCTGCAAATCAAACCTTGCTTGCAAGCGATGCAAGTATTGTGTGAGCTTGGCTATCTGGAGCATTCAACTTACGAGCAGCTACAGGCAGCGTATCGGTTTTTACGCCGGCTTGAGCATGCTATTCAAGCGATTAATGATCAGCAGACCCAGCGCTTACCACACGATGAGCAATGGCAGCATAATCTAGCCGTGACGCTAAATTTTGAAAACTGGCATTCCTTATTAGACCAGCTTAATCGTCATCGCGAGAGTGTCAATGTACCGTTTGAGCGTATGGTCACTGAGCGCCAAGTACCTGATAATGAAGATACTGATCTAGAACCAGAGCACTTAGATGAGCAAATTGCCCGTTTAAATGAAGTGCTAACAAAAGAAAATCGCGAGTTACTACAGAACTTTTGGCAATCAAAAATGGTGGCTAACTTAAGTGATGAGGCCAGAGAGCGTTTAGACGACGCATATCCTGTCATTGTCCATGCGTTGTTAGCGCATCAAGAACAGCAGCAACTTGCCAATACTGCTTTACCAAGATTGATCTCACTGCTTGAAGCGATTTGCCGCCGTTCTATCTACTTGGTCATGATTGCTGAAAACCCCAATGCAACGATTGAGCTGATTCCAATGTTATCTGCCAGCCCGTGGATCGCAAAAGAGTTGGCTCAGTATCCTGTATTATTAGACACATTTTTGCAGCAGCGTTATCGCCACCTGCCAGATAAGCGTGAGCTACGTGATATCTTGCGCCAACAGTTGCTACGCGTCGAGCCAAACGATGAAGAAGAGCTGTTAAGCGTCCTGCGACTGTTTAAAAAGAATCAGGTGTTGGCGGTCGCGGCTAGTGATGTATTGGCTGAACGCCCGATTATGAAAGTGTCGGATTCATTGACTTATATCGCTGAAGTCGTACTAGAAGCAGCATTAGAGCGTGCTTTTGCAGAGATTGTTAACCGTTATGGGTATCCTATTGGCCAAGATGGCGATCCGGTTACTGAAGCGGACTGTGGCTTTGCAATTATTGGTTATGGCAAGCTTGGTGGCTTAGAGTTATCGTATTCTTCAGATTTGGACTTGGTATTCTTACACAAGATAAAAGAGCAAGGTATGACCACTGGTGAAAAATCAGTCAGTGGTATGAAGTTTGCCGCGCGTCTTGTACAAAAGCTGATGAATTATCTCAATACTCAAACCCGTGATGGCCGTGCTTATGAGATTGATATGCGTCTGCGACCCTCAGGAAATGCTGGCATGATGGTGGTGTCTTGTCATGCGTTTGAAACCTATCAAATGGATAAAGCATGGTCATGGGAGCATCAAGCGTTGGTACGTGCTCGTGCGATTTGTGGGGACAGACGAGTCACTGCACGCTTTTGTGATATTCGCCGCGATGTATTGTCGTTGCCACGGACACTGGATCAAGTACGTAGCGAAGTCACCAGCATGCGTATCAAAATGCAAAAGCATCTAGGCACGAGCCAATGGCAGCAGGAGGCGGGCAAGTTTCATCTTAAGCAAGATGCAGGCGGGATTGTAGACATTGAGTTTTTAGCACAGTTTGCCGTATTGGCCTACTCGCATGAATATCCAAGTTTGACCAAATGGAGCGATAATGTGCGAATTTTTGCAGAAGTTGCTTTGCTTGGTATTTGGGATGACCAAGTCTGTCAGGATTTGACCGATGCCTATCTAAGAATACGTGCTGCCACGCATCAGTTGGCACTATCAGAGCAGTCTTTGCTCGTTGATGAGTTATTGTGGCAGGAGACGCGAGCGTTAGTACAGTCACAATGGCAGCATCTTATGGGTGTGGAGACAGACGACGAGTAATATCGTAACTTGTATGATTAAGGTCTTGCCGATAGTCCAAGAGACGCTTAAACTGTAATGCGTTACGATAAATAGAAGCTATGAACAAAAACTATCAATAAAAGCTATGAACAAAAACTATGGATAGAATTGGTAGCTAGGAACGATATAATTAAAAACCATATAGTGCCAAACCAAAAGATTTCATTTGCCAAGACGGCCAGTGATATAATCGGTCACACATCATCATAACACTGTCAGTCGTTTGTCATAATGAAGCTGTTGTTTAGGCAATAAAAATTGACGCTGCGGTGTTATCATACGATGTTGATCAATACTGTTAAATAAAACCTACCTAAAAAAAGTTAGACGTCAGTGCTAGCATAAGGACAATAAAATGAATATGGCAACACAAGATGGTAAGCTTTGGATGAATGGCACAATGATCGAACAGCCAGATGCTAAAGTTCATGTGCTTACACATAGCTTGCATTACGGTATGGCTGTGTTTGAAGGCGTACGCGCTTACCAAACCGCGGATAATCGTACTGCTATTTTCCGCTTAAAAGAACATACCGAGCGTCTACTTGGCTCAGCCAAAATCTTTCAAATGGACGTGCCTTTTGATGCTGCCACTTTAGAGCAAGCACATAAGGATGTGGTCAAGCAAAACAACTTGGCAGAAGCTTATATTCGTCCGCTCATTTGGGTGGGTGCAGAAAAACTTGGCTTGTCTTCACGTGACAACAGCATCAATGCCATGGTTGCTGCTTGGCATTGGGGTGCTTATCTTGGTGAAGAAGGCATCAAAAACGGTATCCGTGTAAAAACGTCATCATATACGCATCACATGCCAAACGTGACTATGTGTAAGGCTAAAGCCTCTAGTAACTATCCTGTGTCTATCATGGCCAACCAAGAAGTGACGCGTAATGGCTATGACGAAGCTATCTTGATGGATCCACAAGGATTTGTATGTCAGGGCGCAGGCGAGAACTTATTTTTGGTAAAAAATGGTGAGCTACATACGCCAGACCTATCAGGTGGTGCATTAGACGGTATCACTCGTCGTACTATCTTGCAGTTCGCGGCTGACCTAGGTATCAATGTCATCGAACGCCGTATCACTCGTGATGAGTTTTACTTGGCTGACGAGATATTTATGACAGGTACTGCTGCTGAAGTCACGCCTATTCGTGAATATGACGATCGCATCATCGGTAATGGTGGCCGCGGTCCATTGACTGAAAAACTACAGACCCTATACTTTGATGTGGTTCATGGTCGTAATGAGAAATATATGGACTGGTTAAGCTTTATTGATTAATAATGCCGTTACTTTAAAGGCCAAAAAGGCTGAACATAATTGTTCAGTCTTTTTTTTATGCTAATATAGCCATCATATTTATCCATACGATTAAAGTGAGCAGTCAATGCCAATAGATTCTAGTACAGCTGATAATAAAAATATCAAACAAATTATTTGTATTAAATGGGGTACAAAGTACGGTGCTGATTACGCCAATAAACTATATGGTATGGTATCTCGTAATATCACCCCGCCATTTCGTTTTGTGTGTTTTACGGATGATACGACTGATGTACGTCCAGAAATCGAATGTCAAGAACTGCCACCATTAGATGTCACTATGCCAACGAATACGTTAGGAAAGTGGCCGAAATCTCGTTTGTGGGGTGAAAAGCTCGGTGATTTAACAGGGACAGTATTATTTGTAGATTTGGACGTGATTATCGTTAATAGTCTCGATCCTTTCTTTGAATATGGCGAGCCAGATGATGTTATCTTGTCTTATAACCCAAGCAATCCATTAGAGCGCTTGGGGCAGACCTCTTGCTTTAGATTTCAGATAGGGTCACTTGTTTCACTCCAAGAGAAGTTCAAAGCTGATCCACAAGGTATCGCTGATGAATATCGTTTTGAGCAGCGCTTTGTCACCCGCAATGCACCAGGTGGTGTAAAACTATTTCCAAAAGCTTGGGTCGCACACTTTAGACGTAAATGTCGCCAACCATTTCCGCTTAACTACCTCAAAGAACCGAAGATTCCTAAAGGCGCTCGTATTGTTATCTTCCCAGGTGATTTGTATCCTACGCACGCTATTGAAGGCAGATACAATAAAAACGCCGCCAATAATGCTAAAGACCATTTAAAAAGACTTACTGAACCTAAAAACTTGAAACGCCCATTGCGCCATTTGCGTCATTTTATTTTGCCAGTAGGGTGGATTGAGAAGTACTGGAAAGAATAGATTTAATTTTATAGTTATTACCATATTAGCAAACGTTAGTATTGATGCTTTCTATCTTTATATTCGTGAAGATAGAAGCATGACCCAGTGAATGGATAAAATTATGAAAACAAATGATACCATCAGAGTCTTTGTTGGCTGTGACCCAAATAACTGTGATTTAGAGCAGATGATGGTTCTGGATTATAGTATTCATAAACATACTAGTATACCAGTGGAAATAGTATGGATGCAGTTATCGCGCGATCCGCACAGCTACTGGTATTCAAATCCTGAGACTGGTAAGGGCTGGGATACTACTAAATGGTCAACACCTTTTTCTGGTTTTAGATGGGCGATTCCAGAGTATTGCAATTACTCTGGACGTGCGATCTATATGGATGCTGATGTTGTTATTTTAGACGATCTAGCAAAGCTATGGCAGCATCCTATCCAAGGGCAGTCTATAGTAGCCGCTAAAGCAAATGCTGATATGACTCGTCTATGCACCTGTGTGTGGGATTGTGATGCTGCAAAAAATGTGGTTTTGCCTATCGAGAAACTTAAAAAAGATCCCAAAAGTCACAAAGAGATGATGGCTTTGTTTAAGAAAAAGACGCAACTGATTGAGCCTTATCAAGATAGCTATAACTGTATCGATGGTGAAGACTTAGCAATAGAAGAAATCAAAATTTTGCATTATTCGGATATGGGCACGCAATTCAGTCATAAGTACTCCTTACCTAGAGTGAGTGAGGAAGGGATTGAGCATTGGTTTGATGGCGAAGTATTACCACATCCAAGACAGGATTTGGTCGATCTTTTCGATACCTACTATAATGAAGCGCTTACTGCTGGATATGATTTAGAAAGTTATCGAATCGAGCCATTTGGTAGTTTTCCAAAAAAATCACAACAAGGATATATAGGCAATAAAGTAACTCGTCCAAAGGCTTCTAAATCGCTATTTGCAAAATTATTTAAACGTTGATTCATTTAATATAATAATATTTCACACATTAAATGAATAGAAATTCATCCATAGGTTGTCGTTTATGAAGCAGGATAAAAAAGTAGCGTTGCTCGCTATTAATTGTTTACAAGGTGGAGGGGCAGAGCGAGTCGTTCTTACTTTGGGGCAGGGGTTTTACGAATTAGGATACGAAGTACATATTTTAAGATTCAAACCACGGGTTGAATATGATCTTAATCCAAACCTTATTTATCATGTGCTCAAATTCAAGCCCTACAAGATGATACCAGGAACACAGCGTCGCGATAAATTTTTCGCTCATGCGGTAGATCGTTATGTCAAAAAAAATATCGGACAGCCTGATATCATTTTGTCTAACCTTGATCGTTCAGACAGTATTTTTAGCTATAGTAGCCTGCCGAACATCATTTACGTGATTCATAATACTTTGTCATTATTGTATAAGTTTGCAAAAACAGATGTTGGTCATCAGAGAAAAGAAAACTTTACGAGAATTTATTCCAAAAATCCTTGTGCCTGTGTTAGTAACGGAGTAGAAAAAGATTTTGTAGAAAACTTTGGTCATGTTACCTCAACTACAGCAATACATAATCCTATTGATAGAGACGGTATTCAAAAGTTAGCTGATGCTTTCATTCCAGAATATCAAAATTATATTATTCACGTTGGCAGTTTTAAAGAAGCAAAACGTCATGATGTGCTATTGAGAGCTTACGCAAAGACAGATCAGTCTTTGCCGTTGCTTCTTTTGGGTAAAGGTAAGCTTCAAAGCAGTACAGAGGCGTTGGTAGCAGAGCTCAACTTAGAAGATAAAGTTGTCTTTTTAGGTTTCCATGAAAACCCTTTTCCGTATATAAAGCATGCGCAATTTAAAGTATTGACTTCTGATTGGGAAGGGTTTGCCTTGGTGATAGCAGAGTCTTTAGTGTTAGGAACACCAGTTATCAGTACTGACTGCCAATCCGGGCCAAGTGAGTTGTTACCTCAAAAAAACCTAATGCCTATGAGAGACATAGATGCTATTGCAGCTAAATTAAGCCTAGCTATGAAAGATCCAGAGCAATTCCACTCTGAATTTAGCGAAGCACTTCTTCCTGTCACAATAGCCAAGAAGTATATTGAATTTGCATCGAATGTTAAGAATATAGATAAAAGGTCTTAATCTAACCACCATTTGGACCAATCATCTCTATGCAATTGCCGTAGAGTAGCGAAAGCACTCTGGTTATTCTGTAGTTTTTCGAATACAGCAAGCAGTATAGTCGTAGCCAATTTATCGACTTTCTGAAATTTATTATAGCGTTTACGCATATTTCTTAAGCTATCATCGGTACCAATACGGAAATAAGTAAGCCCATCGTATAGAGGCAAATCGCCGGCATAAAGTATGTCGGTTTTTTCGTTTAATAACGGCATAGGTTCAGCATTAGTGCTCAGTTGTAAAAAGTTTTTGGTCTCATGAACTCTTAAGGTATTCATTAGAGTGATGACGTTCATTAAAATAGCAGCTCTAAGACTGTTATTTGAGTGATCAATGAAAGTATCGCAGGCTGAGACAATCCAGCGCAGCGAAAGATGCTCTAATAAATAGTCGCTTTCTGACTCCCAAAGCTTCTCAAATTCAGTAAAAGTTTTATCTATTTTGTATTTGCGGCGCATTAATATAATAAGCGTATTGTGATAAAAGCAGAGCTCAGAATCTCCTAAAGATTGATACTTTAAATTATTTAAGTGGATTTCTAAGTCTGTACTTTTACGCTCATCTGTCAGTGCTTCGATATCACACGATGACTCGGTGATTATTGTCGTTTTCATCTCATCAAAGCTTTTACCATCATAGTTTTTGACAATCTTACCCGCATTCAATCTTTTTTCACTTAGAAATATCAATAGCAGTTTTCTTTGCCAGTTTGAAGGTGTAGTCATGTCACTAAAATCCTTTGAACAAGTATGATGCAATTAGAGCTTAAACGTCTGTCGAAAAAATTGATACCAAAATAATTTATGAAATATTCCTGCTTAAACTGAATAGTATTGCTTGTACCATTTGACAAACTTTGTGATTCCATCTTCGATACTGGTATCAGGTTTGAAATCAATATCATCTACTAGCTCGTCTATATCTGCATAAGTAATAGGCACATCACCTGCTTGCATCGGCAATAAATTCTCTTGCGCTTTTTTGCCACAAGCGCTTTCGATGGCAGTGATAAAACGGCGTAAAGTTACTGGTTGGTTATTGCCAATGTTATATATTTTATAAGGGGCGGCCGCTGTAGTGATAGTAGAGTATTGAGGAGAGGGAGCTTTATCCATTATCCGAATAATACCTTTTACAATATCATCAATATAGGTAAAGTCACGCTGCATATCACCATTATTGAAGACATTGATTGGCTCACCAGCTATAATTTTTTTGGTAAAAGAAAAATATGCCATATCAGGTCGACCATGAGGACCGTAAACGGTAAAAAACCTTAATCCTGTCGTAGGGATATTATATAAATGGCTGTAGCTATGCGCCATGAGCTCGTTAGATTTTTTCGTGGCCGCATATAAACTGATAGGAAAATCAACACAATCAGCGGTAGTAAATGGCTGTTTTATATTCATACCATAGACAGAGCTGGAGCTAGCATAGATTAAATGCTTAATATCATGATGGCGACAGCCCTCAAGTATATTAACAAAGCCAACCACATTTGAATCAATGTATGCATTAGGGTTTTCAAGAGAGTAGCGGACACCTGCTTGTGCACCTAAATTAATGACAATATCGAATTGATAGGTAGAAAAAAGATCAGACATGGCTTCGCGATCAGCAAGGTCTAGCTTAATGAAAGTAAAGTATTCTGGTTCTGATATTTCATTTAGTAGTTTTAAGCGCTCTTTTTTTAAGCTCACGTCATAGTAGTCGTTGATATTATCAATACCAACGATGCAATGATTACTATTAGGCAGCTCCATTTCTAATAGAGCTTTAATTAGATGAAAACCAATAAAACCTGCCGCACCAGTGACTAATATATTCATCAGTCGCTCCCGAATAAATCTCTAGTAAAGACCTTGTCCGCCACATCTTCGATTTCAGCAGATAAACGGTTTGCCACAATGACATCACTCATTGATTTAAACGCTTCTAGGTCTTGAATAACTTGTGAGTTGAAAAAGGTACTTTCTTTCAATACTGGTTCGTAAACAATGACTTCGATACCTTTTGCCTTAATACGTTTCATGATGCCTTGTATGGCAGAAGCTCTAAAGTTGTCTGATCCGCTTTTCATAACCAATCGGTGTATACCTACAATTTTCGGTTTTCGTTCAATAACTTTATCAGCGATAAAATCTTTACGAGTTCTGTTGGAATCGACAATGGCTTTTATTAGGTTACTTGGCACCTCGTCATAATTTGCCAATAACTGTTTGGTATCTTTAGGCAAGCAGTAGCCACCATAGCCAAATGATGGATTGTTATAATGATCACCAATGCGCGGGTCTAAACCAATACCTTCTATGATTTGTTTGGTTTCAAGTCCAAAGGTTTGAGCGTAAGTATCAAGCTCATTAAAATAGGCCACGCGCATTGCTAAATAAGTATTAGAAAACAGCTTGATTGCCTCAGCTTCAGTAGGCTTTACAAACAGTAGCGGCACGTCCTTTTTGATTGCGCCTTCAAGGAGTAAGTTAGCGAATAATTGAGCTCGTTCTGACTGTTCACCTACAATGATTCGAGAAGGGTAAAGGTTGTCATGCAGCGCTTTACCTTCTCGCAAAAACTCGGGTGAAAAGATAATACGGTCAGTTGCATAACGCTCTCTAATACCCGCCGTATATCCCACTGGTACGGTGGACTTTATAATAATGGTTGCTTGTTGATTGACTAAAAGTACTTGCTCAATCACTGCTTCTACCGTTGATGTATTAAAATAATTGGTTTTGGCATCATAATCAGTTGGTGTCGCCACAATAATAAAATCAGAGCCTTCATAGGCTGCCGCTGCATCAAGTGTCGCAGAAAAGTTGAGATTTTTATTTGATAAAAAATCCTCAATATCATCATCTTCAATAGGGGATTGCTGAGTATTCAATAAGTCGATTTTTTCAGGAACAATGTCGACAGCGACGACTTCGTTGTGCTGTGCCAATAGCATTGCATTTGATAGGCCTACGTAGCCTGTACCTACTACTGCTATTTTCATAATATATCCAAGTAATGTTTACGCTTTGATGGATCTAATCCAAAATTGGTTTATGCTAAATATGACTAAAAATCACGATACCGTGTCAGCTCAGCTAACTGGTATTCCCGTCACAGAAGCGGGAAGATGCGCTAAAAATTTATGCTTCATAGCTTGGCTGATTTTCTTGTGCGAATCTGTCTCAAGAAGGTCTAGGCTTTGGATACAACCGTACTTGATAGATTTATCTTTTAAAGCAGTAATAAAGTCATCGACACTATTTTCATTTTTTAGATAGTTGACAGAGGTATCGGGTTTTAGATTTGCTTCATCTTTTTGAATTTTTAGATGATTCATCAGGGTTATCGGATTCACCTGAGCCACATCTCTAAATTTATATCTAATCTGCTCTGTCAGTAGCTGAGGCTGGTTTAGCAAATAATCTTTCAGTATGTTCCTATCAACGATATGAGGATAGTGATGAATTTCAAAGAATTGATCCATACCGATTATTTTGGCGCTTAGCATTTGGGCGATAGTATGCCTTGGTTGAATCGGTGTTCCAAACAATTTAAAGCGCGATTTTCGGAAATTAAGCTTAGCATTTAATGCCGCACTTTTACGCCAGTGGCCGTGAATGTTTAGCTTTTTACCATCTAAAAAGTCATCTATTTTTACTGGTTGGTTAAAAAAGAAATCATCATTCATATAGATGAAGTAATCAGACAGCCCCTCAATATTCCATATCATCGACTCAATCGATCGGGTATTAAACGTAGGCAAAAATTGCTCATAATCCGAAAATATGTCCTTATGATCAACGATGCGTATTTTATCTGCTGAGCAAATACCTTGCTTGGCAAACTCGTTAATGAAAGCTGGCCTCTGTTGATCTGTGACAAGATATATATGACGACAAAAAGGCACATATTTGATGATAGAAGCAATATTATAATATATCTCATCGTCACTGGCGAAACGCGTGTCAGTTATTGCGTCAGATGCCACTTCTTTAGTTGGTTTATACTGTTCTCGCTTTTGCTTGAGTATAGGGTCTGCGCCATCTACCCAAGCAATGACGATGTCTAATGTATTTTCATTAGGCTGCTTCATAACTGATCCTGTTCTTTGCGGATACACATCTATTTTAGTAGCGTTATTAGATCAGCTATGATATTTGCTGATGCGATTATTAACAAGGTTTAATCGATTTAGATAGTTAGACTAATTATAATTTTTATAGAGATACCGTTAAATCCTGCTCGTACTTTACTAAGTAAATGCCGAGCACCAGCGGTAGGTGAGACTAGCATATAAAGTCAGAATGCTGCAATAATTATGACCATAGTTGCATTCATTTGGCTAACCTATCATGCCTACACCGTTAAAAAATCAAGCTGAGACACTGATGCCACCTACTATTCTATTTATTTTAAAAGCGCTTGAAGGTCGCGGTGCTGAGCGTATGGTTACGACTTTGGCAAGCGCTTATGCAGATATGGGCTATCGTACTCATATCCTATGCTTGGAAGCGACGCAAGATATGCTACTAGACGCTCGTGTTCAATATCATATCGTGCCATATGATGAGGTGTTTTCTGAGCAGAATCTCGACCCAGAATCTACGCAAGCACAAGCCTATGAATCAGTCGCTAAACGTATTGATACTTACGTGCTTAGCCAAATAGGGAGGCCAGATTTGATACTGGCTAATATCTATAAGATAAACTGGATGATGGCATATAGTCAGTTGCCAAATATCGTAAATGTACTGCATACAGCACTATCTAAGCAGTTCCAAAATCAATTATTAGAGACGCCAGTACAGACTATAAGTCATTTGAAAATGGTCTATGGCGCTCATCCTTGTAGCTGTGTGAGTAAGGGTGCACGCCAAGATTTGATTGATATTATAGGAGATATCACCAAAACCACAACAATCTATAACCCTTGTGATGCTATCGCTATAAATACCAAAGCAGCAGCATCTAGCCATCTTGAACATTTCAGCTTAGTAGATAAAAAATACATCGTACATGTTGCCTCTTTTGATAGCATGAAAGGTCATCGAGATTTGCTACAGGCGTATGCCAAAACAGAACGGAAGCTGCCATTAGTACTAATAGGTAAAGGTAGGCTTGAAGCAGAGATTAAACAGTTGGCTATCCAACTAAATATTAGCGATTGTATTAAGTTTTTAGGCTTTCAGACCAACCCTTATCCATTAATTAGAACAGCTGCACTGATGGTGCTTACTTCTAAATTTGAAGGCTTTGGCTATGTCATTGTAGAGGCACAAGCACTGGGCGTACCAGTAATCAGTACGGATTGTCCTTTTGGTCCACGAGAGTTATTACCCGAGCAAAACTTAATTGCGGTAGGCGATATTGATGGATTGGCCATGCTCATCGATCAAGCCATAGATAACCTTATAGATTATATCGTTCCGCTAAACCAGCAGTTACTTCCTGAACATATTGCAAGACAGTACTTAGCGTTTGGTTCTGTTTTAGATTCAGAGAGAAATGAGGGTTTATAACTTGTAGTGGTTCTTAATTAAACGCCATCAAGTAGAGGTTACTAACGGCGAGTCATTAACTAGAAAGTATCAAATAGCGATTTAGAGATAGGAGAGTGGTTGACGACGGGTACACCATGCGATTGATAGATTCTGCCTAGCAAGTTAAATGAGGGCACAATGCGCTCGTGCATGACTTTGCTGAGCATACTTGGTGCACTATTGTTTTTATTTTCATAAAACCGTGGTTGCTTACTGTTAAGCAGGTCAATACCGTACAGATGAATACTCGCTGCTTGACGCGAAAACGCCAACTGCGCCGCTACATAAGCAACGGTTCCTGCTTCCACAAATCCATGAGTAATGTTAAGAGAGACGCCGATGTCAGCCGCTTTATGATCGCTATCAATGATAAAGTTTGGATTATTGATAAAGTACGATAGCGGCATTTTTTTATTGAGTAATTTTTTCTTAAAGATAAGCTTATTAAAAGATAACTTGTTTGACTTAACTCCCCATGGCCTATCTACGGGATACAACACTCGCATGGCATGATGGTACGTTTGCATAATATCAGGGTGCGTGGTGGCCATCGCTTCAAAGACAGCTAGCGTTGCATATAGAGGTTGACCCGTATAATACTGCTGTAAAATCTCAGGCTGATGATTGATAAAGCGCGCATCACTGATGACGTAACCAGCAATATCGGTAAACTGATGCTGCCCAATCAGGCTGATACTGCCATTGACAAAAATAGTAGGCGTATCTAGGAGCTCTGCTAACGGTAGCTGCTGTATAGATGGACCTGAAGCGATAATATTGACATCTTTTCCATGCAGGCTTTGTTCAGGTTCATTGGCATTAAAAGCATTGATAATGATGAGCTCATTATCAATATTGAACCCAGCGGTAGCAGGTAATCTCAAATATAGCGCCATACTATTTTCCAGTCGTTTATTTCACCTATCTTATATCTTAATACACTGCCTTTACGCTAATTATAAATTGTCTAAATATGGTTAATTACTAAGCATTTATTGCCAATGGTCTTTTAACCATGGGCTTGGCTTCACATGTCGATACCATTTACCGCCACTACCAGCAATTGCATCGGGCGGGTTAATCTCACCGTGGAAAATAACGATTTTGGCATCATCCGGCAGAGTAGGTGTGCGTACAAAATTAAAAGGAATCGGCGCAATACATTGGTATTTAAAGCTGACACACCATGTCTTATCCCAATACTCTAAGTGGTGATGCTCACGCAAATAGTTAGAGAGGTAAGCCTGCTCGTGACGTACTTGGGTGCGAATGGTTTCAAAGTTCCGCTCAAAATTGGACAGCAAATCAGTATAGGTATTCATGCCAATATTAAAGCGGTAGACGGAGCTGTTGCCAATCATGCGCCAAGGTTTTTTCCAGTCGCGGATGATGACGACACTGTCCTCATGCTCAGCTTGGTAAGTAAAAAATACATCGATATTATCGACAATGACGATATCGATATCTAAAAATAAGGCCACACCTTTTAAATCATACAGCTCAGGCTTAAAGGTAGTCAGTTTTTTCCAACCACGTTCAGGACCTGCTGGCAAATCCATATCGGGTATCGGATAACAGGCAATCGCAGAGTCAATACCTGTGCTGTCATCGGTCAAGCAAACCATCTGAAAATCTAAGGTTAGATGTCGACTAACCATGTTATAGAGACGATTGACATATTCAGGACCATATTTGTCGCCCCATTTCATACAGATGATATAACGCTGTTCAGCAGCATTTGTACTGGTTTGCTTAGGGCCTATAGATGAGGTCTTAGTTACGTCAGATGTCATAATGCACTCGTATTGAGATAATAGTCAGATAAATGAAGGACTAATAAAAATAAAAAAATATAGAGTTCAGCCAATATTAACATAGCTGTGACTGATGGTACGTCTAAACTGATGGTATGTCTAAATAGGCAACGCTAGGTTGGTGATGACTAATGATTGTCGAGCTTAGTGTTATCATTTTTAACAGTACTATCGATTTTAACATTGTCGATTTTAACATTGTCGATTTTAACATTGTCGATTTTAACGTTGTCGATTTTAACGTTGTCATTTTTAACGCTATCGTTGATATCGCTATCAGAACGACTAGAAACGCTAGAATGGTGAGATTGTATAAAGGCTGCTAAAGTCTCTTTATCTTTTCGGTAAGGGTTGCCTAAGTTTGGTATACGCTTAAAACGTCGATAGCCCCACATATAATGACTGTAGTTATCTGTAATCATACGCTCCATGGCCTGATTGAGAGCATGAGTTGCCACTTCAGCATTGCGGTCATACAAGGCTGGATCATCGAGTTTGTAGCAGTAAATATCAAAGCCGCGTCCATCGGTACGGCGAATACAAGATAAGCCAACCAGCGCACATTTGGTTTTGCTGGCCAGTTTAGAGGCAAGGGTACTGGTCAATGTTTTGATACCAAAGAATGGAACGACAACGCCGCCTGATGGCTCTGGAACGTGGTCGGGCAGTACAATACTAAAACCACCTTGCTTGAGCGTTTTAAACACGGCTTTAACGCCGCTTCCATCAGTAGGTACCAAAGTGGCATTAAGTCGCGCTCGACCCTGAAGGATAAACTCGTTAGCGAATTTGCCGTCAACTGGCTTATACATAATGGTTGGCGCGCCAAACTGGTTGAGCCAAGCATTCATCATCTCCCAAGTGCCGAGATGCGGTACGATAGCAAGCATGCCATTTGGATTGGCAAGACCCTCTAAAAAAATGTCTTTATTATGAATATCACGAATCTGAGCGATACTCCATTCAGGTGGCATCGCCCAGCTTTTTATAGATTCAATACTGGTCAAACATTGATGATAGATGATGTCTTTAGTCAGCGCTCGTTTTTGCTGCTCAGACAATTTGTCTGTAATCAACGCCATATTAATATGAATGGTACGCATGATACTTAAACTGGGTATCTTAATGATAACCCAAGCGGCAAAACGTGCCAGCATCTGCAATACAGACAATGGCACGACTTTGAAAATATGATACGGATTCATGACCACTCACATGGTAATGAATCATGTAACAAGTACTGTAGACAGCAACCGTGCATCATCAAACGATTTATTCAGCAGGCTTGCTGGTATCAGCCTGTGCTTTTTCACGCACACGGATACCAAGCTCACGTAGTTGTTTGCTATCAACGCCAGCAGGTGCTTGAGTTAATGGGCAATCAGCTGTTTTGGTTTTTGGGAAGGCGATAACGTCACGGATAGAGCTTGCGCCTACCATCAACATAATCAAACGATCCAAACCAAATGCTAGGCCGCCATGCGGTGGTGCACCGAATTTTAGGGCATCAAGTAAGAAACCAAATTTATCTTCAGCTTCTTGCTCACCAATACCCAACGCTTCAAGTACAGCTTGCTGCATGTCGTAAGTATTGATACGTAAGCTACCACCACCAATCTCAGTACCGTTCAATACCATGTCATAAGCGATAGAAAGGGCGGATTCTGGGTTGTTTTTCAACTCTTCAACTGAGCCTTTAGGCTTAGTGAACGGATGATGCATCGACGTCCAACGACCGTCGTCAGTCTCTTCAAACATTGGGAAGTCAGTTACCCAAAGTGGTGCCCATTCACAAGTTGTCATTTCAAGATCTAGACCGATTTTTTGGCGTAATGCACCAATTGCATCATTCACGACACTGGCTTTATCCGCACCAAAGAAGATAATGTCGCCATCTTCTGCAGCAGTACGCTCGATCAGGCTCACAAGCACGTCATCAGTCATGTTTTTGATGATTGGAGACTGTAGGCCTGACTCTTTATCCACACCGTTGTTGATGCTGCTAGCGTCATTGACTTTGATATAAGCCAAACCGCGTGCGCCATAAATACCAACAAACTTGGTATAAGCATCGATTTGCTTACGGCTTAATGATGCGCCACCAGGGATACGTAGGGCAGCGACACGACCTTTAGGATCGTTAGCAGGGCCAGCAAATACTTTGAAATCGACGTCTTTCATCAAATCTGCAACGTCAACCAACTTTAGAGGAATACGTAAGTCAGGCTTGTCTGATGCATAGTCACGCATGGCTTCTGCGTAAGTCATGCGAGGGAACTGTTCAAACTCAACGTCCATCATTGTCTTAAACAAATGCTTGATAAGACCTTCGTTGATGTTCATGATTTCTTCTTCGTTCAGGAAAGACGTCTCGATATCCACCTGAGTAAATTCAGGCTGACGATCGGCACGTAAATCTTCATCACGGAAGCATTTGGCAATTTGATAATAACGGTCAAAACCTGACACCATCAATAATTGCTTAAATAGCTGTGGTGACTGCGGCAGGGCAAAGAAATTACCTGGACGGGTACGTGATGGTACAAGATAATCACGCGCACCTTCAGGCGTTGCACGAGTCAAGATAGGCGTCTCAACATCCAAGAAACCATGGTCATCTAAATAACGACGAATCGCTGAAGTCGCCTTGGCACGGAACACCATACGCTCTTGCATTTGCGGACGACGCATATCAAGATAACGATACTTCAGACGCAGGTCTTCAGATACGGTCGTTTTTTCGTCATTCAATGGGAATGGCGGTGTCTCAGACTTAGCCAGTACTTCAATTTCTTTGCCCAATAGCTCAATCTGGCCACTGGTCATATTATTATTTTCAGTACCTTCATAACGACGACGTACGCGGCCAGTTATCTTTAGTACGTATTCAGGACGTACAGCATCTGCTGCTGCGAAAGCTTCTGGGGTATCAGGGTCGACCACGACCTGTAAGATACCAGCGCGGTCACGCATGTCTAAGAAAATTACGCCACCGTGATCGCGACGACGATGTACCCAGCCTACGATACTAATGGTTTGCTCAAGCAAGCTCTCGGTTACGGCTCCGCAATACTCGTCTCGGTATTCGCTATGCGTCATAGTGCTTTGCGTCATAATATGGTTATCCAGTTATCAGCCCAATTCGAAGTACAATAATGCAGCCATTGTTGTGCGTTTCAAGCTATTTGCAAAAAAAACACACAAACAACGCGATTAAGACATATGGTCATCACGTTGGCTGCAGAAAATTTGATATAAACGCATATTATGCCTAATCTGCCTTTGTTATACAACCGGCTGAGTTCAATCAAAGAACGGGAGTCTGCAAGTATCTGAGGTATTTATTCTGCGTTATTTATATTGGGTTAAATATTGTCATCATGCTTGAAAACGCCGCTTAGTGTGCACATATCAACCGCACGCTAATAAAAACAGCCATATCAATATATTTACTGACTTGAGGATTTGTAACCATGCTATTTCATCCCCCTAAAAACCCTGTTGAGCTTAAAATACGCCACTTAAATGATGCTCAAAAGCAGCGCCGCGAAGATTTGATGGAAGCCACCCAAGGCAAAGCTGCCCTCAAACAGTTCAAAAAAGTCATGGCCAAAAAAGCCAAGCAAGCACTAAAAGCAAAAACTAAAAATAAGAAAAAACATACTGATGATAAGGCACAAGTTTTTGTCCTTGATTTTGACGGTGATATCAAAGCAACGGCGGTCAAACACTTGCGTGAAGAAATCAGTACTTTAATTAGTACTGCAAATAAAGGTGACGAAGTTATCGTCCGTCTCGAATCAGGCGGCGGTTTGGTACATGGTTATGGTTTGGCCGCAGCGCAATTGGTTCGCTTAAAAGATGCTGGTCTGAAATTGACGGTCTGTGTTGATAAAGTGGCGGCGAGCGGTGGCTATATGATGGCCTGTGTTGCAGACAAGGTGATAGCAGCACCATTCGCTATTATTGGTTCAATCGGTGTGGTGTCGCAGCTGCCAAATTTCCATAAATGGCTAAAAAACCATGACGTCGATTATGAGATGTTTACCGCTGGTGACTACAAGCGTACGGTAACTGTATTTGGTGAAAATGATGCCGAAGACCGTGCCAAATATCAAGAAGAGCTAGAGCAGACGCATGAGCTATTTAAGCATTTCGTTAATACCTATCGTCCAGCACTTGATGTTGCTAAAGCAGCTACGGGTGAGCACTGGTATGGCGAGGATGCGTTAAAGCTTAACTTAATTGATAGTCTACAGACTTCAGACAGCTATATTTTGGAACGTATGGAAGACAACGAAGTGTACGCATTATATTCACGTCAGAAGCCGACGTTAGCAGAAAAGTTAGGACTGGCTCAGGCAGCAGAAGCGACACTGAGCATGGCTGTAGATAAATTACCTGATGCACTTGCACGTTTTGATTTGAATAGTCGCCTAAATATTCTGAAATAATGTTAGTTATCATTATGATAGTTAAATGATGGTGTTTTAGTGCTCAAAATTTTTTAGATACATTGTTTACATTTTGTAAAAGGCGTAGCCTAGCTGGTCGCGCCTTTTTGCTGTTTATTGACAATTGCTGTGTTATAAATGTAGCACACGGAAAACAGTATACGTGCGTGCACTAAAGCTCTAGTAGAGCTTTTTATCAACATTTGATTTAGACAATCAATAAAGAAAAGGAAGTCATTTATGTCTAACGACAATTTAATGTTTACCGCAACAGAACATGGTCAAGCCATGCATGCCAAAGTCAAAGCGTTCATCGAAACGAATATTGAGCCTATCGAAGCCCAATTCTGGGAAGATTGTCATAAGAAAAACCCTGATGGTAATTGGGAAAACTGGGAGTGGCCAGAAGCCTACGAAAACCTGCGCAAGCAAGCACGTGAAGAAGGCTTGTGGAATTTATTCCTGCCAGATGACACACTAGGTGCAGGACTGTCAGTCACTGATTATGCGCCTATCGCAGAATTGACTGGTCGTAGTTTGCTAGCACCTCATGTGTTCAACTGTAATGCCCCTGATAGCGGTAATATGGAGCTGTTGTGGCGCTACGGTACTCAAGAGCAGCAAGACAAGTGGCTTACCCCAATTCTAGAAGGTAAGACACGCTCTGTGTTTTGTATGACTGAGCCTGATGTCGCGTCAAGTGATGCAACCAATATGCAAGCAACAGCCGTAGTAGATGGTGATGAGATTGTCATTAATGGTAGCAAGTGGTGGTCATCTGGTCTTGGTGATCCAGCGGTTGATGTCTTGATTGTGATGGCATATACCGCGGATGAAAGTGCAGACCGTCATCATCAGCATTCGATGGTGCTTGTGCCAGTCAACACACCAGGTGTGAACATCAAACGTATGCTTAAAGTGTTTGGTGATTATGATGCACCGCACGGCCATGGTGAGATTAGCTTCGAGAATGTGCGTGTGCCAGTCAGCCACTTTATTGGTGGACCTGGTAAGGGTTTTGAGATTGCACAGGGTCGTCTAGGGCCAGGCCGTATTCATCATTGCATGCGCTGTATCGGCGCTGCCGAAAAATCTCTTGAATTAGCAGTCAAGCGTGGTATGTCGCGTACTGCCTTTGGTAAGCCATTACTACAATTGGGTGGTAACTTTGAGCGTATCAGCGAGGCCCGTATCAAAATCGACCAAGCACGCTTGCTCACATTGTACGCCGCCCAAAAAATGGATGCTCAAGGCACCAAAGCCGCATTGACTGAAATCTCTGCTATTAAAGTAGTGGCGCCAACTGTGCTACAAGAAGTAGTCGATATGGCGATTCAGATTCATGGTGGTATGGGCGTATGTCAAGATACCTTGTTACCAAACTTTTATGCGCAAGCACGTGTACTACGTTTAGCAGATGGTCCAGATGAAGTACATAAAACCATGATTGCCAAACTAGAACTAAAACGTCAGGGCTTTAGTCGTTCTGCTAAATCTGACAAAGCTTAGTCTTAAGTTTGATCTTAACAAACGGTTTTGTGAGTTAGTTTCGATTTGCTCACGCAACTATCAAGAATAAGCCAATCAAAATGCTAATTGAAAATTCACTATTAACAACTTAGTAGTGAATTTTTCATCACTAGAGCGAGTCCTCATTTCAAAAATAGTGAAAAAAATGAGATAAATTGAATTGAGAACTAGTTCGCATATCTGTTATAAAAATAAATGACCACATGATAAGGAATGTCTCATGGCAACTGATAATAAAGTACTAGACAAAGGCGGTGCCGTACGCGAGGGTGAAGAGCTTGATGCCAAAGCAGTCAGTGAATGGCTTCGCGGTCAAGGTGTCGACGTGGTAGGCGAGCCTACAGTCACTCAGTTCTCAGGCGGCGCATCAAACTGGACGTATCGACTACAGTATGAAGGTGAAGATAAAAACCAAGACCTCATATTACGTCGTCCACCAAAAGGAACCAAAGCAAAATCTGCCCATGACATGGTGCGTGAGTACACCGTTCAAAAAGCATTAAAAGATGCTTATCCTTATGTACCTGAGATGATTGCGCTATGTACGGATGAAGCTGTTATCGGCGCTGATTTTTATGTAATGGAGCGGATGGAAGGTATTATCCCTCGTGCAGAATTACCAGAAGGTATCGATCTAAATCCTGAGCAAACGCGTCTGCTTTGCACCAATGTATTAGACGCTTTGGTAGAGTTACATCAGATAGACTATACCGAGCATCCTGATTTGGTCAATTTGGGCCGCGGTGAAGGTTACTGTGAACGCCAGATTAGTGGTTGGGATAAACGTTATGTCAAAGCAAAGACGCCGAACGTACCGAGCTTTGCACTGGTCAGACAATGGCTTGCTAAGCACACGCCTGCTGATAGCAAAACTTGTATCATTCATAATGATTGGCGCTTTGACAATGTCATACTTGATGCAGATGAGCCAACCAAAGTGATTGGCGTGCTCGATTGGGAAATGGCAACCCTTGGCGATCCATTGATGGACTTGGGTAGTGCGTTGGCTTACTGGATTGAAGAAGATGACAATATCATCATGCAGCAGTTCCGTCGTCAGCCAACACATTTAGAAGGCATGATGACGCGTGATGAAGTGGTTGAATATTATCTGAAACAGTCAGGTTTAGAGATAGATAACTGGACCTTCTATGAAGTGTTTGGTTTGTTCCGCCTCTCAGGCATTATTCAGCAAATCTACTACCGTTATTATCATAAGCAAACTACCAATCCAGCTTTCAAAAACGCTTGGCTCGTTATACATGTCATGCATGCTAAATGTCTCAAATTAATTGCGCAATATGAAGGCGAAGCCTTATTCAATGCGCATGTTCAGCCGCATTTAGAAGACATAGGCGTAGATGCTGCTGCTATCGAGCAGTTACCAATCCCTGTTCAAAAAGTGGTCAAAAGTATTTTACCAAAAGGTTATTTTGCAAAAGCACCTGACTCTCCTGAAGCGTAAGCATTCAGCAAACCGTACTTTAGCAAATATGATAAAAGGTAATAATTTATGACAACCATACTTTTAGCACGTCATGGCCAAGCGTCTTTTGGACAAGAAAACTATGATCAACTCTCAGAACTAGGCACTGTTCAGGCACAAATGTTAGGTCAGCACTATGCAGCTACGCAGCGCCGTATTGATGCCATATTTACTGGTAGGTTGGTTCGACAGCAAGACTCAGCACGTCATTTTTGGGAGCGTTACCAATCGTCTGTACATGCCAATAATAGCAATGGCACAGCTACTGCGCCCGCAATCAACTTTGATCAGCCTGATAGTTATATTCTGCCGCAGTTTGATGAGTTTAATCATAAAGACGTGTTTGTTAAGTCAGCAGAGGCATCTGGTAATCGATCTGACATCTCAGCTGAAGTCGCCAAAGCAGAATCGCCAGCCACCCGACTGGCTGAGCTATTTGATCAAGCGATGCAGCGCTGGCATGCTGGTGACAATGATCAAGACTATCTTGAAAGTTGGCCACAGTTTAATAACCGTGCACAGCAAGCGCTTGAACAAGTACGTACAAAAGTAGCAAGTATGAGCTTAGATCAGGACAGTACCGTGCTCGTATTCACTTCAGGTGGTGTCATCGCTGCAATAACTGCACAGTTATTGCGGCAAGGCAGTCAAACCGCTTATCAGCTGAATAAAAGCTTGGTTAATACGGGTGTGACCTCTATTACCTTAAAAAATCAAAGTTCTCGCTTGTTGTCTTTGAATGAATACAGTCATTTATTTTCTGATGGTAAACCGTTTGTGACATGGCGATAAATTTACACATGATTTGTGAATAATATAGTTATAGTGTCATATCTGCTTAAAGTATAAGCCTTATCGACGTTTATACTAAAAAGTTACCAATTTGATTCTGTGCAATATCGATATACAAAGGACGGTACATGCAAAATAAATTAATAAAATTGGTTGCTAAAAGTGCGCGCCATAGCAAAAACCAGATAGTAGGCGCAGTTCGACCTGCAAGCTATCTAAAAGACCTGAGTCAGCAGCAAGTAGGCAACGGTAAAACGGTGCTTATCACAGGTGCCAGTTCAGGTCTGGGCGAGGGCATGGCAAGACTGTTTGCTAGCCTTGGCTACAACTTGGCTATATGCGCGCGTCGCACTGATCGTTTAGAACAGTTAAAATCGGAGATGATGAACAAATATCCTGATATTCGAGTCGAATACCAAGCACTAGATGTGAGTGATTACGATACGGTCTTTCAAGTGTTTGATGCTTTTGCAGATGATTTCGGTAGCATTGAGCGAGTAGTGGTCAATGCGGGTATTGGTGATAGCCGCCGCATTGGTAAAGGACATTTTGAAACCAATCGTCGCACTGCTGATGTCAATTTTGTCGCCGCACTGGCACAGTGTGAAGCCGCCATGAATATCTTCCGTGCTCAAAACAGCGGGCATTTGGTCGTGATATCTAGCATGTCAGCCATGCGTGGATTGCCTAGGCATCTGACAACCTATGGTGCAAGTAAAGCTGGTTTGGCTCACTTAGCAGAAGGCATTCGTGCTGATATGCTTTTGACCAATTTACCTATTAAAGTTTCTACAATTTACCCAGGTTATATTCGCACCGAAATCAACGAAGGTTCTAAGCCATTACCATTTGAAGTCGATACAGATACTGGTACTAAAGCAATTGTCGCAGCTATTGAAGCGGGTGTGGATGAAGCCTGTGTGCCGAGCCTACCTTGGTCTATGGTCAGTCATGCGATGAAGCACTTGCCATTACAGGTAATGAATAAACTAAGCTGATTTTCTTAAAGCAGAAAAGAAGAAGCCCACTATTATTGTAGTGGGCTTCTTCTATTTGCTCTGAAATAGCAGGGCAAGTATTACAACGTTTGAGGATTATTTGACATATGCTGTTCACGCAGCTTTTGACGCAGTACTTTACCAACATTACTCTTTGGTAATTCACTGACAAACTCAATATGACGTGGACATTTATAACCAGTCAAATTGTCCAGCGCAAATTCTTTGATGACTTCTTTAGTGACATTGTTATCGGCAGGTACGATATAAATTTTAACCGCTTCACCTTGGTGGTCATCAGGAATACCAATTACTGCGCAATCGACGATACCATCACAATCGAGCATGACAGATTCGATTTCATTAGGGAATACATTGAATCCTGAAACCAAGATCATATCTTTTTTACGATCTAGTAGGGTGATATAGCCTTTTTCATCCATACTGATGATATCACCTGTACGGAAGTAGCCGTCGCTTGTGAAATCATTGGTATTGTCTTTATTAAAGTAACCAGACGTAATATTAGGGCCTTTAATACACATTTCGCCTGCTTGATTTAGGCCCACACGTTTGCCACTGTCATCTACTACAATGATATCGACGCTAGGAACAGGTATGCCAATAGTACCGTTGAATTTACGATCAGTAATCACGTTAGCAGTACCTGCCGCAACACCTTCCGTCATACCCCAACCTTCAACCATAGGGCAGCCAGTTACTTCTAACCAACGTGCTGCAGTTTGCTCAGTTGCCGCCATACCACCAGCCTGAGTGATACGTAATGAACTAAAATCTAAGTTTTTAAAGTTTGGCTGGTCAAGTAACCCTTTGAATAGAGTGTTTACGGCAGGGAAGATGTGGAATGGTTGTTTTGATAACGTTTTAATAAACCCTGGCATATCGCGCGGATTAGGTACTAGGATAAAGGTATAACCTGAACGCATACCGAGCAGACTCAGCATGAAGGCAAAAATATGATATAGCGGTAATGCCATAACCATATTGATATAGACTTCATTGATGTCTGAAGTAACAGGACGATACCATGCTTCTGACTGCATAGCAGCAGCGACGACATTACGTTGTGTTAGGACAGCACCTTTAGATAACCCAGTCGTACCACCTGTATACTGCAAAATAGCTTTCTGTTGTAGGGTGGTTTTTGGCGCTTGAATCGGTAGATTCTTACCTTTCTTTAGAACTTCAGGGAACTTAGTAACGTCATACTTAGGATCGTTTAGGTTGTACTTTGGAACCAAGCGTTTGACCTGACGGATGACAGTATTGACCAAAATACCTTTTAGACCCATCATATCGCCCATTTTTGACAGCACGATACGTTTGATATTGGTTTCTTCAATGACTTGCTCTAAGGCTTGAGCAAAGTTGTCAACAACAAAAATAACCTGAGCGCCCGAGTCGTTCAATTGATGACGCAACTCGCGACCCGTATATAGTGGGTTTACTGGAGTGCAAACATAACCTGCACGTAGAATACCAATCATAGTTGGTAGATATTGGGGAACGTTTGGCATCATAAGAGCTACTACACTGCCTTTAGGTAGGCCTTGTGCTTGTAACCATGCTGCTACTGCAAGTGAGGCTGTATCAACGTCGCCATAAGTATGTGTAACACCCATACAGATAGTCATCGGATGCATACGAAAGCGGTTAAAACACTCTTCATATAACTCTATGAGGCTTTCATATTGATCAGGATTAATCGTCTTGGGTACGTTTTCTGGATATTGAGCAAGCCAAGGTTTATCTACTGTCATGATTAGTGTCCTTAAATATTGAAATAAGTTAAGGCTCTATAAAAAAGTAGTCACGTCCATGTCAACAATTCAAGTTGCTGCTCCATTAGCAAGAAATTGTCGAGTGCTATCCTATGTATTCACATACTGCTAAAATATGGGGCCTATATAAAGTTTGATTTAACCACAAAGCGTAAACATCTAAGTAGATTAAAAAGCCGATTACTATTTTTGATAATGAAAATGACCACTTGTAAAATAATATTAATCAATTGGCCTTAATTAAAAGTACTATAATATTAAAATAACAGAAAGTATAGTGACACATTTTGGCGATACATTAACATAACTACAACTAGGTCTGTTATTCTTATACAAGAACTTGATAGTTTATAATTAAATTTGATAAATAAAAGAATATATGTTGTAGGATACAGTTATTGAGCAATTGGTTCATAAAAATAAATCACTGTCTTATCAAATAACTATCATTACCTGTATTAAGAAAACCAGAATAATTAATTTTATGAATATAATAACGAGAGTTTTAGAAGAGTATTCTCAAATATAAATAATTAAGAATAAATATGCTAAAGAGCATCCTACATTAAATGTAAGGTGCTCTTTAGTAAAAGTAAAATTAAATTTTTGAAAAGTTAAAATTTAAGGTTGTTTTATCTTTGTGGGTAATCTGCATTATGTTTTTCACGCAATTTTTGACGCAGTACTTTACCGACATTACTTTTTGGTAGGTCACTCACAAACTCGATGTGGCGTGGACACTTATAACCCGTTAGATTATCTAAGGCAAAGTCTGTAATCACTTCTTTGGTAACATTATTGTCTTCAGGTACTACGTATATTTTGACCGCTTCACCTTGATGATCGTCAGGAATACCAATTACTGCGCAGTCAAGAATACCATCACAGTCAAGCATCACAGACTCAATTTCGTTCGGGAATACATTAAATCCTGAAACCAAAATCATATCTTTTTTACGATCGAGCAGTTTAATATAACCCTTGTCATCCATGCTGACGATATCACCAGTACGGAAATAACCATCACTAGTAAAATCAGCACTACTGTCTCTATTCAGATATCCAGAGGTTACGTTAGGGCCTTTAATACATAGCTCACCCCCTTCGTTTAAACCTACATGCTTGCCATCTTCATCAATAATGATGACATCGACACCAGGGGCTGGTACACCGATAGTACCGTTAAACTCACGATTGGTAATAACGTTGGCGGTACCGACTGCAACGCCTTCTGTCATACCCCAACCTTCGATCATCGCGCAGCCAGTCACTTCTAACCATCGATTCGCAGTTTGCTCAGTAGCCGCCATACCACCAGCTTGTGAGATACGCAAAGAGCTAAAGTCCAAATCTTTAAAGTTTGGATTATCGAGCAGCCCCTTAAAGAGGGTATTAACTGCAGGGAAAATATGGAACGGTTGTTTTGACAAGGTTTTGACGAATCCTGGAATATCGCGAGGATTGGGTATCAATATAAAAGTATAACCTGAACGCATACCAAGTAAACTCAACATGAATGCGAAGATATGATACAACGGCAGTGCCATTACCATATTGATATATACTTCATTAATTTCTGATGTGATAGGGCGGGTCCATGCTTCTGATTGCATCGCTGCTGCTACGATATTACGCTGCGATAAAATAGCGCCTTTCGAAAGTCCTGTGGTACCACCTGTATATTGCAAAAATGCTTTTTGGTCCAGAGACATGGTTGGTTGTTGAAAAGGTAAGTTTTTACCTTTTTTTAGCACGTCAGGGAATTTAGTGACATGGTATTTGGGGTCATTGAGATTATACTTGGGTACTAAGCGTTTGACCTGACGAATAATCGTATTGACCAAAATACCTTTCAAACCCATCATATCGCCCATTTTCGATAGGATCACACGTTTGATAGCCGTTTCTTCAATGACTTGCTCAAGCGCTTGGGCAAAGTTATCGACCACAAAGATCGCTTGAGCACCAGAATCGTTAAGCTGATGGCGTAATTCTCGGCCAGTATATAGAGGATTAACAGGGGTACAAACGTAGCCTGCACGCAAAATGCCAATCATGGTTGGTAGATACTGCGGAACGTTTGGCATCATCAAAGCGACGACACTACCTTTTGGCAAGCCTTGGTTCTGTAGCCAAGCAGCGACTGCCATTGAAGCGTTATCAATATCACCATAAGTATGAGTCACTCCCATACAAATGCTCATCGGATGTCCACGGAAGCGATCGAAGCATTCTTCGTACAGCTCCATGATGCTGCTATATCTATCGGGATTAATGGTTTTTGGCACACCGGCTGGATATTGAGAAAGCCAAGGTTTGTTCGATATCATAGTTAGCATCCTTGCAATTTGATATAGGCTAAAATGGTTTAAGAGGATAGTTGTTAATTTATCAATAGTACAAACCACCACTTATTTAGGCGATATATACTATATTCAATAGCATCCTTGTCTATTGATTAATAGCTAGTCTTTTTGCTGCTATCACAGCATTCTATTTAATAAATATTTAGATAAAGCATTAAATAGAACAAACAAATAAAATGTTTAGTAATAAAAATAATGCTCGTTCTAAAACTGTTTATTTGCTGCTTACAAATAAAGTATCAAAAAAACGATACATTTGAGCAATACATTAGCATGAATTTAGTCTAAAACAATAACAGTAAGCGATACTGAGCAGTACATATATTAACTTATAAGAATATATTAACTTTGTTAGCTGACTAAAGAAGGAGCATATAACTAATATTGGTGAGCTGACAAAACACAAAAGAGTGTAGATGCCAAAATTATTGCGGTAAAATGAATTGATCTTTTTTATTAAAGAAACGTCGATAGATGAGTAATGCACTGATAGTACAGCCAAGCGTGCTGCTGACACATATCAGGAACATAGTGACTATTTGATAGCGTACGGCTTGAGTGGGATCGGCGCCCGCTAGGATTTGACCCGTCATCATGCCTGGTAAGCTAACAATACCGACGACTAGCATAGAGTTTAACGTTGGAGTCATGCCATTAGTGATAGCTGCTTTTATCTGCTCATGGACGGCTTCGAATGGCTTAGCAGATAGACTGAGCATCATTTCTATACGTCCAGATTGCTCATGGAAGGATTCGATCAATTGATTGCTCGTCAATGAAATGGCAGTCAGAGAGTTCCCTAATATCAGACCCAATATAGGAATAATGAATTGCGGTGTATACCAAGGCTGCACATTCAAAATCGCTATAATCGCAATCGCCGTTACTAGTATTGCTGAGATACCGACTGCCAATAACGTATCTGTCAACAACCCTCTATAACTGCGTTTAACGCGATTTTTGGCTGCACTTCCTGCAATTAAAGTCATGACCGTTAAGATAAGTAGCACTTCATACCATTGTTCACGTGCAAAAATCCACGCCAGTATCAGCCCAATAAAGCTAAGCTGTATAATCGTACGAAGTGCCGCTATCAAAAGGGTCTTGCTTAGTTTTAAACGTAAGCGCCAAGAGATGAGCAATACGATAATAATTAGGCTGCTAGCAAGAGCGATATCACTATAAGTGAGAAATATTTGCATATCATTCGTACCACTCATATGAGCTTATTTAGGAAATAGTTATAGTAATAATACACGGTGAGGGTTGAAGTTATTAACGTGCCAAATTTCTGAGCAACTAAGCGACGACTTCATTATTTAATTAAATATTCTTGAATAAAAGTTCTTTAAAAGTCTGTAGTGAGTACACCTGCTTGCATGTGCCAATGTCTATTTGCCAAAGGCATAATATCTTTTGTGTCGTGAGTCACCCATAGGAGTGTGCGCTGAGCATCTGCGTGCAACCAGCTGATGAGTAAGTTGACTAGCTGTGCTGAAGTGTCAATGTCCAAAGCAGCAGTTGGCTCGTCTAGCAATAGAACTTTTGGACTAAGTTGCAATAGACGCAATGTATTGACCAGTTGGCGCTCGCCACCAGATAAGTGCTTGGCGTCTTGTTGCAAAAAATCTGCACTTCTATCTAAGTGTTCAAGCTGAGCAACATGCCAGTCTCTATCAAAAGTCTGCGATTGACGAGCATGCAATTGATAAGGCATTTGTAAGTTTTCAAGGACACTGCCATCTAGCAACTGTGGATGCTGAGCGAGTAGGGCGACCTGCTTGCGCCACCGTATAGATGCAGTCTCATGCATATCGTGATAAACGTTACTCGACGTGTCATCGTGCAAACGAACATTACCGCTGCTCATTGGTAATAATCCTGCCAATACTCGCAATAGTACTGATTTACCGCTACCAGACGCTCCTGTCAAAACAGTGACTTGCCCTGACAATAGCGTACCGCTCGCACCGCTTATTAGCGTTCGATCATGAATTGATGTCTCTTTATCCAGTGAGGTGTTTACGGTTAGCTTGCTTGTCCATTTTTGATAAATGCTAGACGGCATAGAGATTTTATTCGAGGCTTCTTTGCTATCTTTAATGCTATGAGTACGTATCGTTCGTTGGCTATGTACCCATAGATTATCAAATTCAAACAACACTATATCCGTATCTATGCTCATAGCAGTTCTACTGCTGACCATTCACTTGCTCGTCGATAGCTTGTTCGATCGTAACGCGCAGTTTTTTTGGCACACGAATGGGACGCATTGGTGGAGTTATCGCTGCAGTATCTGGTTTATCGCTGCCTATTTCATCATTACTCATTGGCTCTGGTTTGACAAGGTTTTGTACGCAGGCAATAACGATTTTGGTGCTGCTTAGTAGCTGGCTATCATCTGTTTCCGTAGTACTATGATTTGGTAGATTGCGATATATACTTTGGTAAAATATGATGCTGGCAGGTTTTAGCTCCACTTTATCAATACGTACGCTAATTACCTCATCTAATAGAATGGCTCTTTTGTATTGCAAGTCGGCCTGACTCACGACAAAATGCTGCACTTCACCACTGTCAGTCTGCAAAAAATAGCCATGTAAGCCCAGCTCAGTAAACCAGTCGCGTCGGCAGTTTTCAAAAAATACCAAATGATTGGCGTGATAGACTATACCGCCAGCATCAGTATGGTTAATATAGACGTTATAATCTTTAGCAAATAGTGGTTTGGTGTCATCATTCATGGCTGATGTCGTATTTTTTTGCTTAATTGTTGTCATAGCGATGCTCGATATTCTTAATAAGTATTGTTGAATAAAAGTGTTTCAGATAGACCAATAATAGATAGTGCTTATAATAGAGTTACTCTAGCTCAAGATATCAGGCCATGCAACCGCTAGAACCGCTTACATTTGTTATCATAGTCGTTTATATTTTATCCATTTATAGAGCGCTATATTCCAACCAATCAGTATAGGACAGTTTATGACCCGTTTTGTCAGTTTTAACATCAATGGTATCCGCGCACGTCAGCATCAGCTCGAGGCGGTGCGCGAGGTAATAGATCCTGATGTTATGGGCCTACAAGAAACCAAGGTTCATGATGATCAATTTCCGCTTAGCGATATCGAAAGCCTAGGCTACCATGTCGAGTACTTTGGGCAAAAAGGGCATTACGGCGTTGCACTCTTATCCAAAGCTGCACCTGTATTCGTACAAAAAGGCTTCCCTGGCGAAGATGAAGAAGCCCAAAAGCGCTTTATCCATGCACGTTACGAGTTTGAAGGTCGTGAAATAGATGTACTCAATGGTTACTTTCCGCAAGGAGAGAGCCAAGATCACCCGACCAAATTTCCTATGAAGCGCGCTTATTATGCCAATTTGATGGCTTATATTGATACGCTAAAAGCGGAAGGTCGTTCGATTATCGTCATGGGTGATATGAATATTGCACCAAAAGATATCGATATTGGTATTGGTGAAGTCAATGCCAAGCGTTGGTTGAAAAACAGAAAAACCTCATTTCTGCCGGAAGAGCGCGAATGGTATTCAGCATTGATGTCACGTGAGCTGACAGATACTTACCGTCTGCATTATCCAGAGAGCACTGAGTTATACAGTTGGTTTGATTATCGCAGTCGCGGCTTCAATGATGAACCTAAGCGCGGGTTACGTATTGATCATATTCTATGCACTTCAGACTTAATCGATAAATGTATCGACGCTGGTATCAGTTATGAGCTACGTGCTATGGAAAAACCATCTGACCATGCACCAATTTGGTCAGCATTCGACCTAAAGAAACCGTAATGCTTATATACCGTGATGCCTATATATAGTCAATCTAATGTCAATTAGATACGATGATTAGCTTGTTCAGTCTGCTTATTGTAGTGCTGTAGCTAGTTATCCTTATATTTAAATTGTCTTAAACTGACTATATATTTATCACTTCGTATTCCGTAAATAACGATAAAAATTGAAAAATAAGGATCTTATTATGGCTGTTGGAAATGTATCAGTACCTGACGTTATCTATCCTATCGATGGTATCAAACTCAGTGCCACAGCGGCAGGCGTCCGTTATAAGGACCGCGACGATCTAGTAGTCATCGAAATATCTGACCAAGCTACTACTGCGGTTGTAACCACTAAAAATACCTTTTGCGCCGCGCCAGTGCGAGTATTGCGTGAGCACTTTGCTAAGGTTAGTCCGCGCTATTTAGTCACTAATACTGGTAACGCAAATGCAGGTACGGGCTCTGATGGTAAGCGCCGCGCTATTGATATCTGTACAGCATTGGCTGAAAAGGCCGGTGTAGATACCAATACGATATTGCCATTCTCTACCGGCGTGATTGGTGAGCCGCTAAATAGTGTTGCGGTCATCGCAGGTTTGGATAATGCATTGGCTAATCTAGCGCCAGATAGCTGGCTAGCTGCTGCTAATGGCATCCGTACGACAGATACTATTCCTAAATTAGCCAGTCAAAAAATTGATGTAGCAGGTACTAGCTATCATATCACTGGTATGTCTAAGGGCTCAGGAATGATACGCCCAAATATGGCGACTATGCTGGGCTATGTGGCGACAGATGCCAACATCGCAGCTGACTTATTACAAGAAATGCTAAGCGCTATCAATGAGCAGTCTTTCAACCGCATTACTGTTGATGGTGATACCTCAACCAATGATTGTTGTGTGTTGATTGCAACAGGTGCTGCTAGCTCAGAGGTGATTGATAGTCCAGAGCATCCACATTATCAGCCTGTGTTCGATGCATTAGCTGATGTGTTTGTTCGTCTGGCACAACTGATTGTACGTGATGGCGAAGGCGCTACTAAATTTATGACGGTCAAGGTGACTGGCGGTCAAACCACGCAAGAATGCTGCGATGTGGCTTATGCAGTCGCACATTCACCTTTAGTAAAAACGGCATTCTTTGCCAGTGATGCTAACTGGGGACGCATATTAGCAGCAGTGGGCTATGCTGGTATCGAAAATTTAGACACAGAGCAAGTTGATGTGTATCTAGACGAGGTAATGATTTGTCAAAATGGCGGTGTTGCACCTGACTATACAGAGGAAGCGGGCAAAACAGTCATGAGCCGACCTGAGATTACCATTCATATCGACCTTGCACGTGGCGATGCTAGTGATACCGTATATACCTGCGATTTATCATACGATTATGTCAAAATAAATGCTGATTATCGTAGCTAGTACTCTTCAATAAAACAGAATTTGCATAGTTGTATAAGAGCCAGAACAAATATTGTTCTGGCTTTTTAATGTCAATCATCTCCTCAGTAGCAAATAACTCCGCTATTTAATACGCTTCATTAACATCAGTTGCAAAAGCTGACGTTACTTTACAAAGCAGTCATAGAGGGCAAGACGACTAGCGACCTATACTGGTTTCAGTAAGAAGCAAACAGCCTTATTAGCTTGTAGCAAAGCAAGATAAAGTGTTCAAAATAATAAGTTTATCTAAGTAACAATGAGTAACAATGAATTATTAGCTAAATCAATAAATAAGCCAGTAACTAAGCTATCAATAAAGAATTAATAACAATTATCTGAGGATTGAATAATGAAGAAATTAGCACTTGCAGCATTGATGACAACTTTTGCCCTTTCTGGTTGCTCTACGATGGGTATGGACAATGAGCGCACGATGGTTGTTGAAGGACAACCTATGAATGTAAAAGTAGTAAATATTCCAAGTTTTGAAGTAGAAATTGCACCGCGTAAAGCAGTATGTGACCTGACTGCTACTGATGGCAGCATGGTCGAATCACAGTGCTTGCAGTATCGTCAGACCTATCAGAAAAACTACACCACGCTAAACGGTAATATTCAAGGCTTTACCTATGAGCCGAACTATCGTTATGTCCTAGATGTACGTCAAGAAGCAGTAACAGCAGAGGGCTCTAATGTCGTACAGCCAGTTTGGATTCTAAACGAAGTGGTATCAAAAACTGCTGAATAATATTGATAGCAATATATAGACGATAAACCAGTTATACATGACAAAAAGGCCTCTAACGAATTAGAGGCCTTTTTGTTGTTTTTATTATCAGTAAATTATGTTCTGAGAAGTCAAATTAGCATTGACTGTAATTGACACTAACGCCGCGCGTTGCTGTAGGGATTCTATTGTCAGCATAAACCGCCAGGCCGCCTCGTGCCGTCTCTTTATATTTATCAGACATATCGGCACCTGTTTGCTTCATCGTCTCTATCGCTTTGTCTAAAGAGACGAAGTGCTGACCATTACCTCTACAGGCTAGACGTGCTGCATTGATTGCTTTAACTGCACCCATCGCATTACGCTCGATACAAGGCACTTGTACCAGTCCGCCAATAGGGTCACAAGTAAGACCTAGATTGTGCTCAATACCAATCTCAGCAGCATTTAAGCATTTAGCTGGTGTGCCATTCATGATTTCTGCCAGTGCAGAGCCTGCCATTGCACACGCAGAACCAACTTCACCTTGGCAACCGACTTCAGCACCAGAGATTGAAGCATTTTGTTTGATAAGGCTACCGATAGCAGTGGCGTTTAGCAAAAATTTACGAACGCCATCTTGGCTGTAGTTGGGCAAAAAATCACGATAGTAGTGCAGTACGGCAGGAATGATACCTGCTGCGCCATTAGTTGGCGCTGTAACTACTTTGCCGCCATTGGCGTTTTCTTCATTGACGGCGAGCGCGTACAAATCGACCCAGTCCATAGCGGCTAACTTATCAGTCTTGGTGATAGGTTGGTCTTTTTCAGCACACAGCTGTGTATGCAAATCTTGGGCACGGCGTTTTACATCTAATCCACCCGGTAGGATGCCGCCATTTTCACAGCCTTGTTTGACGCAGTCTTGCATCACTTCCCAAATGCTATCTAGATAAGCAAATACTTCTTCTTTGGCATGGAAGTGACATTCGTTTGCCAGTACCAATTCGCTGATACTCAAGTCATGCTCACGACATTGCTCTAGTAGCTCCGCTGCGTTATTGAACGGGTAGGGAACTCTATCGATGGTCGGGCTGGCATGATCTTCGTCTGGGTTAGTTGCATCTTCTTCATTAATAACAAAACCGCCACCGACTGAATAATAAGTCTGCTGATAGCGAACGCCTTCAGTTGAGATAGCGCGTAGCGTCAATGCATTAGGGTGATAAGGCAGTACAGTGTCGTCATACCAGTATATGTCTTGCTCTGTATCAAAAGCAATCGTATGCGTGCCTGATACATTGAGAATTTTGTCAGAGAAGATAGGAGATAGGTAGCTACTGGTCATACGTGTGTCTATAGTGCTAGGCGTGTGCCCAAGCAATCCCAACAAGATAGCCGTATCGGTTGCATGGCCTTTTCCGGTCGCTGCCAAAGAGCCATACAGTTCAATCTCAATGGTCTTAACCGCAGTCAGTTCCATCTGCTCAGTTAGCGAGGTCAAAAATAAGTTTGCAGCGACCATCGGTCCGACTGTATGCGAACTGGATGGGCCAATGCCGATTTTAAATAAATCAAAAACACTGATCATAATAAGTCACCAAAAATTTTAAGCGCTTTAGCCTATTGTACCTGTGGCATTAGACGCTTTTGTGAAAAATATAATAGACAGCCGTCGCTCCTAGTCACCATTGATAGGTGGGCGCGAGACACTATTTATGAAGGTTATAAGGTAAATGAGCACTGAGGGCAGTTGAATAATAACTTTTATTTATTTTGAAACTCCGTTATCATGCTCGCAGTCAACAACTATGTAACATCCTGTAAGTTGGTTATCATCGTAAAATAAGACGGATTAAAAAAGACTAGTTTTTTCAGTCAGACATATCCGTATTCATACATCTAGCAAGATATGGCTATCATACCAAATAATACTTTGGGTTTGTCATATTACAACATAAATGAATGAATTGGGATGACATATTATAGATAGAAAGACTTAACGTTCTTCTATTTATACAAGCCCTTAGAAATATGTCCATTTATTAATATATCCATTTGATTCTTATTTTATCAGTTATTCTAGCCTATTACTTTAGCTTAGCTCACATAGGACAAGCGCGCATGCCATCTCAAAAAGACCCCTCATCAGCGTCAGACAATAGCGCTCAAGATCTATCGACTCAAAATGCCTTGGAGTCTGCAGGCATTGATTCAGCTACTATCAATTATCCGCACAATCCAGATTTTGAAAATGGCCGTTGGTTTCCGACATGGCGTCCTTATAAGGGCGACTTGGATCGTGATCCAGTCGGCATCAATGACTATTTGCCACCATCCAAGAGTATATTACTCGGTGTGCAGCATACGTTTGCCATGTTTGGTGCAACTGTGCTGGCGCCTTTATTAATGGGGTTTGATCCTAACTTAGCCATCTTGATGTCTGGTATCTGTACGGTAATGTTCTTTATGATTACCGGTGGGCGCATGCCGAGCTACTTGGGATCAAGCTTTGCTTTTATCGGTCCAGTCATCGCGGTGACCGCTTATGCAGGCGCAGGGTTCAATGACAATCTAAATGTTGCGCTAGGCGGTATTATGGCCTGCGGTATTATTTATGCATTGATTGGTCTGCTAGTGATGAAGACGGGTACAGGTTGGATTGAGCGTTTGATGCCGCCTATCGTGACGGGTGCGATTGTCATGATTATCGGTCTTAACTTGGCGCCAGTGACCATTCAAGGCGTGTCTGCCAATCAATTTGATGCTTGGATGGCTACCTTGACCGTATTGCTCATTAGTGGTGTGGCAGTATTTACTCGCGGTATGTTGCGTCGTCTATTGCTACTCGTCGGTCTAGTGCTGTCATACGTTGCTTATTTTGTCATGACCAATATTCTAGGATTTGGTACTGCGATTGATTTTAGTACAGTAGCTGCCGCTTCATGGTTTGGACTACCAAGCATTCATACGCCGCGCTTTGAGATGAGCGCTATTATTCTAATTGCACCTGTGGCTTTTATTTTGGTGGCTGAAAACCTAGGGCATTTTAAGGCAGTAGAGGGTATGACTAAGGCTCGTGTGACCCCTTATATGGGCCGAGCATTTTTGGCGGACGGTTTAGCCACAACTTTTTCGGCAGGATTTGGTGGTACAGGTGTCACTACTTACGCTGAAAACATTGGTGTCATGGCGGTTACCAAAGTGTATAGCACGACGATATTTGTCGTAGCAGGTTTGGTTGCTATTATATTGGGACTGTCGCCAAAGTTTGGTGCGATCATTCAGACCATACCAGCGGCTCTATTGGGCGGGGCTTCTATTGTTGTCTTTGGTCTTATCACGGTTGCTGGGATAAAAATCTGGATCGATAGCCATATTGATTTTAGTAAAAACAGCAATCTAATCATCGCGGCAGTGACGGTCATTATGGGTACTGGTAACTTTAGTTTGCACTTAGGTGGCTTTGATTTAGGCGGTATCGGTACTGCTACTTTAGCCGCTATCGTGTTAAACGCTTTGTTTAACCAAAGTTCTGAGGCGAAATAAGTAAGGCTGATGAGATTGAAGTTTGCGCCTATCAAATAAAGACGGTCAAAGCATATCTCATCTAACAAAAAGCGCCCATGCTACCGATAGCATGGGTGCTTTTTTGTATGGCAATATTAAGCAACAGTAGTAGCGAACAACGGTGTCGGAACTATTTATAATCTCGCTTATAAAACCTCGAAAAAAATCGATAGCGGCGAAGGGCGCGTGGCTTTGGTTTTAAAGAGCCTAAGTAAATAGCAAACATCGTTAATAGTGCGCCACTCCACTGCAAAGTGTTAATCGGCTTGTCCAGCCAACTATAATCAATGACGAGGGCTGCAATAGGTTCAGTCAACAATAGCAGTCCAGTCAGTGCCAGAGATAGCTTAGGAATAGAGTAGGCAATCAATCCCCATGCCAGACACTGCATCACCGTACCATAGATAAGCACCCAACCAATCTCAGACCAGGTATTTGGCAGGATATTACCTGTATCAAATACAAACATCGGTATAATCATGGCTAAGACGCCGCCAATACTGATTAGCTGCATTAGCATAAATATAGGCGTCGGTTCAGTATCGTGTGTTTTGCGGATAAATGTCATTGATGCAGCTAACATCGCACCCGATACAATACCAGTGACAAAACCCCAAGTTGCAGCGGTGTTGTGTGCGAATTCAGGGCTACCTATCATCGCCACGCCTATCATGGCTAAGAACAAACTAATAAGCTGTACGATAGACTGACGCTCATTGAAATACAAAAACCCAATCGCGGCCAAGAAAAATATTTGCAGACTATTAAGCAGCGTCGAAATACCAGGCCCAACCGCATAAATACTCTCATGCCACAGTGCCAAATCTAATCCCAAAAACGCCCCTGATAGTAGCGCATAAAAAATGGCGCGTCTTGATTTGGGCATACGTTGGCCCATTATCTTAGCCAATACCGCAAATACAATACCAGAAACAGCCAATCGCCAAAACGACATGGCCCAACCACCAATATCGACGTGAGCGACAATTAAGCTGCCCAATCCAAAAATGATACAACCAATGACTAAGCCAATAGGTGCAGATCGCGTTGAAGCAATAGCCATAATTTATCCTTATAACAGTATTTGAATAATAGCATTTTGAATAACAGCACTCTTATTATCATTGCATCATGTCAGAACTTATGTTGACATAAAGCCATATTGTCGTGGTTTTAAGCGCAAAATGAAATGGTAAAAACACAATTTATTATGCTGAATACAGATACTATCGCTGTTCGGAAAATTTCCGAGTATGTCAGACGCAAATAAATAACCGAAGTATTTGATATAGCTGCATTTTTCACAATAGACTTATAACAGTTGGGTAATAGTACTTATATCAAAATATTTGTATCAGGGCGACGATCCGTAGGAGTAGGAAAGCGCATAATGTATACAAGTGATATATTTGTAGGGAGGATATGTGTGTAGCACTTTAAGCGACATTAATGCTGCAACACATGTATAGTAGATTGACGATATAATGTACTTAACGTCTGATTTGTTATACCAAACAATCTATATTATTTGTCTAGGTTTATTTATGCTTCAACGATTGCTGTCAAAAAAACAGCCACATACATTGTCTGGCTTGCTACCAAAAATATCGCAATACAGTGTCGTCGTGACGATGCTGTCTGGCGCATTGTTTTTGATGCCTAGCGCACATGCCGCCAGTTGTAAAATCCCCAAAAGTTATTACAAAAACGTCTCCTGCACGGCTAGTAGCAGTTACTTTTTGGCGATTAAAGACTTTGGTGCGCCGGTGGCTTTAATTGATAAAAAAGGCAAACGAGTCGTTGATTTATCACGTTATCAAAAAGTCGATGCCGATAAACTGTCAGGTGGTCTGTTGCCTGTACTGCGCAACAGTCGCGTCGGTTATCTCAATATGCAGGGCCGCGAAGTCGTGCCTGCCATGTACGATATATTGACAGAGAGTCAAGGTTGGGCGCGGCCTGTATCGGATGGGCGTATCGTGGTAAAAAAAGAGGGTAACTATGGTGTGATTAATACAGCCAATAGTACCGTTGTCTCGTTTTCTGCAGCGATTGATGATATCGACAATTATCGTAATGGGGTGGCGCGTGTACGCAAAGGCCGTGCAACCAGTTGGGTGGATAAAAACGGTAATGCAGCGAATGATCCGAATGCCCAGAATGACACTCAGGCAGTGAATAAATCCACTTCTTCTAACGAAAAATCTAGCGCAGCATCACAGTCTGTATCGGCGCGTTTTACGACGCTTCAATCGCGTCAGCAAGATGGTAAATGGGGTTTCGTCGATGATAATAATGTCACTATGATTACGTACTCATTTGATGAAGTGCGTCCGTTCTCTGAGGAATATGCTGGTGTGCGTATCGGTGAAGAGTGGGGCTTTGTCAATTTAGGCGGTGAGCTAGTGATTCCTTTTCGCTTTGCTAATAATGGTGTGAACGCTAACGATAGCTATCAGGGCAAACCATCCTTTGTATTTACAGGTGGCAAGGCGTGGATTGGTAACCTAAAGAATGGGAATAAAATGTGTATTGATAAAGAAGGGGCTGGTGTTGCTTGTGATTGATGCAATTGCTAGGGCGTGTCCTCATTTGAAAAATGGTGATAAAAATGAGATAAATCGTAGTCAAACAAGGAAAATAGCGCAGATAATATCGAGATATTAGTCAGCTATTTGACGCCATTTGGCAAGATTTAGCCATTTTTAACCCATTTAGATAACTATCGATTGAATTGAGGACACACCCTAGGATTAAATAGGCAATAAAAAAGAGTGTAAAACCTATGATTTTTCGATAGGTTTTACACTCTTTTTTTTGACATTGATGTTTTTAAAGCTAGTTGCTCGATAAGTGATTACTGATTAAGTCAACCATATAAGGCTGATAATATTCTGGAATATCGTGTGCCATACCTTCGATGAGATGGAACGTAGCATTAGGGATGGTCTTGGCAACAACTCGGCCCTGTGAGGCAGGCAGGAGTCCATCAGCGCTACCATGTAATACAATCGTTGGTGCTTTGACTTGCTTACTAAACCGACTGATAGAGCCTGATGCCAAGATAGCATTGAGCTGCTGCACCGTACCAAGCGGATGAAAATTGCGTTGATAGCGAATTTTGGCAATTTCACGCACCATACGCACATTGACATGACCAGGTGTGCCAACGGTCTTCATAAACCACACGCTGTGACGCACGATATCACGCTCAGAATGACTTTCTGGTCGATTGATAAGGGTATATAGCTGTTTGGGCTTGGGTGGCTTCAAAAACGCACGATTGGTCGTGGTAAACATAAGCGCCATTCGCTGCACCAAACTTGGATAACGTGCGGCCACGATTTGTGCAATCATACCGCCCATTGATGCCCCAAGCAGATGGGTTTTACCCAGTTTGAGTGCCTTAATCAAGCGTACGGTGTCTTCGGCCATGTCCGTCAAGTTATAAGCAACCTGCGTGCTCTTATTAGACAGACCAGTCTGTAGACGTACCATCATCTTGAGCTGGCTGATACGCGGTAAGCCCTCTATCTGTACTTTAGAGGACAAACCAATATCACGATTATCAAAACGAATCACAAAAAAACCAGCATCGATAAAGCGCTTCACAAAATTGTCTGGCCAAAATATCATTTGTGAGCCTAGCCCCATAATCATCAGCAGCGGCGGATTATTGGGATTGCCGCCAGCCTCGACGCACAGCTCGATACCATCACCGATGTCAATCATCGCTTGACGAAGGTGTTTACTCAAATCGGAGTCGCGCCATTGATGCTCCCCAAACTTGCGCCACTCAGGAGTAGGGTAGTTATTCAGATGATTTTCTAGGTCGTTATCTAGAGCTTCAGGCAATTTGGCACTATTGATGTCATTTGATTTTGTCATGAAGTGTCCTAATTAGAGGGTCATCTACTACAGCTCAAGCATCTCAAAATCAAGCTTGCCGACACCGCACTCAGGGCAAGTCCAGTCATCAGGGATGTCATCCCATTTGGTACCAGGTGCGATACCTTCTTCTGGGCAGCCAAGCGCCTCATCATATATCCAGCCGCAGACAATACATTCATAACGTTTCATAAATAGTCCTATCGATCATTACCAGTATTACAGTTACAGCGTGCTATAAACGCTCATTTTTAATATTACAGCTATTGTATTAGACTGCAAAAACGCACGTAGTTTAGCATATAACCGCAATTTTCATAGTTAAGTTTACACTTGTATATTGAGATGACTTTTCTTTTATCAAGTCAATCACATAGGTTACCTTATTAGCGCTTAATAACGAGACTGGACGCCAGCCCGCCACACGAAAACCAATTATGCTATAATAATCGCCGCTAAATTCACAGTAATGCTTAGCATTTATCGCTGATATATCATCCAGTTGTTGTCTTATCTAAACTAACTAAACCATCTAAATACATAAGCTAAGGGTCATCATGAGTACCAATGCCGCCGCCACATCCGCCACCAACAATGAGATGTCTCATGTGCTCAATACTGACCATCCGTTTTGGCAGATTATTCGCACAGTACCAGACTTTCCAAAAGCTGGCATTGATTTTTATGACATTACCCCGTTACTGCGCAGTCATATTGACGCTGTTATCGATGCGCTACTTGCCGCTTTGCCAGAAGGGCTTATGGACGAGGTAGATTGTCTGGGTGCAGTAGAAGCGCGCGGCTTTGTATTTGCCAGTATGCTTGCAGGCCGTCTGGGCAAAGGCATGATCTTGCTACGTAAACCAGGTAAACTACCACCCCCTGTAGCCAACAAAGCCTATGCACTGGAGTATGGTAAAGACACGCTTGAGATGCAAAACAATCTACCGCCTGAGCGCGTACTATTGGTTGATGACATCTTGGCGACTGGTGGTACGTTGACCACTGCTTACGAGCTGTGTCAATCAGCTGACCATACTGTGGTCGGTGCGTTAGTGTTACTGGACTTGGTCGACTTGCATGGCGAGTTCCCAGTACCTGTTTATACGGTACTAAAAGCTTAAAATGAATTGCTATGTTTTTGACTACTAGACACATCGTATTGTCGATATAGCTAAACGATTCTCCAAATAAAAAAGCGCCCTGATACTATGTCAGGGCGCTTTTTTTGATACTGTATCAATGTTTTTAAGTACAGTGTTAAGTAGGCTGTATTTATTGCTCTTCGTCTTGTTCGTAGTCCTTACAAGACTGCTCTATCACCGTACGACCAACTGTCTTTGGTGTGGTGACTTTAAAGTCTTTTGTGGTCAATATTGGTTTTTCTGACTGCCATGACTTGGTTACTTTGCCTTCAGCATCGTAGTTAACAAAGGCTCGTCTATAATAACTGGCATCTTTGCATGAAATGAGTAGTTGCTGCTCACTATGGTCAATATTGCTTTTTTCTTCCTTCGAGTCATCGGACTTGGTATCTGTGTCTTTAGGATAGGTTCTAAGGATAGATACCGTGATATTTTCGACGTCTTTTTCATCTATGATACTGATGTCAGAGCTTTCAATAGAATCCAAATCTATACTAAAAATTGATCCAGAGCTGCTCTCGGACACCTCTACCCAGTTAACTGCCTGGGCACTGATCGCTAAAGCACTGCCTGCCAATAATATTGATAGCCGTTTCATATAAGCCTTGCTTCTTGTCATTTGAAGTAGGTAATGATAGCCAACTTGCTATTAGTAGGCAAATATCTTTTGTGCCAGCCCAGTATCCGTCGTGCTCTGTCGTGGGGCTATTATTGTCCGCGAATGGCTGCTAATGTCTTAGCCAGCTCGTCACGCGCCCCGATAAAGCCATCAATACCCTTAGGTAACAAGTCCTGTGTAACCTTGTCTTGCTGATACGCAGCACTAAACTCTTCATGCGTTAAGCTTACCTGAGTCATCGCCTTCATATCCATCGACATACTCGGAGACAGTTGGCGAGTTACCTCGGTATCCATGGCTGCCAACTCATCAATGAGGTTGGGAGCTATCGTCAACAAGTCACAACCTGCCAATGCCAAAATTTGCTCGGTAGAGCGGAAACTAGCGCCCATTACTTGTGTCTCGTAACCGTGCTGTTTGTAATACTGATAAATGAGCTTGACTGACTGTACGCCCATGTCATCAGAAGCCGGTACATTTTGACGGCTTTGTTGGCGTTTTTGCCAATCTAGAATACGGCCAACGAAAGGTGATATCAGGGTCACGCCAGCATCTGCACAAGCAATCGCTTGGTGTTGTCCAAACAGTAGGGTCAGGTTACAGTGGATATTCTGAGTCTCAAGATAGCGCGCCGCCTCGATACCTTGCCAAGTTGCCGCCATTTTGATCAATACTCGCTCTGAATCGACGCCCGCTTTTTGGTAAGCATCCATAAAGGCCAGTGCCTTATCTATCGTCGCTTGAGTATCATAAGATAAGCGAGCATCCACTTCGGTAGAGACTCGGCCTTCAATCAGCTCTAAAATATCGCACCCAACCTGAATGGTCAGCGCATCGATCACGGCATCCACATCACCATTGTGACGACTCATGGTCTCTGACAACATGCCTTGGTTGTCAGGATGAATCAGAGCCTTGGTAATAAGGCTTGGGTTGGTGGTTGCATCGATAGGTTTTAAACGGGCAATAGCGGCAAGGTCACCAGTATCAGCAACAATCGTGGTCATAGTGCGTAGCTGTTGTAATGCGCTCATCAGGTATCCTTTTTCTTATTAATCACGTGATGCTCCTCTTATATATAGCAGGGTAGGGAGCTGAACTGGAACTGTAACACAGTTTTGGGCAGGTGTTGCCTCATAGTTATGCTATGCGTCACTGTTATCTGGCTCAGCTGTGCTAATATTAATCGCAGTTGGTATATTTATACGCATTTACGCATGGGCACTGACCTTAGTTTTTGCTATAGTAGAGCCGGCTATGTATCAAGCTGCTGTATTTGGCAGTAAATATAGCATTAACGCCAAATGGCACTAGCAATATAGGGTGTTTTTGATAGACTGTTTTGAGGTTGATTTTGAATATAGTTTCTATCATCAGTTTTAGTCTTTAACTAAAAACAGAAAACAGAAAACAGTCAGATTTGGCAATAGAGCTACCTAAGTAATAGCAATGTAATAGCAGAATTTAAATAATAGTAATATCTAACAGCGATAAAATCTAAAAAGGATGGGCGGTAATGAGCGAGCAGTCACCAGAGCAAACAATGGATAATCTAAATCAAACCACTACAGGCGCTAGCGATACCGCAACTGAAAAAGAGTTTTTAGACAATATTCGCCAAAATATTGACGCAGTAGACTGTGAGATCCAAACGTTAATCAACAACCGTGCAAAGTTGGCTCAGCAAGTAGCCATGGTAAAGAAAAATCATACCGCTGCTGATGACAATAGCAATCCTATCTTTTACCGTCCTGAGCGTGAAGCACAGGTGCTAAAAGCTGTCATGGAGCGTAATGCGGGTCCCATCGCTGATGAGAAAATGGCGCGTTTGTTCCGTGAAATCATGTCAGTATGCTTGGATTTAGAAGCGCCGCAGCGTATTGCCTTCTTGGGCCCTGTCGGTACCTTTACGCATGCCGCTGCGCTCAAGCATTTTGGTAAAGCAGCGGATACCGTACCGATGACAACCATTACTGATGTGTTCCGCGAAGTCGAAGCGGGGACAGCGATGTATGGCGTGGTTCCTGTCGAGAACTCTTCAGAAGGCGTAGTCAACCATACTCTAGATGGCTTCTTATCTTCTACCTTGAAAATCATTGGCGAAGTTGAATTGCCAATTCATCAAAACTTCTTGGTTGCTGAACATACTAAGATTGATGGCTTGAGCCGTATTTATTCGCATCAGCAGTCGCTTGCTCAGTGCCGTCATTGGCTAGATGTAAACTTCCCTAATGTTGAACGTGTGGCAGTATCAAGCAACGGTGAAGCCGCTCGCCGCCTCAAAAACGAATGGCATTCAGCTGCGATTGCAGGTGACGTCGCTGTTGCAGAGTATGGCTTGCATAAGCTCTACTCAAATATCGAAGACAATCCAAGTAACACCACACGCTTCCTTATTATCGGTCATGAGGCGATTGCGCCATCTGGTCAAGACAAAACTTCTATCGTCGTCTCTGCTCATGATAAAGCAGGCGCACTAATCGAAATCTTGAAACCTTTGTCATATCATGGCGTATCGATGACGAGTATTGAAACGCGTCCTGAGCGTCCTAACAAGTGGGCATACGTATTCTTTATCGATATGAATGGTCATGTTAATGATCCAAACGTTAGCGCCGCTATCAATGATATTCGTCCATTGGTCAAAGATTTGCGCATATTAGGCTCATATCCAAAAGCTGTCCTATAGGCGACTACCTATAGATAACTATAGGCTTACTCACAAGTGTTCATACATAATAGATGGGTCTTAGCTTTTAGAGATAGTATTCAAACAAAGCATTTATAGATACCATCTAAGGATAAATCATGCAGACTACTCAATTGATCGCGTCAGATCTATCGCCGTTAACGCCAGCTTACGACAGTATTTTGGCAGTGGCACCTTATCAAACCGGTAAGCCAATTGAGGAGCTGACACGTGAGTATGGTGTCTCAGATGTGGTCAAGCTGGCTAGCAATGAGAATCCAATGGGATGCTCGCCACGAGTGACGCTAGCAGTGACTGAGCAGCTAGGACAATTGTCGCGCTATCCTGATGGCAACGGCTACTATCTAAAGCAAGCACTGGCTGACTTTAACGATGTCAATGCCAATCAAATTACCTTGGGTAATGGCTCTGATGATTTGCTCGATATTTTGGCACGTAGCTTTGTGGGTGCTGATGATGCCATCGTCTATAGTCAGTATGCTTTTGTGGTATATTCTATGCTAGCGAAGATGCAAGGTGCCACGGGCATTGAAGTACCTGCTCAACGCTTCGGCCACAATCTAAAAGCCATGAGCCAAGCGGTACAAGACAATCCGAATACCAAAATCGTCTTTATTGCCAATCCGAACAATCCAACGGGTACGCAGCTAGAGCAAAAAGAGCTGTATCAGTTCGTTGCCAGTGTGCCAAGCTCAGTCTTGGTGGTACTAGATGAAGCTTATATCGAGTATAGTCCTGAGAGTAACAACCGCACACTATTAGATGAGTTCGATAATGTCATTATTGTGCGTACTTTTTCTAAAGCTTATGGGCTGGCAGGTTTGCGCGTCGGTTATGCCCTAAGCTCGGTGGCAGTTGCTGACTTATTGAACCGAATTCGTCAGCCATTTAACGTCAGCCGTGTCGGTTTGGCTGCTGCTGCTGCTGCACTTGCCGATCAAGACTTTATCGAAAAAACTCGTCTGATAAACGATGAGCAAATGCGTTGGTTAGAAAAGCAGTTTGACGCGCTAGGATTGGGTTTTGTGAAGTCGCATGCCAATTTTATTATGGTCGAAGTGCAGGTTGAGATGGAAGATATAACTGCTGCTTCTATCCATCAGGCACTACTTGAACAAGGCGTTATTGTCCGTCCGTTGGATGCTTATGGATTACCTAACTGGCTGCGTATCACAGTAGGTGTGGCTGAAGACAACCTACGTTTGATTGATACTCTGCGTTCTATTTTGACTGAAGACTAAGCGTATCCATAAGTGCTTTGTAATTTAAAAATTGTTCTTAATTAGCCATTAAAATTTATAACACTAAGACTGGCCCTATCTATGTCTTAGTGTGTCCAACGAGAAAAGCCGTGAGTAGTCAGAAAAATAATAAACTTCAATCGCCTCTAAATACTACGCCATCTATATTTAAACAAGTTTGTGTGATTGGACTTGGGCTGATTGGTGCCAGTTTTGCGCAAGCTATTAAAGATAATGGCTTGAGCGAGCGTTTGGTAGCAGTCGATAGGCATGCACCAAGTATCACAGAAGCCATCGAGCATGGTCTGCTAGATGCAGGTAGTGCAAACTTACAGGACGTCATCGCTGGCAGTGATTTAATCATTATTGCAGTGCCAGTACAGGCTGTTCAAGCAGTGTTTGTTGATATCAAACAAGCGATAGATAACGGACAGCTTACCAGTGATTGCATCATGACGGATGTCTGTAGTACTAAAGTCAATATCATTGATGCCGCTAAAGTAGTGTTCGGTTCGCTGCCGACAGGATTGGTGCCAGCGCATCCAATTGCTGGGGCTGAAAATTCAGGGTATCATGCGCGCCGCGCCAGTTTATTTGTTAATCATAGCGTCATTATTTGCGAGCTACCGACGACCAGTGCAACCGCTATTGCAAAGTTGCGACTATTATGGGAATCAGTAGGCGCAAATGTCATGTCAATGGATGCTGAGCACCATGACCGCATATTAGCGCACACCAGCCATTTGCCACATTTACTTGCCTTCAACTTAGTTGAGCAATTGGCAAGCCATGATGACAATTTAGATATGTTTCGTTATGCCGCTGGTGGGTTCCGCGATTTTACCCGTATCGCTGCCAGTGATCCTAAAATGTGGCATGATATATTTTTTGCCAACCAAAGCGCGATTGTCAGCGCCCTTGATGAGTATGGTGTCTATTTACAGACAATGCGCCAGCTTATCATTGATAAAGATTCAACCGCCCTGATGGGACTTTTGGGCCGCGCGCAAGCCGCACGGCGACATTTCGGCCATATGTTAGCCAGCACCCCTTATACGGATACTTCTGCTATGTCAGCTTCTTATAATATTACCCCTAGCAATACTGTTTCTGGCGCCATCGCCATTCCTGGTGACAAATCTATCTCGCATCGCAGCATTATGCTGGGCAGTCTTGCCACAGGCGTGACAAATGTGACTGGGTTTTTGGAAGGGGAAGATGCGCTAGCAACGCTACAAGCATTCCGTGATATGGGTGTGACTATCGAAGGCCCTGATAATGGCAATTTGACCATTCACGGCGTCGGTATGAATGGTTTAAAACCTAGCAAAACCCCTTTGTACATGGGTAACTCTGGTACCAGTATGCGTCTGCTATCTGGTATCTTGGCGGCGCAATCGTTTGATAGCGTGTTGACAGGTGATACTAGCTTGAATAAACGCCCAATGGAGCGCGTGGCGGCACCGCTACGGTCTATGGGAGCTGTGATTCAGAGTACTGGTCATAGTGGTACTGCGCCGCTGAGTATCACTGGTCGTGATACGGTTGGCAAGCCATTACAGGGCACTGAGTATGATATGCCAGTTGCTTCAGCTCAGGTAAAGTCTTGCTTGCTACTAGCAGGTCTATGGGCCGAGGGTACGACAACGGTCACACAGCCTGAGATCAGCCGTGACCATACTGAGCGTATGCTATCGGCCTTTGGTTACCCGGTAACCGTAGAAGGCAATCGCATCAGTGTCACCGGTGGTGGCACACTAACAGGCGGCGATATCGCGGTTCCTGCCGATATCTCATCTGCAGCGTTTTTTATGGTGGCAGCGGCCATCAGTCAAGACAGCGAGCTGACCTTGACGCAAGTAGGTATCAACCCTACACGTACTGGCGTCATTGATATTCTAAAATTAATGAATGCAGATATTAGCCTAAGCAATGAGACGCATGTGGGCGGCGAGCCAGTTGCTGATATTACGATTCGTAGCTCAAACCTAGTCGGTATTGAAATACCAGAGCATCTTGTACCACTGGCGATTGATGAGTTCCCTGTGCTATTTATCGCGGCTAGCTGTGCACAAGGTCGTACGGTATTGACTGGTGCCAAAGAGCTGCGTGTCAAAGAGTCAGATCGTATCGCTGTGATGGCAGAAGGGTTACATACACTTGGTATTGATTGTACTGTGACTGATGATGGTCTGATTATCGAAGGTAAAGGCGCTGCTACTGAAAACGGTGAAGTAAACAATGACCAACCTGTCTTTGGTGGTGGTCATATTGTCTCGCATCATGATCATCGTATTGCAATGAGCTTCTCTGTAGCCAGTCTGCGTGCATCCAAGCAAATTACCATTGAAGGGGTTGAAACGGTTAATACCAGTTTCCCAGGATTTGCTGAACTTGCCAACCAGATCGGTATGTCTATCCAAGTAGATACTGGTGCTGAGTAAGTCGCTAAGCTATCATTAATTCTTAAAGATTTAATCTAACATCGTTAGCAATGTACTCATGTCACTATTGGCATGAGTACATTGTTTTTTACCTTATAATATCACTGTAGTAACCCTGCGCTTTCACGATTCGATTGACAATAATAATTAGAATTAGGTGAGAGTGCGCTTTGCTCTAAAAAGTTGTCCTATATTATGACTACCCAAAATGTCATCAAAAAACCCGTTGCCCCAATCACCACAACCAGACGCGGCATTATTACTGCGCTTATCGCGTTCTTTATTTGGGGTGGATTTCCGCTATACTTCAAGCAGCTATCTGATTATGATGCGACGGAGATCATAGGTCACCGTATCGTTTGGACGTTTTGTTGCCTACTGATTGTGTTAGTGGCTACCAAACGCTGGGGGTGGATAGAAACGCTCAAGCAAAACCCAAGATGGATTGCACTATCTCTATTGTCCAGTGTGATTATTGCGACCAACTGGCTGACCTATGTATGGGCTGTCAATCAAGACCGTATTCTTGAGGCCAGTTTGGGTTACTTTATCGGGCCATTGGTCGGCGTTGCGCTATCCATGATCTTGTTCAAAGAGCGTTTGCGCACGCTACAATGGGTCGCTATTGGATTTGCACTGCTGTCTGTGGTCATTCAGGTGGTGATGCTTGGCAGTCTGCCGTGGATATCGTTGATTTTAGCATTTAGCTTTAGTACTTACGGGACTATTCAACGACAAACGCCATTGACTGCTGTCGATGCCATGTTTGTCGAGACCGCAATGCTAGTACCGTTATGTCTTTGGTGGTTTTGGCAATCTGATGTAGCAAGTCATCAACTGAGCTTTTGGTTTAGCTCAAATATTTGGCTGCTTATGATCGCAGGTCCGATTACGCTAATACCGCTTTTATTATTCAATAAATCTACCAAGCTCGTTGCATACAGTATTCTAAGCTTTATGAACTATCTGACGCCGACCTTCATTTTCTTTTTGGCGGTGTTCTATTATAAAGAACCGTTCGATTTACATCGTTTGGCAGTATTTGGTTTGATTTGGTTGGGTCTGCTATTATTCAGCATTGACCTGTGGCGCCATCGTCCAAGTAAAGTGTTAAAAGCGGCGCGCCTACGTGAAGAAGCGTTAAAATCAGTTAAGTAAATATTAAAAACACGAAAAAAATTAGCAAACAAGGATGACAGGATGTTTCATACTCAGTCTGATGTTGTATTTATAAAAGGTCTAAAAGTTGAGGCGGTCATCGGTGTTTATGACTGGGAGCGTGCTATCACTCAGCCATTACTCATTGATATCGCGCTTGAGACTGACATTAGCCGTGCTGCTGTATCAGATGATGTCAGCGATGCCCTGAGTTATAAAGAAGTCTGCGATGATGTGAGTGAGTGGTGTAAAGAGATACAAGCAAAGCTGCTTGAGCATTTGGCTGGTCAAATCTCTGATAAGATATTTGCAAAATATGACTGTCAAAAAATAACGTTGAGCATTGCTAAGCCTACCGCTATTGCTCAAGCGGATACGGTAGGGGTGCAAATAACGCGCTATGCGCCAGCATCAACCAACGAGCTAGCTACTAAAGAAGATGCCAAAGAAGTTAACGTCAGCCAATCTGATGATGCATAAAACGTCAATGGATTTGAATTTGGCAACGCTAACACAATGCGCACCTGAGAGTGTGCAAGCGCAGCCTGTGGTAGAGCTAGTGTTAGCGCTAGGTAGTAATTATCAAGCTGACAAGTATCTCCCGCTTGCTCGGCAGCGCTTGGCAGCGCTAGGTGAGGTGCGATTGTCTACGGCTTTTCAAAATCCTGATTTTACTGCAACCTTGGAACAGCCAAAGCCTGACTATACCAATCAATGTGTCCATCTAGCACTGATCACACCTGTGAGCCTACAACAACTACAGCAAACCTTTAGAACGCTTGAAGGCGATTGTCATAGATGTCGACAGACTAAGCCAAATCAAGTACGGCAGGTGACGATGGATATTGATATTTTGATGATTAAATTGGCTGATAAAGAAAATAGCCTAAGCGAAGAGTCGATATCTAAATCAATGTCTGATTGGATTGCAATGGCCGATCGTTATCCATTTAAAGCTCATGAGAAAGCGGGAGTCAGGGAATTGGCCGATTAGATATTTGAATAGCGTTTTTAGGGAAAATTGGTGATAGATTTAGACAGTTAGTAGGGTGACTTATTTTAACTGACACTGACTACATCTGATATTTTTGTAGTAGATAAAACTAAGGGGCGTACAATATATTGTACGCCCCTTAGTTTTATTTCTTTTGCTGAAATTCTAGTAGTTACTTCTGCTCGTTATCTGCGTCATTGATATCAGCACGACCAATCACATCTAAATCTTCTAAACATAGCTTATCATATTCTTTTTTGCAAAAATTGGGATCAATATCGCACATCGCTGACTGTAGTTGATCGAGGCGATTTTCTGACTGTTGAATGTGCTCGAGCATTTTAGCAAAAGCTTCTGCGACAGGGTCTTGTGAATAAGGGTCGATACCATAAGCACGGAAGGTATTGGTACGTTTGGCAGTAGGGGTAGTGTCTTTAGTTTGATCATTGCTCTCACCAGCCTGCGCCACTTTTTCTTGTTGCTTAGCGTCTTGTACTTTTGTCGCGATTGGGTTGCCTTTTTCATCGTGATGATCTGAGATCATACGCGCGGCACTGCCGACCATTGTAGCACCTGCTGGTACTGGTTTGACTACCACTGCATTTGAGCCGATTTTAGCGTTTTTACCGACAGTAAACGGCCCCAAAACTTTTGCACCAGCACCGACCGTTACACCGTCTTCTAACGTTGGGTGACGCTTGCCATTATTCCAAGACACACCGCCCAAAGTAACACCATGGTATAGCGTCACATCGTTACCAATCTCAGCCGTCTCACCGATGACGACGCCGACACCATGATCGATAAAAAACCGTCTACCAATCTTAGCAGCAGGGTGAATCTCGATACCTGTCATGATGCGCGAGCCGTAAGAGATCACGCGAGCGGCTAGTTTCTGTTCATTGTTCCAAAGACAGTGTGCACCGCGATGCAAAACAAGCGCATGTATGCCCGGATAAGTTAGGATCACTTCCAGACTATTACGCGCCGCAGGATCTCGGGTGAATACTGCATCAATATCTTCTTTCAAATCGTTTTTGATAGTAATAAGCGATTTGAATAATTTGGATGGCAATGACATAAAGCGTCCTATCTATTCGTCGGTAGAGTGTCGTTGCGAAAACAGCGATGTCTCTAATCTATGGTCATAAAGTTCGGATAATCAGGAATATATATTTTCGCTAAGCTTCTGCAAGTTATAACAGCTTTATACCGCAAAATATAGTAAAAAGCTGTCAAATAAAGGCAAGCTCATAAACTATGGCTTGTTTTAGTCTTTTGATAGTTTTGCAATCAAAGCGCTTAATAGCTGATATTCTTTTTGATCAAGCTGTAGGCGTGACCCAAGTCTAGACAAGCGTGATGGCAATGACTTTAGATGTTCGCTATTTGCTAATCCACGCTGCACCATAAGGTCAGTGGTGCGCTGAGTAAGCTGTTGCAGCTGCTGCTGATTAATAGCAGGCTCATCCCATTGCTGACGCAAATTCACATTGATTGTTGATTGGGCGTCTGTGCTTGTATCCGAATCTAAACTATCAGCTGTCTGAGTGTGTGTTTGAGCATAAGCAAAAATAAAGCTGGCGATCACTTGCACCGCTGATGCGACATTTAGCACAGGGTAAGCAGGATTGGCGTCGATTTGAATGTGATAATCGGCATAAGCCAATTCTTCATTGGTCAATCCACGGTCTTCACGTCCAAATAGAATAGCAATATTTGATCTGTTAGAAGTAGCAGCAGATGAGTTATCAGCATTATTCTCGTCTGCACTTAACGCTGCCTGTGCATCGATAAAGTCAAACATAATCTTAGCGGCTTGCGTAGGTGTCACGACAGGGCGAGGTAAGTGACGGCTCCGACTGCTAGCAGCAAACACCAACTGACAGTCTGAAATAGCAGATTCTAAAGTGGGTGCAATCAAAGCTGACGATAATAATTCACTGCCACCTGCTGCATGAGATACACTGGTTTCATCAATCGGTAATTTGGGATCGACCACCGTTAAACGAGACAAGCCCATGGTATGCATCGCACGGGCAGCCGAACCAATATTGGCAGGCAAAGTTGTATTAACCATGACCACTTGCAAGCAATCAAGGTAGTCGTTCACTGTATGTGATGATACGGCTAATAAAGCGTCGTTACTCATTATTGTCCCAGTCTCTGATTGATTTCTTGTTCAGCAAGGTGTAACGCAATGGCTATCTCTTCGATCAGGACGGCTTGCTCATTGATACGGCGCTCACGGCAGTATTCTTGTAACTGGCTGCTAAGACGGACTAATTGAGTCGTACCCAAATTGGCGCTGGCGCCTTTTAAAGCATGAGCAGTTTCAAAGCCATTGGCATTATCGTCTTTTTGATGGGCAATTCGCAGCGCTGCAACTCTTTGCTTGCTATCAGCAAAATATACTTGTATCAAATCAACAAAGTCTTCTTCGAGCAGGTCACGCATGTCCTCGAACTGTTCATGATTGATAATTTCTTCATCAGTTTGTCCGAGCATATTATTATTTGTAGTGTCATCCATGGTGGTTGTCCAATTTATAAAAGTTAAAGCAATAAGATTACTATAATGAATTTTTAAAACGTAATGTACGTCTTAGCTGTAATGGAAATGTAAGTTCTCTTCACTGACCAAAGTCTTTAATGTTTGCAGGTTATCGTCATTTGGGTAAACGCGCCAGTGCTCAGACAGTCCGACATTTGCGATGCCATAGACCTCATAAATGCTTAGTCCAAGTGGCAGACAGTTATCATTGATAGAAGCGTCAGTATTACTCAGGGCATTATTGGCATAACTGGCTGACATACCGTTTTGATTGGCCGCATCATGGTTCATGTCGCTCTCTAATGCCAATAAGTCATTACCGTTCTCATCATACAAGCTACCACCCATTGCAGGATCATAGACATTGTTACCGCTGCTACCTTGCTCGTCTTGCTCTTGGTTATAAGCCAGACACGGCTCGGGAATAATGTCAGCTTGGGCTGATTTAAGTAGTGGTTGTAGACGTGTGAGCAAATTAATATCACTACCGTGAACTTTGATACTGATTTTTTTGAGCCAACGTAGTCTGGCATCTACCATACTCATGGCACTATCAAGACGTGCAAATAAGCGTCCATCACGCTCACGGATGCTGCCTTTGATGATGACGACTTCATCGATTTTCAACTGTTCTTTGACACGGTTAAAACGCTCAGCGTAGCAGCTGACCTCGAGTCTCGATGTACCATCATCCAAAGTAATCACGTTACGATTACCAAAGTTGGCAATATCTATGATAAGCCCTGAAAAATAGCAGCTGCCGTTATAACCAGTATCGGTTAACTTATCGAGACGCGCACCAGAGGTATAGCGTTTGAGCTCATCCAAATACTCATTGATTGGATGTCCCGTTAAGTACAGCCCCAAGGTGTTCTTTTCAGCTTTTAGACGGTGTTTGTCACCCCAGATGAGTTCTGGCGTCATCACTAACGGCGGCGCTGCGACCACACCGTCCATTTCACCAAACAAATCCATCATACCGATTTCGCGGTTTTGACGGTCTTGCTCAGCGGCTTGTACGGCGCTTGGCAATTGACTCATCAAGGCGCCGCGAATCTCGTAAGCTTCATCGGCTGGCAAGTCAGGTCGTAGCGTGGCGGCAAAGTCATCAAAACAGCCAGCACTGACCAACGCTTCAAGTGTGCGTTTATTGACTTTTTTGATGTCGACACGGCGGCAGAAGTCATACAAGTCCTTAAAAGGACCTTCGCGGCGACGTGCATCTACGATAGACTCTACTGCACCTTCACCCACGCCCTTGATTGCGCCAAGACCATAGATGATATTGGTCGGAGTATCGGCAACGAAGTGCCATTCACTACGATTGACCGAAGGATTGACTACGGTTAACCCAAAGTTTTCACGGCAGTCATTGATAAAGAACACGACATTGTCGGTGTTGTTCATATCTGAAGTTAAGACCGCTGCCATAAATTCGGCAGGGTAGTATTGTTTTAGATAGGCCGTTTGATAAGCCAATACGCCATAAGCCGCAGAATGCGAGCGGTTAAAACCGTAACCTGCGAACTTTTCCATCAAGTCAAACACACCGCCTGACGTGACCTCATCGATACCTTGTGAGGTGGCACCCGTGACAAAAATATCGCGCTGCTTTGCCATCTCTTCAGGTTTCTTTTTACCCATCGCACGGCGTAGCATATCAGCACCGCCCAAACTATAGCCTGCCATCACCTGCGAGATTTGCATCACCTGTTCTTGATAGACAATAACGCCATTGGTGTTTTCTAAAATCGGCTCAAGATTGGGATGGTCATAAATGACTTCTTCGCGACCATGCTTACGGTCGATATACATCTCTACCATGCCTGCATCGAGTGGGCCGGGACGATACAGCGCACACATGGCGATGACATCTTCGATATTGGTCGGTTGCAGTTTGGCCAGATACTTTTTCATGCCCATACTTTCTAGCTGAAAGACCGCCGTGGTTTTGGCATCTTGCAGCAGCTTATAGGCTTTGCTGTCATCTAGCGGCAAATCTTCCAAAACTAAGGCAGGTACGTTTTCTTTTGCACGGCGCAAATTGATATTTTCAACCGCTGCGTTGATAACGGTTAAGTTGCGTAGACCCAAAAAGTCAAACTTCACCAAACCGACGGCTTCTACATCGTCTTTATCAAACTGGCTGACGCGGTGACCTTCGTCATCACAGTAAATGGCACTAAAGTCAGTGATCTTGTGCGGAGCAATCAATACGCCACCAGCATGTTTACCGACATTTCGGCAGACGCCTTCAAGCTTAATCGCCATCTCCCAAATCTCAATGGCATCTTCATAATCCATATTATCGGGATTAGAGATCAAGTCTTTGAGCTGTGGTTCTTGCTCAAGCGCTTGGCTCAGTGTGATGCCAGGCGTTTTTGGAATCAGCTTGGATATTTTATTGGCTAAAAAGTACGATTTGCTTTGTACGCGTGCCACATCACGCACAACCGCTTTTGCGGCCATAGTACCAAAGGTAATAATCTGTGAGACGGCATCACGGCCATAGGTTTGCGCGACATAATCAATAACGCGGTCACGACCTTCGATACAAAAGTCGATATCGAAATCGGGCATCGATACACGCTCAGGGTTCAAGAAGCGCTCGAATAGCAGATCGTAATGAATCGGGTCAAGGTCGGTAATGTTTAATGCGTATGCGACCAATGAACCTGCACCAGAACCACGTCCAGGGCCTACTGGTACGCCATTGGCTTTTGCCCAGCGAATAAAGTCCATGACGATTAGGAAGTAACCGGGGAAGCCCATGGATAGAATAATATCTAACTCATATGCAAGGCGCTCATCGTATCTCTGACGGAAGTCGCTCCAATTATCAGTACGTGCTTCGACAGGAAACAGCTTATCTAAGCGCTGCTCAAGACCGCGTTGTGACTCGGCACGGAAAAACGATTCAATCGTCTCGCCTTCAGGCACAGGAAAATCAGGTAGGACGTTAATCCCAAGTGTCAAGGTGACATTGCAGCGTGTAGCGAGACGCAAGGTATTATCAATGACCTGCGGAATATCAGCAAATAATTGCTCCATCTGAGCTTGTGTTTTTAGATACTGCTCATCCGAGTAAGTCTGCGGACGGTTTGGATCAGCAAGGACATAAGAGCCTGCAATACAGACGCGGGCTTCATGAGCATCAAAATCATCTTGCTCTAAGAAACGCACGTCATTATGCGCAATGATAGGAATGCTGTGTTTGGCACCTGAATGGATGGCTGCTCTAATAAAAGCATCTTCGCCTGAACGATTGGTACGCTTGATCGCAAAGTATAAACGATCATCAAATTTTGACTGCCATTCAGTAAGTAGTTCATCGGCCTTTTCTGGCATCGAGCCGACCAATGCTTGACCCACGTCTGACTTTTCGGTGAGCAGTACAATCACACCTGCTGCATGTTCTAATATATGACTGCGCTTGATAACTGGCGTGCCATGATTGATAGGATCAGCGCGACCTTCGGTAAACCCGAGCGATACGATACGGGTAATGTTTTGATACCCTTCGTTATTCATCGCAAGTAAGGTAAGACGTGTGTCTTCATTATCCATGATGACTTCACTGCCAATAATTGGCTTGATACCCGCACCTAAGCAGGCACGATAAAACTTCACCGTGGCATATAAATTGGACAAATCAGTCAATGCCAACGCACGCTGATTGTCAGCCGCAGCAGCTTTTACCAGCGGTTTGATACGCACGATAGAATCGGTGATGGAATATTCGCTGTGAATGCCAAGGTGTACAAATGCCATAGAAGACTCTTACTGGTACGATCAAAGAAATAAGCTACCGATAAAATAATTGATTATTATCAATCAATTATGCTGATATCTAGAGGCCGACAAGACCTCGATAGCCATATTGATACGTTTTAAATGGGGTCGTCAATAATAGCATTATTTGCCGCAGACAGCCACAGGTTCAAAGGGTTTAATCTGCGTAAGTTAAGTCATTAAGGTATAAAAACTCGGTTATAGGTAACAGCAAAAAGCCCTCAATGCAACGAAGTATAGAGGGCCATATGATTGATAATTAAAGTCAGTTTTTTAGTAACCAACTACTGCTGCATCGACAATACGTGGGTCAGACGATCCGTAAACACCATTTGGTGTGAGCATGATCGATTGTGTAGATCCCATCGCGGATTTTGGACTGACGGTATGACCCATTGACTCGAGCTTTTTCACTGTGTCGATATTCAGTGCTTTTTCGACTCGAATCTCATCAGGTAGCCATTGATCGTGGATACGCGGCGCATGTGTTGCCTCAGCGATATTCATATCATGGTCGATGACGTTGGAGATAATCTGAGTGACAGTCGTGATGATGCGGCTACCACCTGGACTACCAGTAACGATATAAGGTTTGCTGTCTTTGAATACGAGCGTCGGACTCATAGAAGACAGTGGACGCTTATTGGCCTCCACCGCATTGGCATCGCCACCAAGTAAGCCGTAGCCATTTGGTACGCCCGGTTTGGCAGAGAAATCATCCATTTCATTATTAAGCAGAATGCCTGTGCCATCCGCAACGAGACCAGTACCATAAGAGAAATTCAACGTATAAGTATTGGCTATGGCATTACCTTCTTTATCAACGATAGAGAAGTGCGTGGTTTGATCGCTTTCATAAGGTAGCGGATTGTTCGCTTTGATAGTAGCTGCTGGCGTGGCTTTATTGGGATCAATCAACGTACGCAGTTTATCTGCATAGGCTTGTGACGTTAAGCCGCTGACAGGGACATCGATAAAGTCAGCATCTCCCAGATACTCAGCTCGATCTGCATATGCTAACTGCATCGCTTCCGCCATTAAATGAATAGTCTGTGCGCTGTTTTGTCCGTAGTCTTTGAGCGGATAGCCTTCTAAGATATTCAAAATCTGCACGATGTGAATACCACCAGAGGAGGGCGGCGGCATAGAGACAATCTCATAGCCACGATAGTCGCCTTTGACAGGTTCGCGAGCAATGGCTTGATAATTGGCCAAATCCTCTAGGCTCATGCTACCGCCTGCTTCGTTGACTGCTTTGACCAGTTTTTGAGCGGTCTCACCCTTATAAAACCCATCGGTACCCTGTATCGAAATCCGATTTAGCGAACGCGCAAGCTCAGGCTGCTTTAAACGTTCGCCTGGCTGATAAGCGCTGCCATCAGGCTTAAAAAACACTTTTTTGGTACTTGGCCATTTTTGCAAGCGATCGCTCAGCGCCGTGAGTGACTCTGACAAGCCAGCGGTGACTTCTATACCGTCTTCAGCCAGTGCTATCGCTGGTGCCATAACTTGCTCGCGGCTCATCGTACCATGCTCTTCTAGCGCTTTTAGTAGTCCTGCTACTGTCCCTGGCACGCCAACGGCCAAGCCGTGATAACGAGATAAGTCGCTGACAGCATTGCCTTCTTTATCAAGATACATATCGCGTGAGGCGCTACTTGGTGCTTTTTCACGGTAATCAAGCGCCACCGTTTTGCCTTGTTTGGCATCATAAATCATCATGAAACCACCACCACCGATATTACCTGCACGCGGCAAGGTTACTGCTAGGGCAAAACCCACCGCAACGCCAGCATCTACTGCATTACCGCCGTCCTTTAAAATCTGCAAACCGATATCAGAGGCAAGCGCTTCTTGGGTAGCGACCATGCCGTTTTTTGCCCAAACTGGATGATGAATGGCGTCTTCAGAATAGATGGCTTGGTCACTATTAGTATTGTTAGCATTGTTCGATGTGGTGTTAAGTGTATTTGTCTTCGCTCGCGTGATGCGTTTGGTTTCAGAGAGTACCGTTGGACTATCAGCCATGATGGGCAAGTTTATGGCACTGGTATTGATTGATGTATTGTTGACCGTCGCATTACTTATTGAAGTCGTTGGCTCTACAGCCTGTACAGATATAGATAGCAGTAGCGTACTGGTAATGAGCACGACGCTAGATTTGAGTAAGGTATTAATTTTTGGTTTACGCTGCTGAGCGGTTCGATGGTGGCGAGATAATAACTGTGACATCGCAAAGTCCTTTTTACGCGAGTGGAAAGCATAGAGCTAGGAATTAGGTAAGCCTAAATAGTAACGAAAATATGAAATAGTAGAAAGTTGTTTATTATCTTTTGTGGTGTACGCTTTTATAGCGCTTTGCTGTATCAGCTCTATTTCAAATAAACGAGGCTAATTTTCAAGTAAATGAAGCTAATGATAAGACAATCGTTATATAGAGAAAATTATTTATGAATGAAGAAATCCTTTAAAAATATTCGCTAATATTACTAAATTGTAACGTCTTGTGATATAAATAACGGTACCACTGTACACTCATTATCGACTGTCTATTCATACAAAGAGATTACTATGTCATCACACCATATTAATAACCGCAATCGACAGCGCTACTCTGAGACTGCGCCTGCTTATTTATCGAACACTGATTATAAAAACTATAATGGTAACAATAATAACGGTCATCTATATCCAGCCGGTAAATTGACTTCTATTGCATTGCTAGTTGGTAGTGCCTCGCTTGTACTCGCAGGTTGCCAATCAACTCCAGCTAGCTCAACTTCCAATCTGTCGTCGAATAGTAGCGCCTCTAGTACCATGATGGACTTTAGTGTCGCAGATGCCGCGCAGAGCCAACGTCAGGGTCAAGCTTTTACTGCCAGTCAAAACGCTCAGGCCGCGCGTTATGAGCAGCTGTTTGATCAAGAGAAGTATCCAAATACCGAAAACCAAGCCAAATCACACTTGCTTGCAGCCATTCGTCAACACTTGGCGACCGAGCATGTCGCAGTCGCTACAGCCAACTATCGCTCAGCACCATTCATTGACCCAGATAGTATCGATGTAGGATCGAGTAGTTTGCTCAGAACGATTATAGAAACCTATGCGTATCAGCCTGAGAGTGCATATAGCGAAAGTGATGATGAGCCATACAATGATGACTATAACGATTATGATGACGTGAAAGATTCGATAGAGTCCGACTATCCTAGTGATTATGATCAATCTAGAGCAGAAGCTGAAGCAGAAAGAAGAGCCATTGCTGCTATATTGGCGGAAGCAGGGGAGAATGAGCCGACGAGCAGTGATACCAACAGCGATAACGAGTATGCTTACGATACAGCAGATGACTATAGTAGCGATAATTACAGTAGCGATGACTATGATAATTATGATGAATACAGTAGCGGTACTGAAGGTATGCTCTCAGGAATGTCAGGGTTAAGTCCCAAGTCAATGGCTGCAAAGTATGAAGCCATGCAAATGGCAAAACAGCAAGCTAAGACAGAGACGGTAAATCGTGGCAGCCTACCAATGTCATCTACAGGCATGATTGGCAATATACTTGATATGTTCCACCGTACTCCTGAGCAAATAGCTGCATCCAATGCTTATCAGTATGAGCATTTAATATTCAATAGTGTCAGTCAATACCGTCCCAAGCAGCGCAAATTACAAAGCGTCTATAGCTACGATTACGCCACACCAACGATTAGCTCGTCGATACAAATACCGTTAGCATTTGATTTTAATAATAGCAGTGTCGTAGTAGATCCATCGGCCATCATGCCGATTGTTGCACTTGTTAACCCTGAGAATACGCCACTACCAGCACAGATGACCTCGCACACGGTGAGCTTTGGTTTGCCTGAAAGTGTCACGGCACAGTTGCCACCAGCGGTGCTCTACGATGCGGTGCTCAATGCGATACAGAGCAGCATGGCTGAGCTGGCGCCTGAGTATTTTAGCGCAGTAGATATCAGTGGTGACGCGTTTGCCAAAGAAGTCGGTGCGACTCGTGCAGTCAAAGTCTATTTTGGTAGTCAGCAAAGCGGTGAAATAATTGGCAAGACGCTCAAATATGTGACGAGATCACTGCAAGAATACGTAGATGCCAATCCAGATAAATATCCTGATGGTGCCGCACTAAAGACAGCACTTGCTAAAGCGCAATTATACAATAAAGGCTATCAAAGCGCGGATGTCGGTTCGCTATTGCAGCTGATCGAAGCCATCGGTCCTATCTCGTTTAATCAAATCAACTACTATTACTTAGACAGCTCAGATCGACTGCTGGCCAAGCAGCAACGTGTCAATATCGGTAGTGATTTTATGGGGTCGACCACAACCATGCTAAACCAAGTACGTTACGATAAAGCCAGCTTTAACCGTCATGCCTTGACACCACTGCTTGCTGAGTCTTTTGGTTCAGACGCTACGCCTCCTATCGATGGCAATGCATGGATGGCTAAGCAGCGCGAGAAAAAAGACAGATTACAAACGGCTCGTTATGCACGCTACGACTATCAAGATAGCGGTGTCGAAGGTGCTTATAGCAGTGATGAATATGGCCGTGATGAGTATGGTAACGATAATGACAATGGTGCAAACGCTGTCGATGAGAGCCGAGTTGACGATGCTCAAGATGATATGAATGAAAAATAGAAATCAAATGACATCATCTTATTGCATTTACGCTCATATCTATTAAGGATAAAAAATGAAAACAGTACATCACACCATTGCACAACGTCTGCCATTTAAGACTAAAAATAATCTGCTAATAACCAGCGCATTTTTGACAGGGGTGCTGTTGTTAACAGGTTGCCAGTCTACCAGTTTGGGCCAGTCCAACACGGCGGCTGTAAAACAAGCACCTAGCATTGCAAAAAAAACACTAGAAACAGCACTACAAAAACAGCGTCGTCAGTCCTTTAGCTATCATAGTAATCTTGAAATTGGTAATAACCAACAATTTACAGATGCCGATACTAATACTAGTACGGAGAAAATGGCGGCATCAGACTATGTAGATGAACACTGCGAAGAGGCACATGACCAAGCGTACGCCGCTCTAATCCTGCAAGCCGAACAGCAAAACAAAGATATCTTGGCAGTGGATTATGATACTAAGCGTGACAGCATAAGGCAGTCGTATTTTGAGTGCGTAGATGCCTATCATGCATGGGATGACCATCAATACGATAGCGATGTAAAAGTAGCACCAGATTATCAGGCGCTATTTGATAATTATGAAGATAAACAAAGACCGTTAGATAGGAAGAAAGCACAGTTATTAGAGGAGTATCTACTAAAGCCGCTTTCTATCGACTCTCAAGGGATCTATCAACCGATGGCAGGCAAGGCTACGATGCTCGCTAGTGCGCAATATCAAGCACGTAATCATCACAGCAGTATCAACCAGCCTATTTATATGGATCTTAAAAACGGTGATATTTACCTATGGGCAGATAATTTTGCAATTCTAAACTCAGAATTGTTAGATGATAAACTCGGTACAAAATGGCAAAACAAGTGGTTAAAAATAGCCATTGATGATGGTACATTGCCTAAAGGATTTGGTGGTGAAGTCATCAAAAGCCACTTTGTGGCGTTAGATGCGACTTATGATGCGGCTCCTGTCAGTCAGTTTAATTATGTTGCCCCTAACTCACTTGCATCACTGTCTCCAAAACTGCCCGCGCACCAGTTATCGGCTATGTTACCAAGTGATCAAATCATTCGCCGAGTACAACGCTTTGAGGATTATCAAGCGTCGCAACAGAAATATATGCAGATTTTTTATGATCGGATCAGTGAAAAATACCCAGAGCTAGTACAAGAACCCGAACCGATGACAGCGTTTGAGTCGATTCAAAATCCAAAGGCATTCACCAGTAAGTCTGTTGTACAAAAAATACTGGCTATGATAAAAGATCAAATGAATGAGGAAGCAACGATAGGTGAGGTCGTTGCCAATACAGAAGTACAGGAACTGTACGGGTTTGATAAACGCGGTCAACTCAAGTGGGAGCACTTACGTCGTCAGTTAGATAACACTAGCGAAGCGAATAACAACAAAGGCATGAGGATAGATGTGTTGCAGCAGTATTCTACTATTAGCAATAAGGACTTAGCGTTTCCTAACCTACCAAGCAATGTGCAAACGCCGAACGCTAGCAATAGTATTGATTTACGAAAGTATGCTCCAGAGCTGCTGCAATACTATCAAGATGGTAATGGCACGGCAGTAGGTAAGATGGTCTTTAACATGTTGCCGATGGTCAGAGAGCGTTTTGGTTCGGTTGAGTAACTGATTAGAGTATTAATGAGTAAATAGAAAGCATTATTAGTTTTTGAACAGGATAATTTTGCATTAAAAAAAAGCGCACCTATTAATGGCGCGCTTTTTCATTTTATACGTATACAGCGGGGCAAAATAACACTTTTCCGGAGTGGCTTATTACATACCTTGATGCTGTTTGTCATGGCCTTTACGATCTTTTGAATGCTTGCGACCTTTTTCTTGTCTCTCTGACTTCATCTGTTCCATCTTTGCACGTTGCTCAGCAGTCAACACTTGAGCGATGGCATGTTGGGTTTGTACACGTTCGATAAAGCGTTGCTTTTCTTTTGCCGCTCGTTGATCAGCCAGACGGTTTAAAGCAGTAGTATTCAAAGTGCTGGCATTGGTCAGCGCTTGTATTTGCTGATCCATTTGCGCGCGTTCTGCTTGATGTTCTGCACGGTCAGCAGTGCGATCGCCACGTTTGTTTTGCATGATGGCTTTGATTTGCGCTTGCTGTGTCGCTGTTAGATCCAATTTTGACATTGGGCCTCTCATCTCACCTTTTTTCATGCCATCTTTGTGGTTCTTTTGCATTTGCGCAGTTGGCGTTGTATCAGTGGTTGCGTTAACGCTGGTGCAAGCGGTCACGGTAAATATGCTAGACGCTGCTAATACTGAGCCTAATAGTAATTTTTTCATCATAATATCCTTGATTACATTGAGTTTGATTTCATAAGCACTAAATTTTTATCTCGCAAGTAGCATCTGTTGAACGTGATCGCTCGTTATGGTCAGCCATCTTAGAAATGCAATACTTGCTGTTGATAGGAGTATATTACGACAGTTAAAGGTTACGAACATTTATGAAGTATTAAGAAAGGTAACGTTTCTGGTGAATTAGCAAGTGCTTGCCTGATAATATGGTTAACTACCGTCTACGAGCAATAAAAATGCCACGGCGGCAATTTCGCTAACCATACTACAGTGACATTTGTACGTGGACTTATTGCGCCATGATTATTATAGATTGAGTAAATAGAGATAAATAAAAATTAAAGGAGAGAAGCATGCCAAACATCCTGATAGGCGATGACGACGAAGAGTTGACTCAGTTATTGCAAGAGTACTTGGACAATCACGGCATTCGCTGTGACTGCGTGCATGATGGTGCAGCAGTCATACAACGACTCAAAATAGTGGCACACGAAGATACGGTTTATGATTTACTCGTACTCGACATTATGATGCCGAAACTGGATGGGTTGAGTGTGCTGCGCCAATTACCAAATATTATCGATATTCCAGTCATTATGTTGACCGCAAAAGGGGAAGAGATTGATCGTATCATTGGTCTAGAGCTTGGTGCCGATGATTATATCACCAAACCTTGTAACCCTAGAGAGCTGCTAGCGCGTATTAATGCAGTGATTAAACGTACCAATACGACCGCATCAGAGCATACTCCGTTGCCAGAGAGTCGTTTGCATCTTGACCAAAACCAACGCGCCTGTCAGATAGATGGGGTAACGCTACAAGTCACTGGTACAGAGTTTGATCTGCTCGTGGCCTTGCTTAAACAAAAAGGGGAGGTGGTAAGTAAAGCATGGCTGTCAGAGAATGTCTTGCAGCGTGAGTTACAGCCATTTGACCGTAGCCTCGATGTACATGTATCTCGCTTACGCAAAAAACTTCAACCTTTCCACGATGAGCCAATAAAAGCGGTGCGTGGAAAAGGTTATCAACTGGTGTTGTAATGACGGACATATCGATGAAAGCTGCTGAGCAGACCCTCAAAAAAGCACCTAAGTTTAAGGTGCGTATTACCTTGTTTTGGCGTCTGTTTCTGAGCCTATTATTGACGATTTTAATTACTTCTGTATTGTCTATCATGGTAGAGCGCTGGCTAGCTGAAAAAGAGCTGACCTCTCGTATGGATGTGCAAATCGATAGCCTATTGATAAAGCGTGAAGAGATGGTCGCGTCACTACGGGCTGGTGATGTAGAGTCTGTCAGGCAGATGTATCGTCAAGACCGCCAGTTGATGAATCAAATCAGAGTCTATGATGAGCAGGGCGCTATTATCTTCCCACGTTACCGTGACAAAGACGATCGCGCGCAAGGACAATTGCAAAGTGGTCGGCAGCTAATGGATCGTGCGATACAACCGGTGCGACCAGTGTCGCCTAGACCACCTAGAGTAGAGAATAATGCGTATGGTGTAGAAGGTCGCAATGCTGATAATAGACTGCGTGAGCACGACAATGAGATACCAAAAGAGAAGCCGTCTTTTTGGCAAAAATTCCTAAAGCCAAGAACGGCAAGTAGTGTCGCAGTAGCTGATATCGATACTCGTCCTGAACTGGCCGATATGTCTATTGAATTACCTGATGGTCAGTCAATCATCATACAGTTGCGTCCGCACTTGCGTTTTTCAGACGTGGTAGAGATACAGCACGGCAATTTTCCAATACGTTTGCTATTGATCGTTATCTTTAGCGTATTGGTCTGCATATGGCTCAGTCGTACGCTAACCCAGCGAATTGGCCGTGTACAAAAGACAGTACACCGTATGATTGATGGTAATTATCAAGCCAACCCAGAACTGTCTAAGATGGGTGATGATGAGTTGGGGCTACTAGCTAAAGACGTTGCCCATCTATCGACGAGACTGGTTGACAGTGAGCTGGCACGCAAGCAAATGCTCAGTGATATCTCACATGAGCTGCGTTCGCCGCTTGCTCGTCTGGATGTAGCGACTGAGCTGACTCGAGACTTTGCGCCCAATGCCAATCGCTATCTAGACCGTATCGATAAAGAATCTACACGAATGAATGAGCTAATTGAGCAAATCATTCATATTCAATCCCTGCAAATGCAGCAATATACCGTCGATAATTTGGAAAGTGAGGCAGTCGACATATCTGACATCATTAGTAATATCGGAGAGGATGTCTGCTTTGAGTTTCAACATAAAGACGTACATTGGCAATGGCAACCGCCTGTAGTATCAGCGCTAGATAGTTTGGAAGGATTTTGGACAGTCCAAGGTAATGCAGAGCAGTTGTATAGCGCGCTTGAAAATGTTATTCGCAATGCCTTTATGCACACGGCAGCGGGTTCGACAGTGATTGCTAAAATAAAGGCAATACAAATGGATAATAAGGCACCAGCTGTTCAAATTAATATAACAGACGAAGGTGGCGGTGTCGCAGACAAAGACTTAGAACGTATTTTTCATCCCTTTGTGCGGCTCGATACTGCTCGGCATCGTGATACTGGCGGCTATGGTCTTGGATTGGCCATTGTTCATGCTGTAGTAATGGCGCATAAAGGATATATCAATGCTCATAACCGACAAGATGGTATTCAAGGGTTGGTGGTTCAAATCGTGCTACCTAGCAGATAAAAAGATAAATAATGCAGAAATAATTTATGTAACCAATATGCGTTTATCCTGTATTTGTAATGTGTATAAGCGCACATTTAGTAGTAGATAAAAGCTGACTCTTTTCAAAACCGACGTAATTTATTATAAATAGACAGAAATTAAAAGTATTTATATTCGTTTATATGAATATAATAGACGAACGGTATAAAAACGCGGATGAACGGTATTGTCTCTCTGTATATATTCGGTAATACTAATATATACAGAGAGTGATAAAGATTATACAAAACAGAACGTCTTATTCCTTAAAGACTACTACAACTATTATTTGAACAAGGTCTCGTTATTATAAGCTTATAACCCGTTTTATTTTGTCACATCGTCTCTCTGACATAGATCTTATCTCTGATTTTTTAAATCTGACAAGTCTGTAAGGGAGTACGCATCATGAACCGCATCTATAAAGTCATCTGGAATGAAGCCCTAAGTTGTTTTACCGCCGTTGGTGAATACGCGAAGGGACGTGGCAAATCTTCCAAATCGAGTGTTAGCTCTAACGCTACCATCAACACAACGCCTAACCTGTCCGTTATCCATACGTTACGTCTGAGCACTATAGCGCTTGGGCTACTAGCTGCTGGCTTTGGCATGCAGGCAAATGCAGATCTTAACTACTCTAATAACACTTATTATACCAACCATCAGACCATGGGTAATGGTCATAGTAACCATGGGAATGGCAACGGAGTTGGACACGATACCCATGGAAACGGCAATGGTTATGGTCACAACGGGAACAACGGGAACAACGGGAACAACGGGAACAACGGGAACAACGGGAACAACGGGAACAACGGGAACAATGGAAACAACGGAAACAACGGAAACAACGGAAACAACGGAAACAACGGAAACAACGGAAACAACGGAAACAACGGAAATAATCATTTGCCTGGTCTAAGATTCGCTGGCGATACAGGTGGTGTTATTACACGTAATCATGGTGAGAAACTCAACGTCAAAGGTGGTGCAACCACAGCATTATCGAACAACAACATCGGTGTTGTTGCAGATGATATGAGTAACACCTTAATCGTCAAACTGGCGAAAAACCTAACCGGTCTTGATAGTGTTACTTTTAATAATGGCGTTGTGATTTCATCAACTGGCATTAATGTTGGCAATAATAAAATCACTAATGTAGCCAATGGTGCTGTTATGGCAGGGAGCAAAGATGCAGTTAATGGCTCGCAACTTCATAGCTTAGCCAGTACGGTTGCGGCTAACAAAACCAAATACTACAGTGTAAATAGCAGCGTCACAGGGGTATTAAGTAACGAAAACAATGATGGTGCAACAGGCTACAATGCGATGGCTATGGGTGGCAATGCCAGTGCATCTGGTAGCCAAACGATAGCCATTGGTAGTGGCGAGAGTGGTCAGCACACGACTGCATCAGGAGAACAATCCATCGCTATTGGTGCAAATGTTGTCTCAAAAGGTAGCTCTTCTATTGCTATCGGTGGTGACGATTTGAATGCTGCATCCGAAGCAAACACCGATGGCACAGCTAATGTTGGCCAAAACAGTGGTAGTGTTAATACGGTGTTTAGATCTTACACTGGTCGAGATCTTGTTGAACCAACACAGTATGATAGGAATACTGAAGCTACAGGTGCAGCCTCCATAGCTATTGGCTCAAAGGCGCTATCTACAGGAGACTTGTCCACCGCTATTGGCGTGCAATCTAGTACAGCAGGTATTGCAGCTTCCGCCTTTGGTATTGGCGCATCAGCGAGCAAGGATGGTTCTGTCTCTCTAGGTGCCGGCGCTCAATCTAATACTCAAGATGGCGTGGCGCTAGGATCACAATCTGTAGCTAACGTTGCAGGTGGTGCGCTTGGGTTTGCTCCATCAAGTGCTAGTGTCATAGATAAAGCAGCTATTACAGCAACTAATAGTACAGGTCTTGGTGCAGTTTCTGTTGGTAGCTCTACTAATGGTACTCGCCAAATTGTAAATGTCGCAGCAGGTACTCAAGACAGTGATGCAGTAAACGTATCTCAATTAAAAGCGTTAGATACTATCGTTGCTGGCATTGACTTCCCTATCCGCTCTAGCAGTACACAGCCATACACCACATCAGTAACAGGTACTGACGCTCTTGCCGTTGGCTCGAATGCCAATGCAAAAGGTAATAATGCAACCGCTGTTGGAGAGAGCGCATTTGCAAACGCAAATGCAACCGTCATCGGTGAAGGCGCAAGATCTTCGTTCAATGGTTTTGCTGGTGGTCAGGAGGCCAAAGCGGGTGTTAATTCAGTGGCGATAGGTCAAAGAGCCACAAACGGAACTGCAAGTCGTGCGGTTGCGATAGGATACGAAGCAAAAGCGACTGCTCAAGACACCATTGCACTTGGTCTTGATGCACGAGCTGAAGCGTTAGGTAGTGTTGCACTAGGTAAGGGTTCTAGAGCAAATGCACTAAACAGTGTCGCTTTAGGTCAAAACTCTATTGCAGCTGTACAAAGCGGTGCATCTTTCTTAACCAATGTTGCGGCTGATGCCAATAACGGCACTGTCTCAGTAGGCGCTGTTGCAAGCGAACGTCGTATCGTTAACGTTGCAGGTGGTTCAGCAGATACGGATGCAGTGAACGTATCTCAGCTAAAAGCTGTTACAGACATTGCTAATAGAGGCTGGGATATCAGTGCACAAGGTGATGCTACCACTGCAAGTACTGTAGGACCTGGCGACTCAGTTGACTTTAATAGCAAAAATAGCAATATCACTGTTTCTAAAGACACTACTAGTAATGATGTCTCGTTCGAACTCAACAACAATTTAGACCTAGGTAATAACGGTAGTGTAAGAATGGGCTCAAGCTCTCCATTCGATTTTGGTGATACAACGACACTTGATCGTTCTGGTCTTAAAACAGGTAACTCATACTTTAGTACTACCGTTGATGGTTTAGGTGTTAGAACGGGGAATAGGTTTGTTAATACAAATGTTAGTAGTTTAGGCGTTGCTGTATCAACGCCATTTTCTAAAACTCTTCTATCTAGTAATGGTCTCAATATTATTGGTGGTCCAAGCGTAACAAAATCTGGTGGTATCAATGCTGCCAACAAAAAGATTATCAATGTTGATGATGGCATACAGGATAAAGATGCTGTCAATGTCAGCCAACTTAAAAGTGCCTCCGCTGCCGCTAAAACAGAGGTCGCCGCAGGTACTAACGTGGCAGGTGTTGTGAAGTCTACAGGTGGTAACGGTCAAGATGTCTATACTGTCAATGCAGATGGTGTGACCGCTTCAGCAGGATCTGCAGCTGTCACAGTCACCGCTGGTGACAAAGACTTAGCAACTAACACGACCGATTACTCTGTTGACTTAAGTGCCGATAGCAAAGCCAGTCTGGTAAAAGCGGACAGTGCCATGCAGACCATTGTTGCTCAAATAGATGGTGTTGATGTTAAAACGCTCAATAAAACGGACAATACGGCTAACTTCCTAACGGGAGATAACATTGTTCTTAGTGCTGAGGATGGTGGTATTAAAATCGCTACAAAAGAAGATGTCACTTTCACTAGTGCTAGCTTTGCTAATAGTACAGTTCGTGTGAGTGGTGCAGGTCTTGATAATGGTGGCAATAGAATCGTCAATGTAGATGATGGTCAGGGAGATACAGATGCCGTCAATGTTAGACAGTTAAATGCAACCAACAATACAGTGGACCTAGGACTGAACTTCACAGGAGATGATACAACCGTTGCCGTCAATCGCAAGTTGGGTCAAGCGTTAACACTCCAAGGAGGCGCGACAGAGTTAACTGAGAACAATATCGGTGTGATCGCTGATGAAGAGGGCAATCTAAATGTTAGATTGGCTGAAGATGTCATGCTTGGTAAAAACGGTAGCGTGAGAATGGAAAGCACAGTGCTTAATAATGCAGGCGTCACCATCACTGATGGTCCTAATCAGACCATTACGTTAAGCAACGAAGGTCTTGATAATGGTAATAATAGAATTATCAAAGTTGATAAGGGAATTGCCCCAACCGATGCCGTAAACTTTGCACAGCTCACTATGACTAATGATGAAATCGCTAAAGGCATCAAAATTGGTGACGGCAATAGTGCCAATGATCAGCAATTTTCGCTAGGCGATACCATCAATGTCACAGGAGATAACAATCTGACTACTGTCGCTTCTGCGACTGGCGTCCAAGTGAAACTGAATAATCAGTTAGACCTCGGAGATAATGGCAGTATACAGATAGGCAATAGCATCATGAGTGATGCAGGCTTTACCTTCGTTGGAAATGGCGTGAATAGAATGGTTTCGCAGGTCTCATTGAGTAGCCGTGGTCTAGACAATGGAGGTAACACCATTCGCAACGTTGGGGAAGGTGTGCTAAATACGGATGCTGTCAATGTTGGGCAGTTAAAAGATGTCGCCATTGCCTTGGATCAAGGTTGGGGCATCACCGCTCAAGGTGATATCGCTACGATGGTAAAACAAGGAGATGCTGTCGACCTTAGCAGTAAAGACGGTAATATCAAGGTATCTAGGAAATCAGTGAGTGATGTGGCTGCTTTCGATAGTAGTCCATCATTGCAAGCTGCAGCCATACCTACCAATGCTAATGATATTAGCTTCGATCTGAACCCGGATATTACTTTGAATAGCGTAACCACTGGTGGTACGGTCATGAATGACGATGGACTGACCATTGCAGGTGGCCCAAGCATCACGAAAATTGGTATTGATGCCGCTAATACCAAAATTACCAACGTTCAAAATGGAGAAGTTTCGGCAGAAAGCCAGGACGCCATAAACGGTGGTCAGCTTTACGCCCAAGGAGCTGGTATCAGTAGTATTATCGGTGGTGACACTGTTTACAATGCCGAAGATGGTACTTTTACCAACAGCGACATTGGTGGAACGGGTGAAAGCAATATCGATGGTGCGATTGCTTCTATCAGACAAGGTACGATTGAAATTAGTGAAAATGTTCAAATTAACACAGAGAGCATTACCACTAATACAACCAATATCGCGACCAATACGACAAATATTGCTACGAATACTAGCAATATCACGACCAATACTACGAATATCGAAACCAATACGGACAAGCTAGATGCTGGACTCAATTTTGGCGCAGACAGTGGTGCCAATATCAGCAAACCAATTGGCGATGGTAGCGTCCTCAGCTTCACTGGTGGTAATAACATCACCACTACAGCAGATGGTAGTAGTATTAAGTTTGATCTAAACGGTAATATCAGCGTTGACAGTGTCACAGTTGGGACAACAATTATCAATAGTGAGGGCATCAGTATGCAAGATGGGCCAAGTATGACGTCTCAAGGTCTATATGCTGGTAACCAACGTATGACTGGTGTCGCCGAGGGGGTCGAAGCAACAGACGCCGTCAATTATAGTCAGCTTAGCGCGCTTGATAGTCGACTCAATAATAATATGAGCGATCTTGGCTACAAAATCGACGAAGTAGAAGACGATGCAAACGCAGGTATTTCAGCCGCGATGGCAATGTCGGCAATGCCTCAGGCTTATATCGCAGGTAAGTCACTGATTGGTGGCGGTGTCGGTACCTATAACGGAGAAAGTGCTGTAGCAATTGGTTTCTCTAAATTATCTAACGACGGTCGCTGGGTCATTAAGGTAAATGGTTCGGCAGATACTCAAGGAAACGTAGGCGGCGCAGTGGGTGCAGGTTTCCATTTTGACTAACAAAACCTCTCAATTGTAGCTATCGGTAGACTATAAAAAAGCAAGACATCTAATGTTTTGCTTTTTTACGGCTTAAAGATAAACAATTGATGCAGCAATAATGTCGATGAATCAAAATAAGCGCTTGTAAATTGTGTCTTACAAGCGCTTATTATTTATAATTAAGGGCTTCTATATTCTGAACATTGCACCATTCGGTTTCAGTCCAACATAGGCCATACCTGCTTGATTCATCCAGTGAGGTTGAATAATGCCATGCTGCAAAATCGCATGAATATCTCTATGCGCCCTTTCTATCTTATGCTTTTTATATAGGGAGGCTGTGCCTGCGACTGCGTAAATTTCAGATACCATGTCACGAGCTTCTCTTGCGCCTTCACAAGAAGCGGCCCATACATCTGCAAGCTGTATATCAGTAAAGGTGTTCTGCTGCTGTGCCTCTTCCCATAGTACCTCGACACTATGATGCAGTTGGGCGCGTTTTGATGCTAGTACTGTTTTACTCTTAGCAATGGTAGCTTGTACCGTTGCACGGTCGCGTAGATCTGGACTCTTACCAGGCGTTACTCTCTCAAGGCACATATCAACTAAGTCATCCATAGCGGCTTTTAATACGCCTAGCGCCATAGCTGCACAGCCAGCAGCATTGATACAACCAATAGGCAGTCGACTGTAGGCAGTATCGACAGCCACAGGACTATCAAAGTCAACTGCATAAGCCTCTTTGACAAAAGCGTCTTTAACAACGATATCGTGGCTACCTGTGCCATTTAGGCCGCCCACATCCCACGTATCAATGATTTTTACATCTTTCTTGGGAATAAAAAATAGCTTTAAATTTGCACCTGGGCCAAGAGTCGTAGGAGAGCCTTCGGAGATAACGAGACAACGTAGCACAAACCAGTCAGCCAATTGGCATCCAGAGACGAGTGTCCATTGTCCTGATACCATATAGCCATTATCTACTGTTTGGGCCACGCCTTCAGGACGTGCGGAATTGGCATAAATATGAGAGGGGTCGCTGTATACTTCTTTCATGCTGGATTCATCCAAAAATCGACCGAATGTACAGGCCAAATGGTTGTTCCAAACGATCCAAGCAACGGAGGCCTCAGCACTGGCCAACGTCTCATAAGTTTTTAGCGTCTCTATTGGGTTGCCTGCCCATCCTCCTAACGATTTAGGCAGCCCCATTCTAAATAATGCAAATTCTGAAAGTTTATTGACTACCACGGGTGCAATTTTTCTAGCGCTTTCTGTTTCATCTCTGAACATGATTGCTGATGCATAAATCTTGTTTGCTGCATCCGATGGTAGAGTGGTTATCTCTGCTGAGGATATATCATTCATATTGTTCAACCTTATTGTGATGAATAAGACAGTACTTTTTTCTACAGCTAATAAAGTACAAATTTGAGCGATGACAAATGCTTATATAAAGAATAACCAACAGCTGCCCACCATACAACCGTTAATATGAATATATTAAAAATTATATTGTAAAAATTGAATAAATAATAATCAATGAGGCAAAGTTAAGCGATAAAGCTAGAGGTTAAGCTGCGAAAATATGAAGGTGTGAAGAATAAAGCTAGACCAAATATTAAGTGTTAATTTTAAGTCACTTAATATTTGGCTGAGAAGATAAATATTCTATAAAGATAGGTATCCTATAAAAACTGTCTTAAATTAGGCATCACGTTTCGGCGCATCAGGCTGCATCATAGGGTCGGCATCTGCAAATGCCTTTAGTGTACGGCAATGAGTATCAATGGCGACGATATTGGGATAAGCGCTCAAATCTACTTTGAAGCGGCGAGCAGAAGAGACTTGCGGAATCAAATAACAATCTGCGAGAGTAGGACTGTCCCCATAGCAGAACTGTCCGCGATTGTTATCCGCCGCCAAACGTGTCTCTAAAGCGGCAAAACCTTCACTGATCCAGCGATTGCACCATGCAATCACATCTTCCTCGTTTACTGACAGCTCATTACGCAGGTACTGCAAAATGCGGCGATTATTAATTGGATGGATGTCGCAACCAATCATGGCACTCAGCGCGCGTACCTGCATACGCCCAGCAGCATCTTTAGGTAATAGTGCGTGCTCAGGGTAGACCTCTTCTAACCACTCCAAGATAGCTGGACTTTGATATAATAATAAATCGTCAGCTTGTAGGACAGGTACTAATCCTTGCGGATTAATGGCTTTAAAGGCAGACTCTAACTGTTCATCCTGAGCCAGATTGATCGTGATATCATCGTAATCCAAGCCTTTTAGGTTCATCGCGATACGAGTGCGGTAAGAAGTGCTACTACGAAAGTAGCCATAAAGTGTCATCATTATTCATGTCCTTATGTAGATGTGTTTCCAAAAAAATAAATATTATGAAGTAGGGGCTGTATCTCAGTGATATTTGATCGGATAAACCCTTATTGAACAGACTACTAACAACCAAAATTAAAAAATAACCAAGCACACCAGAATCGAGCAAATCATGCCAGCAGACAACACCCTTGTAGACAGTTCTATCACCAGTAAAAACCAAAATGGGGTTCAGTCGCTTGAGATTGGGCTGTCGATACTCGATGTGCTGATCGACCGCCATGAGCCTATGATGCTAAAAGATATCGCTGAAGCCATGCAAATGCATCCAGCAAAATCCCATCGTTACTTGGTCAGTCTCATCCGCAAAAACTACGCGCGTAAGCTCGATGATGGTCGCTATGGGCTTGGTGATAGAGTCAATGCGTTGGCATCACTAGGACATACTGGACTCAACCAAAACAATCTTTTGGCACGTCTCACGCAAGTGGCTAATGAAATCAAAGACACCTTAAATTGCGGTGTGCAAATTGCCAAATGGTTTAGCGAAGGCCCTATTATTATTCAGTCCGTTGAGCCAGACAGTCCGATTAGTATCATTACTCGCATTGGCTCACGTATGCCTCTGACGACATCGGCCACAGGGCAGTTATTTGCCAGTTATCAACCTGATGCCGTCATTCAGCCATTGGTCACAGCTGAATGGCATACGAGTAATACCGCCGCAGATATGGCCGAGAAGTGGCAGCACTTTACCCAGCTACAGGCCAAGATTCGTACTCAAGGCTATGCGACAGTGACGGGCGATATGCTCATGGGTATTAACGCCATTACGATTCCTGTAATATTGCCACAGCTTGCCAGTAGCGCTGTTAACCCACCCACGAGTAGTGATAAAATTGTTAACGAAGCGCTACCGCTAGAATATGCTATCACTATCATTGGAACAACAGAGCAATTGCCTATGAGTGAGCAACATAATGTGGTTAAGCAAATACTGGCGATAGCACAGCGTTATCAAATTGCCTAGCCAGTATGTGGTGCTATAAGCTAGGGCGTGCCTTAAATTCATCCTCTAAACCATACAGGCGCTACTGGCCGCTTTTGCTTTTTCGTATACGTTGTCAGCATCTAGGCCAGTCGCATTCACTTCATCAAGGTAATGTTGAGAACCTTCCATTAATGGGCCTCTCCAATCTGGATCATTAAGTGGATCAGGGATATCAATCATAATATCGCCTTTTTCTTTGGCAGCGGCCATTGCTTTGGCATTGCTGACGTCAAATACTTTAGAGATATGCGCTGCCAGCTCTGGGCCAGAATTATCATCAATCACTTTTTTGAGGTCATCAGGCAAGCTGTTATATTTCTCTTTGTTCATGCTAATCACAAAGGTGGAATTATAAAAAGGGATGTTGGTGTGCGTATTGATCAGCTCATCAAGGCGAAACGCTTGAATGGGTTGCCAAGTAAAGCTGAGCCCATCAATGACACCGCGCTGCAGAGAGGTATAGGTATCACTGGCAGGCATGCCGACAGGTGCAGCACCAGTGGCCTCGATAATGTGGCTAGCAACCGCAGAAGGTTGGCGAATACGGAGACCTTTCATATCAGCTGGCGTGCGAATCGGTTTATCAACCGTATGAAGTGCACCTTGTCCAGTGCCTATCAGCGCGAGCAAGTGCGTGTCTTCATACTCGTCTTTAATGATACCGTCATCATATAGCTTATGAAGTATACAGCTCTGCTGCTGTGCGGTATTTGTGATACCAGGCAACTCTACAATTTGCGTTAAAGGAAATCGTCCTGCTGTATATCCTTGTGCTTGCATACCAATATCCACGCTACCTTTCGCCGTAGCGTCATAGGTAGCACCTGGTTTGCTGAGCGTCGCAGAAGGGTAGATCTCAACCTTTAATCGGCCTTTTGAATCGGCTTCAATTTTTTTCGCCCATGGTTCCAATGCTTCGGTGTTTATGTTGTCAGTGGCAGTCATGAAGTGCGAGAACCGCAACGTTGTCACTTCACCTACATCTGTAGACGCGCCTGCTGCTTGGTCGTTATTGGAGCAGCCAGTCATCGCAAGCGAGGCGGCTAAGAGTATTCCTAGCGGGGTTCTTATTTTCATCATAGAATCCTTTCATGATGGTTAGATAGGGTTCGGTATTGTTTACTACCTATTGACACCTAGGGTATATCGTCAATTAGCTACTTTATAATTAAAGCGATGATTAACTGATCATGTAAAAAGGCAGTAAACAGGATTACAGAAGAGTTACTCGCCGACAGGAGCAGTTTCGCGTGCTTCAGCCAACTCATCACTATGCAAAAAATGTGTATGTGCAGGAGCACGCTTGGTACGAGACCATTCATCTAACATGTCTTGCTTGATGGCATCTGTAATCATCGAGACTTTGTCTTCTGAGGTTGGATCGTCATAGGTTAGTTCTAGACGATGACCATTGGGATCAAAGAAGTAAATAGAATGGAATATACCGTGATTGGTTACGCCAATGACATCGATGCCGCCTTGTTCCAAATGCTCTTTGGCAATCAGTAGCTCATTACGGTCTTTAACCTTTAGCGCCAAATGCTGCACCCAATTTGGGGTGTTTGGATCAAAGCCCATTTCAGGTTGGTTGGGTACTTCAAAGAAGGCCAAGACATTGCCACTGCCAGCATTTAAGAAGACGTGCATGTATGGATCAAAGGCTTTGGTTGAAGGCACATGGTCTTCTGCGAATGCCAAAATAAAATCCATGTTTAGATTTTTTTTATACCATTCGACCGTTTCTTTGGCATCTTTGCAGCGGTAAGCCACATGATGGATTTTCTCAATTTGAAAGCTCATATCAAACTCCTTTTGATAAAACGTGTTACTCATTTGGCTGTATTCACATAACGATGAGTAGGTGAATGCGTTTGTCTTACTATCCGCCTGCATGAGAATTTTCACGCCTATTTTGCTATTTCTTTATATATGTTATTTTTAAATACTATTTATTAGTCACTATTTTCCAAATGCTACTTGTCAAAATCAAAGCTCAGCGCTGGTAATACCTTGCCGCGTACTTCACCAAAGCCAACACGGATGCCGTCTTTTTCGCTATAGCCTTTCATAATGACCGTATCACCATCTTCAATAAAGCTGCGCGTCTTACCGCCTTTTAGCGTGACTGGTTTGGTAGCATTCCAAGCAATCTCTAGCATTGAACCATAAGAGTCAGGCGTTGGCCCTGAAATCGTACCTGAGCCCATCATGTCGCCAACTTCGACTTTGCAGCCAGTGATAGTGTGGTGGGTGAGCTGCTGTGCCATTGACCAGTACATGTATTTGAAGTTGGTCTCGCAAATGACCGTCGCTGTTTCCGCATTTTCAGGCAGTAACTCAACTGATAGATTGATATCAAAGCTGTTGTCGCTTGCTTTTTCATTTAAATATGCAAGCGGCTTGGGTTCTTGTATTGGGCAAGCCGTCTTAAACGGAGCCAACGCATCCATGGTGACAATCCAAGGAGAAACCTCGGAGGCAAAGGTCTTAGCATTAAATGGACCTAAAGGCACGTATTCCCATTTTTGGATATCTCGTGCTGACCAGTCATTGAGCAACACCATCCCAAAAATATGATCAGCGGCATCATCTACGGCGATTGGCTGACCGATATGATTACCTTTACCAACGACAAATGCGGTTTCTAGCTCAAAATCCAAGCGCTTACAGGCTGAAAAGATAGGACGCTCATCAGGGCTAGGCTTTAACTGACCGGATGGACGTACGATATCAGTTCCACTAACGATGACGGTGCTGGCACGTCCGTTATAACCAACTGGCATTTCAGTCCAGTTAGGCAATAGGGCGTTGTTTGGATCGCGGAACATGGTGCCGACGTTGGTCGCGTGCTCTTTCGATGAATAGAAATCGGTAAATCCCGGTACTTGCACTGGCAAATGCATGGTGACGTCTGCTTGCTTAAACAGGACTTTGTTCTGTAAGTCTGCATTGTCACGTAACGTGTCATTGCCGCTAGACAGCAGTGTTTGAATAGTCGTGCGTGCCTGCGTCCAATTGTCTCGACCTGAATCAATAAAAGCATTTAGCGTGGATTGGTTAAAATAAGGACCACCGTCCAAACTTAATAACCCTTCTGTCTCTAATACAGACAAGTCGAGCACATGCTCACCGATGGCAACGCCTGCACGGCGCTTGTTATCACTGGCAGCGTCTTTAGTTTCGCTAAAAATGCCATAAGGGAGATTGTGAATAGAAAAGTCAGAGTCAGCAGCGACATCGATAAAAGAGGTGAGGGTGCTGTCAGTCGTTGACATGATTTGCTCCTTGCTAATATAAATTATGAATTACGTTATAATTAATCACTTACGTATAATGTAATTTATTGATATATGGATTGCAAGTTTTTTGTGCAATGTCTTTTGTGAAAAGGCTGCTTTGAAAAGTGGTTGTCGTTGTTTTGACTAAACGGTTCTGACTAGATGATTTTAATAAAATAGTTTTGACGAAACAATTTTGATTAAATGCTAGGCAAAAAAAAGGCCGAGCAATCGCTCAGCCTTTCTTATCTACGTTCATTTTTTATAAAGTTACATATTGTGTAATATATTAAGTAACTTGGCTCAATCAGTCTTTTAAGACGTCTGCCATGGCATTGGCCACATAGTCGATGTTGCTGGTATTTAGGCCAGCCACACACATACGTGAGTTAGAAACCATATAGATACCAAACTCGGTCTGTAGGCGTTCGACTTGCTCAGGCGTGAGACCAGTAAAGCTAAACATACCGTTTTGACGAGTGATGTAATCAAAGTTACGGTTAGGGATTTTAGCCTCTAACACTGACTTTAGCTTTAGGCGCATCGCTTTGATACGGTCGCGCATCGCATAAACTTCGCCAACCCATTGCTCATGTAGTGCTTCATCGTTCATGACGATATCGACTACGCGTCCACCATGTGATGGCGGGCTTGAGTAGATACGGCGTACGGTTGCGTTTAGCTGACCGAATACGCGATCGGTCTCGTCTACGGTTGGGCAGACGACTGATAGGCCGCCGACGCGCTCGCCGTATAGTGACAAGTTTTTAGAGAATGAGTTGCTAACAAACAATGGCAGGCCCATCTCAACTGCTTTACGAATAGCGTAAGCGTCGCTGTCCATGTCTTCGCCAAACCCTTGATAAGCGATGTCCATGAATGGAATCAGCTCACGCGCCTTCACGACGTTGAGTACGGTATCCCATTGCGCTTGGGTCAAATCCATACCGGTTGGGTTATGGCAGCATGGGTGTAGCAAAATGACGTCGTTTTTGTTTAATGTCTCAAAAAACGCAATCATTTCATCAAATTTGATGCTGCTGTTGGCTTTGTCGTAGTACGGGTATTTACCAACTTCTACATCAGAGCCTTCAAAGATAGCAATATGGTTGCCCCATGTCGGATCACTCACATAGCACTTAGCTTGTGGGAACCAGTCATGAATAAATTCAGCACCAACTTTCAACGCGCCAGAACCACCGATTGTAGCGATAGTAGCGACCAAGCCGTCTTTTAAAATCTGAGCGTCTTTACCGAACAGTAATTCCTGACAGCCTTTACGGTGGCCTGGAAGACCTGCCATTGGTAGGTATGGACGCGGTGCGATAGGATCAGCAATACGCTCTTCGGCTGTTTTTACACAGTCGAGTACAGGCAATACGCCATTCTCATCATAATAAATACCAATGCCTAAATTGACCTTATTAGGATTGCTATCTGCTGAGTATTTTTCCATAAGACCTAAGATTGGATCACCAGCGTAATAATCGATACGTTCAAACATGCCATTTCCTTATAAAAATATAAATCGAGCAGCCGAAAATCATAGAGCAAATCGCGGCTGAACTCAACACGAGAGTGGGTTATATGCAGCAATTAATAAAATAAATAGCCAAATAGATTGTTTATCCATCTATCAAGCGCATTTGACATGCTATACGTCATTCGCTAGATGATGAGTCAGAGTGATGTAGGTCGTTATAATGAGTCGCAAAATAGGTTTGCAAAAACTGCTTAAAAGCAATGGTCGCCGGAGAGAGCGCCCGTGAAGCACGCTGATAGATAAAAAATTGCCGCATTTTGACTGGTTGAGTGAGTGGTCGCATCAGCAGTCCATTGGCACTGACCCAATCAATAACTTCAGGCATATAGGGCAGACACAGCGTGATACCAAAGCCTTGACGTGTCATCTCAAGCGCGGTAGACATAAAGTTTACCTTGTAGCGGGCTTGTTGAACATGAGCGGAGATAGAGTCGTCGAGCTCTGCGGTTACTTGATCGAGGAACGGACCTTGTAAGGTAATCAGCGGCGTTTCTAATAAATCTTGCCAAGTGATTTCGTCTCTTTGTGCCAACGCATGATTGTCTGGCATAACCACGCAAAAAGGTAGCTGATATAACAAATCAGCCCCGATGTCATCTTCAGTTTCTATAAAACCAAGCTCGGTGCCAACGCCTAAATCGACTTCGATATCTTGGATATGCTTAAGCAAATTCTCGGCTGAACAGTCCAATAGTGAGACGCCGATATTTGGATATTCTTTGGCAAATTGAGCGATGACTGCGGGTAGGGAAGATGCTGCAAACTGTGATACAGCCAAGCGTACCTGACCTTGGGCCAAGCTGGTCAAGCTACTCGCTTCATTTTCAAACAGCTGCATCTCATTCAAGATACGCCGCGCTTGTGGTAGTAGATGCCGTCCTACTGCTGACAGAGACAACTGGCGAGTGGTGCGATCAAACAGCACGATACCGAGGCCAGTCTCTAATTCCTTAATCAATCCACTAACAGCAGACTGAGTCAAATACATCTGTTCGCTGGCACGAGTAAAGCTGCCGTTGTCAGCGACTTTGATAAATGCGGTCAATTGGCGAATGCTGATATTCATAAGTAAACCTGATAAATAAATCATAAAAAACAATTAGTCTTATAAATAAAGCTAATCTAATATAAATACAACGTCAACAATAAAGATTGATTATTAATCGTTTTATAGACTTTTACTATTAATCGACTTTTACTACTCATCGATTTTCTATTACCAATTGAAATTAAGGATAATTACAATGGCAGATTTATTTGACAACCCAATGGGACTAAATGGATTTGATTTTGTCGAGTTCGCCTCTCCGCAGCCTGATGCAGTCGACGCATTGTTTAAGCAGCTTGGTTTTGCCCATGTCGCCAATCACCGTTCAAAAGACGTTGCTCTGTATCGCCAAGGTGATATCAACCTTATCCTAAACCGCGAACCAAAAAGCCAAGCCAGTTATTTCGTTGAAGAGCATGGCGCTGGTGCTTGTAGCATGGGCTTTCGGGTAAAAGATGCCAAAAAAGCATATGAGCGTGCGGTAGAAATGGGCGCGCAGCCAGTAGATGTGCCAACTGGGGTGATGGAGCTTAGGTTGCCAGCTATCAAAGGCATTGGCGGATCACTAATCTATTTGATTGACCGTTACAAAGATGGCGAATCTATCTATGATGTCGACTTTGAGTTCTTTGCAGATATCGACAGAAACCCTGTCGGCTATGGCTTCAAAGTCATCGATCATTTAACGCACAACGTCTATCGTGGACGCATGGCATACTGGGCAAAATTCTATGAGCGTATCTTTAATTTCCGCGAGATTCGTTACTTTGATATCAAAGGTGAGTACACAGGACTAACCAGTAAAGCCATGACCGCACCCGATGGAAAAATCCGTATTCCACTGAATGAAGAAGCCAAACAGGGCGGTGGTCAAATCGAAGAATACCTAATGCACTTCAATGGCGAAGGTATTCAACATATTGCGCTAGCCAGTGATGACTTGTTTGCCAGCATCGATAAGCTAAAAGCAGCTGGTATTCCGCTTATGACCGCCCCAAATGCTGCTTACTATGAAATGCTGAGCGAGCGCTTACCGAACCATGGTGAAAATGTCGCTGACTTGCAAACGCGCGGTATCTTGTTAGACGGTACGACAGAAGGCGGTGCACCGCGTCTGCTACTACAGATTTTTTCTGAAACTATTTTGGGTAGTCCAGTGTTCTTTGAGTTTATTCAGCGTAAAGGCGATTATGCAGATGGCTTTGGTGAAGGTAACTTTAAAGCGTTGTTTGAGTCGATAGAGCGCGACCAAGTACGTCGCGGCACAGTCGGTCAGCCAGAGACTGAAACGCTATAAAGCTACCTAACGCTTAGCCCAAATCTAACAATTGGACAAGACAAAAGGAGTTTGTGTTGTCCTTAATAGGAGTATTACCTACAAGCACGACAGCAAAGGTAATGCTCTCATTGCGATAAAAGGAATACAGGCATGGAACGCCTATCACAGATAGATTCTCTTAATACTGCCATCGGTACCAATAGCGTTGCGACTAATAAGCAAGGCAACGATGCGTCCAGTCATTCTAACGCGACACATAAAAAACAGCCCTATATCTCACACCAGCCAGATAGCCATGGTCATATTCACTATAGTGATGATGAGCATGCAATGTGGCAAGCGCTGCTGGCACGTCAAGCGGAACAAACGCCCAATCGTGCATGTACTGCATATCTAGAGGGTTTGACTAAGTTGAACTTACCGACGACGCATATCCCGCAGTTGCATGATATTGATGAGGTATTGCAAGCGACCACAGGTTGGCAGACTGCTGCTGTGCCTGCATTAATCAGCTTCGGTAAATTTTTTAAACTGCTCGCCAATAAGTCCTTTCCTGTAGCGACGTTTATTCGTCGATTTGATGACATGGAGTATATTGAAGAGCCTGATATTTTTCATGAAATCGTTGGGCATTGTCCGCTATTGACCCATCCTGCGTTTGCGACATTTAACGAGACGTATGGCAAGCTGGGTCTGAATGCCAGTAAAGAGGAAAGATGGTTTTTGGCAAGGCTTTATTGGTTTACTATTGAGTTTGGATTGGTCGGCAGTCGCGTGGAAAATCGTAGAATCTATGGCGGTGGTATATTGAGCTCGCCATCTGAAACGATCTACGCACTTGATCGGACGCCGCAAGAGCTTTCAATCGCTCAAAATAAGTCGCAATATCAACCTCAGTCTCAACCTGAGCACCGAGCATTTGATTTGCTTGATGTGTTGCGGACGCCTTATCGTATCGATCAGATACAGCCGATCTACTATGTCATTGATGAATTAGATACCTTATTTGATATCGTCAATAGTGACATTATGGGAGCGGTCAAAAAAGCTATGTCGCTTGGGCTATTTGAGCCGACTTATCCAGAAAAAGCTCGTTAAAGATATCAATTCAAAATTAAACATGAAAATAAACACTTCAGTGCGGAATATTGAGATAGCAGCAAAGCTATATCAACCTGAACGTACGAGTATTAGAAAATAGCTATCAAAACAACCATTAGAAACAGCCACTATAAAAGGATTTTATTATGACAGCACTATCACAAAACAGCTGCGAAGCTTGCCGCATTGGCGCACCGAAAGTTGAAGAAGCCGAAGCACGAGAACTATTACCGCAAATTCCTGATTGGTCACTAATTGAGGTGGATGGTATTCAACAATTGCAGCGTCAGTATAAATTTAAAAACTTCGTCTCAGCAATGGCATTTGCCAATCAACTGGCAGACATCGCTGAAGCAGAAGGGCATCATCCGGGTATATTGGTAGAGTGGGGTAAGGCTACGGTCACTTGGTGGTCGCATAGTATTAAGGGTTTGCATCGCAATGATTTCGTCATGGCAGCTAAGACCGATGACTTAATCGATAAGTAATAGGTTGCTTTACTAACAAATCACTTTAACCATACTTCTACCATTAAAATCAAACCCAATTTAGTGCCAGTATTTACTGGCATTTTAAGGATGTGTCATGCCACCAAAACCGCTTACATTAATCAGTGCTAAGCTCGCCTTTATCATATCCGCCATCGTCATCGGTATCATGGGCATCACCATGATCGGCTT
>NZ_JBITUW010000003.1:0-531 GCF_044542635.1 Psychrobacter sp. NPDC077938
GCGTCAGCTTGGCTGTCGTTAGCAAACACATCGACCACAACTGGACTGCCTGAGGTACCCGTTTGCAGGTCATTCACTGCTTGCGGATAGTCAATAGTGACGGTCGCTTCGTTTGAGGTTAAGCCTGTTGCGTCGTCTACGGTGTAGCTGATTGGTGTCGGATCAGCGGTAAAACCAGCTGCTGGGGCAAAGCTGATGGCACCTGTAGTCGGATTGACCGTCCATGTGCCTTCGCCTGGTACATCCACCGATTTGCCGTCAGCGGCAATAGTGCTGCCAACTGGCGCTTGGGTGATGATGACGGTCGTTGGGTCAAGATCATTTTCAGCGTCGCTATCGTTACCAACGACGTCAACTTCAACGGTGGCACCTGAAGCACCCGATTCGCTGTCATCCACTGCCACTGGTGCGGTTTGCGGATAGTCAATGGTGACGGTCGCTTCGTTTGACTTGTTGCCAGTGACATCAGAGACGACATAGTTGACAGGCGTTGGATCAGCGGTAAAACCTGCTTCTGGGGTAAAGGTGACT
>NZ_JBITUW010000003.1:627-23703 GCF_044542635.1 Psychrobacter sp. NPDC077938
GATCAGTTTTACGCTAGTTGGGTCGATGTCGCCTTCAAGGTCGGTGTCGTTGCTGAGCACGTCGATGACCACTGGTTGACCAAGTGTGCCGGTTTGGATTTCGTCTTCGGCATTCGGTGCGGTTGGTGGGTAGTCTACGGTGATGGTCGCTTGGTTTGACTTGTTGCCAGTGACATCAGAGACGACATAGTTGACAGGCGTTGGATCAGCGGTAAAACCTGCTTCTGGGGTAAAGGTGACTGCGCCAGTGGTTGGGTCAACACTCCATACGCCTTCGCCGGCAACCGTTAATGTGGTGACTTCAAGACCTGTGTCTGGGTTGATCAGTTTTACGCTAGTTGGGTCGATGTCGCCTTCAAGATCGGTGTCGTTGCTGAGCACGTCGATGACCACTGGTTGACCAAGTGTGCCGGTTTGGCGATCATCTGTTACGAGGGGCGCAGTACCCTCTTCCGTATTGCTGTCATCGTCTCTGCTGTTACTACTTCCACTCGCCAGTAATCCAACCAGTCCAATACCAGCAGCAGCAGGTATCCACCACGGTATCGCAGCTGCTACATATTCTTGACCACCTAAAGCTTGACCTTCTACATCGCCTATATTTAACTGAGTCACGTAATCATAGGTTTCACCAGTATCTGGGATATAGTAGTAATACTCACCATCTTCGGCAATACCAACCAATGCACTATCTGCGCTATCGTAAAAACCTTCTATAATAAGGTCACTATCTTTACCTTCCTTTTCAAACGATACGTGAAGGTCGTTTTTTATCCGTTTAGTAACAATATGATTAGGAGCCCGGTTAATAGATTTGTCATGAAACTCATAGTTTACTTTGTCTACGGCTTTAATGACGGTAGGTGTACCATCTTTAGTTATGATCTCTATTTGGCTTATAGTCTGAGTAGCATCATTCGTTTTTACGACAATAGCATTCATTTTTTTACCTTTTATTTTTTTAGTTGCAACAATACTGTTTGAATTTTTTATGGCCCAATTTACTTATGACAAATTCGTTTTTCTATCAGTTATTTGAACGCTCTTCCACAACAGCAATAACACGGCGGTTAAGCTGACGACCTTCTACTGTTTCGTTACTAGCTCTTGGCTGTGACTCACCATAACCAACAGCACTGAGACGTTCAGAATCTACACCGAATTGAGTGATTAACACTTCTTTTACAGCGTTCACTCGACGTTGTGATAGAGCTTGGTTATATTGCTCACTTGCCCGACTATCGGTATGACCTTCAATAGTAACAATGGTGTTTGGATATTGAGTCATGAACTCTGCGACTTCAGAAATTTTAGAGTAGTATTCAGGCTGAACAATAGCTTTGTCAGTTTCAAACAATACTTCAAGCTCGATTGTCACTTTCTCTGCCAAGACAGGTACTACTGGTGCTGTTTCTAGTGGCTCAGATACTACAGGAGCTGCACAATTAGGCACTACTCGGCTAATTTGATGATTTTGATAGCGTTTGGTTTCTAATAATTGTAATGCACTGTCAGCAGTTATTTCTTCGAGTGTACTTTTTCCTGTATCATCCATATCAACGTAGAAGAAGTATGTTTGACCACCATCAAGCTGATAGTCTTTTTTATCTGCTAATAAGTTATTATCTTTAAAACCAGTAGCGTGAGCACTTAACTGGTTTGTACCAACGCAAGAGTTAACAGCTGTATAATTACCAGGGTGTAGGCTTACTTGATATCTATTATTAACAGAAATATTGGCACTAGTTTGCTCTAAATCATCGTCATTTTTACGAATAAATATCAATCTTGTTTGATCGGTATTAACTTCTGTTGCTAGTAGCTTGCGAACGTCTGTGTCGACTTGATTGTTCCACGTGACATTGCCCACTCTACGACTGTCACCCTCGTTATCAATTCCACTATTGCCTAGAGCAGCGCATCCAGATATACCGAGCAAAATAGTGGGTAAAATAATAGCTGCGATAGTGTTCTTAAATACTCTTTCCATTATAGATTCCTAATTGATAATTTCTTTGAGACAACGTGTTTGTTCTTGCTCGGATACCGCCTAAATATAGTTTATCTTTTAACAAAATAGTCGATAATTTAGACTTGATTTTTACTTACTAGAGAACTTTTGTCTTTTTATAACGCGGTAGAGTTCATTCGGATAAAAAATGACCTGTTTTTATTAATTGATAGTAATTTAAGTATTTTGTAAAGTCAACTTCATAGAATTCAGTTTAAAACCCTCTGATGCAGCGTTTTAAACTGTTACTTCACATGAGAAATCTAGATTTCAATTTATATTAATCGTTGATTACTATAGGAATAATACTACATCATCCATCTGACGCTGCAAAAAATTAGTCAACCGTTTTTCACAGAAACAATTTGTGTTTTGTAATCTATTAACTATATCCAATTCCTTAAAAAACGATTGTTATTATTGAATATATATAATAGAAGTTATTCTTTTTGTAAGAGAGTCGATAGATGGAAAGTAATCAAACTTACAAATAGATTAAGTGTATATCTGTCATATTTTTCTGAATACTTAATATGTTCCAAAATCAGTCATCATGATATTTCGTTTCTAATTTTACTAGCATTAATGTTTGCAGCAACGAATGCATGTAGGGTATAGTTTTCATTTTGAACGTTTAATCAATATAGACTATAGTTAGATAGCCTTATCACTAGCATTACCAGTGATAGTCAAGTAGCACTTAGAGACTCACCTCTAATAGACTATCTAACACCAGTGCCAGAATGCAGTGTTATTTTTCTAACCCAAGGATGATATATGAAAAAACTTAGGACGCCTGATTCGTGTTTTGCTAACTTGCAAGATTACGATTTTGAACCGAACTATTTGATGGTCGATGATACAGAAGGTGGTGAGCTGCGAGTACACTACCTTGATGAAGGTCCAAGCGACGCCGACCCCATCTTGTTATTACATGGTGAGCCTTCTTGGTCTTATCTGTATCGCAAAGTCATTCCCATACTAACAGCAGCAGGACACCGCGTTATCGCGCCAGATCTTCCTGGGTTTGGACGTTCAGACAAACCTGCATCACGTACTGACTACACTTATCAGCGCCATGTCGATTGGATGCAATCGGTTCTTGATCAATTGGATTTAAAAAATATCACACTGTTTTGTCAAGATTGGGGCGGTTTAATCGGTCTACGTTTAGTAGCAGCGCATCCTGATAAATTCGATCGCGTCGCAGCAGGTAATACAATGCTACCGACTGGGGATCATGATCCGGGCGAAGGCTTTCGCAAGTGGCAGAAGTTCTCTCAGGAAACGCCGCAATTTAATGTAGCAGGCACCATCAAAAGCGGTACCACAACGACATTGTCTCAAGCCGTACTGGATGCTTACGATGCACCCTTCCCTGATGAGTCCTATAAAGAAGGTGCTAGACAGTTTCCTATCCTAGTGCCTACGACACCCGATGATCCTGCTTCAGAAAACAACCGTGCAGCTTGGGTCGTGCTAAGCAAATGGACCAAGCCATTTATCACATTGTTTAGTGATTCTGACCCCGTAACTGGTGGCGGCGATCGCATCATGCAAAAGCTGATTCCTGGTACCAAAGGCCAAAATCATACGACTATCACTAATGGCGGTCATTTCCTGCAAGAAGACCAGGGTGAAACGTTGGCTGAGCTTCTGCTGAAGTTCATCAATGACAATCCGAAAGCACAGTAATAGATAACAAAAACCCTGACTGCTAATGTACTAGCAATCAGGGTTTTTAGTAATACTATGATGATTGGTTAACGACAAAAGGCGCGAGCTGTCATAACTAAAAAATCTGCTTTTTATACAGCCTTGCTATACGATATTTTTAAAAATATCATCGATATACTTCTCTACTGCATCATTGTCATTAGTGACCTGCGCATAAGTCCTGAGACCTATAATTTGAATTTGGAAATAACGCGCCAGCTCAACTGGATCTTTTTCTGCGCTAATCTCACCGCTATCAATGGCTTGTCCAAAGAGCACGGCAAACGATGCCTCTATACCTTCCAATATATTTGTTGCATGTGCGAGCAAATCTGGACTATCATTTTGAGTAAGCTCAGCGACTGTCTTGACGATCATGCACATACCACTAGGCGCAGTAGCGCTATTACAGACAATCACCGTATGGATAAAATGTTTTAAGCCATCCAGCACTGTGTCTTTTTGCTCAATACAGTCGGCCAATCTCTTGGCACCATCTGCAGCATAGCGATTCAGTGACTCTGTAAATAGTTTATCTTTACTACCAAAAGCTGCATAAATACTACCTGGGTGCATATTTACCACATCTTGCAAATTGCGCATTGATGTCGCGTGATAGCCTTTTTCCCAATAGAGATTTTTTGCTTTTTCGATCACATCCTCACGATTGAACTTTATCGGAGCACTCATAATTTTCACCTTAATAACTTTGCCTTAAAATCTATTTTAAGGCAAAGTTTGTAGAATCAACCTTAGTTACTGGTTTTAATCACTTTTTATATTATAAGACTTATTAAGTCTCTTTGCTTAGATTAACTGTTTTTATCAAAGTTTTGCGGATAAAGCGCGCGTGCAGCAACGTCATCAAACTCAGTTTTGAAATCAATACCTTTAGGAATGTCACGGGCTTTTTGTACCGCTGGACGAGCATTAATGCTATCAAACCAGCGCTTTAGATTTGGATAATTATCCAAGCCGCCTTCGCCTAGCACGACAGTCGCCTTATCAATCCAGCCCCAAGTAGAAATATCAGCGATTGAGTAGCTATCACCAACCATATATTCACGACCTTCTAGGTGCGTATCTAACACTTCATAATGACGCTCAGCTTCACGAAGATAGCGGTTAATGGCATATGGGATTTTCTCTGGCGCTTTATGTCTAAAGTGAACAGATTGACCAGAAAAAGGGCCTAATCCAGATGCTACAAACATTAGCCATGACAGCATCTCGCTACGATCTTCTGGCTGTCCTGCCAGCTTTCCTGTTTTTTCAGAAAGATACATCAAGATTGCCGTAGAATCAAACACGCGTTTGCCATCATCTTCTAGCGCAGGTGTTTTGCCGTTTGGGTTGATAGCACGGTACTCAGGTGTATGCTGCTCACCTTTTAGCGTGTCTACTGCAACAAGCTCATAAGGCAGCCCAGTTTCTTCAAGAAACAATGCTACTTTCATTGGGTTTGGCGTTTGATGAAAATAAAATTTAAGCATAACTTTATCCTATTATATGAAGACAGTCATCTAATGACTATCAAATCTGGTGACTATAGTCATTCCACTATAAAAATATTACTGCGTTAACCTCGCTTGAAGTATTAAATATACATCTACGTTCGGTTGCCTTGTACTACTTTTAAATTGAATCGACTATATACTAATGACTATAAAAGCTGTAATGAGATAACAAAGATAGACGTCGAAATTTGAAGCACATTTTTATTGTCTGATATACACTATAACCACAAATGAACGGTCGTTCAAGTAATGTTATATATTGATATAATAAACACAGTAACTATATAACTCTGTTCGCATATAGACTCTTTTACCAACAGTCATCCTCACAACTTGTCTAACCATCACACCAATTTAAAGGATTAGAAATGACTACATTAACCGTCATCGCCCATATAACAGCAAAGGACGATAGCATCGCTCTCGTAAAAGCTGAGCTCGAAAAACTCATACCAGCTACTCGCAGCGAAGAAGGCTGTATTCGTTATGATTTGTTCCAGGATAATGAAAAACCCACTCACTTTATGTTTCATGAAAGCTGGGCCACCCGCGAGCTGTGGCAAATCCATATGGAAAACCAACATCTAAAAGACTTTTCCGCCGCAACAGAAGGCGCGGTTGAATCATTCGTGCTACATGAGATGACAGAAGTTAATTAATCTCGATTCATTCAGTCATTTCAATAAGCATTAGTATTTTGGCGGAACTGAAATAAAAAGGAGAGCTTATCTCTGCTCTCCTTTTTCAATATTATCTTTACGCAACGACCCGACAGTTCGATAAGCTTTGTCCGTAACACTAGAGAAAATAACGTTATTAATGCTAAAAATCACTTTTTTACCGTTATTTCCTCTTATTACTTACACAGTGTTACCTTATTAAACTACTGATATTAATAGAATAATATGAATTACGCAAAGGAATGTAATTGAGCCATTACAATTTACTTGAACGATTACTCAAATAATTATTGAGCGATTGCTCAATATCATTTATAGTAGTCTCTATTGACTCGCTTACTAAGCAAAGTTGCTAATTTTGAGTAACTACTCAAGCCAATAATTAAATGCAAATCAGTGACTACTTTGAAGCGAGCATGAAAACTCTAAAACACACCAAATCTCAAACCTATTATTAGGAAGTATATTATGACCGAATTTACTCTACACGATAAAGACACAGCTCCAGCAGAAAGCAAAGACTTGCTTGATTCTTCTATCAAAGCATTTGGCATGGTACCTAACCTACACGCCGTGATGGCTGAAGCGCCTGGCTTGCTAGAAGGCTATCAAAAGCTACATCAACTGTTTTTAGACAGCAGCTTTGATGATGAAGAAACCACTGTGGTATGGCAAACTATCAACGTTGAACATGCTTGTCATTACTGTGTGCCTGCGCATACTGGTATTGCTAAGAGCATGAAAGTAGATGATGCTATCACTGATGCATTACGTGATGAGACGCCACTACCAACTGCACGTCTAGAAGCGCTACGTGACTTTACACTTTCTGTAGTACGTGGTCGTGGTAACGTTGATGACAGCGCGGTTCAAGCATTTTTAGATGCAGGCTACACTAAGCGTCAAATTCTTGAAGTTATTCTTGGTGCAGCTCAAAAAGTCATGAGCAACTATACGAACCACCTAGCTAACACACCAGTCGACAAACCATTCCAGAAATTTGAATGGCACAAAGCTGACTAATATATTTTTCAGCTAACGCTGACACAGTCCATTTGATGTTTTCATACTGTTGTTCGAAACATCTTCGGGCAGCAGTTTTTCATTTTAATTTATTGCTGATGAGAGATCCTATGGAACAGGCAAAAAAACCCTTACAAATAGACATCGTGTCAGACGTTGTCTGCCCTTGGTGCGCTATCGGTTATAGCCAATTGGCCGAGGCACTAAAACAAACCAACACGCCGCACGAGATTCACTGGCACCCATTTGAGTTAAATCCTAATACTCCGCACGAAGGAAGAAACTATCGTGAGCATATTATGGAGAAGTACGGTACAACTGCTGAGGACGTTAAAGAGAACCGAGCTAGAATGACAGCAGCAGGTGCAGAAGCTGGATTTAATTTTCAGTTTACCGATGATTTTCGTACCTACAATACTTTTAATGCGCATCAGTTACTGCATTGGGCTGATCAGAAAGGACGTATGCACGACCTAAAACAAGCATTGTTCGTTGCGCATTTCGTTGATAATAAAAACGTGGCTGATAGTACCGTACTGGCAGACGTCGCAGCAGATATTGGGCTCGATCGTGTTGAGGCGCTTGCCGTTATCGCAGATCAACGCTTTGCCAATGTGATACGTGAAGCCGTACAGCACTCAAAGCAGCAAGGTGTTCAAAGCGTACCATCCGTTATCTTTAACGGTCAGCATCTAGTGAGCGGCGCGCAAGGTGTAGAAAACTACAAAAACATCTTAAAGCAACTAGCAGACATGCCAGAATAAAAACAATAAACTGGATCTGATTTACCAATTACCCCCTACTGAGCACAGTATATAAAAAGGTATCATCATTATGTCAAACTCTAATCATTACGAGCCACCCAGCGTCTGGACATGGGATGCAGAAAGCGGCGGCAAGTGGGCAAGTGTCAACCGCCCTATCGCTGGTCCAACGCATGAAGCAGAACTACCTCGCGGTAAACACCCTTTGCAGATCTACTCAATGGGCACCCCTAACGGCCAAAAAGTCACCATTATGGTCGAAGAGTTACTGGCGTTAGGGGTGACAGAAGCTGAGTACGACGCGCACCTGATTCAAATTGGTGAAGGTGGACAGTTCTCATCAGGTTTCGTTGAGCTAAATCCAAACTCAAAAATTCCTGTACTTTTGGATACCGAGACTGGTAGCCGTGTGTTTGAGAGTGGCGCTATTTTGTTTTATCTGGCCGAAAAATTCGGAAAACTAATGCCTAAAGATGCAGCAGCACGTACTGAAGTGATGAATTGGCTCTTCTGGTTACAAGGTTCTGCCCCTTACTTAGGTGGCGGTTTTGGACACTTCTACTTTTATGCGCCAGAGAAATTTGAGTACCCTATCAATCGATTCACGATGGAAGTAAAACGCCAGTTAGATGTACTAGAACGAGAGCTTGCAGAAAATCGCTATCTAGGTGGCGATGAGTATACGATTGCAGATATCGCCACTTGGCCTTGGTATGGCAATCTAATACTAGGTGAAGCATACAATGCAGGAGAGTTCCTACAAGTTGAGAGCTATCCAAATGTACGTCGCTGGGCAACTGAGATTTTAGAGCGTCCTGCTGTGCAACGTGGTCGCAAAGTAAACCGCACTTGGGGTGAACCTGCTGAGCAATTACACGAACGTCATGATGCCTCAGATTTTGAGCTAAAAACTCAAGATAAACTAGATGCTCAAACAACTGAAGAAGCAAAAAAATAGACGCTTCGTCTATGACTTACTGGGGCGTGTCCTCATTTTAAAAATGGTGATAAAAATGAGATAAATTGCCGTCAAACGAGGAAAATAGTGCAGATAATATCGAGATATTGACCAACTATTTGACGATGTTTGGCAAAATTTAGCTGTTTTTAGCCCATTTAGAGGACACTCGTTTGAATTGAGGACACGCCCTAGCTTACTTAAGTAGTCTTATTGAGCAATTTTAAAGGTAATGTTAACTTTTCCTGTTACTACTTGGGACTACTGTAAACATTCAATACTTTTGTACTTAAGACTGCTAATGTAAGGCTGTTAAATACCAACTAACCATAAAAATACTATTAAAAAGGATAAGAACTATGTCAACAGATTATGCTCAAAAAATTCAAGCTGGTACTAGGTTTCCTGAAATGGAAGTACAAGTATTAAACGGTGAAATGACTTCATTAGGCAAACCTGAAAACGGTCATGACTGGAAACTGGTCGTTGTATACCGTGGTAAGCACTGCCCAATTTGCACAAAATACTTAAATACCTTAGAGACAGTAAAACAGTCTTTCTATGACGTCGGTGTCGATATCATCGCAGTATCTGCAGACAGCAAAGAGCAGTTAGAAGGTCATCTAGATCAAATAGATGTTAGCTTCCCTATGGCTTATGGTCTGACTATCGAACAGATGAACACGCTAGGTCTATACATCTCTGACCCACGTTCAGAAAAAGAAACTGATCATCCTTTCGCTGAGCCTGCTGTGTTCGTTATCAATGCTGAAGGAAAAGTGCACATTGTCGATATCTCGAACGCACCGTTTTCTAGACCAGATCTTGAAGCCTTGGCAAACGGTTTGGCTTTTGTTAGAAACCCAGAGAACAACTACCCTATCCGTGGTATGCACGGCTAATTGATGTAGTAAATATAGAGTGTTGATCCACTCGTTTATTTAGCTGCTCAATACCTAATCAGTATCTAACCAGTTAAATTGCAAAGGGCGTATCGAGATAGTTCTTGATACGCCCTTTTTTTGTTTATTGATAACTTAATCGCTATCAAACGCAGTCGCTTCCCACCTAACTTCATTAGTATTTGCTCATTACTAATGTGTGAGTAGCACTGTTAATCTATAAAAAGAGGTTCTAGACGAAACTCATAGACTAGCCAGCATATAAGGGCTATATTTGAGCTCGAAATATCATCATAAACATTTTCCCTTTTAAGTAATCTGTATTTCTTTTCCATCGGTTTATTTTTATAAATAAAACAAACTGTGTTTATAGTCTGGATGATATTTTGCCTTGGTTGAATCTTGACAAGACTGTACATTTTTATTTAGCAATGCTGTTTATTATTTGTTGTTAACACTCGTACACTGAGATTGATTTCTGCTAAAATCATGCAGCAACATTATCAATATCTCATCATAGGTATGAGTAAAAGGATTCGATATGCGATTGAAATCAATCGTTCAAAAACTACATGAACGCGCTCCAAAATTGGGCAAAGCTGCCTCACTGACGACGGCAACCAGCGTTATCACTTTCAATAGTATGTTAGCTGGTCTACCTGTTTGGGTAATGGGTGCTACCAAGGCTATCACTGGTGCTGCCATCGCTGACAAAGCCGTTATCGATGTGACGAACTATTGGATCAATAGCAACAATGCATTGATCGATAACGTATTACCGCGCAAAGACTGGCGCATTAACTTACCTGATGATGTGCATACAAACGGTAAGTATCTACTGGTAAGCAATCATCAGTCATGGGTTGATACCAGTATCGTGCAATATATCAGCGAAAAACGTTTGCCATTGACGCGCTTTTTTACCAAGTTTGAGCTCATATACATCCCTGTCATTGGTCAGGCTTTCTACTTTCTCGACTTTCCTATGATGCGTCGTCATTCTAAAGAAGCCATCGCTAAAAACCCTGCTCTAAAGGGTAAGGATATCGAAGAAGCGAAACGAGCGTGTGCATTGCTTAAAGACAAGCCTTTTACGCTATTGAACTATCTAGAAGGGACTCGCTTTACCCCTAGCAAACATGATAAACAAGAATCCCCTTATACGCATTTACTTAAACCACGCGCTGGCGGGTTGTCACTGGCTATGAGTGCTTTAGGGGAAGAGATCGATGGGATTTTGGACATGACGATTGTCTACCCTGACGGTGTGCCCACTTATAGCGATCTATGGAAAGGCAACATCAAACGTTTAGGCGTCGATGTACGACATATTGAGATACCTGAAAACCTGTTTACTGCGATCAAGAACGGCGGCTATGAAACAGATGAAGCGATAAAAGCACAGATGTTTGATTGGGTAGAGCAAATATGGCATCAAAAAGATCAGCTAATCACAGAGATGCTAGCTGATTTTGAGAGCAACGACTCTGGAAATAAAGAATTTGAAATTAAAGATAATATTGAACAGGCTTAGCCTATTCTCTCTACCAACAATCCTAATTATTTGATAACCTCAAGGTGTGTCGCACGTGTACTAATATGATAAAGGTAAAGCCATATAATGATGAAGTTCCGCGAAAAATGGTTTTGGGCGTTGTGCCTTGCAGTATTAGTACATGTTGGGGTTTTCTTTATTTTCTATCTGAACACTCATCAGACGGATTCGGTAGAAGTAGCTGATAGCCAAATGAACACGACTGAACCTGCTGCTATCAACAATGTAGATCTACCTGAAAAGGTCTATACCACTACTGTCACCAGCACTAAGACATCTGATGACACTAACGACAATGTAGAAGGCACGGTCAATAAAAAATCTGAGATTGGTAATGAGCTTGAAGCATCTCAGCTAGCAAGTAATAATGGACAAACAGCTAGCGTGGAAAGCAGAAAAGCGCCCCCTTCTTCAGCTGCCAATAACGTCGATAATAAACCTAAAAAAACAGCTTCTACAGCGATAGAATCAGCTCAAGCAAACAAAACTCCTCCACAAGAGGAAAAAGCGCTAAATGCTCAAACAGATAGCAATACCCAGTCTATAGTTGCGAATACTGATGAGAAATTAGAAGAGATTAAGAACAATGCAAGCTTGCTGGATATAGACGTTCCTGCTCAAAAAAGTAACGTTAAAATAGATAAAGACTATCTTTCAGCAAAATCCGAAGTGGAAGCGATAAACGATCAATTGAGTGCGGCTATCAACGAAGTCAAAAAGCGTAATCAGCAGAAAATTGACGAGCAACAACAGTTAAGAAATGAGGCGAATAGCCAAAAACTTCCTGAAAATTCTAATTGATATTAGAAGACTTATGGTTGGTGATCCAATTAGACTAAATACCTCTACATAAAAAAACCCCAGCTATTAACTGGGGTTTTTCAATCTCATTGATAAATACTCAATATTAAGCTGTTAGCGCTCACCCAAACCTTCTGATAAGGTTTTGGTAATTGGCTTAGTCAAATAAGACAATACCGTACGTTCCATCGCTTTAATATCGACAGAGGCTGTCATACCAGGTTTGATGACAATCTCATCACCGCGCCCCTTAAACTCAGCACCATTAATCACAATTAATACACGGTAGTAAGGCTCTTCGCCTTTAGGTGTTTGCTCCATTAGTGTGTCTGGACTGATATAGTTAACTGTACCTTTCATGGCTCCAAAGATAGAGTAATCATAAGCATCGAGCTTAACCGTCGCTTCTTGACCTTCTTTGACATAAGCAATATCAGCAGGACTGACCTTGGCATCTATAACCAAGTCACTACTGGTCGGTAAAATCTGCATAATGACCTCGCCCGGCTTAACGACACCGCCAATAGTAGTCACGTTGATGTTCTTAATTTTACCTTCTGTGGGCGCCATCAAGCGTTTTTCTTCAAGTACTTGTGCTCGATCTCGCAATTGCTCAAGCTCTGTATCTAACTCTTCTTGAGCCTTTGTCATTTCAGCCTGTGCTTCTTCAAAGTACTTATTGCGCTTGTTATTAATCTGCGCTTCGATATCAGCAACTTGACGACTGAGCTTGATGACATCAGCTTGGCTCACATCGCCATATTTTAATAAAGGCTCATTCATGCGCAATTCTTGACGCGCCAGCACCAGCATTTTTTCAAGGGAAGAGACTTCTTCATTGATAGCTTGACGACGTCTATTGTATAGCGCCCTTTGGTTTTGCACGTACTCAGGATAGTCCTGTACCCCTTTAGGAAACACCAACGGTTTTTCAAAAATCTCAGCATTTAGTCTGGCTAGCTTAGCAGTCAATGCAGCTGTTTTAGAAGCAGAATTATCAACAGCTGCTTTAGCACGCTCTTCCTCCAGCACTACCAATAATTGACCTGCCTTAACCTCTTCACCTTCTGTGACAGCCAACTGAGTCAATACGCCGCCTTCTGACGCTTGGATTTCTTGCGTTCGAGCACTGGCGATTACCGTTGCTTGCGCACGGGTCACTTGGTCAATCTTGGCAAATGAGGCCCAGACAATTAAAGTGACGATCCCGATTAATGCTATCCAAATACTCAACCTTGAACGATTAACTTGGGGTTTAGTGGGTGTGTACTTATACTCTGACATGCCTACTTCCCTTGATCGTCTGTTGAATGTTTAGCACTGATGGGTTTTATGCTGATGTTTCTTACTCTGGAGGTAGCAGGCTTATTTTCGTCGGCACCTTCTTTTGACGGTTGATTGGTTTTATCAACGATTCTATCTTTTTGCTGCACGGTGGTTTTATTTTTTGCTTGATCGTTTTTTCTGAGCTCATCAAGTACAGCTTGTTTTGGACCGTCGATAATAATACGCTGGTTATCCATAATGATCAGACGATCTACCAAGTCTAGCAATGCTGTCTTGTGGGTCGACACAATAAACGTCTGCCCTTTCGTCAACTCCTGACGTAGCACTTGTAGGCAGCGCTGCTCTTGTCGGTTATCCATGGAAGCCGTCGGCTCGTCTAGCAAGAACACATCTGGCTTAGTCAGCAGCAAACGGGTAAATGCCACCAGTTGCTTTTGTCCGCCCGATAGGCCTTTACCGCCTTCACTGATCGGTAGGTCAAGACCGCTTGAATGACTGGATACTAAGTTGATTAGCCCTGTCCTGTTCAAAGTCTCTTGAAGGACATCATCATTGGGCGCTGCCATACCGATTAATAGGTTCTCACGCAGGGTTCCTTGAAACAGTCGATGATCTTGCTGCAGATAACCCAAGCGCTCACTAAGTGTCTCACGACTGATTTGATGTATATCAAGTCCGTCTAATAACACGCGTCCTTCTGTGGGTGCATACAGTCCTGCCAGCACCTTAAGCAAGGTAGATTTACCTGAACCAATAGGCCCAAGTATCGCTATACGCTCTCCTGGTTTAATCGATAGTTGCGGAACCGTAATGGCTGGTCGATCGTTGCCTTGGTAATTGAAAGACAATCCATCGCACTGATACGCGCCTTTTATATGCGTAGGCGATAATGGATACGCAACGCCTTGGTTGTCTTGCTCCAGTGCAAACAGACTCTCGATATTCATTTTGGCAGCTTTGGCATGAGCGTACTGTACTAGTAGATTGGGTATCGCCATAACAGGCGCTAACACTCTACCACCAAGTATCGAGCAGGCAATCAGTCCACCCATTGTCATGTCACCTTGCATGACGACAAACGACCCGACTATCACAATACCAACGTAGCTTACTTGCTGTAGCATCTGCGTAAAATACGTTAAGTTATCATTGGCATGCTTCATATCCAAATCGTTTTTGATGGTGACATCCATCACATCTAGCCAACGCGAGAGAAACTTCCAACTGCCTGCTCCTGCTTTTATTGTCTCGACGCCTTCCACCGCCTCTACTAACAGACCTGTCTTATAATAAGAGGCAGTCGCGCCCTCTGATGCAATGGCATCAATACGTTTGCGTGCAATCAGTCCCATCGTAATTGCGATGACTGCCGCTATTACTGGTACAACAGCGACTAATGGCGAGCCAATAAAAGCTATTAAGCTGATAAAAATAATGGTCATGGGCAAATCGACTAAACCAAAAAGCGTGCTCGCCGTAAAAAAGCTACGTACTTGCTCATAACCACGTAGCTGTGCTGCCATAGAGCCAACTGACCCCGGCATTTGGTCGATACGTACTTTGAGTAGACGTTGGAACACTTCTCGAGATAGGTACTGGTCTAGACCGACAACGACCTTATCCATGATTCTTGAGCGAGAAAACTTCATAAACGCTTCAAACATAATCACCAAGAAGACGCCACTGGCTAAAATGATCAGCGTGTATTCACTACGCGTTGGTATGACACGGTCATAAACTTGCATAGAAAATAGAGAAACGGCTAATGCCAACATGTTAATCAGAAAAGTGGCGATAACGGCTTCAGCTAAAATACCTTTATAATTACCCAAATCAGACCTTAATAGATCAGAAAATGAAGCCTTTCGCTGCTTAATATGATCTTCTTTTAAACGAATACGCATGACCAAAGTCAATTCTTCGGCACGCGTATGTACCTGCTGGTTCGATTGTCTAAAGTTCCAACTTTTTTGCGGCGTTTGGCTATCAATCACGCCCCAACCTAAATCCGTTCGATACGCCAGTAAGGGCAAAAAAGCGGCATCAGGCTGCTCTAGTATTTCTGGTGTATCGGTTATACCAATGCCTTGTAATACTGCAATGACACCGCCTAACTCATGAATGCTATGACCTTGCCTGTCCGATTGCTCACTATGACGTTTGACGACATCATGGAGCCGTATATTATCTACTGGATAGCCTTGCTGTCCGAGTAAATGCTTAATCGCATCAGTCAACGTTTCGGTCAGATCGACCTGCTCTGAGTATTGCAGCTCATGATGGTCAACAGACTGAGGCTGTGTCTTTTGTAATTGTGCACTCATATTAATCGCTTATTTAATATTTTAGATGGTTGCGTATGTAGGATAATTTACGCCTGTTCATATGACTTTTTGATTTAATTATTTGTCATATTCTCTTGATCAGTTATCGGCGTAATACTGTAATCATCATTTAACATGAGATACTCACCATTGTTCAAGCTTTGCTCTGCCGTCGCGGGCAGCTTAATATCAATATACTCTTCTGCTGCGTTGTTTCCATAACCAAAATGACTACTAGCGTTGTTTTTGTCTTGTCTATTGAGCCATTGCTTGACAGAGTTGACTGGGCTAAACAAAGTCACTGGGTCACGATTATGAGAAAACTGCTGCCACTGCATGATGCCAAAATCTACTTGTAGCCTATAAAATGCACCCAACATTTCTGCGCGAGTTTGTACCAGCTGGACTTGATAATCGTTATGCTCACGGACAGCATTTAGGACTTCAAGCCATGATTTTCGTCCTGCAATGAACTGTCGGCGGTAAGAGCTGACCACAATCTGTGCCCCTGCTACAGCCGCAACCAACGAGGTTTCCCTGTCTTTGGCACTGACAAACTGCTGATACTGTACCTGAATGTTCTCGATGACATTACGGCGTGCGGCTTCTTGGTTTTGTACTAGGCTGTTGACCTCTGCCTGTGAGGCTCGTGCTAGCGCAAAATTGGAAAATCCAGCACCTGGTGCATAGCTCAATCCTACAGAGAACTTACCATCGTTTTCGTTATCCTCATGATAGTAAGCATGCTCATATTGGGCATAAATGGTTGGATAACGAGCCGCTTGCTGTGCTTCGACACCTTGCTTAGCGGATTCAATCTGGAAGTGTTCTTTTACAACGGTAGGATTGTAAAAGCCAGCTCTATCAAATGCCATTCTTTCAAAGTCAACGGATTGCTGCTTGGCTTGATTTACCAATACCTTAAGGTTCGGTATGCTCGTGACACTCATCTGAGACAATGGTTGACCAATGATTTGTTCTAGCCTAGCAGCGGCGATACGTTGCTGCTCAACTGCCGCTTGATAAGATGTTTGCTCTTGTAGGATACGGTTAGTCACCAGATCAAGCTCAATACGAGCTGACACACCTTGGCCAACGCGACGCTGCATCATGGCTTCAAAATCATTCAGCTCTTTTAAATTCTCTACATGGACACTTTGCGTAGCGACAGCTTGGATATAGCTTTGCCAAGCATCAATCGTTGTTTTGGCCACTAGGTTTTGCTGCTCGTAGATATACTCTACCGCAGCTTTATCATCGAATATGGCTTGATTGACATCTGCGGTGAGCTTACCCCCTGTCCATAGGGGCTGGCGAATGGTCACCTCTGAGACAAAATCATTGTCTCTATCGTAACCTGAGCTTACGCTTGGTGTTGGTAAAAGGTTTAATTTGGCCGCATTAATTCCTTCGGTAGTTGCTTGTTGACTCGCTCGAGCCGACCCTACTAAAGGATGCGTTTGAATTGCCTGCGCCACTAGGCTATTGATTTGGAAATCTGCTACTACTGCGTGTGAAGTCACGGTAAAACATATACCAGTCGCCAAAGCGGTCATAAAATGGCGCACTGAAATACTACGAAGTGACTGCTTACGATTTGACGAATTTTTCATATTATTTTTCAGTGATCAGCTCTATGAATGTTTTTTGAATAAATGTTGATCTTTTATGCACTAAACCTTACTAAAACTTACCTTATAAGGCAATAAGATAATAATTTAAATAAAGTCTAATCTGTCATATAAGATAGTCTTAGAGCTACTGTGTCGTTGGCCTCAATTCGCCAGTATAGCTCCACACTTAATAAATCATCAGTAAAACCATAACGCTACGTCGAAAAATCAATAGATATTAATTAAATATTTCGTAAAATCAATCTAAGTCTATTACTACTAATAGACTTGGATAATTGAACATAAAAACGTGCGTCTTACTCGCATACAAATACTGTTTAGCATATAGCATAAAATAAGAGTATAGCTACAATATAAGTTTAAGATAGTTCGTAAATAATGGCATACATTAATTGCTATTTGAATGAAGCCTCCCAAGCCGCTCTTTACGGAGTAAACCTACCATAGCTATTCATAATTGCTTTGGAGATGCTATAACATATGTCTCGACTTTCAGCTCCTAAAGTAATACTAAGATAATGCGTGTCATCATCAGTCCAGTAGTTTATAAGATTCAAACCTATACCAACCAAGTTACCTGTCTTCAATCCTAGAACATTCGGATGAGAGTGTATAAGCTTGTTGGTATCAAAAACCTTCTTACCATTGTATTCAAAATACTTGAAAGAACAGTAAGAAGCTATCGCCCCATATTGGCTGATAAGACAGATTTCATATCTTGACTGCCTACTTCTACTGGCTGATTTTTGTCTTCGTTATCTGTATGGACTACATTATGAGTTGATTGATATTTTTTAGCAGCGAGCTTTGGGTAATTAGCCGTTTTTAAAAAATCAAAGTAACCAATAAGCCCTGATAGATAGTGCTCTACATCATCAATTCGCACTCTGAACGAGTGATGGCGGATAAAAAATCCATGTAAAATCGTTTGCGGGGATTTATAAAACATGGCCATTTCTGGAAAGAAAAAACCATTTATAAGATGATTAGCACGCGCATGCAATGCCTGATAAAACCCTTGAACATCAAAACCTGCTAACACATCATGAAACTCCGGATGCTCATCTAGCTTTAATAGCATTTTATGGAACGCCATGGATAGCTCAAGCAATGTCGGAAAAGTAGTGATACGGTTTTTGATAAAATCGGTATAGCCTGCAATATTGTTGACTGCAAACTGAAAATACTTTTTTTCGGGCTTATAAATGATCAGCTCGTTTGAACAGTAAGACAACCAATGGTCATGTGCTTGATGATGCTTGGCTTCAATGAAATAGTCAAAAGCACGAGTGACACAGTCAAGCCAACGTGCATCTTTGGTCAAGCCATATAAACGCATCATTGCAAATGCTGCCTCACCATCATAATAAATGATTCGATTCTTGGCCTTTAGCGTTAAATCTTTACTATGTAAGACATGTATGAAGCTACCATCATCTTGTTGCATCGCGATGATGCCTAGCGCTAATTGCTCTGCCAACGCATGATAATCATCTGCTTTTGGTGTGCCTTTAAACACTTGCAAATATTTAACGATTGCTAATATCGCAACAGCATTTGCGCCTAACTTAATCTCTCCGCCAGTATCAATCACATATGCTTTGTCATCATAGATCTGAATAAGCTCATCGATCAGGTAGCTCATGGCATTATCAATACTAACTTTCATATTAGCCAAAGCAAGCTCAGCCTCATTATTACGATAGGCGTCAAAACCATGACAAGCTTCATAGCCTTCTATCAGTGCATAGGTGCTACTGGCATGGCGCAGACTATTATAAGTATCTATCGTGCGACCAAAACAAGGAAAGTATCCATACACATATTGGCCAGAAGGCTGCACCTGTCTGGCTAAGTAATTTGTAGACATCTCAATAATAGGCTGAGTCGTATCTGCCGATAGTGGCAACAACTTGCGGTGACCCTTAAAGCGTGGCTGTGTATGAAGGTCATGGCACTCACCTGTATTCTGATCGATAAATACACCTGCCGTATTAAAACTAATAATGGGTAAATCATCGCTAAACTCTGGAATTTGGCTACTGCCATGGCGTGCTTTTAGATACACATTCAGGTTGTTAGTATTAACCCCTGCATGAGAAACCGTATTACCCATATAAAGGCATGCATTGGCATTCAGCTCCATTTCGGTGAGCAATAACCATGGCTCACGCACTCCTTCAAATGCAACGCCTGAGCGATAATAATTGCGCTTAAATCCTTTTAGACTTTGCTGAAAATTTGACCAAGTAGTGAGTGAAGCTTGATTAAGCCACTCAAGCCTTAACCAAACAATAGGAGCATCAAACTTTTCTGATAACTTATCAATTTTTACTATTATCTCTGGCAATATCTTTTCAAAATCAGAAAAATCACTGGTACTACCTATTTTATCTATATTTGCTAAATTCCTAGTGATAAAAGTAATCGTTTTGGCTTTTTTGCAACCATCAGATACCGACAATACAAAAGTATTGGCCAAATTATCTAACACTATGCCATCTGAGCTGCTTTCTGTTTCTTTATTTAGCTTCGTGAGATGTGACTGCGTCCAGTTATCATAAATAGATGGTAAAAATACTTCTAAATATTTTACTAGAAGATTCGAGTTTATATGTTCATCCATGTCTTTATTGCCCTGCCCTGTAGCACCTTATGCTTTGCTGTATTTGCATATAAATATACAGCCATTATATTAAGGCTATTTTTTATACTTATTCACTATAGCTCAAAAAAATTAGACAAATATTGTAAAAAACGCCTCCATTTTGGAAGCGTTTTCAAGATAAAAGTTCAACTATTGAATGTTAGATAATGTTGGTAATATCAGTATCGATATAAATCTGTGTAGATGTATCAGTACCTACTTGCCATACATTATATAGCTCATTTTCTGAGGTAATCTGTGCAACATTGGACCAACTATCGCCTTCTAGATCGACCGTATCATCGCTATCACCTCTGACATAGATAGCAGACTCAACATCGCTAACTGCCACATTTAAAGTATTAGCCCCGATGCCACCAATATCAATGATATCAGGCTGCATCATGTCAGCTAAACTAATGACTTGACCTGCGCCCTCAAAGCTTAGAACATCAAGCCCTTCGCTTGAGACAGTCAATGATGTATCAGGAATATCGATAGAAGTTGCATCATCAGCAAGTGTGAAGCTACTGGCGCTCATACTTGCAGCGGCTGCACTTGAGTCGCTAGTTGTAGCTTGCCCATCACCATTGATGGTGATGGTCAGCATAGCCGTATCAATATTGCCATTACCGTTATCAATCGTATATTCAAACTCATCTGTTTGACCAATCACATTGACATTTTCGTTTGGTGTATAAGTATATTCACCGTTAGTGTCAATTGCCAAACTACCATAGTTACCTACGATGGTGGTGAGTCCACTGATCGTATCACCATTAATATTAGTTACAATTGTCGCTAACCCTGTATCGGTATCATTATCAAGCACATTACCAGTAGCTGGTACTAAATCGATATTAAGGTTTGTGGTTATAATTGAGTCAGTCTTGACAGTGACAGATGTTCCTACACCAAGACTCAATAATCCGCTTCCATTGGCAACCACAATGTAATACTTCGCACCGCCAGAAAAAGTATCCAGTTCTAAAGCATCTCCTTTCCAAGTTCCGCCAATAAGACCAGCTATACCAGCTGTGTAATCAAGCCAGTTTGGTACGGATTGAACCAATTCAGCTTGCGTACTACCTACTTCTTGACGATACACTAGGACATCAAAGTCCTTATCGCTACCAAGTGATAATCCTAATGCTTGGCTTCCACTACCAGATATCGTAAGGTCTTGTGTGGTATTGGTTGCAACATCTACTGTAAAAGCAGTACTTGAGCCAAGCAACACTACATCAACTAAGTCACCGACTGCGCCAAGGCTAACCAAGCTATTAACGGTTCCAGTCTCGCTACCAGTAGTACTCGCTACAACAGGTGTTATAGCAAGTCCAGCAGAGGCCTGATCATCAATAGCATCTGGTATTGTAGTATCTACTGTGACTGTCACAGCAGGTGCATTACCGCTCACATTGTCGACAGCATCTTTGATGTTGTAGCTTAGCTCATACTCAGCATCATCTAAAGGCGTTTGCGGCGTTAAAGTATAGCTGCCATCGGCGTTTTCAGTGATCATTGCATCAACTACGATGCCATTTACCACTAACTGCAGTGTTTCACCGTCACTAAGTACGCCAGCAGCAACCTCAAGGCTTGGTGTATTGTCATTTGTGGTACCATCATCTGAAATGACTTCTGAAGGTGTTAGCACATCACCACTACCATCATTAGCTACATTGTCTGTAATAGTTGCCGCTGTGACTGGTGCATCAGGGGCCGTAGAGCTGATATTAATCACCAGTTTTGCGGTATCACTGTTACCTGCTGCACCGTTAGAGATGGTGTACTCAAACACCTCTGTTTCACCTGACGAAGCATAATCACCATTGACCGTGTAAGTATAGTCACCATTTCCATTAATCACTAGTACACCGTATTGTCCCTGTATAGTAAATACATTGACACCGTCGACAAGCTGAGATGTTGGCTCTGAAACTGTATTATCACTACTTATGTCCGTCAGCTTAGTGTTGACAGTAACCGTATCTTCACCCAACTCACCTGTTACTAATCCGTCAGGATCAATCACGTTGCCTGTGATAGCGGTACTTGAGTCAAAATCATATTCCGTTAACGTGGCGGTGACATCAGTGGTTTCAAGCAGCGTTAAGGTATTGCTGAGCAATGCTACTGCAACCGCATCCAATACTGGGTCAACCACACCGCCAAGCAAAGTGTTCAATACAGGATTATCTTGAAGTAACGTCACCAACTCATCGACACCCAGCTCATTCGTTACTAGCAATGCAGCTGACAGAATACCTTTCACAGTAGTTCCTAACTGCAAGGCAGGATAGTCCGTGTTGAGTGAGGTTTCCACTGCATTTAAGACAGCCTCTTGGTTGTTTGGACCTAAAATGATGCCTGAGTCACCCAACTCTGCCAACTCCACATCTTGTACTAAAGTAGCTAATGCACTCTCACTTTTGCGCACCACCACAGTGTAATCTCCTGGCTCTAAACCAGATACGACTGCTGTTAATGTGTCATTGCCCGTCAATCCTAATAATTCTAGACCTATTACATCACCCACCAGTGGGTCACCACCAGTAGTTCCTACATAAACACGGTCGCCATTACTATTGTAGACTTCGATGTTGACCGCATCCGCTACTGCGACTAGCGCTGTCTGACTAACTTCAATACTGACCGTACCATTGGCGCCTTCACTTACCGTAAAATCAAGCGTACCATCTGTACCGCTATCGCTTTCGGCGACACCAAGTACGGTGACGCTATCGTTATTTACTGAAGGATAAGTGGTTACTTGTAATTTACCTAAATCGATATCATTGGAGTCATCTTGAGCGATGATGACGGTGGTATCAACCGTCACGCTAACAGCAGGAGCATCATCACTCTCGTTATTTGCAGCATCTATGAGGTTGTAGCTTAAGTCATGCTCACCATCAGTTAATGGCGTGGTTGGCGTTAAAGTCATGCTGCCATCACCATTGGTCACAGAGGTTGAGGGTACAACCACTCCATCAATGACCAATTGCGGGGTGCCGTTGGCCACTTGATCAGCAGGGACGGTCACACTTGGGGTGTTGTCGTTAGTCAGGCCGCCATCAGTAATGGTTTCTGCAGGGTCAAGCACATCACCGCTGCCATCATTGGCGACGTTGTCAGTAACAACAGGGGCATCAATCGGCGCAGTTGGTGCCGTGGTATCAGGCGCAAGCGCTGGTGCCGACTCTAATGAGACGTTGGTCGCTGCATCCGTGGCCGTGGCGGTGATGGCTTCT
>NZ_JBITUW010000003.1:23800-87644 GCF_044542635.1 Psychrobacter sp. NPDC077938
TCGAGAATGGTCACGGTACTGCCCGCTTCTGCGGTTCCTACCACGGTGGTGCCATCAAAGCTGTCAATCACTGGCGCAGTTGGTGCCGTGGTATCAGGCGCAAGCGCTGGTGCCGACTCTAATGAGACGTTGGTCGCTGCATCCGTGGCCGTGGCGGTGATGGCTTCTCCGTTGGCCAGTGGCGTATCTAGGGTCACGCGATAGTCGCCCGCACCATCGGCGGTGGCCGTGCCAATCGGTTGATCATTGGCATCGAGAATGGTCACGGTACTGCCCGCTTCTGCGGTTCCTACCACGGTGGTGCCATCAAAGCTGTCAATCACTGGCGCAGTTGGTGCCGTGGTATCAGCATCGGCATCGGCATCGGCATCGGCATCGGCATCAGCATCGGCATCAGCATCGGCATCAGCATCGGCATCAGCATCGGCGTCAGCATCGGCGTCAGCATCGGCATCGGCATCGGCATCAGCATCGGCATCAGCATCGGCATCAGCATCGGCATCGGCATCGGCATCGGCATCGGCATCGGCATCAGCATCAGCATCGGCATCAGCATCGGCATCAGCATCAGCATCGGCATCAGCATCAGCATCGGCATCAGCATCAGCATCAGCATCGGCGTCAGCATCAGCGTCAGCATCGGCATCAGCATCAGCATCAGCATCGGCATCGGCATCGGCATCAGCATCAGCATCAGCATCAGCATCAGCATCAGCATCAGCATCGGCATCGGCATCGGCATCGGCATCGGCATCGGCATCGGCATCAGCATCAGCATCGGCGTCAGCATCAGCATCAGCATCAGCATCAGCATCGGCATCAGCATCAGCATCAGCATCGGCATCAGCATCGGCATCGGCATCGGCATCGGCATCGGCGTCAGCATCAGCATCAGCGTCTGCATCACTATCATCGCCACTGCTAGAAAAAGCAGCGGATGCTAAACCTAGTCCTGCTAGACCCAATAACCATGGTGCAAGATTGTTTTCTTCACTATTTGTGAAACTTTGCCACCAAGTATTCGTTTGTACGTTCTCGCTAACTAATTGATCCTGAACATCACTTCCTTGTAACTCATTTGCATAATCTACAATTTGACCTGTTTCAGTCGAATAATAGTGATAACTGCCGTCTTCAGCAATACCTACAATTGCACTGTCAATAGTATCGTAAAATTCTTTAATAATTAGATCAGGATTTACGCTTTCTCCTTCAAATGAAACATGAAGATCTTTGTCTACTCTTTTAGTAGCGATACTTTTTGGCGCGCGGCCTGCTGTTTCATCAAAAAACTCATAGTTTGTTTTGTCGATAGCTTGAATGACTGTGGGTTGGTTACTCTGTGTAAATACTTTGTGCTCAGTAATTGTTTGAATTTTATCATTTACTTTAACTGTGATAGTGCTCATAGGATCATCCTTGATTAATTAATTCTAAATACATATCAATCTAGAATAATGTTTTCGTTTATTAGTATTGTTTACATAATCTTTTATTAAAAAAACTACAGTATCATTCGTATAAAAAGTCGCTCTAAAATATCAATATATTTAATAAAACACATATTTAAATAAAATATTAGTTAAACCTTAATATCAATGTATAAGAAATAACAACCTCACATAATGATGCATTCTATCAACAAAAATCTAATTCACAAATAGTTTAGAGAACTTTTGTTACTTATTATTAGACTTTGTAAATATTCACTTTTCGTTAAAAAATACTTGTATACGTTTCATAGCAAGCTACGGATATATTTTATGCTGTTACTTTCATAATAATACGCTAGGTTTATAGGTCAACAGAGTTTGTTTGCTTATTTGTAAACAATATTCTATTTCTCGAATATAATCTGATTTTAAAAGGTATATTATCTTTAGATTAACCTGTATAAATACGTTTCAGTAGTTAACCTTATAGATAACAAGTAGGTTTGATAAGAGAATAGAACTACAATGAATATTTTTTACAAACTAAGATTCTTTAACAAATAGATAGTAAAAATATAAATAATACTCATTCTCATTTATTGTAGAAATAAATAGAATTTCTGATGGTAAAAAAACAAGATTAGCCAAAAGCGCTATTTAAAAGCACTCTATTTAATTACTTAGGCTAATTTTCTAGAAGAAACTATTTGGAAGGTTAGAATTTTTCGAAGACAGATAGGAAAAGATGATACTTGGTATCTTTTTTGATGAAGCTCACACAAAAGTGAGTATTGCTTATAATATATTAATTTTATGAAGTGATAATTTGGTACGTCATAATTAAGAATTAGAAGTACCAAATTATTTTTATATTTTGTCTATACAATTAATAAGTGCTATTTAAGTTTCTTCAATATCTAAACCAATGACATGGTCAAGATGGCCAGTTTTTAAGTATATGGTTGCACCCTCCACCCCTGCCTTTATTTGTACATTTGCATCTATCGGTAGGCGTATCCAACTATCCTGCTGATATACCTGCTTACCCTCTATTAGCTCACCTGCTACGACTAATATTTCTGCACCGCCATGGACTGTCTCAGTGAATAGCAACTCGCCTGCATCGATACGCTGTAGACTAACGCGCTCTACCCCATCAAAAAAAAGCGGGCAGACAGTACGGTTACCTTGTTGCTGCCAGTTATCATTATTATAAGTGTCGATCGCCACGTGCTGCGTTTCGTCAGACGACATTTGCCGTAACTTGACGAAAATAACAGCACCTTCATCACTATAAGGCCGATGACCTGAAGTCGGTGGGTTACGTAGATACCAACCTGCTGGATAATGAGTGTCATCTGCAGAAAAAGTGCCTGATAATACCAAAATCTCTTCGCCGCCTGGATGCAGATGATGTGGAAAGTAAGAGTTTGGCGCGTAACGCACAAGACTGGTAGCGCGAGCCTTCTCCGCGCCTACACGATCAAGCATCACACGCTCTACACCATTTTGTGGTGACTTAATCCATTGATGTGCTTCAGGAGTCAGTGAAGCACGTTGTGAAAAATCTGCATTAATTAGCATAAAGTATTCCAAAGGTATTAAATGATTAGGGCGTACCCACAATATGAAACTGAGGACACGCCCTAGACGATAAACACAAATATATGACGTTATTACCGCACTAGAATGACCGGCGATAACGTGCTAGCGATAATTTCTGTCGTTGTACTACCGAGAAACAGTTGCTGCCATTTCGAATGTCCGTACGCACCTACGACCATAATGTCGACATTGTTCTCTACCTGAAACTTTAACAATCCGTCCACCGCATCAGAAGCAGATAAATGATGTGCTTCAACAACAAACCCAGCATCTTCTAACTGTGCGGCGGCGGCGCTCATACTTTGCTTAGCAGCGTCGTTATGATTTCCCACCATCACGATATGGCCTTTTAGACCTTTTAATAGTGGACTCTTTGACACCATTCTTGCCGCTTTAATAGAGGTTTTGCTACCATCAAAGGCAATCATATACGAGCTTGGCTCTTCAAATTTCTCTGAGCAAATCAATATAGGAATATCTGACCCACGAGCGACTGTCTCGATCTGACTACCAATATTGATCCGACTATTCTTATGGTCCTCTCCGCGTCGTCCCATAACAATCGCACGATTTTCTTCTTTAAAATGCTCAATACTAGGAAGCAACTTGCCATGGCGTTGATAAACGCGAACATTGACATTAGCGAAACTGCTTTGAATGTGGCTTTTTGCATCTTGTACCAACGCATTGCTATAGCTGTTGACGACTTTTGCTCTTTGCTCATCCAACTGGGACAACTCTTCTAATAAAAACTGGCGGCTATTTATGCCTATAGCACCTGATAAATCCCGTCTGGTCGATGCTGGTATGTCACTGACATGCAATAATCCAACAGGTACGTTTAGTTTACTGGCATACCAAGCTGCATAGTCACAAACCGATTCAGTCACTGCCGAGCCGTCAATACAGGCCAAAATGTGCTGTGATGTTGTCATAATCTGTCCTTAAATTTAATTATTTAATCCTATACAGCTTGTTAGTTCTGACCAAGCTATGCTCTTTGGCTTATGTACTCTGATTCATTCTCTTTGGCTTATGTATTCTGACTGAGGTATGTTTCATTTACCTTATAATAGTTACCCTTTCAAAAATTATCTTATTAAGTAAATTTACCCCTTCATTTGATAATAACCAATTTACACAGCTTCATCCAGCGATGTGTGCGACCCTTTTGCAATAATTGCAATTTGTTACTGACAGCATCGTGCATGGCTCACCGCAGACTGATACCTAGCTATATATAAAGTCTTATCATCGTCTGACCACATGCGCTAGCAAAGTTTGCTACAATGTATTTTTTAATATTTATGATTTCGGTATCGTTATTTAGGTGATTGGATTATGGCAAAAAATGCCCTACAGGCTCAATTATTAAAGGCTGGCTTGGTTGATAGCAAAAAGGCCAAGAAGATCAGCAAGCAAACGCAACATGCCAAGCGTACTGGTGACTCAGAAAGCGTCGAAGCAAAGAAAGCGCTGGCAGAGGCGCAAGCTCAAAAGCTAGAAAAGGATCAAAAGCTTAATCAAGAGAAACAACGCATATTGGAAGTGAAAGCATTAAAGGCCAATATTGTCCAAATGATTAAGCAGCATCAAATTACTGAGACAGAAGGTGAGGTTAGCTATCAGTTTGTCGATGAATCCAAAGTAAAGAAAATCGCTATCACTCAGAAACTGTACGATCAAATCGTGGCTGGTCACGTGGTTATCGCACGCTTGGAAGAAAGCTACGCGCTACTGCCTCGCCCATTAGCTGACCGTATCGATTCAAAAATGGAAGGCTTTATGGTTGTGTCCAACGACACTGCTGAAGAAGCATTGGCAGAAGACGATCCGTATGCCGCTTATGTGATTCCAGATGACTTGATGTGGTAAGGCATTATTTTACTGCTGTTGGCTTTACTATAGTGTTATAAGCATCCCCTCAAAAGCCCTTTATAGGATTTACGTTCTATAAAGGGCTTTTTGCGTTTATACGGGTTATGCAAATCTTTATAGCGCAAGATAAACGTTAAATGTGTCGATAGACTCAATCAAACGTACACAAATCGGGCTTCTTTAACCTAACATTGCTGGTTTGGTTAAAGAAAGTAACCCAACCCTATAATTGCTAGAATATGGATATAATCAACTTGAACAGTTATTCAATAACTACTACAATGCGTTTTTAGTACATTTTGTGGTAATACTTTGTTTATTTTTGAGTAATCACTCAACATTGTTCATATTTTACCTATGTTTGTTACCTGATAGTTCGGTGCCATCGTGCCCGTTTTATTTGCTTAATTTGTTCCAATTCACTTTTACTTTTTCTCAAAAAGAGATAATTCATGCCAAAACATTTGCCACTCTCACTATTGTTTCTTCGCCTTGGTGTTTTCATCGTATTCTTCTTTTGGACACTCGACAAATTCGTAAATCCTGAGCATGCCGCCAATGTATTTGCTAAATTCTACGCTTTAGAAAATTTAGGCATCACTATTGTTTACCTGATTGGTAGCTTACAAATCATTCTTATCTTCTCGTTTGTCATGGGTCTATTCAAAAAGTGGACATACGGCATCATTTTATTACTACACGCCGCTTCTACTTTTGCATCTTTTGGTCTTTACCTAACACCTTTTGATAACTTGCTGTTCTTTGCTGCATGGCCAATGCTGGCAGCCTGTTTGGCGCTGTTCTTAATGAGAGACTATGACACCCTAACATTGGGTAAAAATACGTCTCCAGTATAAATGTCAGCGGCAGTGCTTATTGCTACAGTAGTATAAACATCAGACAACAAGACATAATTTATATACTATTAAGACTGCCGACTTAAATTTTTTATCGTAGTTAGGCGATTCAGACAATTCGATTTGATCGCCACGTTACTCAACTATAGTTACTTAAGTATTGTTACTTAAGTTTAGTTATTCAGATGATGAGCATTCTACAGTTTGAGTAATAACTACGATTTTAGCCTTCGCTCCCTTATTTGGCCGGACTTTTCATGATTAAAAGAATATTTTTAATACTATTAATATTGATATTAGCGGCAAGCTTTTTTTACTTTGACCTAAATCAATTATTGACGCTTGATGGCTTAAAAGGGTCGATGGCGCAATTTAATGAATACAAAGCGCAGTCACCGCTATTGATTATCGGTGGGTTTTTCTTACTATATGTCGTCGTCACTGCCCTCTCCTTACCAGGCGCTGCGATTCTGACGCTAGCCGCTGGTGCTTTATTTGGTTTGGTTCAGGGCTTACTCGTTGCCTCATTTGCATCGAGTATTGGTGCTACCATTGCCTTCTTGGCATCGCGGTATTTACTGCGTGATACCATCAAACAGCGCTTTCCTGAGCGGTTGGCAGCTATTGATGCAGGCGTCGAAAAAGAAGGTGGATTTTATTTATTTACCTTACGTCTGGTACCCATATTTCCATTCTTCTTGATTAACCTATTGATGGGTGTAACGTCTATTAAAACATGGACTTACTACTGGGTCAGTCAAATCGGCATGCTGGCTGGGACGTTTGTCTTCGTCAATGCAGGGACACAGCTGGCACAAATAGACAGCTTATCGGGTATTTTATCTTTCAACTTAATTGTCTCGTTTGCGTTATTAGGTTTCTTCCCATTAATAGCAAAAGGAGTGTTGAACATGTTCAAAAAACGCCGTGTTTATAAAGGCCATACCAAACCTAAAAAGTTCGATCGCAATATGATTGTGATTGGCGCAGGCGCTGGTGGATTGGTCACAAGCTACATTGCCGCCGCAGTAAAAGCGAAAGTCACACTGATTGAAGCAGGTGAAATGGGCGGTGATTGTCTCAATTATGGCTGTGTACCTAGTAAGGCCATCATTAAGAGCGCAAAAATCGCTGATCAAATTCGCCATGGTGAAAACTACGGTCTAGAGAACACTGTACCGCAGTTTTCGTTCAAAAAAGTGATGGCACGCGTACAGCAAGTAGTGGCTGATATTGCACCGCACGACAGCGTTGAACGTTATACCAATCTGGGCGTCGATGTGGTCAAAGGCTATGCCAAATTGATTGACCCGTGGACAGTAGAAATCCAGCTAAATGACGGCGGTATGCAAACCCTAACAGCGCGTACTATCGTTATCGCCACTGGCGCTCGCCCATTTGTACCACCTCTGCCAGGTATAGAAGAAACAGGTTACGTAACCAGCGACACGCTATGGACTAAGTTTGCTGAACTAGAAGAAGCTCCGAAAAAGCTAGTAGTACTGGGCGGTGGTCCAATCGGTAGCGAGCTTGCTCAAAGCTTTGCTCGATTGGGTTCTAATGTGACGCAAATTGAGATGAGCGATCGCATTATGGGTAAAGAAGACCTTGAAGTGTCTACCTTTGCTCACAAATCGCTTGCTGATAGTGGTGTCAATATTTTGACCTCGCATCAAGCGATGCGCTGCGAGATGCGTGATGGCAAAAAATACATTATCGTCAAACACAATGAAACAGAAATAGATATCGAGTATGATGAGCTACTTTGTGCCGTTGGTCGTAGCGCACGTCTTGAAGGTTATGGTTTAGAGGCGCTAGGTATCGAAACCAATCGTACTATCGTGACCAACGAATATCTCGAAACGTTATATCCCAATATCTTTGCTGCAGGCGATATTGTCGGTCCATACCAGTTTACTCATGTCGCTGCCCATCAGGGTTGGTACGCTGCAGTCAATGGCTTATTTGGCAATCTGAAGAAGTTTAAAGTAGATTATCGCGTCATTCCTTGGGTTACGTTTATCGACCCCGAAGTCGCTCGTGTCGGTATCAACGAGCAAGAGGCCATTGATAAAGGCATCGATTACGAGATTACTCGTTTTGAGTTTGAAGAGCTGGATCGCGCCATTACAGATAGCGCGGCTAAAGGCTTTATCAAAGTCATCACACCAAAAGGTAAAGACAAAATACTGGGCGTTACGGTGGTGTCTGAACATGCAGGCGACCTAATCGCTGAGTTTGTACTGGCCATGAAACATGGTCTGGGTCTCAATAAGATTTTGGGCACCATTCATAGCTACCCGACTTGGGCAGAAGGCAACAAATACGCCGCTGGTGAGTGGAAACGTGCTCATGCGCCTGAGACCGTATTAAGCTGGTTAGAGAAATACCATACTTGGCGTCGCGGTTAGTTAATGACAGTTTGCTCGTAGGCATCGTTAAATGATGCAACTGGTAGGAAAGCTCTAAAAAAAGCTGAACAAAGCTGGTTTAGATTTCGTAGTATCTGTTTGGTTTGACATGGCAGACTATGAAATCTTTACCAGCTTTACTAACATTTAAATCATAACGGAAACTTGAATGCGCGTTATTACCACTTTACCGATGCTCAAACGTCTTACGCGATATAGCACCTACGCTATGGTGATGAGCATTTGTATTGGTATATCAGCAAGCACAGCATCGCCAACTACTGCCAATATTAACCAAGACTTGTCACCTTGGCAGCAGATAGAAGCCCAAGGCAGCAATCAAGACGTTTATTTCTATGCATGGGGCGGTGATCCGCAAATTAACGCCTATCTACAATGGGTCGCCGATCAAGTCGATGATAAATATAATATCAACTTAGTTCATGTTAAATTGAGCGACACCAGTGAAGCAGTCAGTCGGGTACTCGCAGAAAAATCCGCCCATAATGACGATCAAGGCAGTGTTGATTTGGTCTGGATTAATGGTGCTAACTTTGCCACCATGAGTGAGAACTCATTGCTACTTAAGCAATGGGCAAACAAACTGCCCAATTTTGCGTTGACTGATCCAGAAAACAATCCAACCGTAAATTTCGATTTTGGTGTACCAACTGATGGTATGGAAGCACCTTGGGGACAAGCCTCTCTAACGTTTTATTACGACAGCTTATCCACCAGTAAGCCGCCAACAACGCTAACTGAACTGACTACTTGGACAGCACAAAACCCTGGCCGTTTTAGCTACCCAAAGCCACCTGATTTTTTGGGTATGAGTTTCTTAAAATACGTCTTAGTTATGCTGCATGAACAACAAGACGCTCAAACGGGTAAAAACACTAGCGCACAGCTCAACTTGCCTGCCACTGAAGAAAACACCGCGCTCGTATTAGACCCGCTATGGGCGTTTTTGGATGACTTTCATCCAACCTTATGGCGTAATGGCGAGCAGTTCGTGCAGACAGGTGCGCAGATGCGGCGCTTGGTCGATGATACGGAGCTGAGTCTCGCCTTTACCTTTTCGGCACCAGAGGTTCCTGCGGCCGTGCAGCGTTATGACTTACCCGAAAGTATTCGCAGCTATGCGATGAGTGACGGCAGCTTAAGCAATACTCATTTTATTTCTATTCCTTATAACGCTAGTCATCCTCAAGCGGCGCAATTAGTAGCCAACTTTTTGATGAGTCCAGAAGCCCAAGCAAAAAAACAAACCCCTTCGGTATGGGGTGACAAAAGCGTACTGGTTCAATCTACACTTAGCCCTGCACAACAAGCATTATTCGAAACCAAGCAGCCCCATCCAAGCGCCCTGCCCTTTGACAGTGTCAAACGCACGGTAAGCGAGCCGCATCCAAGTTGGGTAGAGGCCATCCAGCAAGGCTGGCAAGCACGTTATGGGGTGAGTCCATGAGCCAAGGTTTTGATAAAATGACGAAAAAAGGTGATAAACCTAAGCCTATCACGCTTGAGAAAAAAGATCTGTTTACGCGTATCGTGTCTTTTAGTCCCAAACTCTTAATTCTCATATTAATATTACCCGTACTCTGTGGCCTCATCTGTGTTCTGTTGCCTGCTCTGAGCTGGCTTCCTGCCCTTGAGAAAACGACTCTGAATCTGCAAGGATTTATAGACCTGTGGCAAACGCCTGGCATCACGCAGATGGCTGCGTTAAGTCTTGCTACGGGACTTATCAGCACCCTACTTGCTTTTGTTATTGCCCTGATGATATTGGCCGCGTTTTTTAACAGTGTTTGGTTGCAGCGTGTTGAGCATTTATTAAGCCCTATCTTGGTCATTCCTCATGCAGCTGCAGCTATTGCCGTTGGGTTTTTGATTGCGCCGTCAGGTATGTTTGCACGGCTCATCTCTCCTTGGCTAACTGGTTGGGAGATGGCACCCGACGGTATGTTTCCGCATGATCCATACGGTATCAGCATCATCTTGGGTTTAACCTTAAAGGAGCTGCCGTTTTTATTATTAATGGCACTGGGCGCGCTTGCTCAGCCTGAACTTGGCAAAAAACTGCGTCAACAATATACCGTTGCGCTCAATTTAGGTTATTACCCAATTACTGCTTTTTTTAAGGCGGTCTTGCCCCTGTTATATCCTTTTCTACGTTTACCGATTTTGGCCGTGTTGGCCTATGCCAGTGCGAGTGTCGAGATGCCATTGATATTGGGCCCTAACACACCGCCAACGCTTGCTGTCTCTATAATACAATGGTTCAACGATGTTGACCTGACATTGCGTATCAAAGCATCAGCAGGCGCATTATTACAACTCGTATTGACAGCAGGTTTAGTCGCCTTTTGGCTGGGCGGCGAAAAAATTATCAAAACAATATTTAATGTTTCATCAGTTAATGGCAAACGTCATTATGCAGATACTATCTGGCAAAAAGTCACCGCCACTCTTACCGTAGGCGTGATTGGCTTTATGCTACTGTCACTCGCCGGCCTTGTTTTATGGGCATTTGCAGGATTTTGGCGGTTTCCGGCGATGCTACCAGAGCAATTCGTACTATTACACTTTCAAAGTGCCTTTACCCAAATGAGCACACCATTGGTCAATACGCTTAGCATTGGGGCCGTCAGTACTGCCTTTGCTGTTTTTCTGACTTTGCTATGCTTGGAAGCTGAGCAATTGAGTGCTAAACCACTGTCACACTTCACCAGTTTTATTATTTACTTACCGCTCTTGGTGCCAAGTATTGCGTTTCTATTCGGCTTAGTATGGTTACAGCAGTTGGCCAATTATCAATCAGAATTTTTTAATGTGGCATTTGCCCACCTTTTATTCGTGCTACCGTACGTGTTTTTATCATTGGCCAGTAGCTATCGACGCTTAGACTCACGTTTCGCTCATGTGGCCGCCAGCCTCGGTGCTGCACCAATTAAAGTGTTCTTTCAGATAAAACTGCCGCAGCTATTTGCCCCTATTTTGATTGCTATAGCACTCGGTTTAGCAATCAGCTTTGGTCAGTATTTACCAACTCTATTGGCGGGTGGCGGACGTATTGCCACTATCACGACAGAAGCGGTGACACTGGCGAATGGTGCCAGTAGGCGTACCAGTGCTGTCTATGCCATTATGCAAATGGCGCTACCGCTCATCGGTTTTATATTGGCTTGGGTGCTACCCAAATACTTCTTTAGAAGTGGCGCGCGGTAGCAAGCTGCTCATGAATAAGAACAGTTGTGAAAAGTATCAGCTATCGAAAACGGCCGTTATGAAAAAACTAGCTGCTAAAAATACTAAATACTAAAATAATTAGTCATAGAAAACGCAAATAAAGGGTTCCTGATGCCATCATCTCTACAGATAAAAGACTTACAGCTGTTTCGTCAAAACGAGCAGCTATTGAGTATCAATGAGCACATTGCTGGTGGCGACATCCTAACCGTGATGGGCCCTTCTGGTAGTGGCAAATCCAGCTTACTGAACTGGCTAACAGGCACTTTGGCGAGCGATTTTACCGCGACGGGTACTGTCTGGTTAAACGATGAGAACGTGACTCACCTGCCTGCGCATCTGCGCCGTATTGGTGTTCTGTATCAAGACGCACTGCTGTTTTCACACCTATCAGTCGCGGGCAACATTGCTTTTGCCATGCCAAAAGAAAATAAAAAACAGCGAGTTGAAAAAATAGCGCAGTCTTTAGCGCAAGTGGGCTTAGAAGGGATGGGAGATCGTCATCCTGATAACTTATCAGGTGGTCAACAAGCACGTGTTGCCCTACTACGCACGCTACTGAGTGAGCCCAAAGCGATACTACTTGATGAGCCGTTTAGCAAACTTGATACACAATTGAGAATGGATACACGGCAATTGGTATTCGATCAGATTCGTACTCATAAGCTGCCTGCTATTATGGTCACTCACGACCAAAGCGACGCTGAAGCAGCCAATGGTAAAGTGATTTATGTAGGACGATAATTTTGGACATCAGAGTCAAACACTCAGCCAAAATGACAAAGAAAGCAAAATATAAAAGGCAGCTCGCATGTTAGACAAGTTCATTACGCCCGTTATCAAGCCGCTGCTGACCCCGATAGTAGCGACATTGCATAAGCTCGGCATCACGGCTGATCAGCTTACAGTAGCTGGGTTCTTGGTCGGTATGTTGGCATTACCACTACTCGCGTTTGAGCTATGGTATGGCGCGCTAGCAGCGATTATATTGAATCGTATCTTTGATGGGCTGGATGGCGCAATGGCACGCTACGCACAGCAAAGCTCAAGCGCTGGGGGTTACTTAGATATCACGCTCGACTTCTTGTTTTATGCAGCCGTACCGCTTGGGTTTATCTTGGCCAATCCTGCACAAAACGCTATAGCAGGTGCCTTGTTGTTAGCGGCATTTATTGGGACAGGTTCGAGCTTTTTAGCCTTTGCGATTTCTGCAGAAAAATTTCAATTAGACAAGCCGCAGTTTAAATATAAGAGCTTTTATTACCTCAACGGTCTTACAGAAGGCACCGAGACCATTGCTCTTTTTATCGCTCTCTGTATTTGGCCGCAGCATTTTGTGCTACTTGCTGGTATCTTTGCTACCGCCTGCGCTGTTACTATTTTCACTCGTATACATGGTGGGTATCATACCCTCAAGCAGCTCGAATCTACCAAGTAAGCGCCTGAGATATACGTCATATTGAAACCTAGCAATGAACCTCTAAGCATTTACTGAATCATCTAGTCGCAGTGCTTCTATAGATAAGGCCATATCTTCAGCAAGGGCGTGTACCGTCGAGCTCTCTATGTCACGCTGGGCAAAGGCACGTAGCCCCATAACTTCTGCTTGTAGACGGCGTCCAAGCCTAACCGGATCAAACTCACTATCCATCTCACCAACATTCTGCGCTTCTCTAAAGCATTCTATAAATCGCGTCTCCATACCTGCCAACAGCATTTCCACCTTGGTTAACGCTGTCTGCTCACGCGCACCCAGCTCTAGTAAGCTTTTGACCAACATACAGGCTCGGCTCGGTAATGCTTTGTCACGAATCCCGCCAAGCTGACGTATATAAGCGGCTAGTCCCAATAAAGGCGTTTCATGATGGCTCAACACTCGCTCAAGCTCAGTCAATCCTAGACGCGCATAGTATTCTAGCGCTTCTTGAAACAGGCCTTCTTTATTACCAAAAGCGGCATAGATACTGCCTGGTCGCATATCGAGCGCTTGCTCGATGTCTTTTAGAGAAGTAGCATGAAAGCCCTTTTGCCAAAAAAGCTGTAGCGCACGCTCCAAGGCGTCATGACGGTTGTAAAGTGCGGTGCGTGACATAATGTGCCCCATTTAAAAAGCCGTGACCTCATATAAAAATGGGCACGGCTATAAAACTTGAATGATTGCTCAATTTTATCCTGAATGGGTGCGACAGTAAAGTTAATATAAGAAACGGTCTGGTAAACAAACGTAATGCTAGAGCGTGACTTAGCTATCAACAATCACTCTACAATAATTCAACAGTCATGCTGATAGCTAGTAAATAGTCTCTACAGTGGCTAGTGATAATCTAATTGAAATCTAATTAATCGGTCAACAATACATGTTTGCTCTTCTGATAAGCGGACAAACCATCGCCGCCCAGCTCACGGCCGATACCGCTTTGCTTAAATCCGCCCCAGCCTGCTTCTGGCAATACGATTTGTTGCTCGTTAATCCAGATATGCCCGGCTTTGATTTGTAGCGCTATCTCAAGTGCGGCAGTCTCATCAGCGCAAACGATGGTTGCTGCTAGAGCAAATTTGCTATCATTGGCTAGGCGGATAGCCTCTGCGCCGTCAGTAAAGGTTGCACAGACTAATACAGGCCCAAACACTTCCTCCATCCATAACTGACTGGTCGTTGGCACATTCGTATAGACAGTTGGCTTTACAAAATAGCCAGATGCTTCTAATAGCTCACCGCCGGTTAAACAGTCCAGATTTTCAGCTGTCGCAATATCAAAGAATTTTTTGACCTGATTTAACTGTTGCTCGCTAACCAATGGACCCATTTGCGTCTCTGTCGCGAAACCATCACCCATTTGCAAACTTTCCGTTTTTACTTTTAACGTCTCAAAAAGCTGTTCAGCGATGTCTTTATGGACAACCAATCGCGACGTGGCCGAGCATATCTGACCTGCATTGGTAAATATGCCGCCAATGATTAAATCACAAGCATAATCAATATCAGCATCGGCGCATACCACAATAGCAGACTTGCCACCCAGCTCTAGGCTAATGTCTTTGATACCTTTTGCTGCTTGGATCATGACCTTTTCACCGACGACATTACTGCCAGTAAAAGAGACTTTGTCAATCAGCGGATGACTGGTCATAGCAGTGCCCACTTCAGCAGCACCCGGTAAAATATTAACCACCCCTTTTGGCAAGTCAATTTCCGATAAGATATTACCTAGCATAAGCTCTGGTAATAATGTCACTTCAGACGGTTTCAATAGCACGGTACAGCCTGCCGCTAGCGCAGGCGCCAGCTTCCAAGAAGTCGTCACCATTGGGAAATTCCAAGGGGTAATCAGCGCACAAATACCTACTGGCGAGTATGTCTTTAACAATCGAATACCTGACTCAAGCGTTGATACTTTAGACCATGTTGCCTGCTCTGTGATGAGATTGGCATAGTAACGATAGCAAGCAATGGCGTCTCCGACGTCTATCTTTGCCTCTTCGATTGGCTTACCGTTGTTTAATACAGACAGTCCAACCAACTTATCGAATTGCTGCTCCATAGACTCCGCAATCGCATTTAGATAGCGGGCACGCTCGCTTACCGTGGTCTGTGACCAGCTAGCAAAGGCTTCATCAGCCGCTGCAACTGCCTGCTCTACATGGGCACTGGTGCATAAGCGTGTCGTTGCAATTACATTGCCTGAATTTGGATCATACAACGCATGGTTATTTGAATGATTAGAATCGGTCGCGAGCACTTCAATCGTAACCCAATCACCATTGATATAAGCGGCATTTAATACAACTTCATTTTGAGCCGTTTGTATGGCAGTTTCTCTGGTTAAATCTGTAGAGTTCAGCATTTCCATAATGGTCAATCGCCTTATATTTTTGATCAAATTGTCTTTATGTGCGTAACGTCCGTAACGTCATTGATTAAATGGTCGGTTTAACTGACTACAGAAAAACCGACCATTTGTATATTATCGTCAGGCTAGATGCCTTGTGAATACTAGACACGCCACTAATACAGTAGATGCGCCACAGACGTAATTACTACCAAGCTGATAAGCGTACGAAGGATAAAGATTAAAAATAGCTCTAATACATTTAGCTTAATATTTGACTTCAAAATCAGCGCACCTACTTCAGACATGTAGATAATCTGAGTAATTGAAGCAGCACCAACGATGAATCGTGTCATCTCACTTTCAATGCTTTTACCGACCAATGCTGGCAAGTACATATCTGCAAAGCCCATAATCATGGCCGGGCCAGCTTTGGCCGCTTCTGGAATCTGTAACCATTCAAGTACTGGTACAAGCGGTGTCGCAATCCAATTAAAGACAGGCGTGTACTCTGCTAAACCAAGACCAATCGTACCGATAGCGAACGTTACTGGAATCAATCCCAAATAGATATCAAACAGATTATGTACGCTGCGTTTGAACACTTTACCTAAGCTAGGCATAGAATGCGCGCGGGTGACGGCACGATTGACCGCCCACTGGTACGTTGTATATTCAGCAGGGATGCCTTCATCTAGCATACTTTTGCCCGAGTGATACGTATCAGGCTTGAGTGATAATGGTGGTATACGTGGCATGATAATCGCAGCGATAAAACCAGTTAGCGCAATAGTCAGATAAAAGAAGACGAAGTTATTGTCTACGCCGATGGTTTTGGCAACCACATAGGTAAAGGCGATAGAAGTGACTGAAAATGTGGTCGCGATAATGGCAGCTTCACGCTGGCTGTAGAAGCTTTTGTCATACTCTTGCATAGTCACTAGCAGGCCGATAGACGCTGCACCAAACCAAGAAGACATTGCATCGACAGCAGAACGGCCTGGTAGTTTGAAAAGCTTGATAAATACTTTACTGGCTAAAGTACCCAAAAACTCCATCAAGCCGAAATCAGTCAAAAATGGCAGCGATAAAATGGCAAAGAAGAACAACGGAATCAAAACAGGAATCAAATCTTCGAAAATGACGCCGCCCGTATTCCGATTGATAATAAACTCAGGGCCAACTTGTAGAAAAATCATCCAAACAAATGCCATTCCTAAAAACCGGATAGCAAGCCAAAACCACTCAACATCAAAGAGTTTTTTAGCAAGCGAACCTTCATTCAGATTTGGCTTTAACGCTTTGACAGCCAGCGCACCAAAAAAAGATATCGTCACGAGCGCCATCGTGATATAGGTCACCAAACCACCTAATGCGGATTGTAGCGTATCGGTCAATACACCCAATAAAATCGTGACTTTACCATCCCACTCAAACGGTATGATAAATAACGCAATACCCAATGCTGAAAACAACAAAAACTTCCACATTGCTGCACGCCACTGTCCTGCTTTTGGCGTTTCTGGATCGACCGTATTATTCCCTAAAATCGGCTGCTGCGACTTATCCATATAACTCGTCATTTAATTTCTCCTTGATGGGCGATGATTGCCAGTTTTTCCATTTCTCTGTCTGACCAATACCTGGGTTAAGCGAATTGGTTGGATCCAGTTTTTTATAAAAATAATGTAGCTCAGTTTTAGCAGGATACACATGCCCCACATTGTGCTCAGCAGGATACTCAATATGACGTTGGTCATAAAATACCAGCAGCTCATCCTTGAATTGCTTGGCATTGGTCTTAGGTTTCAATAAATAGTCTTGGTGCATGACATAACAGAAAAAATGCCCCAAATAAAAAGTTTTGCTGACTTGTTCTTGCAAGTGTTCAGGTAGAGTCTCATCCCAATCTACGGCATTTCTAGGTAAGGCAATATCGGTCGATAGCAGCTCGCCAAATTTATCTTGATTTAAATTATGATAACGAAACATGGCAGCGGTGGCGGCACTGCGAAATACCAATAACGATTGTGATTCAAGCTCTGTACATATATGCAGCGCACCTTGATACTGCTGTAGATGGTTTTGCAAAAAATTCTGCGCAGCGGCGATATTGTTGCCATCATTTTTATCAGAATTTTTATTAATGCCATTATCAAAACCATCTGCGACTTTTATAATCAAATGGTATTTATATGAGCATGCCTGCGTGGTCAAAATGGCTGGTAATGACAGCGGCATAAACTTAGATGTTAGTTGCAGTATCCAATCTGGCAGCGTCTTTGGGAGATGCCACTTATCCAGATAGTAGCCAATCTTTGCTTGCAGTCGATATAGCGACCCTATCTTGCTGGCAGGGAGCTTACGCATACTCAAGCAAGTGTCTCGGCCATAGTGCATGGTAATGTCGTTATAGTCTTTATGCATATACTCTGCCAACACAGGCAATTTCAACTCGCTTTTTAACCATTGTTTTCTGAGTGTGGTCAAGGTATCAGCGTCGTTGGTCGAGATATAAAACGTTTGCTCGTTTTTAGGCTTGGCAAAGGTCGCTACCCTCACCGCAAATACAATGACCTTGCCAGCTGAACCAGATGCTTCATACAGACCGTTGGGATCATTGTTAAATCGAGCAGGTGTCCCTGCCTCACAATCACGGACTTCGTGTTGATAATGGTAGTTGGTACATGCTTTACTGTTCGTACTATTCAGATTTTCATTGAATGTACCAGCCTGTAGAGTTTCAAGCATTTCCTCTGAGCGTGTACCTAAATCAACTCCTAAGTGATTGATTAACTCAAACTGCCCTGAGGTATTACGTTTGGCAAATAACGCCATCTCAGTATAAGCAGGTCCACGCTGCACCAACATCCCGCCCGAGCTATTGCAGATGCCGCCTATCACCGATGCGCCCACACAACTAGAGCCCAGTACTGAATGCGGCTCACGCCCTAATGGAGCAAGGATAGACTCTAATTGCTGCAAAGTAGCGGCTGGCAAAGCAACCAGTTCTGCTGCATCGTTGAGTAAATGCACGCCGCCCAATAACTGCATAGAGATTACGATTAGTGATCGATCATAATCTCCATTCGGCGTTGAACCACCCGTCAGACCTGTATTGGCCGCTTGAGCAATGATAATCACATCGGCCGCAGCACAGATATTAATGACGCGCCATAGTGCCACAAGAGAGTGCGGTATCACAACTGCTACGGTCGCGTCCGTGACAGCCTCAATCGCACCTTGCACATAAGACTGCTGTTGGCTAGGTTTTGTCAATACATTGGTCGTACCAACGACAGCAGCAAGCTCCGTCAACAAACGCGGTATTTGCTCATGTCTACTTTCTGACATTTCTCTAGCATTGGGCGTCATGAACGTCCTTCCTTGCGTAACCAGAGTTTGTCATTTTTTTGTCGTTTTTTAGACCTGTGACTATCAGTCTCGTTATTATCCGTGGCATTAGCGCCAGTATTACTGTTAATTAAAATAAGTCACTGTCTTAGCCATTTCTTTTAGAAAGTCATCTGCTTCATCAATCTCATAAATGATTGGCTGTTTACCCTTCGTGTCTGTCTTTAATGCGTCTAGCAATTGCTGCTTATCGGTGATTCTACGATAGCCAGCGCCAAACCCTGCTGCTAGTGGCTCAAAGTTTGGCGTTTTGATATTGACGCCAATTAGTGGTAAACCGCCCTCTTCCATGTAACGACGAATCTCACCGTAACCTTGGTTGTTCCATAGCAAAACAATCAATGGTAGCTCAAGCTCAGCGGCGCAGATGAGCTCGGCAATCGTAAATTGAATACCGCCGTCACCCATTAGACTGACGACAGGTAGATTTGAGCCAACCATGGCCCCAATAGCAGCAGGCAACCCATAACCTAATGTGCCAAAACCTGTCGATGAGTTAAACCATTTACGCGTCGCCAAGGCTTCAAGACCAAGGTTACCGCTATAGACAGGCTGCGTTGAATCACCAACGAAAATGACGTCTTCTACCTCATCTCTAATCAGCTTCAGTAATGCATTTTGACCCGCAAAGTCTGTCGTTACGTCCTTCAAGATGGCCTGCTTTGCCTCATTGACACGTGATAGTGCATGATGATCGAATGTTTGGCCTTCTAAGCTGCTGCATAAACCACTAATCGCCATCTGTGCGTCGGATAATACCGCGATATCGGCTCTAAATGGACGCTGCAATTGCTGGGCATCACAGTCGATACGTACCAGCGTGCCGTTGATTTTGAACCCACCATTAAAGAACACATCATAGTCAGTCTCACCAAGCTCAGTACCAATCGCTAACACCCAATCCGCCTCGGTAATCACGGCGCGGCCTGCGTCTAACGACTGGTTGCTACCCAAACTTAATGGATGACCAGGTGGCAGCAAGCCTTTGGCATTAATGGTCAAAAACGTTGGTGCATCTATCAGCTCTGCCAATCGCTGTGCATCTTGATCGACATCGACACAGCCGCCTCCATAAAGTATTACAGGGTTTTTCGCGGTTTTTAATGACTGCACGATTAGGTCTAATTGCGTAGGATTCGGCAATGGTCTTGTGACCTGCGGTAGGCTCAAATTATTTGTACTAGCTTCGCTATTTGCTACAGCATTTAAACTAGGCGGTTTAGCAACATGACTGGCATCAGCGGTGATGACATCGATAGGCAGCTGAATATGTACTGGCCCAGAACGTGCACCATTAAATAAGGCAAAAGCTTCTGCAATGACTTTCGGTAGCGATTCAGGTTGCCAAATGGTTGTACTCGTCAATGCTACTTTACTAATCATGCCTTGCTGATCATGCAACTCATGCAAATGCCCTTCGCCACTACCTGTGTCTTTGACTTTGTTGACGCTAGAAATCACTAGCATTGGTATCGAATCAGCCAGTGCCTGCGCCATCGCTGTCATAATGTTGGTCATACCAGGGCCAGTAATAATAAAACACACGCCAATCTTGCCAGAAGCTCGGTAGTAGCCATCTGCCATAAACCCAGCGCCTTGTTCATGACGCGGCGTTACATGACGAATATTGGTATTTGGAAGGCCGCGATACAGCTCTACCGTATGTACACCAGGGATACCAAAAACGGTCTCTACACCATAATACTCTAGCCACTGCACCAATAGCTCACCGCAGGTCAGTGATGAAGTGTCCGACAAAGAAGAAGGCGTTTGCGTCAATTGGGTCATGGGTCAGTCATCCTAAAAAATTTCGCTGAATATTCAGATAATTATCAATACCTCAAAACAACCTTTGTATTTTTTCTTTCATACCGATTATTAGTCACTAATTACTGGCTGCAAAGGCTGCTCATTATAGAGGTAATCATTGATGGTGATTAGTAAACCGCTTTAACCTTGTCGTCATAGCGTACGCCCGGCAGGATACATAGCATCTCGAATAATAAGTTCGCCGCCAATACCGAGGTGTTACCGAATGGATCATAAGGTGGTGACACTTCAACTAAATCTCCGCCCACCACATCTAGACCGCGCATACCGCGAATGATTTCGATACCTTGAGTAGAGGTCAGACCACCGATTTCAGCAGTGCCAGTACCTGGGGCAAAGGCAGGATCGATACCGTCGATATCGAAGCTCAAGTAAACAGGACCATCGCCTAGCTTTTCGCGTACTTCAGCCATGAGCGGTGTTAGCGACTTATACCAGCATTCTTCAGCAGGTACCACGCGGAATCCTTGCTCAGTTGACCAGTCAAACTCTTCTGCGCTATAGCCTGTACCACGTAGACCAATCTGCACCACACGATTACCATCGATGAGGTTTTCTTCGACAGCGCGGCGGAACGGCGTACCATGAGCGATTTTTTCGCCAAACATATCATCATTGATATCAGCATGAGCATCGATATGCACCATACCGACAGGGCCATGTTTTTTGGCTAGTGCACGTAGGATAGGCAACGCGATAGTATGATCACCGCCTAGTGTTAGAGGAATCGCACCGTGTTTGACGATTTTATCGGTATAGAATTTTTCGATGATATCAACGCTTTTTAGCAGGTTGAATGTATTGATAGGCACATCGCCGATGTCAGCGACTTGTAATGACTCAAAGGGCGCAGCGCGAGTGGCCACATTGTAGGGACGAATCATTCTGGACTCATCACGAATCTGTCTAGGCCCCAATCTTGCACCGCTACGGTTGGATGCACCAATATCTAAAGGTACGCCAACAAACGCCACATCTAACCCTTCAGCATCGGCTTGAGTTGGCAGACGCATCATAGAAGCGAAACCGCCAAATCTTGGCATATCATTGCCGCTTAATGGTTGATTGAATGTCATAAGTTACTTCCTTGTTCTATTTGGTTTAAGTACACAATTTGCTACATGCCATTGACAATACATAAATATAAGCGCATGAACCATGGTAAAATTCAGAAGCAAACTTCTATTTTTTCGTAGTAAACGAAATTTACATATTATTATCAGAAGTTTTGACAAGCAGAATATTTTGTTAGGTAATCTTAAAACCTTGATAAAATTAGCTTTTACTTTTTATTCCTTAGTGGATGGTACGAATACATATAGAAAAGCAAGGTTGATGAAAATTACTCAATTCTTATCCATTACTATTTAATTAATTTGATATAGGGTGGCGATCGATGCTAGATGAGCTGATAAAAATAGATATAAAAACACTACGTAGCTTTATGGCCATCGTAGAATGCCAAGGCGTAACAGCTGCTCAGTCACGCTTAAATGTCACGACTTCTGTCATCAGTGGACATTTGACCCATTTAGAAGACCGCTTAGGAATGACGCTGTGCCATCGTGGTCGAGCAGGATTTAAGCTCACAGAAGATGGCGCAGCAGTATATGAGGCTTGTTTAAGTTTTACCGAGGCCGTTGCCAGCTTTCAACATCAGTTGCACTATATCCGTCAGTTAGATTCTGTGCGTGGTGGTCACATCAGACTGTGTTTAATCGATCAGATGCCGACGCTTTTTTATGATGCGCTGCGTCAGTGTTTGGCTGCTAGCTACCGTGACAATCCATTAATACACTTTTCGATTGACGTGCAAAGTCCTGAGAGCATGATAGAAAAGCTTCTTGGTAACGAGAGTGATATTGGTGTGGGGTATTTTGGTAGCTTTCCGCCGCTATTGACCTTTCAACCTGCTTTTATCGAAACACAAGTCGTCTGCTGCGGGCGTGAGCATCGTTCATTTCATGAGCCTGACAAGCTAACATTTGAGGAATTAGAGCAAGACCATCATTGGGTGAAACGAGGCTATATTACTGATGTCAGTATCAACCATATTCGCCCAAAAATACTGAGCGCAACTACCTATCAGATGGAAGCCACCGCGCAGCTTATCCTAGCAGGTCACCATGTTGGTTACTTGCCACGCGATCTAGCAATGCGCTATGAAGAGATGGGGCTGATGAAAATACTACTGCCTGATGAAGCAAGCTATGAAGTGAAGCATCACTGGGCATATCGAGAGAATCTGCACAAGCATGTGGCAGATTTTTTGAATAAAATGATAAATTTGTTGTCAGAGAATTATTCTAAAGCCTAATTTATCAGCAGATTTTGCTACTCGGACTCTCAGTGTTTCTTAATCACAGTGTCCTAGTAGCTGGAGCATTGTCTTGCATTGAAAGTAATGCTTTTAAAGACAAGGCTTTATCTTATTGTTTTGATCATCAGCTGTTAAAAATTTGCGACAAAATTTTAGGCGGTCGCTGCTTGGTCTTGGTACTTTAGACCAATGGTTCTTAGCTTCCCTTTGTCATCGACTTCCTTAATAACCAGCGACCATTCATCGCTTATCACAACAGTATCGCCCGACACTGGCGCAGTACCTAAATGTGATTTCACATACTCAGCCACCGTCTGCTCCCACATGTTTTTTTCGCTGTCTTCATCGGACGTTTTGAGTGTTTTTACCAGAGTCTCAGATGCCATAATTCCTGTAAAAAACGGCAAATCACCAAGCTTGACACTCGGTGATAGCAACCAATCGCCATAGAAATCATCGATAGCTTTGCGATCTAATGTCGTGTCATTAAAAATCTTGGCGATTTTGCTCGCGTGATTACCCCTCATGGCGTACCAGACACTGTCGCCAAATTTTAGCTTTGTATTGTCATCGACTACTACGATTTGCTGATTACGCACTAGCGCAAAGACACTGATTTCATCTGGGTTGATGCCTTTGGATATACCCATAGGATGACGCCCAATGGCAAATGCACCCGACTTTGCCTCAAACTCATACAGCGTGATACTGGCCTTATCGGATACCCAGACTTCATGCTCTTCTTTGGGGTCTTTATTAGTTGGAATACGTACCTTAAACAGATTTGCCATCGTCGGGATGGTCGTACCTTGCAAAATCAACGACAGAACGACGACACCAAAGGCAATATCAAACAGCATAAAAGCGTTATCTATACCAGCCATGACAGGTAAAATTGCCAAGGTAATAGGCACTGCACCGCGTAAACCAACCCAAGAGATAAACCCAATCTCTCTGTCTTTAAATTTGAAAGGTTTTACGCTGGTATAGACGGCAATAGGACGCGCTACAAAGATCATAAAGAGCGCGATCGCAACCGAATAATGCCAGACATTGAGGACGTTTGACGGAGTGACCAATAGTCCTAATACTACGAAAAGCACCGCCTGCGACAGCCAAGCAAAGCTGTCCATCACTCGCATGACATGTTCTGTCGAGCGCACCTTGTGGTTGCCGATTAACACACCAGTGAGGTATACCGCCAAAAATCCACTGCCGCCAATGAGATTGGTCGCGGCGAACACAGCCAAGCCAGCGGAGAGGATTAAAATGGCGTACATGCCTTCTGCCAAATGCACCTTGGGTAATAACCGGGATAAGAAATAACCGAACAATAAGCCCATGCCTAACCCAAAGCTTAGCTGCTGTAGTAATAAAACTAAAAAGCCAAATACTGTCTGACCATCAGGATCAACATTTAGGGCAATCAAACCAGTGACTAATAAAATAGCCAAGGGATCGTTGGCACCAGACTCAAGTTCAAGCGTGGCTTGTACACGGTCGTTAAGCTTGACGCCGCCATTACGTAATAGAGAAAATACCGCTGCTGCATCGGTTGAGCCGACAATCGCTGCCATCAGCAAACCAAAGCGCCAATCGACATCGAGCAGCCAAGTGACAAAGACCCCTAGCACCATGACCGTGACCAACACGCCCCACGTGGCCAGCGTAATCGCAGGTTTTAGCCCTACTCGAAACGATTTAAAGGACGTACGTAAACCACCATCTAGCAAGATACAAGCTAAGGCTGCCTGCCCTACGAAATTGGCTAGCGCATACTGAGAGAACTCAATACCCAAAATACCCTGCTCGCCTGCCAACATACCCACTATCAAAAACAGCAACAACAATGGTACGCCTAAGCGCGCCGATAATGTACTTGCCATGATACTGGCGAAAATTAGTACTGCGCCTACGAGATACAGGATATTTAAGGTATCCATTTTTTTTGAGCCCTATTTTTTATTATTAAGAATAGTAATTGATTGCGATGGGGTTTTCGTTATCTTGCTGTTAGTAGATATTGCACCAGTGAGCCTATCATAAGCGGCCGTTATTCAAAATATGAATGACAATTATTTATGATGATATTAGCATCACTATCAGAACTAGCAGCCAATCCTAATTCAACAAAAATACTTCAATAAAAAACGCTCAAATATTAAAGTGAAGCCCACAAAATGCCATTGCTATGCTAAAAGAGTTTACGTCTTAATATCACTTAACCCTGAATGTATTGCCATGTCAGTACCAGAATCGCAGCCGCAACCGTCCAAGCGACCACCCCTAATAGCAGTGCCTTGTATAAACTCATATAACTGATGCTAAAAAACACCACAAAGGTATAAATCAAATGCGGTATGACACCAAGCATACTAAATATCAGCGCGACCTTTAAATCAGCGGGATTGCGCTCAGTACCAACGATAAAGTGACTGATTAACGTAAAGGTGGGGAATAGTGGCGCAAGCGCCGCCAAATAGAAAAATCGGGTTTGGGCGAACATTTGAATCGCCAGTACCATCAATGCGCCGATAAGCATTTTTAACCAAATCACGACGGGTCCATCTCCTGTTGATTATAAAGGCTGAACGTAGCCCAATCCGCCATGATACTAAAGTCTGCAAACTGATATAAGAGCAATCGCTGATTAATTAATCCGTATGATAAAAAATACAAAAAACCCCATCTAGCTACTTTGCTAAATGGGGCTGTTACTTTTATTCAGTAAGCTTCTACGAGTTATTTAATCCTTTTTTGGCTTTAGTGCCGCGCTGATGTCTGCCAGTAATGGCGGGATATCATGCTTGTCTGCAATCACCTCAATCATTATAAGCTTATCGGTAGTCGCAGCAGCTTTGTCAAAAGCAGATTTTAGCTCGCCTGCTGTCTCTGCTTTGAGTAATAGGCTATTCGCTTCTGTCGCGCCAAACGCTCGCGGCATGATTTGCCAATCGCATTTAGGAATATCATTATAGTATTGGTTTTCGCCATGAATTGCGCGCTCTACCGTATAACCGTCATTGTTGATTAAGACAATCACAGGATTGATGCGCTCTTGAATCATTACCGCCAACTCTTGAACAGTCAACAATGCTGAACCATCACCAATTAATAACACACTGCGTTTATCTGGCGATGCGATTGCCGCGCCCAAGCTGGCAGGTAACGTGTAGCCAATTGAGCCCCACATCGGCTGCCCATATGACGTCACCCCTTCTGGCAGACGCACATCACTGATACCAAAATAGGCTGTCCCTTGTTCAGAAAACACCAAATTATTGTGATCTAAGCGGTCAGCGATAATATGCCATAAATCATCTTGGCGGATAGCCTCACTGTCTTTGCCTTTTTGTTCGTGCGGCTTAACTTCTTCACAGAAAGGTTTTGGCACGATGTTAATGCCAGAGGTCATTACTTCATGCAGGGCTTGCAACGCATCTTTTAGCGCAATCGGTGCAAAGTTCTTACCGCTGATAGAAGCACGCTCATAATGCAAGTCTACGACCACATCTTCATTGATATCTTGGCTAAACCCTGCGGTAGTAGTGTCAGTATATTGCACCCCTACTTTGATGAGGCATTCGCAGTTTTCTACCGCATCTTTCACAATTGGACGTGAGGCAACACCCGCATAAGTTCCTGCCCAACGATCACTATTTTCATCAAGCAGCGTCTTGCCCCAAGATAGCGTGGTATAAGGAATATCAGTATGAGCGATCAGTGCTTTGAGCTGCGACTGTAAGCCCAAACGATGCACCATCAAATCTGCCATTAGCGTCGTGGTCTTGTTTGGCAAAAACTCGGTTAGTGCTTGCTTAAAATCTGATAATGCCGCTTGGCTAGTAATATCTTCTTGGCTATCTATCAACTTGGTCGTTGGTGGATAGATAGGCTGGCGCGCAACGTCTGGTGATAGCAATAGGTAACCTGGACGATGCTTTTTGAGAATTAAGCGAATCACTCTATCGATTTCTGAAGCAGCATTTTCAGGAGTAAGCTGCGCACGGGCTACCGTCACAGGCTCAACCATTTTAATAAAATGATTGAATACGCCATCGCCAAGCGAATGATGAATACGGCGCTTTGAATCTTGTAGCGCCGTGCTTGGTGCACCTACGATATGCAATACCGGCGCATACTCAGCAAAAGAACCTGCAGTCGCGTTGATCGCTGACAGCTCGCCCACGCCAAAGGTCGTTACCATAGCGGCAAATCCACGCTCGCGTGCATAGCCATCGGCAGCATAGCCAGCATTTAGTTCATTGGTGTTGCCTACCCAGCGCAGCTTGTCAGAAGCAAGAACGTTATCCAAAAAAGTTAAGTTAAAATCACCAGGTACTCCAAATATCTCAGAGGCACCCGCTTCTGCGACACGATCAAACAAATAATCAGCGATGGTATATTGTTGACTCATTTTTTATCCTTATGACTTATCTTTGTAAGTATTGATAATTGTGAATGTGATTACGGTTAAATTATAAAGTGCGTCCCAGCTTATTTTTGTACTACAAAGCTTTTGGAATACATATTATAATAAACCGTTATAACATATATCTATGGCCAGAAGACACGCCTATTTTAATAACTTTAATTTTTTTCGTCATAGGTATTGACACCTAAAAAAAACTGCGTATAATACGCCTTCATCAACTGACGATAGTTAATTGATAATTAGCGGGAATAGCTCAGTGGTAGAGCATAACCTTGCCAAGGTTGGGGTCGAGAGTTCGAATCTCTTTTCCCGCTCCAAATACTTAAAAAGCCTCACTTAATAGTGAGGCTTTTTTTTGTCCAATTTTTAGGGTTTGCAGAGAAATTATCAAAATATCTTTTTGAATATAGTTAAGTTTAACTACTCAAACAAAGATCCTGTTTTCATGGCGGTGCCCATGTGGTGCCCAAACTGTGCCCTACCCTAAAACCTCAGCTATATAACTGACTACAACCTAGCTATTTTTAACTATAAAACCATCATGACACCTAACCTAGTAAATTTGGCACTATGATGATTTTTGAACCCAACCTCAATTTAGCAAAAAACGTGTTTTTTAGATGCCTCATTTATTGGAAATGTATTTAAGATCCATAGTATTTAAAGATAATCGTCACTTAAAAAATGATGACTCCAACCTAATAATAGAAACTACTAATCCTTGCAAGTGTGCTTTAGCCCTAATAAGTCTTTAGCTAGCAATTTCCTATCGAAGGTTATCATGATAGTCAAGTTACTCCTCTTCTGAAGAGTTTTCTATATTAAGTTCATCTGGAACATACTTCAAAATATCCCCTGGCGTTACTTCTAAGACATTACATAGCTTACTCAAAGTATCGAACTCAATTCTAGTTGTATCATCATTATAGATTCTATGCAGCGTCGATTTACTTATATCTGTCATTCTCACTAGATCTGCTACACGCAACCTTCTTTCTGCTAAAAGAACCGGTAAGTTACATGAAATCACAATAAATTCCTTATTGGTAAGTAAAAAGTACTTGCCAATGACTACTTTTCTGCTAATATAGTACTCGTTGGCAACAACAAAGTGTTCATTAAAAACTATTTAATACTGACTGGAGAACTATTATGTCACAGACTTATCTCACCACTCAAGAACTAGCCGAACGTATCAAATACGATGCGCGTACTATCCGTAACCAACTCAAGGATACTGTCTTGATCGAGAACATTCACTATATACGCCCTTTCGGTGGTCGTAAGATTTTATATGTATGGGAGCGTATCGAAGAAGATATGTGTAAACCGGTGATGAGTGCTATCAACGGAATGGCCTTACAGTAAATTCCACATGAACAAGGAGCTAAATGATGGCCTCAATAAGATCGAGACGTGGCAAGCTATTCGTAGATTTTCGATATATGAATATGCGTTGCCGTGAGACGACTAATCTCACAGACACTCCAGCTAATCGAAAGAAGCTGGCTAAAATTATCGAAAAAATGGAAGCAGAAATCACCCTAAATATATTCGACTACGCTGCTTACTTCCCAAAAAGTGAACGAGCACAGGAAATGGCGACACTGGCTGATAGAGCAGAAGCTTGTATCAGTCGCAATCCGACCTTTAGGCAGTTTGTCGATATTTGGTATGAGGAGAGGAAAATTGAATGGCGGCCGAGTTATCGGCAAAAGACACAGATTATTTTAGATAAGTACCTATTACCTGAGTTTGGTGGCAAAGCAGTACATGCTATAAAAAAACCAGACTTGCTGACCTTCCGTAGCTCCCTCGCCAAAGTTCGTTACGGTAAAGATGGTCAGTCAAGTCTGTCAGTAGCACGGATCAACCAGATCATGATACTTCTTCGTATGATACTAGAAGAAGCATCAGATCGCCATGAGTTTGAGATGCCTTATAAAAATATTAAGAATCTCAAACAAGCGCGTCCGGATGTAAATCCTTTTACGCTAGCTGAGGTATGGCTGATTTTAAAATATGTACGCGCTGATTATAAGCCTTACTACACCATTCGCTTCTTTACAGGAATGCGTACCAGTGAAATAGATGGGCTGAAGTGGGACTGCATTAACTTTGATCGCCGTGAGATCAGTATAAGAGAGGCATTAGTTAATGGTGAGATGGGTCCAACAAAGACATTAGGCTCACAGCGTGATATTGCGATATCGCAGTTGGTCTATGACGCCTTGTTAGAGCAGAAAGCACGCACCTATGGTAAGTCAGAGTTCGTATTCTGCAACTCACAAGGCAATCCGATGGAGTACCGTAATGTGAATAGACGGGTATGGAAACCCACGCTTGCCCTACTCGGTTTGAAACATCGGCGTGCTTATCAGACTCGGCATACCGCAGCGACTCTCTGGCTCGCTGCTGGTGAGAATCCTGAATGGATAGCTCGGCAAATGGGTCACAGTAGTACGGAGATGTTGTTTCGGGTCTACAGCCGCTATGTCCCTGATATTACCCGTCAAGATGGCTCAGCGATGGATAACTTGCTCTTAGCAAGCAAGGAGAAGTTAACAAGCACATCGAATAGCTCTGACACTGAAGGACTAATCACAAACGCACAAACTGACAAGGAGACGTCACTATGAAAATCATCAATTATGAAGAGCTGTTTGGTGAGTTTAAACCTGATGGTGCAATCAGCGAGGATGCAAACCTTATCGCTAATGCATTAATGCGTGAGTTGTACATCTCATCTGGTCATCAACTCGCACGCTTCTTAGGAGTGAAGCGATGCTTTGATAATGATATGGCGATGCGTGTGTGGGTGCAGAAGCGCTTGGATGCTCAGGATGGCTACTTTGTGGAAGACATGAGCAGTAAGCTTCAAAGCGAGCTTTATGAGCTATTACCGCACTCTAGCTACGGCAGCTACTAAGGAGGATATAATGAGTGTAAAACTTCAACCCGATATGACGCAGAGCACATATGATATCAAAATATGTGAGGATTACTGGGCATACGATAATAAAAGCGGCTTTGTTGAGCATGTGAAGGAACTCTGCAAGAAGTATGAGGTTAGCCCTCAAGTACTGTTTGAGACAGTCGCTCAGTGTTATGCCTACTTGGACGATGTTGTATGTGAATACTGCGGTTATGCTTGTCCAATTGAAGTACCAGCAGATATCCCTTATATGCGTGCAAAAGACAATTGGTTATGTACAATATGTGAGCATGCTTTATGGCGGACAGATAAAGAAAGAAAATGAGTGTTAACCATCAGAAAAGCCAGACAGCTTAAGTTGTCTGGCTTTTTCATATAAAGCATCTATTGAGCACAGTCTAGTTCTAGTATGCCACTACATACGATGTTCAAACACTGGCTAAGATTAAAACCTTCTTTCCATTTTTACTGACTAGAGTTATTATTTTATTTCATTCAAGTAATTCTACCTGATTAAATAAACCTCCCAAAGAATCTTGGAATGAGCTGATATCATCAAGGTATAAAACTCGCAAATTGCTAATGGCCCTTGAGAAAGCAACATAAAGTAGATTCTGAGTATTTAAGAGTTTTTTGTATTCCAAACTTTTTTCATCTAATGAAACTTTACTATTTAAACTTATAAAATAATCCATAAATTTATTTTGATCTCTATTGCCAAACCCCTTCTCTAGTATCACAGCAACGTTCTCGAACTCGGCACCTTTAGTACCATGGTAAGTATGGAAACGAACCTTATCTACACTAGTTGAATACTGCTCTCTATTTATATAGTCATACCATAGCAGCCATTCTTTAAGATTTAATGATAGTAATCGTTCAAACGTATCTAATTCTGCGTCGTTAGCCATATCAGCATCTTTCATCACTAACTGCCTTATATGGCTAAGCATATACTCTTCATAGGTTGTATAACCCTCTAGATTTTTTGGTTGAAAATTTAGCACATGGTTAAAGCATGACTCTAATACCTTATTGCCATTTAAGCCGTTGGTAGTTTCTTGCTCCCACAATTCTGATATATTTTGAATCAACTCACTTAAGCTATCTGCATGCAATAAATCTTGTAACTTTCTAACGAATGCTTTCGCCTCGTAAAATGAAATACCATCCTGTTGTTTACCTAGTAAATCCTGAAAGCTTATATTTCCGTTGTTCAAGATCTTTTTTAGATTTAAAAGCCTATAGACATGGAGGATATTATCATCTAATTTTGATAGCTCTTTTGATAAGAACTTGATAGAAATATCTCTGAAATCTATACTTTGAGCTCTACTAACTAAGTCATACAAAGTGCCAAATCCATAATAATGGCTTACAGATTTATGAGTTAAAATAAGACAGTCAATTTTAGGTTCAGGTGTCGTACTAGATGAACTTTCTTCCAACTCACTAATGTAAGTATTTAAGAAAGATCCCACTACAGCTTCTCTAGTATCATTTTGAACTCCATTACTATAATGATAGAAACCCACTGAACCCGTTTTATTTTCGCTATGAACTGATACTTGCTTTATCTCATCGTTACGAACCTTATTAATCATATCTATAACTTGATCTGAAGACCTTCTATTATATATCTTGTTTATATGAATCAAATCAGAATGCAATTCATCCAGTTTATGACCAACTCCATCATCATAGATATTTTGTGCAGTATCTCCAAAGTACCCCACAAAAAACTCTTTTGAATGCGTTCTAGCAAAGTCATCTAAAGTATTAAATATCTTTACTATTTTTGGCGAAGAGTCCTGATACTCGTCGATAAATACATAGGGATACGTATCAACTATAATACGCTGTAACTTTGGATATTTGACAATAAGTTCATCGCTATACTGTAACAGCGTATCATGGCTAAATCTCATTCTATGCAAGCGGTCTTGGTTAGATAAACTGGTGTAAGTTACACGTTTGTCTTCGCCTGAATCTATTCTATCTATGCAGTCCTGATAGTTTTTAACTTTAAAAATAGAACTAACAACTTTTTTGAAATTAGCTACATTAGCTAGCATAGCTACAAAAAACGAAGGCGCTGCAGGTAATTCTTGAATCGATGTTCTAAATTCACGAGCTGGTTTTCTATAGCTTTGATAATAACTGTCTTTGTGAACAGACATATAATCCAAAAAATATTGTTTATCAGTATTATTTAAGACTGCAAAAACATGACAGTCACTTTCCTCATTGTATAAATAAGTCTGTAATTTCTGAATTTGATTTACTAAGTTATCTTTGTGTATTAGCACCAATTCATTTTGATAGAGTTTGATCATATCCCATAGTCTTTCATGAATCGTCGAAATTAAAACGTTATCAGAGTAACCAAGCCGATTGGATATTTCTTGAGTAGCTACATTGGTATAAGTTATACATACTATTTTTTGGTTTCTTTTTTTTAATCTGGATAGATTATTTTTTAGTAAATAACGGATTGCTTCAACTAGAGCATACGTTTTTCCAGACCCTGCCCCAGCTTTAAAACAAATGCTCTCATGATTATTTAATCGAGCCTCAATTTCTAACTGCACGTTTTTTTCATCTTCTAGAGGACTACTCATTGTTATCATCTCCTCTAAGCGTTGAAGCTAACCAGTTAAAGCCATCTATAATATATTCTGGTAGATTTGGTATTTTTCCTACATCAGATTCTAATATACATTGATATAATAGATCACTTGCAAAATCTGTCTTAGCATCACTAAGCTTACATTGCAACTCGAAGGAATAAAGCTTGAGATTATCCCTGTTTTCTTGTTCGCTGTGGGCCTCATCTCCACAATTTCGCTTTAGAATATCTTTGTATATATTAGGTTTACAATGTTTTAAAGTATTGTTAATCATGTCGTTATTGTAATTTGTTAAAATAAATGCTTCTTCCAAACTAGTTGCAAAATATCCTGCTATTGGCATTTTTTGATATACTAATTTTAGATTGCCATCTCCTAAGTAGCTATCATTAGCTGCGATTGATTGTAAATTAATATTGTCTTCATTAAATTTACTCAAAGTACTATTAGTCGTGGTTCTACTTGTCAAGTCTTCTATTTGCCTATAACTCTTTGAATCATCTCGATTACAAATTAGACATATATCATCTTGTTTATGTGTCTGCCCTTTTTCGCAAGCCTCTCGCTTTATATCAAGGTCGGTTATAACTAGACATGGGACTTTAAGGGTTTTAATCAGAGCATAATATTCTTTGGCATGTGCACCTAAAATATTAAATATAGATATATAGTATTTGTTAAGATCTATATTTTTGTCTAAATAATACTTAAGTAGAGTTTCTTCAGTGACACCTTCAACAAAAATTACTGCATCTGCAAAAAATAATTCAGAAACTTTATATTTAATATGTTTAATAATAAATTTCAATGAATTTTTGTCGTGCTCATCACCTTTAATCTTCTCATCTGTCAAGGTGATAACATCCGTATCAGTTTTAGTTGATGTTAAATAGTTAATATTATTAAATGAACCACTCGCAGTTATTTTACTGTTAACAATATGTGATGAATGTGTTGTGATTATAATTTGGCAGTTTAATTCAGGTGATTCAGATGATGGATTAGCTACACTAACAGCTCTTTCGACTGCATTTTGAATGCGTGTAATAAAAAACTCCTGCATTTGGGGGTGCATAAAAGCTTCAGGCTCTTCAATAAAAAGCAGGTTAATACAGTTTTTATTGCTACCTCTTTCATAGCTATCAACATAGTGAACAATTTCACCAATAATATTAAGTAAGTTAATATACCCTAAGCCAAATTGATTTTCTGGGATAAAGTCATCATCTCCATTCACAAACTGATATTTAATGAGATAAGACAAAATATTTTTCTCATCAACATTTCCCGATAAGTTAAGACCCACATGATTACTATCTTCAACTTGATGTAAAATTTGAGCTATAGATTCATTTTTATCTTTGACAGTTTGGGTAATTGTTTCATTAATACCTCTAATATCTGAGCCTAATCGTTCTTTACTTTCAGGATTATCAGTAAATTGGTATGAAACTATTTTACTAAATACATTTGATAATATATCATCATCAAGCCTTCTATTTGCTTTGATTTCTTTGAGTTTTATAAGTTTTTTTATTTTAAAATTATTTACTATTTGGTCGGCGCTATTTACATATGAAATATTGAAATTAATATCCGAGGAATCTAATACATTACTCAAATCAAGTATTGTTAAAGATTTATTATCTTCAATCAAACTAGTTTTCAAATTTTTTATTGTTTCTTTGAAAGCTTGTACTTCTTGAAGAGAGTATTTGATAGTTATAGTTACTTTGTTATCATCCTCGGTATTATTCAAGATTGATACGAAACCAGCAATATTTGATAGTAAGTCGCCATTTTCGTGTTCATCATATCTAATAACAATTGTAAATGTAAGCTCAGGTAAAGATACATTGTCAAAGTTATCAGACACTTTATACTCCTCAACAAGTTTCTTTAGAAAAAATATATTAAAGTCGCTCGAAGTAGGCTGACAACTTTTCAAAGTAAAATCTAAAGCTCTAGCAATCGTAGTTTTACCTGAATTATTTTTACCTATAATTAAGGTGCTTGATTTAGCTATATCAATTTGACCACTACCTCCTAAGAAGCAAATAGTATTGTCTAACTCGCCAAATTTACGGAAATTTTCAATCTGTATACTATCTAAGTACATAAGCTAACCTCTAAACTACTTACATTATAGGAATATCTAAACTATAGTCGAGTATAGCAAAAACCATTTAAACAGAAGTTATTTTTGGCAGGATACCAATACACTAGAAGTGGCATTGATAAAGTTATCCCCTAAGCCTAGGCAGTAAACTAGGGTTAATGGTTCGTAGTTTTATACTTGGTTCTGGTGACCAGACTAAATCCTCATGTTCCACTCCTATTTGATAAGCCCAATTGCTAATTGTTTCAGAGCGAAGTTGATTGGTGGTAAAACCAATAGTTTTCGCCTCCTTTTCAATCGTATGACCGTGTTGTTGATTGCGTTCTAGCCACTTTTCATAAAACAGCTCTTCAGCCAGATAATCACGCTTACTATTATTGCAACTATGCTCCGTAAGTACGAAATTATGAGTCGTATCAATTGGATATTTCGACCAAGGAATAAAGTGATCAACTTCGATATTGTTTCTCAAGGGTTTATGACAATAGAAGCACTGTCCCTGCTGAGTATCAATCAGTATAGGTATTAACACTTTTAGACTTTGGCGCGACTGGTTAAACAAGAACTGCTGCAAATCAATATCATCGCTAAAATATGTCTGGTTGCGACTATTCTTACGTATGAACTCTGTCCAGTATTGCTGGCACAGCTTGTTAACTATTTTACTAAAGCGTGTAAAACAGTATGTAATGCCAGGTCTTAAAGTTATTACCTTTGATTTTGTGTCATAAACATATAAGAACTCACGACTAACTTTGTCCTCCGCACTTTGCAGATATCTTGCGGGGTACTTTTTGATAGTCGAAGAAATATTTTTGATAGTCGATTGCCATAGTTTGATATTTTGTGTGCGAGCCATAGTCAGACTGGTTGTCTTAGTTTTATGCTGCAAATCTAGAATGCTATTAATAACACTAGCCTGCCCTGTTGTACTGCTTTGTCTGAGTACAGAATCACTACTTTGATCTGAGTATGGTAATGCTTGTGTCCAGTAAAGCTGTATAAACTGCTCTGCTAACTGCTCATAAGAAATACTGAGTTCACTGTCATCATTAATTCCAGACTCTATAGACAGATTGGCCATTGCCATTAATAAGGCAAATTTATAGGTCGAGGTATAGGAGCTAGATTCAAGCATCCACTGAATACGTCTTAAAAAGTTGAGCTGAAATTCTGCCGTGGGCACTATAATAATCCTTTAAAAATACAGTAGCTCATTCTAATAAAATTACTACTTATACTGTCAAAAATATCTATGTCAAATTGGTAGAGCTTCATCAAATAAGAGTTCTTGGGGCTGTCTATCCTAGATTATCCTTCTGATGTACAACAGCACTTACAGTAATATTTAATTAGCTCAGTTGATATAGCACCTGTCTTGCATACAGAATGTCGGCGATTCTAATTCGTTATCACCTACCTTTCTTTTAGCAAAATTGGAAAAGACGATAAAAATGACCTAAGCAGATTTATGAATGAAATCAGTATGAACTACAATTTCAAACTTGGGTTAAAGATGGAAACCTTTCTACCCATTCACCGATAATCAATTTGTCAGTTTCCATACAAAATGGTATTGCCCACAACCTCAATTTTTCTCCTAAATAAAAGCATTCCAAAGGTGTTTCGAACTGATGATGCTTAGGATAAATAAGCATCATGTCCCCATACCCGTTCAAATATTTATGACCATAAGCAAATAACTGATAAATATCCGACTGACTGATATTGAAATTGTTATCACTATTACTGAAGCTTATTAACTTCCATTTGGTATCAAGTACATGGTGGTTTTTTCTTTCTTTACTGATTAATAAATCAGGCTTTAATTGAAAGCGCGATTTTAAATCTTTTTGTGCATTCACCATGTGCTTATTAGAAGCCTGTGTTGTTAGTTGCCAGGGCGCCTTGATATCTCGTCGTAAGCAGTTTGCCACATACTTCTCGAACAAAATTTCCATTGGGAATAACAATGCAATACCCCGGTGCTCTCCCTTTTGAAAGTTTGGATTGAGCTTTTCAAGTATTAGCTGGCACCATGGCTTTATCGCTTGGTAGGATTGCAATATTTTGATATCTGACCACTTATGCATTGAGTTTAAAGGCTCTCTAAGACTCGTTATAGGATCTAAGATGTGTGAGAGCTCATTAGCCAGTCGCCAGTTCTCAGAACTCCTACAGTGCTGCTGTACGTAGTCCAATGCCGTTTTGATTAGTTGGTTCTCAAGTCGATTTGGATGATAGACATCATGACGAATATGAAAAAGATGAGCTCGGCCAACCGTTTGCCTTTGTTGAACTGTAATATCAAGCTGGCCACGAATAAATCTACTTTCTTCTTCAATTCTTTGATAGTCAAATCTGAGCCCAGACGCTACCAGCTCCTTTAGCAAATATAAAAACTGGTAGTATATCCACTCATGAATAGGTAAGTTCATTCGATTGAGACTGGCAGATTGAGCCTCTTTATAGGATAGGTTTAAGACGGAGCTTAGCATTTTGCATAAGACCTCTCTGCTCTTATCTGGCTCCTGTAAAACTAATCCTGTCTTTGGTAGTATCTCAATACCTTCGCCGCAAGGACTTTCTAAATAACCTACATAAGAATGCAACTGTAAGTAATTTGGACGCTTATAAGTAATAAACCGTCCATAGCTCTCTTTTTCACTTAATTCCACTAACCAATCAAAAGTTTCTTGCTCAATGATAGCCAAGTCTAAGCTAGATAATACTGTTTGATTGGTAGTCAGCTGAGCATACTCTCTGACTTGAATCATGCTTCGCCATCCGAAGATTTAGACTTAAGCTGGATTAATATTTTCTTATAGGATTCAGGGTTGTTAAAAGCAGTCTCATTGATAAGGTAACGACGATCGTTTAGACCTTTAATACTACTATGGAATAACTCGCTAACGGTCGGAGTTATCTTCCCAGTTTGAACAAACTGTTCTGATGTATGCTTGCTAGGATCATTCAATACCCAGCCAATACGCTCCCAATCTGAAAAGAAATACTCCTGCAGTAACGGGATAATCCGTCTCTTGAAAATATTACCTAGTTCCTTTTCCTTTTCTTCGTCTGAATCTAAGTCTTTCAAAGACCAAAAATACGAGTGACCTATGGTGTGTTCACGATCTAACAGTACTTCAATACGCTGATTTATTACTGTTAATATTTCAGATACAGCAATGCCATGAACTGTTATGCCATCTAATAGTTCAGGCTTAGGTAATAGCTCAATAAAATCAAATCGGCGGCGTAAGGCTAAATCCAGTTGTGCGAGAGATTTATCTGCAGTATTCATAGTACCTAAAACGTATAGATTTGATGGGACTGAAAACGGTAACTTCGAATATGGTAATGTTACTTCTCTCGCATCGGAGCCACCTTTACGCTTATCAGACTCAAGCAATGTAATAAGCTCACCGAAAATACGAGATATGTTGCCGCGGTTAATTTCATCAATGATAATCAAATGCGGTAACTTGCTAGAATTAGTAGTAGGTTCTGGAGTAAGCAATTGCTTTAACTTTTCTCGATTAATAGTTGTGTTACGTAACTGGTAAATAGTCATTTGAGACAATGACTTATCAAATAAACGCTCTTTTGGCAAACTCGGGCTATAAATACGTAGCCATTTAACCTTTCTTAATTGCTGAAAACCAGAGCGTTCTTTTGTATCTAAAAATTCATAGTCGCTTGTAATCTCGGCAATAGCACGAAACTTATGGTTACCATCAGATATGATTACTAGATCACCAATACTAACTGCATTTTTGAAAGTATTAACAGCTGTAGCTTTATAATTATTAGGATCATCAGCTAAAGAAATGTTATGCGATTGCTCTATCTTTGCAACTACTTCTCTACGATTACTACAGTTCGAAAAGTCGATGTCATCACCCCAACCTAGAAGCACATAATTGTTATCAATGCATTCATTAAATATCTCATTTTCATCGGAGATATTAGTATTTCCTAAAGAAAGCTTCCATATATTTTTACCTTCAATATTGACTGCTTGTGTATAGCCTGTCTGCTCTGTTGTTCTGGCATTAGTACATAATTGCTTGAAAATACCATCAACCACTTCGTAGCTAATATTTGAACTCCCATCTATTCCTTCTACGACTATAGGTCTAATACCTTCAACGAAATCTTCATAAGAAAAGCTTTGATGAAAGGTAGTAAATGCAATACGACCTTTATCCGTTAATTCATCATACTTAGCTTTTAAACGCTCTCTTCTCCCTGATTCGTCTAGAGGATCATTATTAAAATCACAATACCAATCGGGAGCAGCGCACTGTACAGCGAGTTCTGTAGTACAGTAGGTCTTACCTGTTCCAGGTGGACCGTAGACGATACGATTAAGCGCTTCATTATCAAACATGCTTATCGTTAGTTCATCTAATTCTTCGTTGGTATCGTTGTAGATAGATATTCTGCTTGGCTTAATACCTAATTGCTCACTGTAAAGCACAGACATAAACTCATGGGGAGTGATATCTAAATCATGTTCCTTTTTAATAGTTTGGTATATATCGGTAAGCATCAATAAGCGTCGGATGACTTGATTATAAGGTGGTATTCTTGACTCTGGAACATCAAACGCTTTCAGAAAGTGCTCGATATGGTCGGTAGATGAAATTGGCAAGATAGTATCTGGATTGTATATAGATATTAAACGCGCACGACGTCCTGCTCCCATAACACATTTAGGCTCTACACCTGCGCGATCATATACCTCATTATCTTGATCAATCCAAGTGATATCAGCGTTAACGTCAGCATCGATTATTATTTGATGGATCTTAAGAACATAACTTAATGCATCATCGTCACTTAAGTCGCTCAAGCTTTGATGCTTATATAGTGTTCCATCTTTTTTCAAATAAAGTAGGTGTCCTTTCGCCGTACCTGGCATATAACGACCAAATATAGGCTGTAGCCCGCGCTCTATCCATCGACAATAATTATCTGTGATAGATCCATGACCTAAGCAGTATTGCTCCTGAGTTAATTCAGTTATTTTATTTTTTGGAAACTTACTTAAAAACTCTTCATAAAGCTCTTCAACGCCTTCTGGTCTACTTGTAATCGCATCGTCTTGGCTTAGCTCAATGAGCTTCGATACTAAATCACTATCTATTTTTGTTGTATCCATACAGCTACTTCCTCAAATTATTTAATTAGTTTTTGAAATTATTCACAATTTTTTCTAATACATTCAATGACTGTAGTATTCCCGTCGTTATATATTCTGAGTTTAGGCTCCATCATCTTAGTTCCATAATCGTAGACTATAAATTCAGGCTGAAATCTATCAACAGCTTGACCAATATATACACAGGCCGCATTTGAGGCACAAACTAATAGATGTACTTTTTTGATACCATACATTTGATTCAAGTTAGTAAAAATTTCCTTAAGTCTATTAGCTAGTTTCTCACCCTCAAGTGGATGCGCTATTGCGCCATTACCGTATCCGTAACTCTGAGGAGGATATATGTTTATTATTGGAAGCTTGTCTTGGGCTTGCTGATTAAGATGGTCAATTGTTGAATCAATCATCGCAGCGGGGAAAGTTAACTTAATGCTAACAATAACTTCTGAATGCTTTGAGTCAATCTTTGGCTCGTCAATGATAAATGCATCTTCTCTAGGCTGTACTCCAGGCCACATCCAACTACTAGCATCTCTGTAACGGAGCATTGGCATTAATTTAGATTTATTACCAAATTTCGCACCAAAACCTATTAAAGCAAAAGTTGGACCTAAAACGAACACAGCTGCGCTACTACCTTTAGTCCATGCTTTTATTTGATTAACACAGTCTCCTATATGCTCAGAACATCTTTTATGAAATTCATAAGAATTTTGCATTGAATCACTTACACCCCAATCTAAAGGAGTTAAATCGTGTTTAGCCCTGCAATTGAATACGTTCAATGATTTCGAAATTGATATCGGATCTGGCATTTCTATACTTTGTCCATTTACGCTCCACGGAATAAAATATACTGGAACAGGTGTATAACTCAATGCATTGAGAAGGTTGTTGCATAGCTGAATATGTATGGTTCGCATAGCTTGTAATTTAGATGCAGGATAATCTAAAGTTGCTATTCGATCTACTAACCTATGATGAACATCACACAATAATAGAACATTACTTGGCTCGTCAGCCAGATTTTTTGATAAGTACATTACCCCTCTAGGGCCACTCTCAGAGGCTGCAATGTTATGAGCCATATAACCGAAGTTACCCCTATGTCCTGATAATGAATCAAAATCTAATCTTGAACCACAGCCAGAAAACATGCATCTACCATGACTCTCTTCCATAACGATACGTTTAGTTGATTCACTGAATTGGTTTCCTCTTCCTGTAACTTTCTCTCGACCTAAACTCCAGCGTTTGAATAATTCAGTAGTTTTTTTAGCGTTGAGCCTATTAGAGCTAACTGTAATTTCATCCCATAGCTCCTTAAAACTTTCTAATGTCTGAAAATCTTCTAAACCAAACTCTTCCTTTTCAGAAACTCTTAACCTCGTGTCTATTACATAGCTATCACTTATGTATGAAACCAACTTTTCATTATCGTCACGCTGAAGAGAAAATCTAAAAATATCAATCAACTCACTATTACTGAACAACAATGTCAGTAAGTTGTGGTAGCTTGCGTCTGAAAGAAAGCCGACATGATCCCATTGTAGTCCTGTACCTTTAAGATGGTCGAGATATTGTTTGGCTGAGTTAAGATCGGTAAATATATTTTTATTTAGGGCTTGATCAAGCGGGATCTGAGTTACCGCAGATAGGTTATTTGTAGTCATTATTTAATCGTCCAATTCAGTAGAAAAAGGTAAATAGCCTAGAAATATTTTAGAGTTTTGAGAGTAGGCAATCCAAAATCCAATATGACTAGTACCAACGATGACATACAAAATGCGTTCTGATAGGTATTTAGAGCTAGTGAATTGACTAGCTAAATCATTCAAGTCAGTAACAGATGGATTAGGTTTTGGCTCAGGATGTGTATGCCATAGCCCTAGAAGACCACCAAAACCTTTGGTATCTTTCCAATATTTTTTCAGAGCTTTATCGTGAGACTTGGAACGAAAGAAAGTGGTTCGAGTACGCTTATCTCTGAACATTGGCGTCGTTAAGTCGTCGACTACTATGGTATGACTGTCTGGATAATAGCTACCTAATAATATACCGCCTGCTTCCTTGGATTTGGCTCGTGATTGTCTAAAATCAAACCATGTGGCTATGACAGACTCTGCTATTGCGCCATCGTATGCTTTATTATTTTCCTTCCATACGATGCGGTTATTTAGGTACTGCAACATGAGCAACCTGCCACTTTAATAGTATTTAAAGGCTGTGAGTAGTAGCCACCATTTTGTAGAGCCAATGTATGATGTTTAGTGGCCTTCAAGTTATAGTTGGTCGGTAACTTATTGGTAGCGCACCACGACTGTAATCCTACTTTATTCTCGATTACATATTCAGCCATTATTACTGCTGTTTTCATAGCATGGACTGAACCATATGCTGTGAACGCTCCAGCGCATCCAGTAATATTTTTTGATAAAACTATGCCTGAAGGGTTACTAAATAAACTGGTCTTTATATAATTTGAAGGATTGCCATCGTCATCATAGTAAAGACATTTCAAACAGGTATTCTCATTGCTTCTAAACCCTAGAGTATGACCACCCAACCCGTAAGCCTCTAGCCAACCAGATACAACATGAACGTTTCCCTCGTAAGTATATAAGCGGCGGCATACCTCTAGTTCTGTTGGAGGGTGACCAGTAGCTAGCACTATGGAATGAATTTCAGATAGCTGTTCATCATTCTGGCTATTAAGCCAATTTAAGATAGTAGTTTTGTAGATTACTACTTCTAACTCAGGTATGTTTTGTTGGAGACGATTTTTAAGAGCACTAACCTTTGATTGGTTGACATCTTGTATTCCAAGGTAATGCCGCATAATGTTGTCGGTTTTCATATCATCATAATCAACCAGTACTAATTTATCGACGTCTGACTCAGCCAATATCTCTGCAACTCTTGACCCAACTGAACCGCATCCGGCTATCACAACCGTCTTTTTACTTAAAAATTGAGACTCAATGCCAGTACGATTAAGTAAATACTCGCGCCAACCGCGCTGTAATGTTTGTACCTTAAAATTACGATATTTATTCGAAGCCATATCCTGATAATAGGAGATGACCAAGTAAGTATGCATTTTAGGCGTGGGTATCTCTAAGAGAACGATTTTAAACTTACTTTTCTTATTTAAGCTGTCTAACTGTTGGGTACTGAAGTTTAAAGTTTGTTGTTCCCACCAACGTTCATCGAAGGATGTAAAAAGATTAGGAATAACAAAATCCTCAATACGAGGCAGGATTATTTTAGTTACTTTTATAGCAGTATAAGGGCTGGAGCTAGGTGGATGTTGACTAGCTCCGTCAACTAAGCATTTGATGTGATGACATTGAGGTGTATTGCGTTGCCTTGTAAAGTTAATACACCATGCATATAAGCTGTCAGACTGATTCGGATTATGTGTCGCAATAATAATAGGGGCAGCTGATACGACTGTTTGATTATAACCATCGATCTCTTCATATAAAGCCTCTCTGTTTCCAACACTGTACAGTTTAAGGGCATTCGTCAGAATGCCTGTAGCCGTATCTACAGCATATTTGAAGAGACCAAATAAGTCAGCGCTATCAAACATCTCACCTTGATGATCTGTGACACATATCAAGCCGTCATTACCCACATGAGCTAACGCTGGCAAGGTGCACGGAGCAACCGATACTGTCGGCAAAGATAGCCAACGCTTTTGACCAACATATTTGACTGATAAAGGAACTGACTGACCATGAATATTTAAATCAAAGCCAATGGCTATAAAACCATCCTTTTTATCATAGCTCTCAATGCTTTTACCACCAAGAGATTGAATATAATTTTTGAAGCTTTGCTGTATGCCATCGCTGATTTTCATAACATTACCTATGCTGATGAGCCAGTACTCACATACGGTGCTTCACTACTTCTTTTGGCTTTATCAGTTTTGGCTACTACTGGAAAGTCATCACCAAAAAATTTTCTTAATGTCTTACTGGCCTCATGCGCATCTGGCTCATCGACAGCTGACTGTAAATTATCCCTTAGTGTCTCAAAACGTTCCTTGATAGTAGCCATGTCTTCATCACTGACAGACTTCAGTAAATCGCCACCGGGTGTTATAGGCAGATTCATGCTGAGACGACCAAAGTAATCAAAATTATTCAAGATAGTTTTGACCAAGCTTAATAGAACTTCTCCATCATTTTTAACTTCTACTTCGGGCTCTAACCAATAATATGCTGCCATGGTCAGCCCAATGCTATGAATCCCAACAGATTTATGATGACGCCATCTCTTTAAGTAGCGTACGCATCTACGAAACTGTTTACGTTGATCAGAACCGTTATTTTCATAGGTATCATTACCTTTGTATAAGCCATTAATTATTGAATTGATACCTTCAGGATCCGCTGCCTGCCAAACTCGCTTATCTTCAGCTAACCCTTTTCTACCTTTAGCTAGATAGTATGTATCATCGTATGCGTTGCTAGACTTAGCATAGATTGGCAAATCAACATGATAATCTGGTTTGCCATTTTTCATGTATGTCACTGTCACACATGAACGACTCACTTCTACAGTCCGGTTATTGTGTTTTATACAGTCTGCGACTAACTCTTTTAATTCGACCGGTTTATAGTCTTCTTTATGGCAGTCAAGAAGCACGCCAACATCAATATCATAATCACCGTCTCTTATAGGTTGGATACCTGTATTTAAAGCATAGCTTCCTTGATTAAAGCTTCTTTCATACTGAGGATAACCATCGTCTTTTCTTTCCGCCAATTTACTCTTAAGCTTATCGATGATTAGGTCGCGTTTTTCACGTAAAAAGTCGTTCTCTTCGTAAGTGCCTAATTTAATAGCATCATGAAACTCTAAGAACTGCTTCTGCAAATTTGCCATATTACACCTCTCAACAATTATTAAGTTTTAATGGTTATAGAATATATCAAGTCTCTATAGACATTGATAGATATAAACCATAAGAAACGACATTGTGTGTCGTAAAGAGTAGGACTAATTGCAATGCCAACCTAAGCACTCATAACGAGCTACTAATATTATCTAAAAAATTACAAGTATTTTTATCTAATACTCTTGAACCGCTTTCATGATAGATAGTTATAGTTCTGAATAGTTTATTTCTCATACCTACTTAAAACGCATCTAACCTCCTTAGGTTACATGCGACAGCTAACCCGTCTCCAATCAAATCAAGCCTGAAAAATATCCAACAACTCCTTCTCAAAAGGCTTATTTAGTCGTGCGGCTAATGTGCAGACTATCTGATTAAGCACTGACAGTAACTATATCTTCATAACCAAAAAAAATATGATGCTAACCCTAGATAGTACTCGGCGTTAGCACTATATTTATAGCTTTGGTTTTTACCTAGATGCTGTTATTAATATTAGGGTTTATTAAGAATATGATAATACTTGCAAGTGCTCGCCCACTATGACCCTGGCTAAGACAAAGAAAATTGTATACTATAGTTCGTTTATTTACTTACTACTTAGAAGCTGAAAGCATGTCAGACCTACCAGATTTTATCCAACCTACTTCTTTTTCACCTTCCAGAATATTTGGGCAGATGAGTCCTCAAAACAGTCATAACGATATCTCTGATCCCATCAATAGTGCACTTCCATCTACAGCAGATATGCAAACATCAAAGCCAAACAGCTTACCGGAGTTTCTACGTCTCAATGCAACGAAGTATATAGAGAAATTAACAGCCGTTCAGAGTGCCTCTGAACTACTCTCAAAGTTGAATCCACAACAAACTCTCTGGCTCGATTTAGAGATTAACCCCGAAAATGAGAAATTAATAGATGGTGCTTTCTTAATCAACGACTACTATTGGCACTTTAATGCTCAGCAATTTCGACAGCAGTCAGATGTCGTTTATGAGCTATTAAATAAAGCTGATTTTTTAGGTGGCCATCATCTAATTGAGTTTGATTTACCTCACCTATATTCGCTATTAAACGACGCATTATCGACCACTAGCTATAAACATACATTATCAACAAACCAGCTTGACGGTTCTGACAAACTGCGTGGCTGGCAAGCGAAAGCTTGGGATACACTGATACTGAGCTGCCTATTTATTCCACACCAGCCTAGTCACGCCTTAGCTAAGCTCTACAAAGCCAATGTCGATTATAATAATCCAGTCCTTGACTGCTTAGAAAGTCGCTGTGTGTTTGGACTTTGCACACAGGCGTGGCAAATCCTACCTACCAATATGCAAATACTACTGCACAAGCTATTACCACAGCTTTTGCATTTGCATATGTTCAGCCGTCAAAGCTACTTTGCTATAGATGAAGACAATATCTTTGATATAGAAGCTATCTTTGACAGCTTGCCCGCAGGAAATCGAACTGATCTTATCAACCTATTAGAAAGTTGTATGTGCAATACTCATATAAGCAATGATGATAAAGCGCACTCAACACTATGGCAACATCTTGGTTTAGCCACCTTTATTAACTGGCTAAGATATTTTGATAAGCCACAAGCACGCCGTCCAGTATGGCTTATCAAGCATCCTTTCCACAGACGTAGTTTTAGCCAAGCTGAAAATACTTTTTGGCATTTGCGTGAGCCGAGTGAAGATTGGATTAATCAACAGTGTCAGCACTTTTTTGGCTTTGAGCGTTTGCGCGAAGGACAGATATCTATTGTCAAAGCAGTACTGATGAATAAGGACATCCCTCTTGGCATATTGCCAACAGGTGGCGGTAAAAGCTTGACCTTCCAGCTACCTGCACTGATATTAAGTAGGTACCAACGTCAGCTGACCGTAGTGATATCGCCTTTAAAGGCATTAATCGAAGACCAAGTTGTCAACTTGCATACTGATTTGCCAGACTACGCCAACCGTATTGCTTATCTGACTTCAGGGCAGTCCATAGAAACCCAAAAAGACATCTTAGAAGGTATTTGGCAAGGCGATATCGATATTATTTATATGAGTCCAGAGCGGCTACGTACACATAGTATTCGTCAACTACTCAAAAATCGCCCACCAGCATTTTGGGTATTAGATGAGGCGCATACGCTTAGCCAATGGGGCACTGATTTTCGGCCAGACTTTTTGCGTATCGCCGATCACATGATGGCGTGTTATAGCGACGAGCTTCGAGAACACTTTACAAAGCAGCTTGAGCGCCAAAAAGACATTAAAGAGGGTAAACTTCAGCTTGATATGTTAGAAGTGATATCTGATCAGGACAATACTAACGCATCTAGAACAAATATTAGCAGTAACGCGTCGGAATTCTTACCACCCACCATAAGCTTAGTGACCGCCACAGCCTCCACACGTGTCAAAGATGATTTAGAAAGTGAGCTGGTAAATAAGCTTACTGCCTTAACTGACAATAAACCTTTGGTACAGTATGGTACCCCTATCGAAAGCCTTAAGATTTGGCGTGACGATATTACTGCGCATTTTATAGAAGCAGCCAAGGACGAGCGTGAAGCACATATCTATAACATTATAAATGAGCGCAAAGTTTGGTACGAAAACCAATATCCAGAACATCCTGAAAAAGGCGTAGTTATAGTTTATCTGCGTAACCGTAAAGGCTGTGATCAATATGCTGACGATTTCGCCCAAAAAGGCTTAGTGTCCGCCGCCTATCATTCTAAATTAAATGAGGGGCAGAAAAAGAGTGTACTTGAAAAATTTAAAAATGATGAACTAGACGTAGTGGTCTGTACTAATGCTTTTGGCATGGGCATTGATAAAGAGGGCATCCATACTGTTATCCATAGTGGGCCGCCGAATAACCTTGAGTCTTATATTCAGGAGATTGGCCGTGCAGCACGTAAGTCGTACGAGGTCGGCGCAGCATATATGCTATGGGGTCAAAGAGATATTGAAGCTTTGTTTTTCCAAGAGCGTGAGTCACGCATACCAAATACAAATACCTTAAGAGACTGTTGGACAGCCATACGTCCAGCTCTCAGTAAACCCATGCAAGATCAATGGTTTCCTAGCAGTGTACTAGCGCCCATACTTGCACCAGATGACGAGACTGAACAACTTAATACCCAAGTAAGAGTGGCTTTATTGGCGCTCGAGCGTTACGGATTGCTGACTGAAAAAGACCAGCAACCGGCTTGGATCAGTATCAAACTCTCAAGCCAACCGCCTGCCAGCAAACATACTAATATGTCTAATCTATATACTCAATTACAGCAGCTTTCAAATAATAGCTTAAGCACGGTGACAACAAACATAGCTAGCGCTAAGACTGGCGGTAACGAAGGATCTAGTAATGATAACAATACGGGCCTTACTCGCTACCATTTACCTGAATTGGCACTGGCACTTGGCTACTCTGTTAAATCACTCTTAAAAGGGTTACGTGAGTTGGTCAATCAAGGTCATGCTCAGTGGCAAGTTGTGGTACGTGTACGACTAAAATATACACACCGCTATTTAAAGGGTGAATTTAATCGCTTAAGCCGTATTATTACTGCTTTAGAGGAATGTCTAAATAGCAGCTATGGCGCGCTAAGTGGCACTGAAGCGATAGAAATGCAAGGCACCACCCAGCTCAATACCAAAGCACTCGACAACTGGCTGATTCAGCAGCGCCATAATTTATCTAGTAAACGTCATATTCTACCTATGTTTCGAGCACTAGGTATCTTAAAAACGCGCAATCATGGTACGACCCAAGTGTTTGTTTCCTCCACAAATCAGACTAAATTTTGGCAAATTGATGAGGATCTGCCAGACAATTGGGAGAGCTGGGTTCGCTATGCAAAAGTGCTCGTAGCAGATTTGACACCTTTATATGAAGCGCATCTGCTACCTGCCCTACCCGATAAAAAAGATGGCGATGGTAAAGAGTTTCATCTAGATACTTTAGCCCAAAAATTAAAGCGCGATCCTGATACTATCTTGACCCAACTTGAGCAGTTACAGCGCTTAGAGCTGATTGAGCTTAGCCGATTAGACGACACGCAAGATGCTATTTTCTTTATTGGCAAACACCGAAAATCCACTTCAAAGTATCATGAAAACGCCTATCAGTATTTGCAAACCCATTATCAAGATCGCTGCGCTCGCATCCATATGCTGAACTTTTGGCTACAGGCAGACGCTGATGTCCAAAAAGCGTTGATTGAGGACTACTTTACTAAGCCGCTATCTGAGGTCATTGAAACCTATATTAACAACGATATCGATGTGCATAAACCTTATATCAAAGATTATGAAAAAGAGATTTTGCCTAAATATTTTAGTGACACTCAAGTACAAATCATCAAAGAAACAAGCCGTGCGGCCATGGTACTGGCTGGTCCAGGATCTGGAAAAACCACCGTGGTGGTACATAGAGTCGCTTATCTGTTAATGATAGAAGAAATCAAGCCTGAGAAAATTTTGATATTGGCTTATAACCGTTTGGCAGTAGCTGAACTAAGATCGCGCTTACTGGCTTTGATTGGTTATCATGCGATCAATGTTACCATTCAAACATTTCATGGGCTGGCACGGCAAATCACAGGACTGAGTGAAAAAGACGCACCCGATGCCGCGCTTGATGAGATTGCCACGCGCATTGAGCATTTAAGCCAAGAGAAAAACTTACAAAAACGCCGTGATAATGCTCGCTATCAGTGGATGATTGAGCAGGCCATCAGTCAACTACAAGAGCGGCCGCAACACTTTCAGTACATCATGGTCGATGAGTTTCAAGATATCGATGAATATCAGTATCAAATGATTGGGCTATTAGCAGATCTACAAACACAAGATGACAATAATAGCGACACCAATGATAGCTATATTGCTATAGATGCTGATAGTGATGCTACTGATGATAACTTTGAGCAGCGCGGCTATTTGATGGTGGTTGGTGACGACGACCAGAACCTATACGCCTTTCGTGGCGCTAGTATTCAATATATCCAGCAGTTTGCAGACAACTACCACGTTAATACTGAGCAAAAATACTATCTGCTCAATAACTATCGTAGTGCTAATAATATAGTCGAGCTTGCCAATGAATTTATAGCTACTACATTGCCAAGTAGTGAGCGTCTAAAGCAGGCTGAGCATAGCATCAAGGCGACTAAACCCTATCCTAACAGTCCTATTCGCTATGGCTACTACCAGCAAACCAAAGGCGTTGACATGGCAGCATGGATCGCGTCTGATATTGAGCAGCGCTTAGCGAGTAATGAACAAAAAAATGCAGCGCCAGAAACCATAGCCGTACTAGCCCCTAAATGGTCATATTTCGATGCCATACAGCATTATCTTGAAGCTCTAAATATTAGTAGTCAGCGCTATAATGAGAATGAGCAAGTTACTCCCATAAATAGCTTTATAGGACAAGCGCTATTTAAAGATTTGAGCGCGAAACGTTTAGACTTTATTGAGGGTAATGTTGCTGAATTTTTGGAATGCTGGCGAGATAAGCAAAGCTTAAACCATTTAGATAAAGCTTGGGATGCGATTATTAGCCGCACAAAAGATATAGAAAACGTGACTTATGAGCAGGTATTACAAGCGATAGAGTCTATTCTATACGATGATAAAACACAGGTTATATTGATCACTTATCATAGTGCGAAAGGGATGGAGTTTGATCATATTTATGTCATTGATGATCAACTCTCAAACTCATCTTCAAACGCTCAGGCAGATTATAGTCATGATAGGCCATTATATGTAGCACTGACACGGGCTAAGCAAACGTTGAGCTTACTACTCCATCATAAAGCGCATCACCCTACCCTAGCTAAAATATTGCTTACTCATGCTGAGAAAATTGACCTGCCTGTAATTAGTCCGCCCTCAATGTTGACTTTTCATCGCTTTATGCGTTTGGATGAGCTGGTATTGACGCCGCGCGCACTGATTAATGACGAAGGTCGCACGTTTGTAGAACAGACGTTTTGCCGTGATAGCTGGGCGAAAACACGAGATAACATTCTGGGACTATTTGATGTCGCTTGCTATAAACAAGATAAGAAAAGCGATGGCTTTTACTCAGCTAAAGGTCAACAAATCGCTCAGTTCTCTAAAGCTTTTTCTAAAGCATATTCTTCTCAAGGGCAAGGTAATCAACATCTATTGATGGCTGGCTTTACAACTACCCTGTTTTATCAGCAGGATATCTCTTGGTATGAAAAAGCGGGTTATCATGGCAGCGAGGGTAGCCATTATCTAATTGTGCCTTATGTTCAATTTAATGTGGAGTGTAGGTGAGCATAAACTTAAACAAGCAATTCATTTTATATTAGCTGATTGATTTTAAAAACCAATAAACTCAATAACTTTACACAGTAAGGCTAACCCCGTTGTTTACTTAGCCGAGAGTGGCTTTATGGTAAAAACTATGCGTCCTTATGGCTAGGTACCTATTTGCAAGCCTTATATTGACAGCTACAACTTGCAAGCAAAAAAAACGCATTAACATTATTAGTGCTTTATACGAGCAGATGAGTTGAAAAATCTGTGTCAAATTGAGCACTCTCGCCATCGTAGTGTGACTGGGTTCATCACCAATCTGCTGTCAGGACTAATCGCTTACTGCTGGTTTCTCTATAAACCCACCATCAAAAATGTGGCTGGCTTTCAAGAAGTTAAGGCAATATGAATGCCATCAGTAGCTTAATAGAGAATTTATTCCGAATTCAGGTTAGAACATTACCTTTCAATACTTTGCTATACCTAATGGCAAACGCTTAATACTTCACTGAGCACAATATACCGCTTGGTATTTTATTTCCTGGATTATTTATATAAGATATTATGCTAAAAGTACCGGAAGCCGCATCAACGGCTGAATCCTTAACAGCAATTTTCGCCTTTATTTGACGATTAAAAGGTGCCTCAGGAGAGATGGTTATAAGGCCACCTTTTTTAAATCGATTAAAATATTTGACTGGTGCAATGATTTGAACTTTTAATCTATCAGTCTGTGCAAGGGTCAGGATAGGATGCTCACCATCAGTAGGACTAACTATCGATCCAGCATCTAAGTACCTTGCTGTCACTACACCACTCAACGGGCTATTTATAGTACGCCGATTCAACTCTGATAGTGAAGTTTTATACTCATACTTTGCCAAGGTCTGACTTTCAATACTGGCATCTAGTTCAGACTCAGCAACTTTTAATTCGTTATTTGCATCATCTAAGGCCTGTGTAGACATAAATTTTGCATCGGATAAGATTTTCATTCTTTCCATCTTTTGCCTAGCAGCATTTACTCGATTTTGGGCAGCAATGATTTGAGCTTGAGTCTGTGAGCGATATTTTGCCGAGTTTGTAGAAGCTTGCTCAACGCTATTGTCTAGCCGTGCAAGCACTTGCCCTTTTTTAACGTAATTGCCCCGCTCTACTTGAACACTACTTAATCTGCCTACTACAGGACTGCGAATGTCTACAGTTTTTATGGGCTTTAACATGCACCCAAATCCTGAAGCTTGCGCAAATTGAGGAGCAAATAGAAGAAAAATAATAGCAGCAGTACTATTTCGAAATTTATCATTGTTGATCATTTTAACTTTCCAATAAACCCAATTTGTTTTTGACGAGTGCGGTCTTGTTTCAACGTATTCATTCTGATTTCATATTGTCTTTGCTGTGCACGATTTTGAGCAGTTTTCATTGCTCGTGAATATAGATATGTTCTCAATATGGGTAAATAGATATTACTTCCTATGATTTGCCAAATATTTTTATGAGCAAATAACAATGTATCATTGAAACAAACAATCTCTTGGTAAGAACCTTGATTCCCTTGTCTAGCTGAGCGCCCAATCAGCTGTCTATCAATACGCTTAGAATCATGATGTTCCGTGAGAATAACGTGCAATCCCCCACTATTTTTAGCTGTCTCATCCAATTTGATATCTGTTCCACGTCCCGCCATATTGGTAGCTATTGTAATTGTTTTGCTTAATCCTGCTCGAGCAACAATATCGGCCTCTTGCTCATTTTGTCTTGCATTAAGAAGATGGATGGTTAATCCTTCGTTATTATTATTCTTATTGATAAAATCCAGTACTTTTTCTGAAGACTCTACACTACGTGTACCTATGAGTACTGGTTGACCATTTTTCGCCACTTTGACAGCTTCATCTGCCACAGACTTCCATTTATCATCCTGCGTTAAATGACAGTTTGTGCTCATTTTCTTTCTAAGGTTTTTTCTATTAGGGGGTATAATACATACCTTGAGCTCGTAGACGTTCCACATCTCGCGGCTTACTTCAGCAGCAGTTCCTGTCAATCCTGCCAAAAGTATGTACCGCTTAAAAAAACGCTGGAATGTAATTTGGGCGATAGTTTGTCTTGTATTAGAAATATCCAACCCTTCTTTAAGTTCAATCAACTGATGTAGACCTTGTTCCCAACTTCTATCTGGCATTGGTCTACCAGTCGCTTCATCAACGATAACTATTTTTTCTTCCGCGATAATATAATGTTCATCTAAGTGAAATAGATGCAATGCATTTAAAGCTTTTTTGAGGATTAACTTCTGCCAAGCTTTTGTATGCCACATAGGCCTTACACTTTCAGGAGGCAATGATATATTGCGCTCAAAATTCTTTAATAGCTCAATATCATTGTTCACCAAATCAACAATAAAATCTTTACTTTCTATTAATTTTCTTGCTTCATCTAAAGCCCATCGCAAGACAAGTTTTTCCATAATAGATTCAGATTCTTGCGAAATAATTAAAGGCGTGCTTGCTTCATCTATCAGCACGCTGTCTGCTTCATCCACAATGCAAAAATGTAATGCTGGAACGATATGCTGATCGCTATTACTTAAGATATTATGAATGAATTTATTCAAGCTCGCTTTTACTCTTGTTTCTCCATTCGTTATATTGAGCTCATCTTTTAAAACATCAAACACAAGCTCACTAGCACTAACATAGCATATTTGGAGAGCATACTGCTTTTGACGTTCTTCAATTTCCATCTCAGAAGAAATGGACCCACTAGAGATAGAAAAAAAATCAAACAGAGGCGTCATCTCTTCACAGTCTCTAGTAGCTAGGTATTCGTTTGTACTTAACACATGTACTGCTGCACCAGAAGCTGCCGCTATAGTAGCGGCTATGGCAGCGACTACAGTCTTACCTTCACCTGTCTGCATCTCTGCAAGTTGCCCACTTAAGAGTACACGAGCGCCTAAGTACTGAACATCATGAGGATAAAAGCCGAATGTCCGATAGATAGCTTCACCCACACATGCTTGAGCTATATTTAATTGAGGCGTCATATCTTTGTTTATGATTAAGCTCTTTATTGCTAATTCAAAACATTGTCGTAGCTTGAAGTCGTCATAAGTCGCATATTGTTGCGTTAGTTTCCTAATAGCTTTAGCGCTTGAAGTAGCTTGTGATCGTCTATAACTTTTTACTGCATAAAATGACTGTAAATTAGAAAAAGTCCTAATGAGTTTATTAGGATGATTGGGATTGCTCTCCTCCCTTCCTCCCTCTGAAAGGACTAAAGGGTTTTGACGTAACTTGCGTAATAATACTGAATTAAACATTGAATTTCTTAAGGAAAAGTTGACGGCCTTTAATCATCCACTGCCAGCCTAAGGGCATATAGCCCATATCAAAACGAACGTAAACTCGATCGTTAAAGCCTAAAGGTTGCTCTTGTTTTAGAAGCTGATCTTGATTTACCAATAACTCTAAATCGAACACTCGATCTACTGATTTTTTGCCACTAGTATCACTAGGGTCCACAATAATATTACCACCCGCATTAATCCCTAAAGCAGCCGATGGAAGCTCAAATGCAGCTTTAGGAGTTCGACGTACAATTATTGCATCATAACTTTTCCCTAAGTCAGTAGTAGATTTAATTTCAATATTTTTTAAACGTTCTTGTATAAGGTTCATGACATCTTGCTCAACGACCATCCTGATAGTTTGAGTTTGTTTAGGTGCTACATATCCTAAAACATCGCCTTTCTTAAGATACGTTCCAATCATTTTATCAATAGACTTTGGATACCATACCCCCTTAATAGGAGACAATACTTCTAAAGCATTAACCTCTTTTTTTAAGATCTGTTCTTGTTTTTCCAATGCATCATACTTAGATTTTAGAGCATAAAAGCTTTGAATATCAGTAGATTGTGCTTGCCTCATCTTTAAAGTTAGCGCCAATATTTCTTGCTGAATGTTTTCAAGTTGCTGTGTGAGTTCACGATTACTCAGCAATACAATTCGTTCTGATTTATTGATATGATTACTGGCTGATATATCGGCAGATTCTATCGTTCCATTAGTATTTGCTCTTATAATGTTGCTTTCAGGCAACCAAGCGATACCTTGTTGAACACTATAAAAGGGAAAAGGAACAACGGTCAGTAAAAGAATTATTAATACTAAAAAAAGATAAAAACGTTGTTTCGCTTGCACCCTTTTTTTAATAAGAGAGTTACCTTTATAGATGTGCTTAACTCCCTTATATATGGGCAAACCAAAAGACATCCAAGCAGATACAGCTGCCATAAGAATGCCAACAAAGAAATACTTTTGAGCGACGAACCATATCAACGTAAATATGATGAACACCCTATAAATTGGAGCGATAAAGCCATATACAAACAACCATAAACGCTCTTTGTCATAGCCCATAGGAGGCTTGGCATCCTTTGCGCCAAACATATAGCGATCTGATAGGTAAATCCAGTAATTTTTAGCCCTCTGTGATAAGTTGGGGATCTCAACTAAATCTGTCAAAACATAGTATCCATCGTAACGCATCAATGGATTGCCATTGACCAGTAGACTTGAAACACCTGCAATGAAAATAACATTAAAAGCAAAGGCTCTTACCAATCCTGACTCGACGTTTAACCACACAAATAAGGCGAGGGCTCCTAAAAACAACTCCGCCATTACACCCGTCGCCGCAACTAATGCTCTGACCCATTTAGAGGTAAATCGATAAGAATAGGTTGCGTCTACATAAGGCACTGGCATAAAAATGATTAGCATAAGCCCTATTTCGCGTACTACCCCGCCCCATGCCTTGACTGCCATTCCATGTGCCCATTCATGAACCGCTTTAACTATAGGATAGGTGCACCATAAAATAAACAAATTCGATGTGGATAAAATTCTATCGGACAGATTGGCAGTAAGTGCTTCCCAATGTGAGGTTACCAAAAACATAGCAGGTACAATAACCGCCAACCAGCAAACGAAAAAGGTCCAAGTATAAATGCGCAAGGCGGTCGCAGTTTGACGACTGAACCATTGATCTGGATACCATAGAGGTATTTTGATACTTATTGGATTTAAAAAAGATTGTTTAAATGCCTGAAATTTTTGTTTACGATATCGCTTCACAATTTCAGTAGAGTCTGCTGACATCTGGGTTTGTAGCATGTCATTGCTATATAACTGCCCTAGTAAACCCACTAGATCATTCTGACTGATGACTTCTGAGCTATCATTATAAAATCGCTGATTTTGCTGCAATTGTTGCTGCTCCAGACAGCTCTCTTCCCAGATAGCCTCTAGGTCCTTTCGGCCATTCATGAGCTTAATGATCATCCACGCTTCAGGAGTTAGTCTCAAAAACTTTTGAGTGGCTTGGTCATGTAAAAATATCCATGACCTACCTCGAAGGCGTCGAGGAAAGACATCTACGGCTTCTCTTAGTTTTGGTTTTACGTGTTTGACCAGATGCCAATGTTCTGAAAATAAGGTTTGCATAAGTAAGCGGCTATCCTACCAGATTGACCAAGCTTTCAGTCGTATCCAATCTATTAATGACTTAGTCCAGCTGCTAACCAAATTGGTTTCACCCACTATAACTTTACCAACCCCTTGCATGCCTGGATTGATCTGGATAGGCGTCTTATTCAATCTTGCTTCGACTACAAAACCATTTTCTCCATCTTTAACTTCTGCAACTGCTGTCAATCTAGTAACAGTAAATTCATAAGTCTGCTCAGGTAAGCTAGTCAGTTTCATTTTCCCTGTTTGCCCTACCTTTAACTCACTCATATCTTTATCTGGTATATGCATAATTACCCGATAACTTGAGACATCTGCCACCTGAAAAAGCTCTGAACCGACTTCTACTGGTGTACCTACTTTTTGTTGCCAGTCTCCACTCACTACCACGCCTGAAATAGGAGATTTTATATTGGTTCGCGCGATTTTTTCATTAACCAAATCAAGCTTTGACTGGACTTGCTGTTTTTGGTTCACAGCAAGTCCACTAGCAGCCGCATCTAGCGCTGCCATAGATTGTCGAAACTGACCTTCAGCCTGCTCTAGCTGACTAGCCAGCTCCGCTGTTTCTATCTTGAGGTCCTTGTCTTCAAGCTTTGCTAATGTCTGACCGACTCTTACTGTATCACCAGGGCGAGCTAACACCTCAGTAATGTAGCCTTGTTGAGGCGTTGTAATGGTATAACGCTGTTCACCTTCTAAATATAATGGTGCATTGATAATTTTTTCAACAGGAATCAACGTTACTGCTAGTATCGATAGGATTAGTATAAAACCTAAAAACTTATACGCCAAATAGCCTTTTCCGACGAGCCTCTCCAAAAAACCCGAGGATGTTCGATAGCTGTGAGCGACTAAATTTTGCTCAGACTGTTGCCATCGTCTAAAAACCGGTTCGATAAAATCAGCATTGGCTTGTAACATCGTTTTTAGGTTGTCATTCAAGGGGTCAGCATGATCGCTTTGCTGTACCACCAATACTGCCGATACATGACCACGGTAGTGCATCGGATATGCCCACCATAGTTTATTTTGTTGTACCTGACACTCGGTAATAGCAATGGAAGCAAGTTCAAGTGCAGCTTGCATCATTGGCGATCCTTTTACTGCCCAAGATACGTTAGCAGATACCCACCATTTAGGACTATAATTCTTTACTTTAAATAGGCTAAAACCTAAGCCATCACCTCCTAAATCAGTTGCCCATTGTTTGGTAAGGTTCACCCACTCTTGAGCCGCTGACTGAGCATCTGACTGAGACAATACATCACTCGTTATTTCAAGTAACCGCTTAGCACGCTCTCCTTCACCAAATTGACTGCGTATAAAGCCAAAGAATAACCATCCTAAGCTTAGCTGTAGTGTATCTAACATATGATCGTTAAATGGTGGTGCCACCACACAACCTATACACGCTATTCCTTCTGATGATTGTGTTACCAAACAGCTTATTAATACTAACTCATCTATACGTTGTACTTTGAGAGGTTGATCATTACTAATAATCTCAATGTGAGATTTCCACGCTTGCCGTAGTGTTGAATTTAGATCATCCAACGTACTTTCTACTTTCGTATCACTGCTACTCTCTTCCTCCAAAGGTACTTTGGATTTCAATGATGCTAATAATGCTGATGTTCTTTTAGGGCGTTGAGAGAATATTGATGCACTCATTGTCGACACATCAATGAAATCCAAACTACCTGCTTGCGGTAGTTTATGAGTCGCTACCGCTACAATATCTAGTCCTGAGACTTGAGTACGTTTGAGCCAATTTGATAAGAGATCTGGTAAAGGTACGGCTGATTCTTGATTACTATTCATTTATTTTCTCAAGCTCGCTACTATTTTCTACAGTTTGGCGCAATATGTCATCCATTTGAGTCAATTGATCCACTGTCAGTGTACCTGCCAATTGATTCAGCTTAATATAGTTACGCCAGCTGTTAGACCATGCTACTAGTCGATCTCTATTGACTTCATATATCTTTGATTGGGCATCCAATACATCGGCATTAATACGCATACCAACTTGATAACCCAGCATGTTTGCTAGCAATGCTGTCTCTGCTGATTCACTGGCTTTGTTTAGCCCTTGGTATTCAGCAATAGACGCTAATATTTGGTAAAAAGTTTGTTGCATCTCTATATTCAAACGCTCTTGAGATGCGCGTATAGTCTCAAAACGCTGATTTTGAGTTGCTAGCACTTTAGTCGTTTGGGCATTGCTAGTGTTCGTGTTGAATAAGCCAAACTGAACCTGCACGCCTGCGCTCCAGTCCCACTTACTATTGGTGTAATCCTCTTGCCCTTCACTAGACCAAGCACCTAGGTTACGGTTGTTTTCCACAACCAACTGCACTTTTGGATAGTGCTTATATTGCAATTTGTTTTTTTCGAGTGTAGCGATTTGATAATCAATAACAGACTGTTTCAATAAGCTATTTTGACTACCCATAGCAGCAAGCCATAAGGTAAGATCTTCTTCAGCAACATCTGGTAGTGCCTGAATACTTGATGCATACGCACTAGGCTCAATTTTAGCCCCGCTCAAGGTTGTAAGCTCTGCTTGTTTTGCTTGCATTTGCCATTTCAATGCGAATAGTTGCGCAGCAATGCGATCATGCTTAGCCTCGGCTTCACGTACATCAGTGATAGACACTGTCCCTACTTCAAAGCTTAGCTGTGCTTGTTTTCTTTGCTCATTGACAGCAACTTGCTGACCTTCCAAAAGAACCATCTCAGATTGTGTGGCAAGAATGTCTAAAAATAGTGAGACTATACGATTGGTCAGCTCATCATACGTTTGGTCAATAGCAAAATCAGTTGACTTTGCACTCAGATTTGCCTGATCTATATTGATGTTCAAGATGGGATCGTATAGGTTTTGGGAGATACTAAATCCAACTTTTCCAGCATCATTGATGCGTCTATTGGAGACTCTGGTATCAGAAAAGCTACCAGACCCTCTACCATAAGATTTGTCAATATTAGCAGAAACAGAGGGTAACCATTCTCTCTTAGCAATGTCTACTTCCGCTCCCGCCACTTCTTGTGCAGCTCTTTGCACTGCTAATTCAGGATTGCGCTGAACTGCTGCTTGTTGAAGCTGCGCTAGAGTGGGTGATGATTCGCCAGTAGAAGTATGTGCGGGCACTGCCATACAACAAGCCAGTAATAAGAGTATGGCCTTTGCCTGCGGTGATTTAGTTTTGACGTTCATAGTTATTCATACAACTTTTGTTGATGGCGACATTCTAATATAAATTAACTATTGGTTGCAGTAAATTTAATCCCTTATTCCTGGCACCTAGTAAAATCTATCAATCGGATCATAAATCTCCTGTAAAAAAAGTACCAAATCATTGGTTAGCTTTGTGAGCAAAGCTTTAATGCTTAGCAACGTCTTATGTAGAAGGTTTAATATATTCACTTAGATACGTGCCTAATACAGGATATATTTAATCAAAACGCACTTAATTAAATAACTAGAATAGGATTATTATCTTTCTTGCTAAAATAGCATTAATATCTAAAGTCGCTAAGTACTCTATTATTTGATCATAAGAGTCAGCAAAGGCCTTTTGATAAGTATCAGGTAAAGTCTAAGACCAAAACTCAATGTTCTCTTTCTAACCTTCTATAAAAGCAAGATTGATCTCTTGTGGCACATTATGTTATATATGCTTTTCCATGTCCTGCGCGTCACTATAGCTGGTCGGTTTGCCGTTCTTGGCATCCCATACGAATATTCCGTTAAAGCTCATGTGTTGTCCTTTATATGTTTATTTTACGTATCGTACTACTGGACAGCTTTGTTGTCTCAGAAAACAAACTCAAAGCTGCCGCATAGCGTCTTCAATGTTAAGCATTATCTTCGTTTTAAACGCGCCACTTCTTCTGTGCCTTTGACTCCATGTTCGTAAGCCAGTCGTCTGTGGCATCGAAGCCATCAACACGTACAGGCTGAGCTGCGACAGTGATGTCTATTTTACCTGATCGCTCATTACATACTGGCGCACTGGAATGAGGAGAGGTTTGCTTGTTCCTAACGTTCAGTACTGGAGTAGCTACTTTATTATTGATATCAGCCTCGTGTTGTACGCTTGATGAGGACAGCGTATTTGTGACGTAAGCGTTATTAACAATAGCAGACTCCCCTTGTAGTACCATGACCTTGATATCATAGCTACTCATAGCTTCACTACCGTTATTGATTTCGCGGCTTTTCGCTATCAGAGTTAGCGACATGTCACCACAGTAATGATTTGGAGTTTGAAGTGTCAACTTACTTAAATCCATGCCCGTCAAGTCCATAGTGATAGAATTACGGTATGGATTAGTAATGCTATACGTACCATCACTGATGGTCACGCCATAAGGCACAACGATTTGTAATGAATACGCTTCACTACCATCTTTATCGCTACTACTGATATTTATAAGCGGTAATGGTGTTGATACACCTGCTAGAGCATACAAGTGAGCACCTTGATCATCGATGCGCGCTGTCAACGTCTCTACTACTGATAGATTGTCTATCATAGCCATACGGCCCTTAAGCGCCTTATCTCCTAGTGCAACACCATCTAATACAATGCTAATCGTGGTGGTATGACCCGTACCCACGAAGTCATAGCTTAGATGCGTCCAGTCTAAGTTATCATGGCTAACCCCTTGATGACTGGCAAGTAACTTATCTCCTGCGTAGATTTCGATACGGCTGAGCTCATCAGCGCTAAGATCAAGCATAGCAGCATAATCGAAGCTTAAGGTATAGACCACATCCTCTATAGTCGCTATGTCCTTATGGATACCTAGCAATTGATGATATTTGGCCTGACCAGTGACGGCTCGACCATCATGTAGCATCAGCCAATGATCGCCTTGCGGTGACGCATTTAAACGAACCGTATTTCCAGCACCGGTCATCATCGTATCACCGCGACTAAAGAACTCAAAGCCTATCTTTTTACCAAATCTCGGATAACTACCCTGCCAGACATCGCCACCTGCCGCACCACTATTAAACCAGTAGCGCTTATCACTACCACGATGCCAGTTGATGACGTTTTCAAAATCGGTATGAACGACTTGGCGAGTTGGGATATCACGCTCCACCAGCTCAATGATTGGTTTATTCGCTACTGCATCTACTGATATTGGTAACATCAACGTCTGCGTGGCTGAAGCGCTGGTACTCAGCTCTGTGCTGGTAGCAACCACAGTAGCAACCATGTCGCCACTGAACCCAGATGGCGGCGTAAGCTGTAAGTTATCCAACTGCCATGTTGTAATATCAATAGGCGAGTCTGCTGTCACTGACCAGCTATGAGTGCCATCGCTCAAGTGCGTGCCGATAGGCAGACCTGCTAACGTCAATGTCAGCACCTCTGAACCATCCGTATCCATCAGAGCCGCTTGGATACTGCTTAGGGCAATAGGCTGATCTTCTTTATAAGTATTGACCACTTTATCCAGCGCAATATTGTCTATCATCGCGCCTCTACCGTGCGGGTGATTGACATCACTGTCTATGACAATACGTAGCATCTCGGCACGACCAGATCCAACAAAATCGACATCAACAGTATGCCAATCTAATGCGTCTCTAGCACTCGTGGCACTATATTGCTTAAGCAGTGTCGTACCCAGATAGACACTTATCCCTGTGTAGCGCTCATCAAATCCGTTGCGACCTGCATAGTCAAAGCTAAGCTGATACTCAGCGCCCTCTACCGTTTGGATCTCACGCTCTAAGCCTAACGTTTGGCTACTGTGTTTGGTCGCGTCATTTAGCTCTAGCCAACTGGTATTACTTACTCCAGTTGCATCGCCATTGTCGCTCGCACTCACACGATGTCCGACATTCCATTTGTCAACCATGACATCGCCGTTATGCCATATCTCAAAGCCATCATTACCATAAGGCAACTTGCCTTGCTTAAATAGCTCTTTCCACTGCTGCCAGTATCTAGGGTTTTGCTTAATCAACTGCCAACCATCTAGCATGTCTTGTACCAATAAGGTGGAGCTGGTATTGTTATTAGCAATTCCCTCAAAGTCGGTGGCAAATACATTCGATGTCGACGGTTTCGGTGTGGCACTTAGTATAGGCGCATCCGTAAGCGCATCAATATCAATAGTTACCGTTCCCATTTGACTGTCTAACTGACCGTCATTCACAACGAAGCCTATAGCCGTATAGTGCTGCTGCTGATCACCGTAACCCGCTGCGGTGTAGCCTGCACCACCTGACTGATTATGTAATGGAACAAAGCGCAGTATTCCTGCATCGATGTCACGCTGGTCGAATATAGCGCCTGCTAATACTGCTGTCCAGCTTCCATCAGCCAATCGCTGCTGAATCGCACCTAAGTGTGGTAGCTCAACAATGCGTAACGTCAGACGGTCACCCTCTACATCGCTCATGGCAAAGTCTGACCAGTCAAATAGATAACTCGTGTCTTCAATACCAGTTACTAAGCTATCACTCGCTACTGGCGAATCATTCACTGGCGTAATGGCTAGTTCAATAACTTGCTCTGCTGATTGTAGCTCACCATCAGTCACGTAATAGCTGATACTGTCCGCGCCATGATAGTTCTCATGACCACGATAAATATAGCTGCCATCAGCCTGTTTAACTAAGGTGCCATGTTCGGGCTGCTTGGTAATGACAGTGGTTAAGTTATCACCATCCACATCACTGGCTGATAGTAGAGGATTAATAATTAATGCAGTATCTTCTGCTACCGTCAATGCTTGTCCGGTGAGTACTGGTGCGTCATTGACAGGCGTAATCGTTAGCTCAATCATACGCTCGGCTGATTGCAACTCACCGTCAGTAACGTAGTAGCGAATGCGGTCTGTGCCATGATAGTTCTCATCAGCACGGTAGACATAGCTGCCATCTGCTTGTGCGCTTAGACTGCCATGACTTGGCTGCGCGGTGATCACGACCGTTAGG